>CAZTNW010000003.1:0-272140 GCA_964614945.1 uncultured bacterium
TCTGGGCCGTGTCTCAGTCCCAGTGTGGCTGGTCGTCCTCTCAGACCAGCTACCCATCATCGCCTTGGTAGGCCATTACCCCACCAACTAGCTAATAGGACGCGGGCTCATCCTGACGTGATAGCAGGCTCACGCCTTCCGCCATCTTTCTTCCCTATCTAAATCAGAACGGGAACTTATCCGGTATTAGCACCCCTTTCGAGATGTTATCCCGGTCATCAGGGTAGATTACCCACGTGTTACTCACCCGTGCGCCGCTAAGCCAGAACTCGGGTTGCCCCTCATTCCAGCTCCGCTCGACTTGCATGTATTAGGCACGCCGCCAGCGTTCGTCCTGAGCCAGGATCAAACTCTCCATGAAGAAACTCCTCATTGGAGTTAAGCTCTGGAAAAGACAGGACAAGCAGAGCTTGTACCTGCTGCCTACACTGTTTAGTTTTCAAGGTACAACCAGAGAGGCGAACTCCCTGTGTTCGACTCCCGAAAATGGAAAAAAAATTCTAAGGCCACCTGGCTTCATGGAATTTCCTTTTCGGTTGTCAAACTCTAAAGCAATAGCATTATAGGGACGCATTCCCTCCCTGTCAATAGATAAACAAGTCTCCTGGAAAATTTTCTACTTTCCTCCTCGTTTCCGGTGGGGCTAAACGATTTTCCGGATGAAGCGGCGGTAGATGAACTCGGCGAGGAAGAGAAGGGCTGCGGAAAGTAACAGCCAAGAGAGAAGGGGGTAGCGCCTCGCGATCTGCGGCAGATCGGAGAAGATTCCCTCGTCCAGGCCGGGGCGGATTTTCCCTCCGGTGAGGAAAGAGATCCGCTCCAGGTTTCCGGAGGAGTAGATCATGCTCGTGAGCTCGAGGTCCGGGAGCCAGAAGCTCTCCAAGTACCTGATCTCCCCGAGGTAAATGCTCAGGTGGTAGGTTCCCCTTCCCCACAGCCCGATTCGTTCCTCGTAGCGAGAGGGACCGACTTTCTTACCCTGCATGCGCAGGGACTGCCCTTCCGGTCCGAGAAGGTTGATGAGGGGAGGAGAGGAGGAGGAAGAGTAAAGCTCGAGCCGGAGGGAATTGCCCTCCTTCTCCACGGAAACCGGGAGCTCCTCCCGCAGCGGGGCCACCCAGTTGATCATCTCTCGCCAGAAGAGGGGGAATTCCTCCCAGGAAAGCCATTCTTCGGTCCAGGGACCGGCAAAATCGCCCAGCCAGGCGAGTACTCTGCCCTGTCCCTGTGGCCAGGCCGCTAAAACTGGGTCTCTCCTCTCCGCACTCTGGTAGAAAACAGCGGCCTGCTCCCTGGCCTGCACCTTCAAATAACCCTTGAGAGGAGGAGGAGAGTGAGCGGGGATACTATAGGCCAGCCCGGTGAACTGGAGGGGGAGCTCCCCCTCCTCCACTTTCTTTTCCGGTTTTTCCTCGCTCGGGGGGTAGATCAGCGAGGGAATTTCGGCGGGGTTATTCACCTGGGCGTAACGGCCCGCCCCTAGCTCGGCGACCTGCTGCATGAAATCAATATCGGCATCCTCCCCCACGGCTACGGCGGTGGTATAGATTCCTTTTCTCCTCGCTTCCGTCACCAGCCGGGAGAATTCCCCTTCCTGAGACTTACCGTCCGAGATGAAGATCACATACTTCAGGGTCTCGCCCAAACCCTCGAGCTGGGCGTAAGCTTCCTCCAGGGCGAGGAAAGCGTTCGTCCCTCCCCCAGGACCTTTGGTCATGATCTTCTCCTTGATCTGGGCGAAGCTTCTCCCCGCACCGAGGGGAAGGAGCCACTGCGGTCGATCGGCGAAGATCAGGACGCCTACCTGGTCCTTTGCCCGCAAAGGAGCGGAGGCGTGAAGGGCAATCTCCTCGGCCAGCTCGAGCTTCTCGTATTCTCCTGTGGTCTTCCACATCGAGGAGGAATTGTCGATCACCATCAGCGCGGCCAGTTCGGGCAGGTCTTCCTCCAAACGGGGCCTGGAGATCACGGGTAAGAGCTCTTCGAGGTCGCTCTGGAAATAGTTTCCCAAAGTAAAGGAATTCTTACCCCCGAGGAGGGCGAGTCCGCCCCCTTGAACCCTGACGTACTCGCTCAAGGCTTGGACCTGTGGAGTGGAGAGCTCCTCGCGGGAGAGATCTAGGAGGAAAATCCCCTCATAGGCGCTGAGTTCCCAGCTCTGTGTTTTGAGCTCGGCGGGGGCCTTGAGCTCCACCTGGAGGCCCTGTCCCTCCAAGAAGTGGAAGAAGCTCTCCCCCCCTGGCTGGGAGGAGATAATGAGCAGCCCCTTCCGCGCCAGTACCCGGCTGAAATGAAAGGCAGAATTGTTCTCGATGAAGAAGTCCCCTCGGCCCCTTATTTCACCCTCTAAGGAATGCGTCCCCGCCTCCTCGAAGGAGAGGGGAAGCTGAAAAGTGTTTAGGCCTTCGTTCAGGGAGAGGGTTTCCTCCATCAGCTCTTCCCCGTCGATCGAGAGGCGGAGTATGCCCTCCGCGATCCCTTGTGCGTGAAGGAGAATACGCAGCTGGAAGACCTCCCCCGCGGAGACCGTTCTGGGTGCGGAAAGGAGGAGGGAGAGGTCGTCCCGCGACGCGGCGAGGGGGATCGAATCCACCTTTATTCCCGCCGATCGGCAGACCTCGATGCCAGCTTCCAGATCGCCCCCCGTATCCCAGCCGTCGCTCAGGAGGACGATCTTTCCTCCTCGGGGAGAAATCAGGGAGGAGGCCCTGCTCAGAGCTGAACCGATATCGGATGAGCGCTCGTCTCCGAAATAGAGGACCTTGCCCTCGACTCCCGCTTGCCGGGGAAGGTCCTCCTCGCTCAGAGCCGCTCCCGCAGAGCGGGAGCGGTCCACCAGGAAGAGGAGGGTTCCTCCCGCGGAAGTGGAGACAACTTCCGCCTGGCAAAGCGCCAGGGCCAGAAGGAGCAGGATCAGGGAGCGCAGAAGGGCGGAGAGCCATCCCTTCTTCCTCAGGGGAAACCAGAACAGTGGGAGGAGAAGAAGGATCAGGAGCCAAAGAGGGCAGATTAGCTCAAACCTCATGTCTCGATCGCATGATCTCATCGATTAAGAAGAAGAAGAGAGCGATCAGGAGGAGGGTACGGGTGAAATCTAAGGGATGATCCCGCACCTCCCACACCGTGCCATAAGGCCGCGGGTCAAGGGAACGCAGGAGATTGGATTCCTCAAAACCTGCTGGCATCCGGGCGAAAATTGACCAGCCGTCCGCCAGTTCTTCCCCGTAGAGCCCGGGGGGCCGTCCTCCTCCCGCCCAGGAGGGAAGAAGAGGGGAGATCAGCTCTCCCCTCGCTCCATCGCTCTGGGTGAGCCAGTTGAGGGCGTTGGAAAGGAAGATGGGAAAGGAGGGATCGAGGGGGAAGTTGGAGAGGGAGAGACTGGGGGCAAAGACGATCACCCTCTGTCCACCCAGCTCCCCCCGCAGGATGAGGGGAGTCTGATTCCAGAAGGCGATGGGCCTGAGGGAGGGAGGATAGAGGAAAGAGGGCACCTCGTAAAAGGAGAGGGGCTCTAAATCGACGAAACGCAAGAGAGGGTCGGCGAGGGGGTAGGCAAAGCCGCTCGTCGTAGTCCCCGTCCAGGGGAAGAGCTCGTCGGTTGGGGGAGGGTGGAAGATTAGGGTGGGGTGGTTGGGCCAGGGCGCCGGGACGGAATTCTCCGTAATCACGATATCCGCCTCGATCTCCGGGCGGTAGTCGATGGGCAGAACCTCCACCACTCGGGCACCGAGGGCCTCGAGGGCACTCCGCAGAAAGGGGGAGGAGGAAACAAGGAGAACGCGGGGAGCTTGAGGGGGACTGATCAGGTAGAAATTGTCCCAGAGAAAATAATCCTCGTCGGCCAGCGTTATCTTGACAAGCGACGGGCTGGCGCTCAACTGGAGCTTCAGGTCGAGAATGTCCATAGCCTCCGCCGCCACCGTCTTTTCCCCGGTTAGCTCATCGTCCTCTTCCACGGTCAGGTGGAACTCGCGCGCGGAGCGGCTGAAGTTGCCCAGCTTGATCCATAGGAGCTCCTCGTCCAGCTCTGCCTGCAGGATCCCGGCATTCTCGACCGCCCCTCCTATATAGACAGGGTAGAGGACGAGGTGGGGGAATTTTCTCGCGAGAGAGCCCATGGCAAAATCGGAGAGGATATAGACGGAGAGGGTGGAATTCCCGGCCTTTTCCTCCAGGGAAGCGAGAAGGGATTCGAGGTCGCTTGTGGGGGAAAAAGAGGGGGTGAGCCTCTCCAAGGAGGGGAGAAGCTCTCTCGCGTAGCTGGTGAAATCGACTAGCATCTGGGGGGAGGAGCCAAAGGACCAGAGGGAGATAAGGTCGTTGGCCGCAAGCAGGCGATTGAGGAGTCTCCCGGCTTCCTCCCGGGCCCGCTCGAACCTGGTAGGTGCGAGATCATCTGCCAGCATGGAGAGGGAGGTGTCCAGGGCGATGGCGCATCTGCGGCCGGCGAGAGAACCCAAAGCTGTTTCCGGCACGGCAGAGGAGAGGGAGAGAAGGAGCAGGAAGAGGAGCTCCACGAAGAAGAGCAGGTTGCGAAAAGTCCGCCAGCGGGTGAAGCGGGTGAGCACATCGCGCTTGGCCCGCATGAAGAGGAAGACCTGGGATACGGAGAATCTCTTGCGCCGGGGGCGGCGGAAGAAGAGCACAACGAAGACAACGAGGGCGAAAAGCGAGAGGAGAAACCAGGGCGAGGCGAAGAGGATCAATGGACGATTCCCCCCTCCGGCAGGAGCCGGAGCATTACCTCCTCCACCGGGAGGGAGGAGGGACAGCAGAGGTAGGGTACCTGGTGAGAGGCACAGAAGTCCTTCAGCTCCTGCCGCCAGTGCTGGAAAGCGAAGCGGAAGGTGCGGCGGGAGAAAGGATCCAGGGAGACATCGACTTTAGTCCCCCACTCCAAGTCCTCGAGCTCGAAGTCCCCACTCCAGTTCGGCTCAATTTCCTCGGGGGCCACGATGTGGAGGAAGACGACCTGGTAACCACGGGAGAGGAGGCGTTTGACTCCGACTTCCACCCCCAGCGGGCTCATGGCGTCGGAAAGGATGAAGAGAAGACCCGGCCGCGGGTTCATCCGCGCGTATTCCTCGAAGGTGGCATTCAGGTCGCAGGGGCCTTGCGGGGATAAGCCGGCCAGGAAGCGGAAGAAGGGCGGGATCATTCCCCTTCCCCGCTTTTCTGGAAAAATGTAATGGGAAGGGAGGCTCTGCAGGGTCACCCAGTTGTAGCCAGAGAGGGCCACGTATCCCAGAGCCGCGCTCAGGCGGCGAGCGAAGAGCAGTTTGTTGGGAGTACCCCAATCCATCGAACGGGAGCAGTCCAGCAGGAGGTGAAGGACAAAGCCCTCTTCATCGCGGAAGACCTTCACGAACATCCTCTCCAGACGGGCGAAGGAATTCCAGTCCACGATGCGGAAATCGTCGCCGAACGAGTAGGTACGGTAGTCAGAGAATTCCACGGAAGCCCCGCCTTTTCTTACTAAATGCTCTCCCGCTCCTTTACCCGGGATTCCCGGCCGCGGCTTGAAGCGAAAGAGGGACAGCCGACGCAGGAAAGCATCGGAGAAGCGGGGGAAAAGAGAGGAGCTCTCCGGACCTCTAATTGCCAAAGCGCTCGATCAGATCCTCGAGGACAAAGTCAGGGGTGATCCCTTCCGCCTGGGCTTCGAAGTTCAGAAGCAGCCTGTGCCTGAGGGCAGAAAGCGCCACTGCCTTTATGTCCTCGCGGGAGACGTTGAAACGGCCCTCCTCCAGGGCCCGCACCTTGGCCGCCAGGATTAGGCCCTGGGCGCCGCGCGGGCTCGCCCCGAAACGGACGTAGCGGCGCACTTTCTCCCCCGATTTGGCGTTGCTCGGCCGCGACGCTTCCACCAGGTCGATGGCGTACTCGTAGACCGGCTGGGAGACGGGTACCTCCCGCGCCAGGATGCTCATTTGCTGCAGGAGCGCGGCATCGGCGACCTTCTTCGGCTTATAGGTCACATGCCCGGTGGTGCGGGAGAGGATCTCCACCATCTCGCGGTCCGTAGGGTACTGAATCAGGATCTTGAAGAAAAACCGATCCAGTTGCGCTTCGGGCAGGGGGTAAGTTCCCTCCATCTCGATCGGGTTCTCGGTGGCGAAGACGTAGAAGGGCTGGGGCAGAGCGTAGGTGGCCCGGGCCACGGTCACCGTCCCCTCCTGCATGGCCTCAAGTAGGGCTGACTGCGTCTTGGGGGTAGCCCGGTTGACCTCGTCGGCGAGGATGACGTGAGCGAAAAGAGGCCCTTCCTGGAAGCGGAAGCGCTTCTTGCCGAACTCCTCCTCCAAGACCATCGTTCCGGTGATATCGGCCGGCATCAGGTCGGGGGTGAATTGAATACGGGAGAACTGTAGCTCCAGGGCCTCGGCCAAAGCGCGGATCATCAGCGTCTTCCCCAAGCCCGGCACTCCCTCGATCAGGGCGTGGCCTCGGGCCACGAGGCAGGTCAAAAGACTCCGCACCACCGCTTCCTGACCAACGATAATCTTACCGACCTCCAGGCGCAATTGCTGCATCACTTCGCCAAATTTTTCCGGGTTCACGGTTGCTCCTCCAATTGCATGAAGTAGCGGCTCACCAGGCTCCTGAGGTCCAGGGGTAGGACCTGACGCGCGAAGCCCTCCGCCGCCCTCCGACGGAAATCAGCGAGAAGGGTTTTATAATCGATTAGGGAACCCTCCTCGACCTGTCCCTCTCCCACGCGGTAGAGCTGATAGTTCTCCTTCCCTTCTCTCGGCAATACCATCGTTTCTCCTCCGGCTTCCCTGAGCTCGCGCGGCACGTAGATCAGACCGCCTGTCGGCTCATCGGACTTGCCCTGCGGAGCCTTGATGTATTCCTTCTGCTCCGCGGCCTGTGCGCCTTTCTCCAGGGATCCCTCTCCCACTGTTCCCAGGCCAGAAGGGCCTTCGGTGGAAAGGTCTCCCTCCAGGCTCCCGGCAATGGTGGCAGTCTTCTCCCCGGGAAGGGAACCGCTCCCCTGCTTCACACTCTGCAGCAGGTCAGACACCTGGCTGAGCAGGGTCTCCTCGATTGGGAAAAGGGAAGAGAGCTCCTTCACCCTCTCCTCGAGTTTCCACCCTCTCTGCTCGAGGGAATTGGCCAGCTCCGTCAGGGTAGACTTTAATGGCCCGGCGGGTAACTGGTCCAATTTATCCAGGATCCCGCGGGCGAGCCGGTTCATCTCCTCCTCACTCAGCTTCTTGAGCTGCTCGAGGGCGGCTTCGTTCCCGGCCTCCAGCCCCTTGGCTAGAAAAGAGAGCTCATCGATTGAAGCCAGGGCGTCCTGCGCCCGCTCATCGCTCGCCCTTACCTGCTCGAGCAGGGCTCTCCCCTCCTCGAGCAGGTTCCCGGCCGTCGACCAGTCGTCCTCCTCGATCATCTTTCGTGCCTTGAGCAGATCGAGGGAGAGGATCTGCCGCTCATAGCCGGGGAGGAAGGAGGAGAGCTCGAGCAGCAAGTCAATGCGGGTCAGGGCCTGCTCCTCTAAATCCCGTGAAAAACGGATCGAGGGTAGGAAGGGAGAGACAGAAAAGAGGAGGATGGCAATCAGAATAAGTGAGGTCGGCAGGTGAAAATCTCCACGGGGGAGGGAAATCTTTCCCCCCAGTTCCCGGAGGCGACGGGCGGTGTCCTCGAGCAGACGGCTCTCCAGCTGATTGAGTCCGCCCTCCTTTTTCAGTACCTCGAAAGAGGTAATGAGCCTCTCTTCGAGTTTCAGGTGTCGGTCGGCGAGCCAGGCCGCCTGGCGAGAATCGGGTTTTCCTTTGAGCCAGAGGAGGAAGCCTGAAGGAAGGATGACCAGGGGGATGAGGAAGACAAAGGAAGGAGGAGAGAAAGCGAAGAGGGCAGAGAAGGATAGGATGAGGGACTCCGCTAAAAGAAAGTAAACCAGGGACCAGATCAGATACCGCGCCGCCGAATTTCGCCGAGCCAGAAGAGCGACTCTCTTGAACTGAGCATCCAAAAAATCCATGGCCTTAAACCCCAATAATTAGATGAAGTGGAGCGGAGAAACGTTCAGGCAATAAAGCCCCTTCGAGAGGCCAGGGTCCCAAGAGAGTAGCCGGGGAAGAAATCCGGTTATTCCTCCCGGTAGAGATCAGTGATCAATTTTTTCGAGAATAGGTCCTGAAAATCTTCGAAGATTGCGGGGACTCTTCTGCTGACTTTTCAGAAAGGCCAATCGAGGCTGAAAGATCTAATCCAATTTCAGACGCAGGAAATGTTTCTTCCCCACTCGCAGGACGGAGCCGTCGGCAACCTCTTCCAGCACCGGGCGCTCGCTGTAAGCGAGAGGGATGGAGTTGAGGTAGATCCCTCCCTGCTTGAGCAGACGCCTGGCCTCGGATTTGGAGGGAACGAGCTTCTTTTCGAGCAGGAAGGAGAGGAGATCGAGAGGGAGGTAGATTTTGGCCTCCTCCATCTCCGTGGGCACTCCCTTCGCGGAGAAAACCTTATGAAATTCCTCCCTGGCCCGGAGGGCCTCGCCTTCAGAATGCATCCAGGCCACGATGCGGGAGGCCAGTTCCAGTTTTACGTCGCGCGGATTTGTCCTTTCCTCCGCGAGATCGGCCCGCAGGCGGGAGAGCTCGATGGGGTCCATCAATTTCAGGTATTCGAAGTAGTGGGGCATCACGGCATCAGGGATCGACATCACTTTGCCGAACATCTCCGCCGGCGGATCGAGGACGGCGATGTCGTTGTCCAGGCTCTTCGACATCTTCTGCACGCCGTCCGTCCCCTCTAAGATGGGCATCGTCAGGCAGATCTGGGGTTCCTGCCCCATTTCCCGCTGCAGCTCCCGCCCCACGATGAAGTTGAAAAGCTGGTCGTGCCCTCCCATCTCCACATCCGCTTCGACCGCGCAGGAATCGTAGGCCACCATCAGGGCGTAGAGGAGCTCGTGCAAGTAGATGGGAATGCTGCTTGCGAATCTCCGCTGGAAATCCTCCCGCTCTAACATCTGGGCCACGGTGAACCTCGCCCCCAGCTCGACCACTTCCTTCAGGCTGAGCCTCTCCAGCCACTGGCTGTTGTAGACGACGCGAGTCTTATCCGGATTGAGGATCTTCACCACCTGCTCCCGGTAGGTGCGGGCATTTTGGTCGACCTCCTCCTTGGTGAGAGGGGGCCGCACGGCGCAGCGTCCGCTGGGATCGCCGATGCGGGCGGTGAAGTCTCCGATCACGAAGACCACCTCGTGCCCGAGGTCCTGGAACTGTCGCATCTTCAGCAGGCAGACCACGTGGCCGAGGTGAATGTCAGGACGGGAGGGATCGGCCCCGTATTTGATTACCAGGGGTTTTCCGCTCTTGAGCGACTTCTCGAGCTTCAGGAGGAGGTCCTCGGGGGTGACGAGGTCCAGTGCACCTTCCTTCAGGATTTCCCACTGCTTTTCGGCGGATACCATTTTCATTCTATCTTGCTCTTTCTCGAATTTTGCCAATATTAGAGGCAAAGCGCAGGTTTGTAAATTGGAGATCTCATTTCAGGTAGACGATGGTTACTCCCTGGCCACCTTCGGTGCCTTCTCCCATGCGGAAACGCAGCACGGAGGAATGGGTGCGCAGGTACTTGTGGATCGCCTGCCGGAGGGCACCGGTCCCCCGGCCGTGGAGAATGTAGACGAAAGGAAAATTGCTGATCAGGGCCTCATCCAGGTACTTGTCTAAAATGCCCAGCGCCTCCTCCACCTTGACCCCGTGGAGGTCGAGCTTCCAGGAGACGGCTTTGGTGAAGGAGAGTCGAGGGCGCTCAGGCATCCCCTCCTCCTTGCGCTCCGCCTCGTCCATCTTTTCAATCTCCCGCTCCTCGAGGTAGGCCCGCATCGCCCCTACCTGCACCCTGGCTTTGCCCTGTTCCCGCGAGACCTCGATGATCACCCCCTGCGACTTGAAACGAGGCACCCAGACCAGGTCGCCCGGCTTCAGGCTCTCTAACTTCACCGGCAGCCCTCTCTTCTCGGTAAGCTCGATCCGCTCCTCCACATCGCCCTCCGCCCGCTCGATCGTCCTGCGGATCTCTTCAGTCTGCCGGGAGACTTTCTTTTCCTGGCGCAGCTTCTCCAGGAGCTCATCCATCGTCCCCTTGGTCTCCTTGATCACTTTCTGCGCCTCGCTGTAGGAGGAACGGAGGATTTCCTTCTTCTTCTTCTTCAGCTCCTCGTTCTGTCGGAGGTAGTCGTCGCGGATCTTCATCGCTTCTTCCTTGGCCTCCTGGGCCAGGCGGCGGTCGGCATCGAGCTTATCCTTCTCCGCTTCCAAGCGGGTGATCAGCTCATCCAGCTTCTCCCTCTCCACCGTAAGATGGCGCTGCGCTTCCTCGAGCACATAATCCTTCAGTCCCAGTCTCTTAGCGATGGCGAAAGCGTGACTCGATCCGGGGATCCCCATCCTCAACTGAAAAGTAGGTGCCAGGGTCTCTAGGTTGAATTCCATCGAGGCGTTGCGCGCGTCGGGATGGAAGTAGGCGAAGGAGACCAGTTCGGTGTAATGGGTGGAGGCAATCGTCCGCACCTCTCCGTCGTGCAGGAACTCGAGGATGGCGGTACCGAGGGCTGCCCCCTCGCGCGGATCCGTGCCAGCCCCCAGCTCGTCTAAAAGGACGAGGGTGGAGGGGCTGGCCTCGCGCAGGACCCTGACGATCTGGGAAAGATGGGAACTGAAGGTAGAAAGGGACTGCTCGATCGACTGCTCGTCCCCGATATCGGCCAGCACGTTCTCGAAGACACCGATCGCCGACTGGCTGGAGGCGGGAATATGCAACCCGGATTGCGCCATCAGCACAAGGAGCCCCGCCGTCTTCAGACTCACGGTCTTACCTCCCGTGTTGGGACCGGTAATCACGAGGGTGCGGAATTTCTTCCCCACCTGGATGTCGATCGGCACTACCTCTCCCTTAAGAAGCGGATGGCGGGCGCGCAGGATCTCAAGGTAGGCCCCCTCCTCAATCTTGGGAGCTACCGCCTTCTCCATCTCCGAGAGGCGCGCCCGGGCGAAGATGAAATCCAGGCGGCCGAAAGCTGCCACAGAGCGGGTCAATTCCAGGGAGGCCTCACCCACCCTGGCGGAAAGGGCAGAAAGGATCCTGTCCTCCTCCTGCTTGATCCGGATCTGCGCCTCCCGCAGCTCGTTGTTGATGGTGACGGTGGTCATGGGCTCGAGAAAGACGGTCTGCCCGGAGGAGGATCGGTCGTGGACGATCCCGGGAAGCTGGGATTTGAATTCCTGCTTCACGGGGATCACGTAACGCTCATCCCTGACTGTAATCACCGGGTCCTGCAGGTATTTGCGGACAGCGGGAGAGGATATCAAATCCTGCAATTTCTCCCGGAGGCGACCCTCGATCAGGCGGGATTGCTTGCGCAGACGCAGGAGGTCGTAGGAGGCGCTGTCCAAGATTTCCCCTTCGGGGGAGATAGATTTCTCGATTTCCTTTTCCAGCTGCGGGAGCGGATGAAATTCTTTGATCAATGCAGAAAGGAGAGAAAAAGAGCGCAGTTCGGTGTTTTTCTGCTTGATCTGGCGCAGGAGCGAGAGAAAGTCCTTGACCTGCAGGAGTTCCTCTGGCGCCAGGATGCCGAAGATTTTGCCCCTTGAGATCAGAGGTCGGAGATCCTGGGTGTGACCCCAGGTGAAATCCCCCAACTTTTCCAGCCACTCCCGGGCCTCACTCGTCTCCTTGAGCGAGCGCTGGATTTCATCCAGCCGGTTCGCCGGGCTAAGCTTCTCCGCCAGCTCTCTTCCATAGAGAGTCTGACAGAGCTCGACCAGACTCTCGACGATAACGAAATAGTCGAGCACTCTCAGGGCATGCGCATCCATCTCATCACCTCGCAAGGAAGCGGGGATCACTTAAGGGGAAGGCTCTTCCGCAGTGACCCACCCACTTCCCCTTCCAACTTCCTCTCGATCGCCCGGACGAGCTCATCCACTTCCTCCTCCCTCAGGGTGCGCTCCGGGTGGCGAAAAGTCAAGGAAAAGGCCAGGCTTTTCTTTTGGGCGGGGATCTGCTCGCCCTGGTAGAGGTCGAAGAAGAGGACTCTCTCCAGGCAATCTCCCCCTGCCTCTTTGATTATTTCCTCCACCTGAGCGTAAGGTATCCGCTCGTCGACCACGACCGCCAGATCGCGCTTCGTTTGGGGATAACGCGAGTAGGGACGGAAGAAGCTAGCCTTCTCTCCGAGAAACGGTGCCAGCAGAATCTCGGCCAGCAGGACTCGCATCCGCAAATCGAAGAACTTTCCTGTCTCGAAAGAGGCCTCGCCCATCAGCCCCACCCTCTCGCCGCGCAGGAGGATCTCTGCGGAACGCCCGGGGTGGAGGGAGTGCGGCCCCGAGAGGGGGACGAACTCGATTTCCTCATTCTCCATAAGTCCCATGAGGATCCCCTTGAGCTTGAAGAAATCGAATGCGCTCCTCTCTCTCTGCCAGTTTGCTGTCTCCCCGAGGGGGACGGCCAGGCCGAGGATTTCCGGCTCAAATGGGAGTTCCTCCTCGCCGCGGGAGAGGTAGATTCTCCCCAGCTCGAAGATTCCCGAGAACTCGTTTCCCCGACGAAGATTGAGGGAAACGACCTGCAGGAGGGAGGGCAGGATGCTCAAGCGCAGGGCGGAGCGGTCGGGAGAGAGGGGATTCTGCAGGCGGAGTCCGCATTTTTCCCTCGCAAAGAAGGTGAATTCGTGGAATTGCGGGGATACGAGAGGAGAGGTCAGAACTTCCTGCAGTCCTGCCCCGATCAAGTATTCCCTCCAGGCTCGCCACTTTTTGCGGGAAGCAGGCTCCTCTCCTATCCGGGTTGCACCGCGCAAGGGGCGACTGGGAATGGCGTCGTAGCCGACCAGTCTGGCCACATCCTCGATCAGATCAACTTCCTCCTTGATGTCGTTACGCCAGAGGGGAACCTCCACTTTCAGCTCCTCTCCCTGGACGCAAGTTTTAAAATGAAGCTTTTCTAAGTGAGAGCGGATCTCCTCGGGGCTCAAGGAGAGGGAGAGGATGAAGTTCGCCCTTTGCGGACGCAGAGTGGCGATCTCCCTCTCCCTCCTTTTCCCTGCATCCAATCTTCCCAGGAGGATTCTGCCTCCAGAGAGAGAGGAAATCAGGCGGGTGGCCCGCTCTGAGCCCATCTCCACTGTGAAGTGGGTGACTCCTCTTTCGAACCGGTTGGAAGCCTCTGTCCTCAGGCCGAGAAGACGGGAGGTGCGGCGGATGGAGGCCGGGAGAAAGAGGGCCGACTCAAGCACTACGGCACTCGTCTTCTCCTTCACCTCGCTGTTCAGGCCACCCATGATACCGGCGATGCCGATTGGGCCGGCGGGATCAGTGATCAGGAGCATCTCCTCCATAAGGGGTCTTTCCGCCCCGTCCAGAGTCAAAATCTCCTCACCGGGCCTGGCTCTGCGGACTACAATCTTCCCCTCCTTGAGAGAATTGTAATCGAAGGCGTGTAGAGGCTGTCCCACTTCCAGCATCACGTAGTTGGTGGCATCGACGACATTGTTGATCGGACGAATGCCGCATTTCTGGAGCCGGCTCTTGATCCGGAGGGGGGATTCCCCAACCTGCAGTTCCTCGACCAGGGTAGCGAGGTACCTCCGGCAGAGGGAGGGATCCTCGATTTCCAGGGCGAGTGCACCCTCCACCGGCTGTTCCCCTTCCCTGCAGTCCAAATCCTTGAAGGGGTGGAGAGGGTATCCGGTGAAGACGGAAATCTCGCGGGCCAGCCCTAAGAGGGAGAGCCAGTCCGGACGATTGGCCGTCACCTTGACCTCTAAGAGAACATCCGGCAACTCGAGGAGCTTGGCCAGATCTTCTCCGCAGGGGGAGCCGGAAGGGAGGATGGCGATCCCCCCCTCTCCTTCAGGAAGGAGGGCGGGATCGAGCAGCAGTTCCTCCCTCGAGCAGAGCATTCCCTCCGAGACTACCCCAGCGAATTCCTTGCACTCGATCGCCCCTCGCGCGAGGCTTGCTCCGGGAAGAGCGACAGGGACAAGGGCTCCCGGATATAGATTGGAGGCGCCACAGACGACGCGTAATTCCTCCCCGGCCGTCAGTCTCACCCCGACCAGATTAAGGGAGGGCTCACGCGTATGGGGTTCCAGGCTGAGGACCTCCCCTACCCTCACCTCGGAGAAGCGCGCCTCGAGGGGTTCCATTTTCTCCACCTCCAGCCCGGCCTTGAGCAGAACCTCGCTCAAATCCGTCGGAGAGGGAAGGTCGGGCAGCAGCTCTTTCAGCCAGGAGAAAGGAATCAGCATCAGAATTGCTCCAAGAAACGGAAATCGTTCTCGGTGAAAAGGCGTAGCTCCGGGATGTTGTATTTCAGCATGGCGATCCTCTCCGTTCCAAGGCCGAAAGCGAATCCAGTGAGCTCCTCCGCATCGTAACCCACGTTACGCAGCACCTGGGGATGTACCTGGCCGCAGCCCATGATCTCCAGCCAGCCGCTGTGGCCGCAGGAAGGACAGCCTCCTCCGCCGCAGATGCCGCAGGAGATCATCATCTCTGCCGAAGGCTCGGTGAAGGGGAAATAGCTGGGGACGAATTTGCTCCGGCGTTCAGGACCGAAGATAAGGCGGGCGAAAAGGTCCAGTGTCCCCTTCAGCTCCGCGAAGGAAACTCCGCGATCCACCACCAGGCCTTCGATCTGAAAGAAGATATCCATGTGCGTGGCGTCGATCGCCTCGTGCCGGTAACAGAGGCCGGGCACAATCACCCGGATGGGTGGATTCCTGCTCCGCATGCAGCGAATCTGCATAGGGGAAGTATGGGTGCGCAAAAGCATCTGAGAGGTGATGTAGAAAGTGTCCCACATATCCCGCGCCGGGTGTTCCGGGGGCATATTAAGGGCCTCGAAATTGAAGGAATCCCACTCCACCTCCGGGCCTTCAAGGATGTCGAAGCCTAAAGCGAGAAAGGCGTCCTCGACCTCCTCCTTCAGCCGGAGGGCGACGTGCCTCCTCCCCCTGGCTGGGCGAATCCCCGGTAGGGTTATGTCCAGGCTTTCCTCGAGCACTTTGCGGGAATTTTCTTTCTTCTCAAGGGAGGAGCTACGCTCGCCGAGGAGGGCCTGGACCTCCTCCTTCAGCCGGTTGAGGGCGGCCCCCACTCTCTTCCGCTCCTCCTGGTCGACCGTGCTGATCTGCCTCAGGAGTCTGGTCAGGGACCCCTTCTTCCCCAGGAGTTCCACGCGCAGATCCTCGAGCTCCTTCTTCGTCTCCACGCGCCGGATTCTCTCTTTTATCTCTGAAGCAAGCGCAGGCAACCGCTCGAGCACGGCTTTTCTCCCTACTTGACGATTTGCGTCTTAGCTATTTCCGCTAAATGGCTGAAGGCCGACGGATCGCGAGCGGCGATATCCGCCAGCATCTTTCGGTCGACCTGCACTCCCGCCGATTTCAGGCCAGCGATGAACTTATTGTAGGGAAGTCCCTCCTTGCGGGCGGCGGCATTAATCCGCTGGATCCACAGCTGGCGGAAGTCCCGCTTCTTCAGCCTTCTGCCCTCGTAAGAGTGCTGCAGCCCCTTCATTACCTGCTGTTTAGCTAGGCGGAAGCGAATATGAGTGGACCCCCAGTATCCCTTGGCCATTTTCAAAACCTTCTTATGACGACGACGGCCCTGCGGGCCGCCCCTCACACGACTCATGTTAGATCACACTCCTTGCTAACAACTTACTTCAGCTTGAGAAGCCTTTTGATCCTCTTTCGATCTGCAACATCGACCTCTACCTGGGAGACAATCAGTCTCTTACGGCGAGAGGACTTCTTCGCGAGAAGGTGGTTATGCCCGACATGACCCCGCAAGATTTTGCCTCCTGCGGTGATCTTAAACCGCTTGGCTGCTGTCTTGCAAGTTTTGGCCTTCCTCTTTACTGACACTGCTTGCTCTCCGTTCTACTTTTTTTGGCGCCAGCACCATGATGATCCTCCGCCCCTCCATCGTGGGCTTTCTCTCTACCGTCCCTACTGGCTCCAATCGTTTGATCAAATTGTTGAGGATGTCGAATCCTCGGTTAATGTGCAGCTGTTCCCTTCCCCGGAACTCCACTATCACCTTGGCCTTATCTCCATGTTCCAGAAACCGGGTAAGGTGGTTGACTTTCACCTGCAGGTCCCTTTCGGCAATTTGCGAGCGGGTGATCTTGATCTCCTTCACCTCTCCCCGCTGCTTCTTGCGGGCATCCTTCATCTTCTTGTTCTGCTCGTATTTGTACTTGCCAAAATTCATCAGCCGGCAGACAGACGGGTGTGAGCCCGGTGACACCTCCACGAGGTCAAGTCCTTCTTCCTCTGCTTTACGCAGCGCTTCCTGCAGAGAGACAATCCCTAACTGGGAACCGTCAGGGCCGATCAGTCGAATCTCACGTGCCCTGATTTTCTGGTTTACCCGCAGATCCTTACTGATGGGACCTCACCTCCCAAGAATATTCAGTTTTGTCCAAAATTCTTCGTTTTCTCCTTTCCGGAAGCAACCAATTTAATCGGTACGCCAAACAAAAAAGGCTCCCACGGGAGCCGACCAAATGCGAACTAAAAGGGTAACCCGGTTGGCATGGCCACAGGGTGAGAGGCCGGCGGCCCCTTCTTCGTTATGGGACGATAACACAGGGAACTTGGTTTAGTCAATAGGCACCAGGCTGCGGCTTGCCTCTTCTTTCTTCAGCACTTCGAACAGCTTCCCCAGACTCCAGGCGCCGAGATCCCCTCTGCCCTTGCGCCTGACGGAGACAGTACCTGATTCCTCCTCGCGGTCCCCGACGATGAGGACATAGGGGATCCTGAGAAGCTCGGCATCTCGCACCCGGGCGTTCATCTTTTCGGAGCGGCAGTCGGCGGAAGCCCGGAAGTTCCTTTCTTTCAAGTGCTCCAGCAAGCTCTGGGCGTAAGCCTGATGCCTCTCGGCGATGGGGATGATCACGGCCTGCCGGGGGGCCAGCCAGAGAGGGAAATTGCCGCCGTAGTGCTCGATCAGGCCGCCAATGAACCTCTCCATGCTGCCCAGTACCGTGCGATGAACCAGTGCGCAACGATGCTCTTTACCGTCCTCGCCCATGTAGACAATCCCGAAACGTCCGGGAAGGTTGAGATCCACTTGGCAGGTGGGACCCTGCCACTCCCTCCCCAAAGCATCCCAGAGCTTGATATCGATCTTGGGAGCGTAGAAGACCCCTCCCCCTTCGTCCACAGCGTATTTAATTCCTCGTTCCTCGAGCACCTGCCTCAGGGCCTCGGTGGCGAAATCCCATTCTTCCTCCGCACCGATGTATTTCTCCGGCCTGGTGGCGAGGTAAGCATGATATTGATAGCCGAAGGTCTGCATCATGTATTCCGTGAGGTCGAGGACCGCGTTCACCTCCTCCTTCAATTGATCGGGACGGCAGAAGATATGCGAGTCATCCTGGGTAAAGCCCCGTACCCGGAGGAGGCCGTGCAGCACTCCGGATCGCTCGTAACGATAGACCGTGCCGAGCTCCGCATAACGGATGGGGAGATCCCGGTAGCTGCGCGTGGCACTCTGGAAAATACAAATGTGCGCCGGGCAGTTCATCGGCTTGACCCGGTAGGGATTGCCGTCAATATCCATGGGGGAATACATCATCTCGGCGTAGGCCTCCAGGTGGCCGCTGATCTTGTAGATCTCCTCACTGGCTAAATGCGGAGTGTAGACGAGTTCGTACCCACGCTTGAGGTGTTCCTCCTTCCAGAAGAGCTCAACCTGGTGGCGGATCATGGAGCCTGCCGGGTGCCAAAGGATCAAGCCTGCACCGATATGAGGGTGGGTGGAGAAGATATCCATCTCTTTCCCCAGACGGCGATGGTCTCTTCTCGCCGCTTCCTCCAATTTCCAGAGGTGCCTGTTCAGCTCCTCCTGGGTGGCCCAGGCCGTGCCGTAGATTCGCTGCAGCATCGGATTGCGCTCATCTCCCCTCCAGTAAGCCCCCGCCACGCTCAAGAGCTTGAAGATGCGGAGGTGGGAAGTGGAAGGAAGATGGGGCCCACGGCAAAGATCGAGGAAATCCCCGTTCTGATAGACGGTGATCGTCTCCTCACCAATCTCTCCAAGCAGCTCGACCTTGTAGGTTTCTCCGCGTTCCTTAAAGATGGCGATGGCTTCCTTGCGCGAGATTTCCTTCCGCTCGAAGGGAAGGTCGCGGGAGGCGATCTCCCGCATTCTCTCCTCGATAGAGGGAAGGTCCTCTGGTTTGATCGGCCGAGGAAGGTCGAAGTCATAATAGAAGCCGTCCTCGATGGCCGGACCGATCGCCAATTTCGTCCCGGGGAAGAGCTCTTTGATGGCCTGCGCCATGATATGGGAGGCGCTGTGCCTGAGGATCTCAAGCCCCTCAGGAGTGGCAGTAGTCACCCATACCAGATCCTCTTCCGGGCGAGCCCTGGAAAGATCCAGGATCTCGCCGTTAACTTTTACAGCAATTGCCGCGAGGGGCGGCCTGCTCAACTCGAGTTCCTCCTTTCCCGGTCAGAATTTCTTTGCATTCTAAGCCAATAAAAGCGATAAAGCAAAAAGAGGACCAGGTAGGCGAAGCTCAGGACGAAAGGGAGGAAATAAGGGCGTGGAGGAATGTAAATCGGCCGAAACCATTCCTTGAAGGTGTAGAAGTGGACGGCGGCCATCTCTAGGGTAAAAGCGGCGAGAATAAAGCCCAGGGCGAAGAGGAATTTCCGCTGCCAGAGCGAATGTAGGAAGATGAAAGCCATCCCCGCAAGGAGCATCAAGCTCTGCACCATCCAGAAGCGTTCAAGGATATAGAAGCTGGTGAAGATCTTTTCCCCCCGAGTGGAGAGATAGATGACCAGGCTCTGGGTCATGCCGAAGGAGAAACCAATCAGGAGTCCCAACTTGAGGGTGAGGGATGGGGGGAAGGAAGGACGCACGAGCGCGAGGAAAAATGTCGCCGCGAGCAGGAATATAAGGATGGGAGGGACGAGGGCTAAAGGACCCGTGAGAGGGGAGAACAGGACCCCTCCGACAATGGCTCCAATTGCCGCAAAGGCACAAAGCCTCCTCGGAGAAATAGAAGCGGCAGACTGCGTCATCTGCCGCTTATCCTATCGGCGTGAGCGAAAAAACTCAAGCCCCGTGGCTTCAGCCGACTATCGCTTCCTTCAGCACCTCGTCCATGTGTTCCACCAGTACGAAATGGACCTTCTTTTGAATCGCCGGCGGGATCTTCTGGATGTCCTTACGATTCTCCTCCGGGAGGATCATCGTCTTGATCCCTGCGCGATGAGCGGCGAGGACCTTCTCTTTTACCCCGCCGATGGGAAGCACCCTGCCACGCAGGGTGATCTCGCCCGTCATGGCCACATCCCGGTGAACAGGCTTCCCCGAGAGTGCCGAGGCCAGGGCGGTGGCCATGGCGATCCCGGCCGAGGGTCCCTCTTTCGGTGTGGCTCCTTCCGGTACGTGGATATGGATATCGTATTGCTGGTACCAGTCCTCCGACAGCTTGAGCTCCTTTGAACGTGTGCGGATGTAGGTGATGGCCGCGCGGGCGGCTTCCTTCATCACATCTCCCAGCTGGCCGGTGAGGGTCAGCTCCCCTTTTCCCTTGGCCAGGGATACCTCGATCGGCATGATATCTCCTCCCACCTCGCTCACTCCCACCCCAGTGGCCACGCCGACCTCGTCCGCTTTTTCCGCAGTGCCGTAATGGTAGCGTGGGACGTCGAGAAATTTCGCCAGACTCCTCGGCATAACGTGGATGGGGGAGAAGTCCTTGCTCTCTACCTTGGCCCGGGCCACCCTTCTGCAGATGTTGGAGATCTCCCGCTCCAGATTGCGCACACCTGCTTCCCGCGTGTACTCCCGGATCATGCGGTAGAGAGCTCCTTCCGATATTTTCAGGTCATTTGCAGTCAGCCCGTTGGCCTCTAATTGCTTGGGGACCAGAAATTTCTCCGCGATTTTCACCTTCTCGTACTCGGTATATCCGGGGAGAGTGAGGACCTCCATGCGGTCAAGCAGCGCGGGGGGGATGGTGAAGAGGATATTGGCCGTGGTGATGAAAAGCACCTCGGAGAGGTCGAAGGGAACCTCGATGTAGTGGTCGGAGAAAGAGTGATTCTGCTCCGGGTCGAGTGCTTCGAGCAAGGCGGCGGAGGGATCACCGCGAAAATCGGCACCTAACTTGTCGATTTCGTCGAGGAGGAATACCGGGTTCCTGGAGCCAGCGTTCTTCATTCCCTGGACGATCCGACCGGGCAGAGCGCCGACGTAAGTGCGCCGGTGCCCTCGGATCTCCGCCTCGTCGCGCACTCCGCCCAGGGAGACGCGGACGAACTTACGGCCCATGGCTCGGGCGATGGATTTAGCCAGGGAGGTTTTCCCTACACCGGGCGGGCCCACGAAACAGAGAATGGGGCTTTTCACCTTCTTCGCCAGGTGTCGAACGGCAAGGAATTCCAGGATGCGCTCCTTCGGTTCCTTGAGGCCGTAATGGTCGGCTTCAAGTATCTGCTCGGCCTCTTTGATGTTCAGCTTGTCCTGGGTCTCGATGCTCCAGGGCAGATCAAGCAGCCAATCCAGGTAGGTGCGCACGACTGTGGATTCCGCAACCATCGGCGGCATTTTTTCCAGGCGAGTCAGCTCCTCTTCCACTTTCTCCTTGACGGCCTTGGGAAGTTTAGCTTTCTCCATGCGAGCCCGATAGGCTTCGATCTCCGACATCTTCTCGTCTTTTTCCCCTAGCTCCTGCTGGATGGCCTTCATCTGCTCGCGGAGGAAATATTCCTTCTGGCTCTTCTCAACCGAGGTCTTGACTCGATCCTCCAGCTTCTTGGCCAGCTCGAGAACTTCCAGCTCCTTGGAGAGGACCTGTGCCAGCCTCTCCATGCGCTGCTTAACATCGAGGATTTCCAAAATTTCCTGCTTTTCCTTGATTCCCAGGATCAGGTTTGAAGCAATCATATCCGCCAGCTGGCGCGGATCCTCGGCGTTTATGGCGGCGACCAGGGCGTCCGAGGAGACCCGGCGGGAGAGCCGGGCGTAATTCTCGAATTGCTCCAGCACCATCCGTTTCAATACATCCAGGTCCTTGCTCTCCTGCACCTCGTCCTGCAGGTATCTCAGCTTCACCCGATAGCCAGGTGAGGTCTGCAGGTAGCCCTCTACCTTGATCCGGCAGACACCTTCCACCACGACAGAGAAGGTACCGTCCGGCAGCTTCAGTAGGCGAAGGATCTCCGCCCCTACCCCCACATCGAAAATATCCTTAGGCTCGGGATCCTCGATCGCCTCGTTCTTTTGCGCGGCGAGGATGATCATCCGGTTACCCTGAGCGGCTTCTTCCAGGGATTTTGTGGACTTTTCCCGGCCCACCGTGAGAGGAATAACCATATAGGGGAAAACTACCACGTTCCGCAAGGGCAGAAGCGGTAATTCAGTAGTCGTTTCCCAGTTCTTTATTATATCGTGCGACATAGCGCGTTCACCTCCGGTTAACTCTCATATTTTAGCACTCTTCCTAAAAGAGTGCTAACTATCTTCCACCCTATTCCTCTTTGGTTGGCGAGCGGTCAGATGCAGGGCCGGCTCTCTCTTCCCCTGCACTACAGACGCGGTTATCACGCACCGCCCTACTTCCTTGCGGGAGGGGAGTTCGTACATCAAATTCAGCATCAACTCCTCAAGCACCGTCCTCAGCCCGCGGGCCCCGGTCTTCTGCTTGAGGGCCGACCGGGCCACCGCCCGGCAGGCGGATTCGGTGAAGACCAGCTCCACTCCATCCATCTCCAGCAGTTTTTGATACTGCTTCAAAAGAGCGTTCTTAGGCTGAGTGAGGACCCGGATGAGCTCTTCCTCGCTTAGGGAATGCACGGCCACCACAACCGGGAAACGGCCGATGAACTCCGGGATCATGCCGAACTTAAGCAGATCCTCCGGCATGATCTCCCCGTTCAGGTCGCCTATCTCTCCTTCCGCTTTTTCCTTAAGCCTCTTCCCCCCTTTGCGCTCCTGGATGATGCGGCTCAATCCCTCGAAGGAGCCGCCGGCGATAAAGAGGATGTCCTTTGAGTTCATCTGGATGGAATCGCCGTAAGAAGACTTCCGTCCTCCTGCGGAGGGCAACCGGACGGCGGTACTCTCCACCATTTTCAGTAGTCCCTGCTGCACTCCCTCACCGGAGACATCCCTCGTCCTCGAGGGCCCTGCCGATTTGCGGGCGATCTTGTCGATCTCGTCAATATAGATAATCCCCTTCTCGGCCATCTCCAGATCGAAATCCGAAGCCTGGAGCAGGCGGAGAAGGATATTCTCCACGTCTTCGCCCACATAGCCCGCCTCCGTCAGGCTGGTGGCATCAGCGATGGTGAAGGGAACCTGCAGAATCCTGGCCAGGGTCTGGGCCAGCAGGGTCTTCCCGGCACCCGTAGGCCCCACGAGAAGAATGTTGCTCTTTGGCAGCTCCACGTCGTCTTTCCCAGCCTGAACGTTGATCCTCTTGTAATGGTTATACACCGCCACGGAGAGGACCTTCTTCGCCTTCTCCTGCCCGACCACATGCTGGTCTAAGGCGCATTTTATTTCCGCCGGCTTGGGAAAGAGGAAAGATCTGCCGGATTCAGGCGCTTTTTCCTCCCGTAGCATCTCCGCAGAGAGAAGGACGCAGCGGTCGCAGATATAGACTCCCGGCCCGGAGATGAGTCGCTCGACCTCCCGCGCTTTTCTGCCGCAGAAGGAGCAGCTGCTTTCCCCTTGCGAGGGCTGAACGGAGCCGATGGCCGACATTTATTTCCTGGGGTAAATGACCTGGTCGATCAGACCATACTCCCTGGCCTCTTCTGCCGACATATAGAAGTTGCGCTCGGTGTCTTTTTCAATCCTCTCGATCGGCTGTCCCGTCTGCTTGGCCAGAATTTCGTTCAGGATTCGTTTATTCTCCAGGATCTCCCGCGCCTCGATCTCGATATCCTTGGCCGCGCCAGAAATCCCCTGACCTCCGATCAGGGGCTGGTGGATGAGAATACGGGAATGGGGCAGGGCCAGGCGTTTTCCCGCCCTGCCGGCGCTCAAGATCAGTGCGGCAATGCTGGCCCCCAGGCCGAGGCAGATCGTGGAAATTGGGGCCTTCAGGTACTGCATGGTGTCATAGACGGCTAGCCCGGCGGAGACGATCCCTCCGGGGCTGTTTACATAAAGATAGATGTCCTTCTCCGCTCCTTCCGCATCAAGAAACAGGAGCTGGGCGATGATGGAATTGGCAAGTTCATCTGTGAGGACGCCGCCCAAGAAAATGATGCGATCCTTGAGCAAACGCGAATAGATATCGTAGGTTCTCTCCCCTCTCGGGGTCTGTTCAATTACCCAGGGGATTGACATGGCTTTCCCTCCTTTTCCTCCTTTGAGAAGGTCTTCCTCCAGTCTTCCACCAATGCCTTCAGGGCTTTTTCCCGGCGTAAGGCGGCGGCTACCGCTCTCGTCCTAGCATCCGATCCGCGTTCCTTCAGCGCTTGTTCGAGCTCCTCCCTGCTGACCTCGACCTCCCTCTTCTCGGCCAATTCGTCGAGGACGATCTGCTCCTTCAAGAGAGAGAGGGCCTGTTTTTTAGCAACGGTCTCCCGCCACTCCTCCTCGGAGAGGTTCAGCTTGCGCAGCACATCCGTCATCGAGGATCCTCGGCGCTGCAGGTTCTCTCTGAAGGATTCAGCATAGGATGTGAGGGCCTGCTCTTCGGCGTGCTGGGAGAAGGAAAGTGGGATCAGCTCCAGGTAATGATGGAGCACTTCCTCCTTGATCTTGTTCTCGTAATCCTTTCTCACTTGCTCTTTGAGCTCGCCCTCGATCTTCTCCTTCAATTCCGAGAGGCTCTGCGCCTGGAATTTCTCGGCGAACCGGTCGTCGAGAGGAGGAAGCTCTTTGCGCTTGACTTCCACAGCCTCCACGAAGAAGCGGACATCCTCCTCCTTCGCCTTCAGGACGAAGGAGCGCTGTTCGCCCGCTCGGATACCGGCTACCTGCTCCTCGAGCCCGGGAAGAGCAGCTCCTTTCCCCAATTCCAACATCTCGGTTTTCCAGGGCTCTTTCTCGTCCACGCGCCAGCGGAGCACCACGGCGTCCTTAGCCTCCGCCGGTCCCTCCTTGGGGAAGTAGGTGACATAGCTTTCTCGCAGCCGCTCCATCGCCTCCTCGACGTCGACCTCGCCGACTCCGGGAGGGGAGAAGTCCAGTTTCACTCTTTCTATTTCCGGAAGGTCGAAGGCCGGCCAGGGATCGACCAGCAGCTTAAATTTGGCGGGCTTCCCCTCCTCGAATTCCTCTACCTCCACCTGGGGAGGGAAGAGGGGGTGGACCTCAGTCTTGCGCCAGACCTCCGGCAAGACTTCATCCAGCATCGCCTCCAGGGCATTCCCTCGCACTCTCTCGCTTCCAATCTGCGCTTTTACCAGATTCAGGGGGGCTTTACCCCTACGGAATCCCGGGATATTCACCCTCTGCGCGAGGCGAGCGAGAGCCCGCTTAAAAGACTGTTCTACCGTCTGGGTCTCGACCTGGACCGTCAACTCGATCTGCTGTCCTGCTTTCTTGCTCTCGATATCCAAAATGAAAGGCTCCCTTCAATTTCAGAAAATTTCAGTCAGTTCGTGGTGCGAAGGGCGGGACTCGAACCCGCATGGCTCATCACCACTGGATCCTAAGTCCAGCGCGTCTGCCAATTCCGCCACCTTCGCTCAGCTATTTTCCAAAGCTCCCAGCTGATAGGCTCCATTCCACGATCAGATTATTCAAGGATATTCTACGCGGAAAAAGCAAGCTGGAGAAGGTTTAACCTTCTCCAGCTTGTAGGAGGAGTGAGTCTTGATTTAGCGTGACAGGTTCGCCAAGTAGTTGAAGATCCTCGGATCCTGCAGCTGCTTACTCAGGGAAATTGTCCTTAAAACGAAGGCCTCCTTCCCGTTCTCCCCTGCTCCCAGTGCGTGGGGTGATTCCATCCCGCTGCCCCCTTGCACCTTTACTTCAGTCTTGCTTATCACTTTATTCCCTTTCAGGATCATCCCGTCCATTTCTTAGCCCTCCGTTTGTTTCTCCAGCACAAAATAAATTCCTTGGGAAAACATGTCAAAACCTTGTGAAGTTTTTACAATTGATCAATAAGGAAAGCTCATCAGGAGATGATTTTCCGTTTTGAGTTTTGTCAATTTCCTCGGAGCCTTGACAAATTCCTCACGGGTGAAAAGAGAATAGTGGTTATATATGGAAACCATTGGAGCTGGCGGAAGACCGTTACATTCGAAGAAGAGGAAGAGCACATTTGCCTGAGGCGGGAAACCCGTGAGGCTGTATCCGCTTTCAGCGGCCATAACCCTGGCACTCTACGCCCAGGGTCTCTGCGATCCGAGCGAGCTAATAAAAACAAGGTCCACGAAGGACAGGATCCATGCCATCGTGAGAGAGCTTGGCTGCCTGCAGATCGATACCCTGCAGATGGTCCGACGCACCCATTACATCGTCCTCTGGAGTCGGATGGGTTCCTTCGACCCCGAAGATTTAGACCGCCTGATCTACGACGAAAAAGACCGTCGGCTCTTCGAGGGCTGGCAGCACGAGGCCTCCATCATCCCGATCGAGGACTACTGCTTCCAGTTTCCCTACATGCGCAGGATGAAGGACCTCCCCTATTACAGGAATTGGCAGGCTAGGCCGGGGAATGAAAAATTAGTGGAGGAAGTACTTGCTCGCATCAGAAAGGAAGGCCCTCTGCGCAGCGCCGACTTCGAATATCACGGTCCCCGCCGGGGAACCTGGTGGGGCTGGAAGCCCGCAAAGAACGCTTTAGAGTACCTGAAGGCGATCGGGGTATTGATGGTGAGGGAAAGGCAGAATTTTCAACTCGTCTACGACCTGAGGGAGAGGGTGCTCCCATCGTGGGTGAGCCTGGAGGAACCCAGTACAGAGGAAGTTGAGCGCTACTGGATCGAGCAGGGAGTGAAAGCCCTGGGCATTTGCACCGAGGCGAATGCCGCCGAATACGCCCATTTAAAAAAGGGGAAAGCCGCGCCTCATCTGGCAGATTTCCTGAAAGAAGGAGTTCTCATCAAGGCACCGGTCAGGCTCATTGATAAGACACGAGAACTGATCCTGCATCGAGATAATCTTTCTTTGCTCGAACGGGCGGCGGATGGAGACCTTCCGGAAAGCCGCACCACTTTCTTGAGCCCTTTTGACAATCTCTTCTGGGGTTGGGGACGCGATCAGTTATTCTGGGGGTTCCGCAATGTTCTCGAGGCCTACAAGCCGGAAGCGAAAAGAATCTGGGGTTATTTCTGCCTTCCCATCCTTTACTCGAACAGGCTGGTCGGGCGCTTCGACCCCAAGATGGATCGGAAGAACGGAGTACTTCAGATCAAAGCTCTCTACATGGAGCCGGAAGTCAAGCTCGAAGAAAAGATGGTCGGAGAGATTGGGAAGGCCCTGCGAGACTTCATGAGATTCCACCAGGCGACGGATGTGGTAATCGGAAAGAGTGAACCGCAGGAATTCGGAAAGAAGCTGCTGAAGGCTATCTCATCTGCACGAATAGATGGAATCTCGGTTCAAAAAAATCCTGGTGGGTCGTACAGGACTCGAACCTGTAACCGCCTGATTAAGAGTCAGATGCTCTACCAATTGAGCTAACGACCCAGACAGAGTGCCAGGTGCGAGGAGTAGATTAACAGAAAGGGCAGGGATTTTCAATTACCAGTATCTGTTCTTCTTGCAGCTTCAGTAAAACCCCAGTGTCCCGTCCCTTCTCACCTTGCGGAAGGCCCAGCGGAAAGTGAGGATTTCTAAAGGAATAGCGAGCAAAGAGAAAGCCGGAAGGAGGCCAGAAGAATCATGATTTCTGATCCCACCGATTCCAACCTGCATGTTACAAGTATTTACAAAAGGTGAAAATTGATTAAATTTTCTTTTCTTTTAGCCCTAGCGTTATCAATATGCCTAACCTCTTGCCCTCCAGCCTTAGCGGTAGAAATGAACCCCGCAGATAGCCAGCATTTCGTCATCTATTTTGAAAACGAGAGTCGACCTGAAGCGAGAGAAGAGATTGTCAATTTCTACGAGCAGGTGGCTGTAACCATGGAAGAAAAATTTTCCAGTAAGCTGAAAGACAAAGTTCAGCTCTATTTGGGGTCTTATAGCTATTCCCAAGCTGGTAACCAGATGGCTTTTCAGTTGTATGATCCGTCAAAACCCTTATTTCGTTTTAGCTGCCACGAGGCTCTTCATATTATGCTCAAAGATCTTCTGGGTCCACCTCCTATTTTTCTTTTTAATGTCGTCGATGACCTGGGATCTCGGTACAAATTTGAAGAACTCACTGTCGCTACCTTCGACCTCTACTTCTTGAAGCCGCCTCTGCCTATACATCTTTTTGCCGCTGTGCTTATAAAAGAAAAGGGATTCTCTTTTGAAGAAACTCTTTCTAAAGGTTCCGGAGAAGTGCAGCCAGTGCTCTCTTTTCTTCTTTACCTTCTCCAGAATCGAAGCTGGGATTGTTTCGCCAAGCTCTGGGAGTATCAGTCAGATTTGCACAAAACGATTCTGGAGAACACCCAGGCAGCCGTCTTAAGCGCTTATGGCGAAGAGCTACCCTCTCTGGAGCAGGAATGGAAAGCATGTTTAGAAGCCATGCCAATCTCTACTCAATGGCTCGACACAATTAAAGTAATCTCTGAAGCCCAGGGGATCCTGACAGCCAGGAAAAAGAAATGGTATCAGGTTCAACAGGAGCGCTTTGAGGGCGTAACTATCTCTTTCTCTGAGCTTCCAGTCTTGCGTTCTGTGCTTGCTGAAATCAGCAACCTTGTGGATACAGGCCCTTACGGGCTCCCGGCTGAACCGATCCCTGATCCAGAAAAGGTGGAACAAACTCTTCAAAAATTTAAAGAAGTTGCCGAACTAGTCGATCAAGCTATCGAGTTAGCTCGCCTGGCACAGGAGGGAGTCAAGCTGCAAAAATTTGAGGCCTCCTACCGCGATTTTCAGAAATTGAGAGCAAATTTGATTCGCCTGGGGAATACCTCCTATCTCCACTGGGTGGATAATCAACTGGCTGAGCTGGAAGCAAAGGTCGCTCCCGAGCTTGTAAGGAAGCACAAGAATGAAAGCTTTCCTTGGTGGGGATGGTTACTGATCGGCTGTGGCGCGGCGGGGGTTTTAGGGCTGGGAGGTTGGCTCTTTTCGAGAAAGAGGCGTGCTGGTCAGAAAGAAAAGGGCAAACAGCCTTAATACGGAAGGGGACAGGCTACTTTTTTACTTCCTTTCGCAAAAACCAGCCTGTTCTCTTTTTCGTTTTACACGACAATAGCGATAAGTTAAATTATAAACGGTGCGGTGACAAGAGATAAAGGCATCGAAATATAATTTCTCCTTCAAAGAAAAAGACTTGTAGAAAACCCCAATATCACTTCAGAAAACGTTTTCCAGGAATCTGTGAGGTTAGGGTTGATTGACCAACAGGGCAAGGCCCGTCCCATGTTGATTCAATATTTGTACTGGCTGAAAGCATTGTTTCAAGGTGAATTTGGATGGTCTTTGCGGCATCCCGATTATTCCGCTCTTGAATTGTTTTTAACCTTTACCCAACTCTCTTCTTATGATCATCCCTTCCATCTTCCTCTCCCTTATTGTTTCAGTTCTCGCAGGGGTAAAATCGGCATACAGGCAGAATTCCCGCTTTGATAGAATTTCTATGATCCTGTCCTCTCTCGGGCTCTCCATTCCTCCCTACTGGTTGGCCCTCCTGGCCATCATAATTTTCTGTGTAGTCCCCTACAGGCTCTTCAACTTTCCTTTATTTCCCTCGGGAAACATTATCTCTTTCGGGAAACCATTTGCTGGTAGCTTCTGGGACCGTATCTGGCACCTCGCATTACCTGTTTTAGTCCTGAGTGTAACTTTTGTGGCCACTTGGACCCGCTACATGCGCTCATCTTTTCTGGAAGTGATCCGCTCCGATTTTATCCGCACAGCTAGGGCTAAAGGTGTTTCAGAGGGGGGAATAATCTGGAAGCATGCCCTTCGCAATGCTCTCGTTCCTCTTGTCACCACTGTAGCGGTCTCCATCCCTTGGTCTTCACCTGGGCTATCGTGGTGGAGACCGTTTTTTCCTACCCTGGTTTATGTCGGCTCTTTTATGAATCCTTTTTCTACCCTACCGATGTATCTGTCCTCCAACTAGTAGTTTTCTTCTTTTTGGTGCTCACCGTATTCTGCAATCTCCTTGCGGATGCCTTCTATTGGTGGCTAGACCCCCGTGTGAGAGGACAAAGAGTTATGAGAACCAAGTAACATGTCTTCTTATCTTCTGTGGCCAATCTCCTGGAGAAGCTTTCGAAAGAGCAGGCCATTACTTTTGGGTTTAGCTTCCCTGCTGTTTTTGACATTAGCCTTCTTCGTAGGAGGACCACTATATTGCTGGGTTAACAGCTCTGACCCTTATAACGTAGACGTTTTTAATCGTTACGCCTTCCCTTCCTCTGAGCATTGGTTAGGAACAGATGACCAAGGGAGAGATTTATTGGCTCGTCTCCTCTTGGGTGGTCGATTTTCCCTCGAGGTGGCCTTTTCCTCTGCTTTTTTTCTACCCTCTTTGGGGCCTTTGCGGGATTGGTTTCCGGTTTCTATGGAGGATTGTGGGATTATTTCCTGATGCGCTTTGTTGATTATATGATTTCTATTCCCTGGCTCATTATCTATATGGTGTTTGGGTGGCTTCTTTTTCGTATTATTGGCTGGGGGTTGTGGCCGTTGATTTTAATCTTCTCCCTCTTTGGTTGGATGAATACAGCCCGTTTAGTGAGGGGGGTTGTGCTTGTTTTCATAAACTCGGAATACGTGGAAGCAGCACGATCTGTAGGGGTAACCACTTGGGGAATTATGTTCCGCCACCTCCTGCTTAATTCTATCCACATTATCTTGCCCTCTTTTGTCATCCTTATTTCCCAGAACCTTTTGGCAGAGGCCACCCTAAGTTGGATGGCAATGGGAATCCAAGGACCTCAGCCCTCTTTAGGCAACATAATGATGAGAGAAGTTAATCCTTTCTTTACGCCAGGAAATGGACTCCTACAATTTTTGGCCCCTGGGTTAACTCTGATTCTTTTAATTATATCCGTAAGTTGGCTAGGAGAGGGCTTGCGCGACTCGTTAGACCCCAAGATGGTGCCACCTCGACTGTCTCGGCTAACCGCTCCGGCTGACCCTCAGCTTCCGCAATTGCGAGCGGAGGAGAGCCGGTCCCAGCAGATCGATTAGCCAGCCGAAAAGAATCTCCAGCCAGGGAACCACGGCCATCCAGCGGGGGATGTAGGCCAAGCGCCTGGGCCTGTTGATCAAAAGCCAGGCTCGCTCTGCCACGATCTCCGCTTTCACGGCGAAACGCTTGCCGGGAATTCGGAGATTCTCCTGGCAAGTATTCTCGTAGAAATCAGTGGCCACTGGGCCTGGTCGAAGCACGCTGACGTGGGTTTTTGTTCCTCGGAGTTCGCGGTAGAGCGACGTGGTGAAATTGTCGATGAAGGCCTTGCTCGCGGAGTAAAGGGCGATCCCCTGGGCCGGAATGTTACTGGCGACGGAACCCACTTGGACGATGTGCCCCCTCCCGCGATCTTTCATTTCTTCTAAAGCGAGCAGGGTGAGATGGATGAGGGCCGTATTGTTGATCTCGATCATCTGCTTGGCAGTAGACCATGGCATCTCGGCAGCGTAACCATACCAGCCGAAGCCGGCGCTGTTCACGAGGATGTCAATGCCTCCCACTTCTCTCCGCAACCAATCGTAGAGGCGCAGGCGCTCTTCCTCGCGCGTCAAATCGGCCGGGAACGAGAGGGCTTCTCCTCCCTGGATGCGGATCCGGGTGGCCAGACTCTCCAGGAGCTCTTCCCTTCTCGCTACGAGCACAACTTTGAGACCATTTTGCGCGAACTTGAGGGCGATGGCCCTGCCGATCCCGCTTGAAGCACCTGTGATCACGGCAGTTCGGCCGCGCCAGAACTTAGTCGTCTTTGAATGGGCAAGCTGGTAGGGAACGGACTTTCCGAGGAGCCATCTTCGTACAAAGGGGTGGAGAAGCCGGATGAAGAAGATCTTGAGCCCGAGCAGTTTTTGCACGTCGTGGATGTAGTCCTCGATGGTTCGTCTCTGATAATTCAGAATTCTCTGGCTCTCTTCTGTGTCGAGCCAGTCGGTGGGGAAGGGATACCCGGAGAAAGCCTCTTCGGGTAACGCGCCCACCCCCATCCCCTGGAGGGTTCGATTGAGCATATCCCCGTAGACGTACTGGCAGGCCGGGCCTCCTCCGATATGGAGGATCTTTCCCCAGATACTGTTGTTCGTTACCGCTTTAGCAATGGCGTAACCCACGTCGCGGGTGTGGACGTATTCCATCCTGTTTTTGTATGGGACGTCGAACATGCCGGTATCCAGGCGAATATTTATCGGAAGCACTGCCGCCAGGCGGAAGATCGACCATTCCAGGCCGGAGCTCTTTACCATTTCTTCGCACTGGATCTTGTGGTCGGTGTAGTGATCGGTCACTTCAATGGCATCGGTTACCCTGCGCGGAAATGGTCGATCCTGGGTTAGGCCGTAGACATGGAGAGAGGAGGTGAAAATTATTTTCGGAGGACTTGCCTGAGCTTTAATCGCCTCGATCAGATTCCTTGTGCCCCCGACATTCACCGCTTTTGCGAACTCCGGTTCCTTCTCGCACTCCACGCCGGTTTTCGAGAGCTTGGGAATGATAAAGGCAATGTGTACGACGACGTCCTGGCCTTCCGCAGCCTCAGAAATTTCCCTGTAATTACGCAGGTCTCCCCAGAATACACGGATACGATCGCCGTACTTGCGCGCCGATTCCAGATTGACCTTCGTCTTCAAATCAAAACAGGTCACCTTGTGCCCGTCCCGGAGAAGTTCCTCAAGGGTACTTGTTCCTACGTTTCCAAATGCGCCTGTCAGCAGGACTTTCATTTTATTTCGTTCCCTCAATTTCTTTCTTTAATTAATAAACCGACCAGTCGGTATCATAATAGAGAAAAAAATCTAAAATGTCAACTCAAGAAAGAGGCTTTGCAGGAAAATCTTTCGGGTCGATCCAATCTTATGGGAGGAAAGATCCTAAGTAAAAAAGAGGGGCGTAGTGTTCGTCGAGGAAAAGGGCAGCCTCCTTAAGATCCTTCAGAGTCACATCCTCATATTTTATTGAAAGCTCCTCGAGATAAGGGAAGCTCAAGGTTAGCAGGTACTGAGCGAGGAGGTCAAGATAGGCCATAGGTTCTGCCACGAAAGCCGCGAGATTGGGCTTTTAGAGGTTGCGCACCCGGAAAGAAGGGAGAATAGAAGAATGGCGACTGCAACCAATGACAGGAGTCGACTTTTTACTTCAACCTCCTCTATTGTTTTTCCAGGATGACCTCAAAATAACCGGGCTAATCGAACATGTCAACAAATCAAACCAGGCTTTGAATGCTGGCAAATCTGTTCATAGTACTAAGGAAGGTTGACAATTCAACACTATGAAACCTTAGATTCAAGCATGAGAAGGTCCGTGCGAAAGAGGATCATTCTTTTACATAGGCTTTGTTTGCTGGCTAAAATTGTTCTCTTCAGGACAATTCAGGGAGAGGATAATGGTTTGAGGAAGACCTGGACGGCCCATCTGTGGTTCAACATTGATTCTTCATCGGAAATGTAGAGGTGCTCGTTTCGTCCTAAATCAGAGTAACCGAACAAAATCGTCTTACGAGAATAACCAATAGCCATCCGGGGCCGGGCCCGGATGGCTTCAAGTTTCCGCCCTCGGGGATTCCCCTTATTCTTTCTTCTCTAAATTAGCCTGGGCCAAACGCGCCTTTCGCTGCTCCAGTCTGGCCTCAGCTTGGGCTATCACTACATCCTTCTCCACCTGGCCGGCCATCTCGCCTAAAGCTCTTTCGAACCTGGCATCGGCTACGTCCGCTCGTTTCTGCATACGTTCCGTCACGGCATCGATAGAGATATCCCCGCCTGTGGAAGCGATGGCTCCTGCCTGCTTTATCGCCGCTGCTGCAGCCTCCTTGGCTTTGGTAGCCCTGTCCATGGCTTCCAGGCGCTCTATCTGCTGTACCATATTCTGATGCTTGGTTCTCAGCGCCGTCACCGCTTCAACGAGAGCCTGCGACGTCTTGTGTGCAGCAGCCAACTCCTCGTCCTTGCTCTTTATTTTCTCCTCAAGGCCAATCAACCTCGCCTCAAGAGGGGTAGCGAGGTAGTCGTTTTCCGGCTTGTTGTCACTCAGGATAAAGTCGATATTCTGGTTGAGTTCCTTGATCTGGGACTTAATCTGCTCGTTATCGCGTCCTAGTCCTCTCAGGTGCCCGGCTGCGGCGGCCGACGAATCCTCAAGATCCTCAAGGGCCCCCTCCAGATCTCGGATATACTGCTTAACCGCCCCAACCGAGTTCAAATCCACTATCTTGTCCATCAGGGCGTGTGCCGCGCTCAAAACTGCAATGCGTGCTTTCTCCATAAGTCCAGCCATGATTTTCCTCCTTTTTATTGTTCCTACCCTATTTACAGCAATTACTTGCTACCAGCCCTTGGAACCCCCTCCTTTTGATCCCCAACTGGTGGACCCTCCCCCACCTCTACTTACCGATCCTCCCATGCTCGTCGGACGGCTCGAGCTGATTGAATGGCCCGACCCGCTGCTGCGCCTTGAACCCCAGGATCCCGAGGGAACTATGACAACTCGCGGTGTCCTCCGTCCCAAATCCGGCGCCCCTGAGGGAGCAATGTCCTCCCCTCTATCGAATACGTCGGTGCGCGCCAGAGAGTAGGCCTGGTCTGCCTCCGACTCAACTTTCTCCATCAGGGAAACCTTCGTCTGGATATCCGTGGCAAGGTCGGCCTGACGCCAAAACTCGATGGCATTGTTCAGGTGGTCTCTCGCTTCATTTTTCACGACGTAATTATGATCCTGGATGTACTCGCGGGCGATCGACAGCTTGGTGTAGGCGTCTCTCCTGACGCTCAGAGCTTTAGCCCGCAGCCTCTCGGCCGTCTCGTGCTCGTCCCGGGCCTGGGCGAGAATTTTATCCGCAGCTGCATTGGCCTCGCGCGCCAGCTTAACGGCCAGCAGGAAGTCCGGCTGAGTCTTGTTCAGTTCCTCACTTGCGATGCTATTATTCTTCTCGGCAGCGCGCAAATCCTCCTCCAAGCTCTCCCGAATATCCTCGTCGTACTTGTTGATGTATTCCCATGCCTTCGATATATCGGCCTGGGCCGCGCTGATTTCATTCGGTGCGTCTCGCTGCGCCGTCACCAGGTTCGACTCAAGCTCGGATATGGACTTCATCAACGATTCCGCTTCCGCCAGCCAGCCGTTGCCCTTATCCACCAACTCCAGGGCTTTATACCATTCCTGTTGTTCCATCTCGGTGGCTGCGCGAGCGTCCTCCAGCGCTTCCATGGCCCAATCGATTCTGTTTTCCGCTTCCGTGCCATTACCCCGGACGGATTCCCAGGCGGACTCTGCGTGATTTTGCGCCAACATTTCGAAAACATCTCGACCCTTGTCGATCTTCTCTTTGAGCTGTTCTATCCTTGCTGGTAAGGCGGAGATTGCCGCTTCTGCTTCCTCTTTCTTTCGCGGCAATTCCTCTGCCGCCTGAAGCGCTTGCCTTGCCTCGTCCCGGGCCAGGAGAGCCTGTTTCAGGCCTTCATTGAACCGCTTTTTGGAGAACAGGTCCTGCGCTTGCTCGAGGATGGTGCGAGCTTTGGCTATCAGATCTCCCGAATAGACCGCTTTCAACCCGGCTTTCTTCAAATCCTCCTGCTTGTTCAACACCTCCTCCATTGCCGACTCTACCTCGCCAACTCTGCCTGGAAAATCTGTAATGGCTTGTTGCACCGCAGCTATCTGCTCTTCCACCCCCCTTATCTCTTCCCTAGCCTGGCGCAGGTTACCCAGAATCTTCTGATACTCCGCCTCAATCGCCCCCAGTTCGGCCTCTCCCAGCTTCGGGTTCTCCGGGTCTCCCGCACTGTGGGATAGTTCGCTGTAGGTCTGAGAGCTCTGGTTGATTAGAAGCTTTGCTTTCTCTAGGCTGTCCCGGAGCGGAGCAACCTCCTCTTGGGCTATCTTTTCCGCCATCACGTCGACCTTTATCTCCAGCATGCGCACTACCTCAAGAAGCTCATTGATGCTGGAAGCAGCGCCCTGTTTGGCCAGCATGGCCTTCTGCCGAGCAGCCTGTCGTTTCGCTCTATTTGTCCGGTAGCTGCCGAAGAGGAAGAGGCCAACGATCAACAGCCCGGCACCCAGGATGATAATTATCCACCAAATAGAAAGGCCGGGTCCTGTTGGAGACGCTGGCTCCGTAGACCCACCACCCTGGATGAGACGCTGAATTTCCTCGAGTCCCTTCACCGTCCCCTCAACGTAGTCGCCGCTACGATAGAGCGGATTCATAATGTCGGTCTGGATACTCATCCATTTGTTACCGATCACAGCTTCCCAGTGGGTCCCATAATAGAGGCCTGTCTGCCGCTCCTGCAATGTTACGATGATCACAATCAAGTTATTCTTGCGATTGCCGTCCGGTCCTGTCCAGGAAGGATTCTGTCTTTCGAGCTGCTCCTCGTACAGATCAAGGTTGCCGGCTGTGCCGTAAGAGAAAATCGTCCTGACGCGAACATCGGCCCCCAGATTGATCAATTTGCTGGCCGCCGTTTCAACTTCAGCGATTCTGTTTCCGAAAATCTGAGCGTCATCCACTACGAGCAATTGATCCAAACTCTGGGCCAATCCCGCAGCGGGGCAGACGCTAAGAACAACAAAAGCCACGAGAGGGATCAGAAAGCAGACAGTTTTTCGCATGTTTACCTTCCCGTACTCCAGATTTTTTGGAGCCTTTCGGCGCCAAATTCAGCCATGTCCAGTGAAAAATCCTCGACGCTATTCCCGAAACCGAGTTACGAAGAACCCAGCGATCAATTCGATTATTTTCCAGTACACGCCTAAAGTCAATGAGACCGCAGGTCGCTACTTCCCTGTTGTCCCCGCAGTGTGCGCCAAGCTTCAGCCCGATCTTCGAAGCCCCACCGGCCTTCATACTCAGCTTGAAATCGGGCGAGCGACTGCCTGGGTATTTGAGTTTGAATGGGATCGATGAAGCAGGTCAAGCGGATGGATTATCCGTAATTTCTGGTTTGAACAGATCGCACAGCAGTAGGATCCCGCCGACACCGATAGAAATAAGCGCCAGTGAATAGGCAATGATGGATGCGAGGACCACTGCCCACCAGAAACCGGCAGGATCGGTTTCGCCCGAGGCCAGCCCCGCGAAGACCGCAACCAGCTGACAAAGAGCAAACAAGCCTACGACGAGGCCGAGACTCCAGCCGATGAGTTTCCGGCAAGAGCGTGCCCGTAACGCCACCCAGAGGAGCAATCCTCCGCCGACCAGTACCACTGGGAGGAGCTCAAGCGGCATGAGATAGTCAAAGCGGAATACGCCTCTCTCGATGAGTGAAACCAGCGAGAGGAAAACTGGCGCCAGGATCGAAAAGAGGAGGAGAACCGTTCCCGCTATGGCCAGGGCTTTGTTTAGAATGTCTTTCTTTTCCATTGTCGCGACCCCACTATCTCGCCACGCCTCGCCCTTTTATACGCCGGAGTGATGAGACTGGCGAAAAGATCCTGGCAGACCTTAGTGTGTTTTAGGCTCTCCACCTCTTGAGCATGGGGATAAACTGCTTAATTCGCTCGATTTGAGACTCGGGAACGTTCATCTTTCTCAGTATGCCGTCGCACATCTGGATCATCTGGTCCATTGCCATATTGGGATCGGTGAAACTGCCATTCTGGAAACAGTAGTTGCAGTACTCCTCGTTCTTGCTTCCGTCGGCATTGGTGCCGAAATCCTCAGATTTTTGCATCGGCATTGAACAGCTCTGGCAGAAAGGACCTTGTGGTAGCGCAGTGCTCACGATCGGTTTCCTCCTTTGTTTAATAATTGTCAACAATTATATTTTACTCTCTCATCAGGGGAAACTTCGATAATATTTACTGGAGTTAAGGAAAATGCTGCTGCGGAAAAGGACCCTCCAAAGTACCCCGGGGCCTGAATTTCCGAACTACAAAAATAGACTAAAAGGGGTCAGATAAATAACCGGTGGCGGATTCGAAGAGAAATTGAAGGAATCCCTGGAGAAAAAAAGAAAGCTCAGGAAAATAGAGAGCTTGAGGAGAATAAGGTCCGAAAAACAGGGAGGATGAAGTCAAAAGAGAATAGCCGGATGATTATCTTGCAACCACCTTCCCTTGAAAGGGAGGATGCTTTATTCTTGAAGCAACTTCCTCGATAGAAGACCCACGACCGCTAAGGAATTCAATCGAAGAGGCAGCTTCCAGAGTGCGCCCATGGCTCAATAGGATAGAGCAGTGGAGTCCTAATCCGCAGGTTGCAGGTTCGAGTCCTGCTGGGCGCACCAGATCTTCAGCTCACATCAGCCTGTTTCCAAAATCGCAGGAATTCCTCGATGATCTCCACTGAATAAACACCCAGATGTTCAAGACGCCACCTGCCGATGAAATGGTCCAGTTCCCCGTTTTCCTTGGCAACACGGGCTTTACCGTATTATCGTCGGATAAGGAAAAGAGAGAATCATCCGGTAGAATTCTCAGACCTCCGGCCGCTTATCACCGAGAGAGCTGAGAACTCCACTGATTTCAACAGCTATGAGTTCCTGTCCTCATTCATAGTAAAAAGGGCGGAGGGAAAAAGGGAAGAGGGCAGCTTGCGCTGCCCTCTTCTTTAAGGGGGAGGGTCAGGATGGAAAGTGTGTGCTTTCCAGAATTAATAACGCTATTCGTTCCTTATTTATGCCCAAATAAACTCAATAAATTAAAATATTTTTAAATTGCTTTGGATTCTTCCTGCGCGTCGTGATCTGGCAGTATTTTTTCCGCATCCCTGACCACCGGGAAAAGGTAACCGCTCAAGCCGACGAGCACCACGAGCATGCAGAAGACAAAAATCATAAAGGACATCCCGGATCCTGGACCTGTGCCGAATAAAGGCCCTAATGAATTAGAAAGAAACCCACCGGGCATCATGGCCGGCTCAAACACTCTATCGGCAAGAGGACCGGCGGCGAGAAGGGCGATCGGAGAAGCAAGCTGGGCAATCAGTCTCCTTGTACTGAAGACACGGCCTTGAATGTCAGGCGGAACCTTCGACTGCCAGATGGCCTGGTTGGAAACGTAGTTTAAGTTTCCCACTACTGAAGCCAGGAAGAAGCCTGCCACCCACAAAGGCAGGCTCTGACCCATTCCCACGAGGAAGCCCGCAAAGAGAGAGGGAAGGGCCCAGCCCAGGAAAACCCCGTCCGTTTTTCTGCGGAATCCTCCCCAGATACTGAGGATTATTCCTCCCACGACACCGCCGATACCGCCTGCGGACTCCGCAGTGGCAAGGATCGCAGCATTATTCCCTGTGCGGGCCAGGATCATTGGGGCAGCCACGATCCAGGCCGTATTGGAGAACATGTTGCCGAAAAGAAAGATCAACTGCAAACCCAGCAGACTGGGGCGAGAGAAAATATAGCGGAAGCCGAAGAAGGATTCCTTGAGCAGTGATCCGGCCCCTTCAAGTCCGGCCCGAGAACGGGAAGGTTTGGGAATTTTTGTGATGAGGAGAGTGGAGAGTCCGATGAACAGGGTGACGAGATCAAGGGCAAAGACGCTGCCGATCCCGATCCAGCCCAACATGGCTGCGGCTAAAATAGGAGCCAGAATACTGGAGCTGGCCTCAGCCAAAGAGGTCATCGCCGTCGCCCGGGAGTAATTACGCTTGGGCACCATCAGCGTAATAGCGGCAGAATAGGCAGGCCAATGTAGAGAGGAGAAGGTTCCAGCGAAGGCCCCGGCCACGTAAACGTGCCAGAGCTGCAGGGCATCACTAAGGTAGAGAATTAGAATGGCGACGGTCGCGAGGCCGATGGCGACATCAGCCAGAGCCATGGTGAGCTTGCGATTCAGCCGATCGACGATGGCACCGGCAATCGGGCTCATGATGATCTCCGGCCCCCAGGAGAAGAAAGCTATGAGGGAAACAGCGGTAGCCTGGCCAGTCATCTGGTAGGCCCAGATCGTCAGCGCAAAACGGGTCATCGCTGAACCAAGCAGGGAGAATAACTGCCCACTCCAGATCGTGATGAAAGCGCTCATGCCGGCCTCAAGTTTCTTCAATTCGGGTCCGTTCGAAAAATGCCTTTCCGTTAACAGTACGCCCCGGGGACGAAGAGCGAGTGATCATTATAGAAGAAAACACAGGCAAAGGATAATCTGTCAAAAAATTGTCAGGTTTGAGCAAGGGGCCGAAAAGACTTGCTGAGAAGGAGCTACAGCATGCCTGTTCCTCCTGAAATTAGGGCTGATCTCCCTGAGGCCAGTGCTGCTGGTCTCCAAAAGTCAGAAGGTCTCCCGCCATTAATTGCTTCCTCAATATATAAATATACAAACGGAGAGAAAAAGTAACTGCCCGCTCCTCTCCTTGAAATAAGCTATCCCTTCATGAGATAAAAAAATATGAATCAATCTCGAATACTGAGGCTCTCCAAGATAAACGGGATCGTCCTGCGGACCAGCAATGCAAAGAGGATTACTTATTGCTGGCTCAGCAGCATGAATGCGCCCGCCGGTTCAGGAGCTTAGGGCAATGTACGTCCTGCTTGCTTCAGGGATAATCTTAATTCTCTGTGCGCTTGCTAGCAAAGTATTATACAAATTTGGCATACCCATCCTGATCGCCTTCCTTGCCATAGGAATGCTTATGGGCTCCGATGGGCCCGGAGGGATTTATTTTGATAATTCGGAATTAGCGAAAAATATAGTTAACATAGCCCTCCTGTTTATTATCTTTCATGGGGGGTTAAGCACAAATTGGAGGACAGCGAAGCCCGTGGTTTTGGCATCTGGAACGCTTGCCACGGCAGGAGTTATTTTAACGGCATTTCTGATAGGATTTTTCGTGCATTTTGTTTTCAAATTCTCATTCCTTGAGGCTATGCTGCTGGGTTCGATTATTTCCTCCACCGACGCGGCTTCGGTTTTCTCCATCCTGCGTTCGAAAAAACTTAACCTGAAGAACGATCTGGCTCCAATGCTTGAGATGGAAAGCGGCTCGAATGACCCCATGGCCTATATATTAACGATCGTTTTTATCGGACTGATTATCGGGAATTCCCAAAGCGCGGCTCTAATGGTTGTGACTCAACTCTTAATCGGTGCGGCAGTTGGCGCCGTGGTGGGCAAGGCGGGGATATGGCTTATCAATCATGTAAATTTTGAAATCGACGGCCTGTATTCCGTCCTCGCAATCGGGATCGCTCTGGTTTCCTATGAAGGTGCAAACTTGCTATGGGGAAACGGCTTTTTGTCCGTATACCTGGCCAGTATAATCATGGGAAACAGCAAGCTACTGCATAAGAATAGCCTGGTTCATTACTTCGACGGCATATCCTGGCTGATGCAGATCCTCCTCTTCTTTACCCTCGGCTTATTGGTCTTCCCCTCTCAACTACCCGGGGTAGCCTTAATCGGTGTCGGCACCGCTGTCTTCATCACATTCGCGGCCCGCCCCTTAGCGGTTTTCTGCATTCTGACAATATTCAAACGGCCAGTTAAGGAGCAGCTGTTGATTTCCTGGGTAGGGTTTCGGGGAGCTGCCTCCATCGCCTTCGCAACCTATCCCCTTGCCGCGGGGATTTCCGTTGCCGGGGAGATCTTCAATATTGTCTTCTTCGTAGCTTTAGTTTCGGTCATGATCCAGGGGACCTTCCTGGTTCCCATTGCCAAAAAACTTGGCTTAATCGGGGAAGAGGAAACTGTGCTTAAAACCTTCACCGATTACTCGGGGGATATTCGCGCCGATTTGCTGGAAATTAAGATCTCAAACACAAGCAAAATGGCTGGTAGTGAGATAATGGAGCTGGACCTTCCAAAGGACACCTTAATCGTCATGATCAGAAGAGGGGGAAGGATAATCACGCCCAATGGGTCGACGGTTTTAAAGGCCGGTGACTCCATTATGCTGGCCGGGAGCAAGAAGGTTCTTCTGGAAATTGGCAAAAAGGCGGATGAGTTATAGGTCGAGTTAATGATTAGGACTAACAGGTATTGAGAACGACAAACTATCACCCTTGCTGTAAGATGATGTAGATGCGAAAAGGGGGGAACAGGCTCAAAACCCGGAGGTCGCATCAACACGCGCCCATAGCTCAACTGGACAGAGCGACGGACTTCGGATCCGTAGGCTGCGGGTTCGACTCCTGCTGGGCGCGCCAGAGTAAAAAAATAAGAAAAGCAAGGGGAAAAGGACAATGTACTTAAAAACGATCGGGAGGATCCTTGTGAACATCTCTCTCGTGTGCCTGATCCTGGCAATCGCAAGCTACTTCGCCGTTCCGCTTTACCTGCGAGAGCCTCGAACTGGCTACTGTTGGCAATCCTCAGTGCAATCTTCGGTGTCTACGCCCCCCTCGAAGTTAAAGGATCAGCTTAAACGTTGAGATCCCTGACCTCTCCTGTCGTCATATAGATGACGTGCTCGCCGATGTTGGTGACGTGGTCTCCCGCCCGCTCTAAGTAGAGAGAGATAAGAAGTAAAGCTGTGGCACGGGCAATGGTGGTCGGATCCTCCATCATGAAGGTCAATAGTTCCCTCTGAATCTGGTTGCGCAAACCGTCAATCTCATCGTCACGCAGGCACATCTTCTCCGCTCTCTTCGGATCTCGCATCATCAGCGCCTGGAGACTGTCCTCGAGCATGGCATTGATCACCTCCACCATCCGCGGGATATCGATTAGAGGCTTGAGCAGAGGATAATCAACAATTTTCAAGGTCTCTTTGGCTACGCTCTCACTGAGATCCCCGATCCTCTCCAGATCAGTGATGATGCGGATGATGGCGATAATGAGACGCAGGTCTCCCGCTGTCGGCTGTTGGGTGGCGATGGTGGCGACGCTGGCTTGATCGATTTCCCGGGCCAGGTTGTCTATTACGTCGTCGTTTTTGATCACCCATTTCGCCAGTTCACGGTCCCTTTCTTTGAGGGCCTTCACGGTTAAATTCAGGCTTTCGCGGACTTTCGATCCCAATTCCAGGACCTTCTCCTCGAGGTCGTGGATGCTTTTCTCCAGCGTCTTGCGCAGGACATTCATTTCAACCCCACCTTCCGGTTATATAGTCTTCCGTTCGCTTATCATGCGGCGCCGTGAAAATATCTCTGGTGGCGCCGAACTCTATCAATTCTCCTGCAAGAAGAAAGGCCGTGAAGTCCGAGGCTCTTCCTGCCTGCTGCATATTGTGGGTGACGATCACGAGCGTGTAATCCTTCTTCAATTCCTGCATCAGCTCCTCTATTCGCATCGTGGAGGCCGGGTCGAGGGCCGAGCAGGGCTCGTCCAGAAGGATCACCTCGGGGTTTACAGCCAGCACCCGAGCGATGCAGAGCCGCTGCTGCTGGCCCCCGGAAAGGGCTAAGGCCGATTCCCACAGCTTATCCTTCACTTCCTCGAAGAGAGCGGCCTGTTTCAGGCAATGTTCCACGATCTCCTCCAATTTACCGTGATCCTTGACGCCATGGACTCGCGGGCCGAAAGCCACATTCTCGAAAATGGACATGGAGAAGGGATTCGGTTTCTGAAAAACCATCCCCACCTGCCGACGCAACTCCACCACGTCGATTCGGACATTGTATAAAGGGGCCTCCTCCAGGTAGACCTGTCCCTCTACCCGCGCCTTGAAGATCAGGTCATTCATGCGATTGAAGAGCCTGAGGAAGCTCGACTTTCCACATCCGGAAGGACCGATGACGGCAGTGATCCGTTTTGTGGGAATCTCCAGGGTGATCTCTTTCAGGGCCTTAACCTTGTCGTAAAAGAGGGAGACGCTCTCGGTGCGCATCTTGGCAGGGTGATTCATCCGATTAACCCCATTTCCTTTTCCTCCCTCGCAGACGAACACGCAGGATGATAGCCATCAGGTTGAACAGGAATACGAGGACCAGTAAGACAAGGGTTATTGCCCACTGTGTCGATTTCGGCATCCCGGGAATCTGGGTTGCTACCACGTAGAGATGATACGGGAGAGCATTGAACTGATCCAGTGGCGAGGTGGGGATAATCGTGCTGAAGGCCGTTCCGGTGACGAGGATGGGAGCTGTCTCCCCCGCCGCCCTGCTCACGGCGAGGACGAGCCCCGTGAGGATCCCGGACCAGGCCTGGGGCAGGACCACCCGGCGGATCGTCTGCCATTTCGTGGCCCCTAAGGCCAGGCTTCCCTCGCGCAGAGAATTGGGCACAGCGCTTAGCGCCTCCCGCGAGGCCGTAACCACGACGGGAAGGACCAGGCAGGAAAGAGTCAGGCTGGCCGCAAGGAGGGAAGAGCCCATCTTCAACAGGAGCACGAAAAGGCTCAGGCCGAAGAGACCGTAGACGATGGAGGGGATACCAGCCAAATTCACGATACTCAGGTTGATAAGGCGGGTGATCCGGCTCTGTTTCGCGTATTCGTGCAGGTAAATCGCGGCCATCAAGCCCACGGGGAGGGCGAAGAGGACCACTCCCAGCATCAGGTAGAAGGTACCCAAGATGACGGAAAAGATCCCCCCTTCGAGTCCGCGCCTACGTGGAAGCTCCGTCAGAAATGCCCAGTCTATCGTTCCCGCCCCCTGGGTGATGATGTAGATCAGGATATAGACCACCGGCACAACAATCATTAAACAGGCGAGGGTGAGGAGGGAAAAAGCCAGGATCTGGCTCAAATTGCGCCGGGAGCGGTTGCTCACCTAAACCTCCTCCTCTGCTTCTCTAAGACCAGGTCGGAGACCAGGTTCACAATGAAGGTGATGGCGAAGAGCACGATGCCGATGGCGAAGAGAGCCTGGTACTGCAGTCCGCCGAATACCGCATTGTTGATCTCGATGGCGATGCGGCCGGTTAAAGCGCTCATCGGGTCAGTGATATTGGAGGGAATGGAGAGGCGGCCACCCGAAACCATCAGCACAGTCATCGTCTCCCCAATGGCCCTGCCCATTCCCAGCATCACAGAGGCAATGATGCCCGAGGAAGCGGCGGGAATGCAGACCCGGCGGATCGTCTGCCATTTCGTGGCCCCTAAGGCCAGGGAAGCTTCCTTGTATTCTTTAGGCACAGAGCTCAGGGCCTCCTCGGAGAGGCTGACGATCGTGGGCAGACAGAGAAAACCGAGCATGATCCCGGCGGTCAGACCGTTAAGTCCAGTATCGAGCTGGAAGGCTGACTGCACCAGCGGAGCAAGAAGAATGAAGCCAATGAAGCCGAGCACAATCGATGGCACTCCCGCCAGAAGCTCAATGATCGGCTTAATTAATTCTCTCAGCGGTGGCCTGGCGATCTCGGCGAGGAAGGCGGCGGCCGCGATTCCCAAAGGAACAGCAATGAGCAGAGCGACAGCCGTTATCATCAAGCTGCCGATAATAAAGGGCAGGATGCCGAAAGTCGGAGGGTCGGAGACCGGGTACCAGTGCGTGCCGAAGAGGAACGAGAAAGGATCGGTGTAGCTGAAAATTGGAAGTCCTTCCCGAAAGAGCAAAAGGATAATGAGGCCGAGAATGATTAGGGTAATCCACCCCGAGACTTTTATCAGGCCCTCAATCAACCCTTCTTTTCGTCTGATTTTGCGCTTTAGGGGCTCGCCGGAACTCATTTTCTCTTTAAGCTTGCCGATTAATTGATGGGGACAAATTCCAGTTCAGCGACAATCTTCTGCCCTTCCGGGCCTAAAATCCAATCCAGGTAATCTTTGAGCGCTCCGGAAGGCTGGCCCTTCGTCGTTACGAAGAGAGGGCGGGAGATCGGGTAAGAATTGTCTTTCACCGAGCTTGGGCTCGGATAGACGGCCGTACTTGTCGGGTTTGATTTAATGCCGACGGGCTTCTGCTCCTGAGATAGATAGGCGAGCCCATAATAACCGATCGCGTTCGGATTTCTGGCCACCTCATCAGCGATTGCCTGGCCCGTCGGCAGGAACTGGACGTTGGGTCCATACTCAGCTTTCTTTTCCTTCATCTGAACCACGCGCTCTTTAAAGAAGACATGAGTGCCGGAATTGCTATCCCGGGAGAGGACACTGATCGCGGTGTCGTTTCCTCCAACTTCCCTCCAATTGGCAATTTTCCCGGCGTAAATTGCCGAGAGCTGCTCCATCGTTAGTTCGTTCACGCGATTTGCAGGGTTGATGACTACTGCCACTCCGTCCAGAGCCACTATCATCTGCACAGGGTCGACCCCTTTGGCTTCGGCCTTCTGGATCTCTTCATCCTTCAAGGGTCGGGAGTTATTGCAGATATCCGTGGTGCCGTCGATCAAAGCGGCGATCCCGATACCCGATCCTCCACCCGAGACCGTGATTCTGACTCCGGCATGCGAGACCTGGTAATCCTCTGCCCAGGCGCTGGCCAGGTTAATCATCGTATCGGAACCCTTTACCACGAATGATCCTGAAAGCGAGGGAATGGAAGAGGAAGGGCCGGAACAGGCGGAAAGGGAAAGCACCAGTAAGAGTAAAGCGCCTAAGGTCAAATTTAAAATTTTCTTCATGCGTTTTTCTCCTTTTCCTTTTCCTCAAGGATAAAGGCCCGAAGCTTAAGGGGAGCTTAAACAGTGCTTAACTTTACTTTAACTTTCCTCGATCGCTTTCTCCGCCAGATTTTAAGACAGGCAGCCGAACGATGAAAAGAGCACCCTTTCCCTCATCCGAGATCGCGGTTAAGGTCCCGGAGAAACTCTCGATGATGTGCTTGGCAAGAGAGAGGCCGATGCCGAAGCCCTCTGTCGACCTTCCTTTATCAGTTTTGTAGAAGCGCTCGAATATGCGGGGCAGATCCTCCCGCGAGATGCCTTTCCCTTGATCGCGGAAGTCAACTGTCACCCACCCCGCCCTGCTCGAGGCTTGGATGGAAACCTGGCGCCCTCGGGGGGTAAATTTGAAGGAGTTGTCCAGGATGGCGAGGAAAGCCTCGCGCAAATGGAGCCGGTCAGCCTGGATTATGATCTGTTCCCTGGGGATCTCAAGGTCGAATAGCAGGCCGAGCTGGGCGGCCCTACCATCCAGCGAACTCTTGATCTCCATTAGGAACTCGCCAATATCTAAATCCTCCGGATGAAATTCCATTCTTCCGCTCTCGATCAGGTACAGCCTTGAAAGAGATTCAAGCAGAGAGGAAAGATAATCGATCTCTCTGAGGGCCTTCTTAAGGAATTCCGCCCGGACTTCCTCGGGAGGTGCCGGATCACGGGAGATGGTCTCCAGAATGGCGCTTATCGAGGAGATCGGCGTGCGCAGCTCGTGGCTGAGATTGGCTATAAAATCGCGACGCACTTTGCGCAGGACTTCCAGCTCAGTTATATCCTCGAGGGATATCAGAGCCCACTCTTCCTGGGACAGGTCGAGCAATATCCCCCTCAGGGAGAGGGTTCTTGCTGAATGCTGGACCAGTTGTTTCTTATCCTCTCTTATCGCCCGGCGTACGCCTTCGTCGAGGGCATGGTTCAGGGTGCTTTCTAAAATGGTGTGGCCGAGAAGGCGTCTCTCCGGAATTTCCAACATTTCCAGAGCCTCGGTTGTCGCGGAGAGGATCTGAAAGGATTCGTTCAGGGTAAGAAAACCCGAGCCTCCATGCTCGGCGAACTTACATTTTAATTCCAGGGTCCTCAGCCTTCGGGTCAGGTCGGCTTCCCGCTCGACGAAGGCATTGTAAAACCTGGCCAGCTCCCCCACCTCGTCTTTGCCCCGGACGCGAAAAGCGGCCGGCTCCCCCCTTTCAGCTGTCTGAAAGGTCATTGCCATTTTCCGCAGAGGAGAATTCAGGTAACGGAAAAGGAGGAAAGTGAGCAAGAAGAAAAGGGCGGAACCGGCCCCCAAAGAGACCCACATCCATTTCTCCATTCTGCTGAGTGTGCTCAAGAGGGCGGTCTCGGGCAGGCTGAGGCGAAAAACCGTCCTCACGGGAGGTTGATTCCCTACCGGCACAGCCACGTAGAGATAGCTTTCCCCCTCCGTCAGGCTGTATCTCTCGATTATCCCGACTTGTCCCTCCAGGGCCTGCTGGAATTCCGGTCGATCCGAATGGTTTGCCATCTGGGAGGCTGGCTGAGAGGAATCGCCTAAAACCTTTCCGTCGAACTGGATGATCGTCGCTCGCGCTTGGATCCTCTCGCTCAATTCTCGGGCCAGGCGATCTCCTTCAGCCGCGATCAAGTCTTGCTCCGCATAGGAGAGGGCTTGAGCAGCCAGCCGGGCCTCGTGCATGAGAGTGTCCCTCTCCTTTTGCAAAAGATCGGAGCGCAAGAAGCCTCGATAGAAAAGGATGAGGAAGAGCGCGCTCACGATGAAAATAACCAGGCCGCCAAGGATAAACTTCCCGCTATAGGAAAGCCTCATTCTCTGAATTTATACCCCACCCCCCTGACGGTGCGGATGTAGTAAGGGTGGGAAGGGTCGTCCTCGATCTTTTCCCTGAGCCAGCGGATATGGACCTGAAGAGTGTTCTCGTCACCGAAGAAATCGTCCCCCCAGACCTTTCGCCTCAGCAAATTGCCGGCAAAAACTTTGCCCGGTTGCAGGGCCAATTCCCAGAGAATTTCAAATTCCTTGCGCGTGAGCTGAATCACCCTACCCTTCTTCTCGACGACATGTTTTTCCCGGTCGATGAGCAGGTCCCCCCTCTCCAAAGGACGTGTCTGAGGCTGAGACCGCCGGAGCTGAGCTCGTATCCGAGCGATAAGCTCCTTCAAGGAGAACGGTTTGGTAACGTAATCCTCGGCCCCGGCCTCCAACCCTCGCACCTTGTCCTCTTCCTCTCCTTTTGCCGTAAGGAAAATTACAGGCACATCGGAGAGGGAGCGAAGTCGACGACAGACATCCAGGCCGGAAAGGCCGGGAAGCATGATATCAATGATCACCAGGTCGGGGCTCTTCGCCTTAAAAAGGGCGACGGCCTCTTCACCGCTGGAAGCACAAAGAGGCTCCCAACCCTCCTCTTTGAGATTATAGTACAGTACTTCGCGCAGGGATTCCTCGTCTTCCACTAAAAGTATTCTCTCGGCCATTGCTCTCCTCTGATTCCTATTATTGACGATTTGCGCGCTCTTTTGTATATTTTTCTCTGAGGCGCTGTAGAACAGTGGTTAGTTCGGCGGGCTCTCAATCCGCAAACCGGGGTTCAATTCCCCGCAGCGCTACCATAGTTCCATGATGGGGTTTCAGGCTGTAGGTCTCACAGACCGGGGGAATATTCGGCCCAAAAACGAGGATAATTGCTTTTTGTCAGCATCTGAGGGGCCCTTATCTTCCATGCCCTATTTCCTCGTCGCCGATGGGATGGGCGGAGGCCCAGCGGGCGAGGTTGCCTCTACCCTGGCCACGGGTGCGGCAGCACAGGTGCTCTCTCAGCAAGGCCTCCCTCCTCTCCAAAAGCTCGCGCTGGCTTTCCAGAAAGCGCACCAGGCTATCGTGGAGGCCCAGGCTGACCGCTATGCCCTGAAGGGGATGGGCACTACCCTCTGCTCCATCCTCTTGACCGAGGAGAGGGCGTTCTCAGGGAACGTGGGAGATTCGAGGGGCTATATCTGGAGGGAAAGAAAACTCAAGCAGGTCACCCGCGACCATTCCTGGGTCGGGCAATTAGTAGAGGTGGGGCTCCTGAACGAAGAAGAAGCCCTGGTTCACCCCTATAAGAATATCCTCACCCGTGTCCTGGGGCTTGAGAATTCCTTGCCGGCCGATATCCGCGAGCTTAAACTGGAGGCGCATGATGTGCTCCTGCTCGCCACTGATGGATTTTCCGGGGAAATCGATCGTGGGAACATAAGAGCTGAGGAAATAGGCTTCGCCATCGAGAATTACCCCTTGGAAGAGACCGTTCCTCAATTGATCGGGCTTGCCAAGGAACATGGAGGGGAAGATAACCTCACCCTAATTGTCATCAAATTAATCGATTGGGGAGAAATATGATATCTTTACAGGGAAGCGAAGGGGGGTGTCCAGTATCCCTGATCAGTATTTTCAAAAAGGTGTGGGGAAATAGAGAAACAAAGGAGGTAAAGATGAAAAAGGTTTTAGCAAGCTGTTTAGTCGCCCTCTTAATCCTCAGCCAGGCCATCATACCATCTGCTGCGGAGACCGCTCTCTCCGATATCTCCGGCCATTGGGCCGAGCAGACGATCTTGAAATTAGTGGGCAAAGGGTATGTCTCCGGCTATCCTGATGGCACTTTCAAGCCGGATAACACCGTCACGAGAGCCGAATTTCTAAAGATCCTGACTGCGGTCCTCCAGATCGCACCAGCAAATGAGGGGGCTTCAGCATTCAGCGACGTTACAGCCTCTGACTGGTTCTTCGGCTATGTGGTCGCGGGAGTGGAAAGAGGCCTGGTGGGTGGCTACCCGGACGGCACTTTCAAGCCCAATAACCCGATAACAAGACAAGAAGCAGCCAAGATACTCGTGAGCGCCAAAAGCGTCAACCCCGAGCAATATGATCCCGCCACGAGCAATGTTCCCAACGAAGTCCTTGACTGGAGCTCCGTCTCAGACTGGGCACAAAAATTTGTCATCGGGGCGATCGCCAACAACTTAATGAAGGGTGATCCCACTGGCAATTTCCGCCCCGTGGCTAACCTGACAAGGGCGGAGACCGCTGTCATCGGCGATCGGATGATCCCCGTTCAACTGGGAGGGACATTTATTTTCGGCCGCGGCGCTGATTCGGTGAAATTAGATCCCGCGGATGTCACGGACGGTGAATCGGCCCGCGCTACCCAGCAGATTTACGACACCCTCACTATGTTCGATGGCTCCACAACCCTGGTCAAACCGGGGCTGGCGACAAAATGGACGGTAACCGAGGATAACCTGATCTGGACTTTCGAGCTGCGCCAGGGAATCAAGTTCCATGACGGAACCGTTTTCAACGCAGATGCCGTGATCTTCAACTTCGAGCGCTGGTGGGACAGCGAGAACTCGTATCACAAGGGAACATTTGAATACTGGGAAACTATGTTCGGCGCTTTCAAGGGAGAAGAGGGAAGCGTTCTCCAGTCGATAACAAAGATTGACGACTACAAGGTACAGCTTACGCTCAGCCAGCCCTACGCTCCTCTTTTGAACACCCTGGCCATGTTCTGCTTCGCCATCGCTTCTCCTAAGGCCATCCAAGAGCAGGGAGCAGAAAATTACGCCACAGCCACTCAATATCCGCCGATCGGTACCGGTCCATTCAAGTTTGTGGATTGGGCAAAAGACGACGTCATTTCTCTGGAGAAAAACCCCGACTATTGGGGCGAGCCTGCCAGACTGGACAAGGTACTCCTTCGTGTAATCCCGGACAATTCCGCTCGTTACCTGGCATTGAAATCAGGTGAGATCCACGGGATGGAAGGAGCGAATCCGGAGGACGCCAAGGCCGCGATGAGCGACCCGGATCTGCAGGTCCTGCTCCGGCCAGCGATGAACGTCGGGACGGTAATCTTCAACGTCGAGACTGCTCCTTTTGACAAGCTAGAAGTGCGGCAGGCCATAGCTATGGCCATCGACAAACAGGCTATCGTGCAGGCCTTCTACGGCGATACAGGTTTAGTGGCCAACCAGTTCCTGCCCCCCTCCCTCTGGGGGTTTAATAAAGACTTAGAGGATTACAATTACGATCCTGTAGCGGCAAAGAATCTACTCACCGCGGCCGGCTACCCAGAGGGATTCGAGACGGATTTCTGGTACATGCCGAACCCTCGCCCATACTTTCCCGACCCTAAGGGAATCGGGGAGGCCATTGCCGCCGACCTTGAGAAGATCGGCATCAAAGTAAACCTGAAGACAGAGGACTGGAGCACCTATCTGGATGATCGCCGCAGCGGCAAGTTCAACATGTGGATGATGGGCTGGACTGGCGACAATGGCGACCCGGACAATTTCATCTTCTTCCACTACGGCATCCCCCGTCCGGGTGAAGGCAACTACAACAATCCCGAGTTGATACAATTACTCCTCGACGCGCAGAAAGAAGTGGATCAGGAGAAGCGCGATCAACTCTACCAGCAGGCCGCCTTGATAATCCACAACGATTGCCCTCGACTCTTCATCGGTCACAACCAAGTCCCGTTGCTCTTCTCCAAGAAGATCTCAGGCTACATCGTGAACCCGACGGCAACCGAGATCTTCAACGAGGTCACGATCGCACCCTAAACGAAGGAAAGCTGGAGCCCGCGGCCCGGCCGCGGGCTCCAGATATAAAGGAATGTTCAGCTACATAGTACGACGAGTTCTCGCCTTAATCCCTGTCCTGATCGGGGTCTCGATCATCGTATTTCTTTTCATCCACCTGATCCCCGGAGATCCGGCCCTGGCCATATTGGGAGAACGGGCCTCTGTGGAAAACGTCGAACGGATGAGAAAAGAACTCGGCCTTGACCGTCCCCTCTGGGAGCAGTATTTCAATTATGTCGGTAAGATCTTCAAAGGCGACTTAGGCAAATCCATCCGCTCCAATACCCCCATCGCGGACGAGATCAGAACAAAGTTTCCGGCTACATTCGAGTTGACCGTATCCGCCATGTTCATCGCCATTATCGTGGGGATCCCGGCAGGGATAATCTCTGCCGCACGAAGGGGATCTGCCTTTGATACTCTCGCCATGCTTCTGGCTTTAATCGGCGTCTCTATGCCCATTTTCTGGTTGGGCTTGATGCTGGTTTTCCTCTTTTCCGTCTTCTTAAAGTGGCTCCCTTTCTCCGGCAGGTTGGACTCGATGATCGCCCTCTCCCCCATCACCAACCTGATGATCCTCGACAGCCTGATCCAGGGAAATTGGACGGCTCTGGCCAATAGCCTCGCCCACCTGATCCTTCCCGCCCTAGCCCTCTCCACCATCCCGATGGCGATCATCGCCCGTATGACGCGCTCCAGCCTGCTGGACGAACTATCGCAAGACTACATCCGGACTGCAGCAGCCAAGGGCTTGCAGGAGCGGCGAATTCTGCTTCGCCACGCCCTGAAGAATGCCTTTTTGCCCGTCATCACCACCATCGGTCTGCAGGTAGGAGCCCTTCTTTCCGGAGCCATCCTCACGGAAACGATCTTCTCCTGGCCTGGCATCGGTCGCTGGCTGTGGGGAGCTATCATCGCCCGTGATTATCCCATCGTGCAGGGTACCGCCCTCTTGATCGCCTTCATTTTCGTCGTGGTGAATCTCCTGGTGGACGTATCCTACGCCTTCTTTGATCCCCGGATCCGCTACCAGTAAGGAGAGAGATGGAAGAACAGAGCAAATCTCAGGCAGAAATTCTCCGAGAAGCCCGTTTCTCCTTCTCTCGTCAGGCTTTACGCAGGCTCTGGAGCAATCGTTCGGCGCGCATTGGGTTCTATATCGTCGCCTTTCTCGCGCTCGTAGCTATTTTCGCTTCGGTTTTCTTTCCTTACGATCCGAAAACGGACTCTCATTTAGAAATTAAGCTTAAGCCCCCATCTGGGGCTCACCCTTTTGGCACGGATAACCTAGGGAGAGATGTGTTGGTACGAGTGATACACGGGGCGCCGATCTCTCTGCAGGTCGGCCTGGCCGCTGTAGCTTTCGGGATCACGGTGGGCACAATCCTGGGGATGATTGCAGGGTTCTTTCGTGGGGCGATCGACTCTATTATCATGCGGCTTATGGACATTATGCTTGCCTTCCCGGCGACGCTTCTGGCTATTGCCATCGTGGCTGTGCGCGGGCCGGGGCTGAATAATACCATGCTGGCGATCGGCATCGTTTCTGTTCCCGGTTATGCCCGCGTTGCCCGCTCCATGGTTTTGAGCCTGCAGGAGAGGGAGTTCGTCTCGGCCGCAAAAGCCGTAGGGGCGAGGCCCCTACGCATGTTGTTCCGTCATATCCTCCCCAACGGCCTCTCCCCGCTGATAGTTCAGGGTACGTTGAATATCGCCACAGCCGTACTAGAAGCAGCGGCCTTGGGTTTTCTCGGCTTGGGTGCCCAACCTCCACAGCCTGAATGGGGGGCAATGCTCTCAGATTCGTACAAATTTCTCACGGTGGGAGCCTACTGGCCCGTACTTTTCCCAGGTTTGGCCATTATGTTGACCGTTTTGGGCTTCAATCTGCTGGGGGACGGTCTGCGGGATGCCCTAGATCCCAGGCTAGTGGTCAAAGCCAAACGTTTTTAAATCTCCTTGACAGATCAAACAAATGTTCGATATATTTGAACCATGGAATTGGAGGATAAGATCAATCGACTAGGGGACGCTGCCCGCTTTGATCTCTGCGGTTCCTGTGGCCCCAAAGGGACAAACGCCCGCAGGCTCAGTCCCGACAAAAGTAGGTGGATTTATCCTACCAGGCTCCCTGACGGGAGATCTCTCCTCCTTCTGAAGGTTCTCCTTTCCAATTCTTGCTTGAATCACTGCTACTACTGCGCCACCTCGGCGTGGAGAAAAGAAGATAATGCCAGATTCCAGCCGGACGAACTGGCTGGCCTTTTTCTCAGTCTGTATGCCCGGGGCTCAGCGCACGGACTCTTCTTGAGCTCAGCCATTCCCGCAACGCCCCAAAGAACGATGGATGAGCTCCTGTCCACCGTAGAAATCTTGCGACTCAAGCACCGCTTCTCGGGATATATCCACCTCAAAGTTCTGCCTGGCGCGGAAAGAAATCAGGTTGAAAGAGCAGTCGAGCTCGCTAGCCGCGTCTCGATCAATCTGGAAGCTCCATCGGCCGACCATCTACGTAAAATCGCCCCCGGCAAGGATTTCCAAAAGGACTTGCTCGAAAAAATGAAATGGATCAAGGAAGTGCGCCAGGCAAAGCAAGGCGATTCCATCGCTGGATGCACTACCCAGTTCGTCATCGGCGCTTCCTCTGAATCCGATCTGGAGATTCTGAGTTGCGTGGAAAGCCTCTACCGCAATTTCAATCTGACCAGGGCTTATTTCAGCGCTTTCTACCCGATCCCTGATACTCCGTTGGCGCAGCTCCCCCCTACCCCTCCCCTGAGGGAGCATCGCCTCTACCAGGCTGATTTTCTCCTGCGTTCCTACGGCTTCAACCTGGAGGATCTCACCTTCGAGCCCAGCGGTAACCTCAGCCTCGAGGCTGACCCGAAAATGGCCTGGGCTCGCATTCATCCGGAAAGATTCCCCTTGGAGATCAACCAGGCAGGGAAGGAAGAACTGATCAGGGTGCCCGGGATCGGCCCTATATCCGCGAAAAGGATCGTGCGCAAAAGAGAGCGAGGCCCTTTCCGGGATTTCTCCTCCTTAAATGAGATGGGGGTAGTCCTGAAACGCGCCCTCCCCTTTATTACGGTCAACGGAAAAACGGAAAATAAAGAGCAGCTCTCACTTTCCCTTTAGACGCTCAGGGCAGTGTGACCCACATTTCGTCGTCGTAGTAGAGGTCCCTTCCCCAGGCCACCTTATCAAGCATCAGGGGTTTTGGAACCTCAAGGGCCTCAATACGGACAAGGTTGGAGCGAAAGAAATTGACGTCCGGAAGACCCGTGCTGATCGGAGCATTACTGTGAATGCGATACCCCTTCTCTCCGATCCCTCTTCGCTCCAGAATGTATTCATGAAAATTATGCACGATGTCCGTGATAACGAATTTCATCTCCAGAAGGTTTCTCTGAATCTGCTGCCATTTAGAAAGGGAGCATTCGATTGTGGTCAAGCCGAAGTAACCGGCAGAGCTTTCACCCTTTAAACCCGAGGCGCACCGGGAGAGAAAAAGAGTGATCCCGGAAATAGTCTCCACCGGATCTGTGAAAAAGACGTCGAATTGGCCATCTAAATCCCGAGGGATCGGCTCGCGGGCATCATAGTCGAGCACCCGGTAATTCTCCCAGCGGTTCTCTCTCGCCCTCTGCCTAAGGAATTCATTCAGGCGGGAGTCAATCTCTAAGACCTGAATACTCCGGGGTAAGCCCGTGAGCGCGCAGGCCAGGGAGGTGAGGTCATCATCCCCCAGGAAGAGGATCTTCCTCCCCTCCAGATCGCCTCTGCGATAGAGATAAAGTACCCGCGCGATGGTGTCCTCAGGAAGAATGTAACCCTGATCAAAATCGGATATGGCCTCGGGCCTCCCCCGGCTTATCTCTCTGAATCTCTCTCCAAAGCCTTCGAATTGTTCGCCCGGCGAAACCGTTCGGCCTCGACAGTGCGGGCAGGTGACCTCCTCTATTTCCCGGAAGGAGAGCGAGGCTTCCCGGCCTCTCTCCGTGAGATAAAGAAACTCACCCCGCGTCTCGACCCATTCGTTTCCCAAAAGACTGCCCAGGGCTCTTGTGAAAGAGGGGCCATCGGCCTCCGATTCTCTGAGAAGGTACCAGTAAGATTTGGCCGATTGCCTCAATTCCTGCAAGATCCGCTGCTCGAGTTTCTTCATCCTCAAGCCTCCTCGCTTTGAATTTCCTTTACCATGATAGAGAAGTCTGCCTAAAATAGAAATATGAGCGAAGGGTTGGGAATGGACATCATTGATATCGCGAGAGTGCGTCAGCTTGTCCAGCGGTATGGGAACCGCTTCCTGGAACGGATTTTCACCACCTGCGAGATCGGATATTGTTTTTCCCGGCGCGATCCCTTTCCCCACCTGGCTGCTCGCTTTGCCGCGAAAGAGGCTTTTCTGAAGGCCTTTGCCCCTTCCCGAGGAGATTTCAACTGGAAGGATATCGAGGTCGGAAGGGACGAAACGGGAGCTCCCTTTCTCATCTTCCAAGGCAAGCAAGTAAAGGAAGCCCTGCTCTCGCTCAGCCACACGGAGAGCCTGGCTTCCGCTGTGGTTCTATGCAAGAAAGTGAGCGGACGTTGAAATTAGTGACAGCTGAGGAAATGAAAACCATCGACCGGAAAGCGAGCGAGGAATTCCACCTTCCCTCCCTCCTACTGATGGAGAACGCGGGTCGAGCAGTGGCTGGGGCGGTAGAGCGAAATTTTTCCGATGCCAGAAAGATAGCAATCCTTGCCGGAAAGGGGAACAACGGAGGGGATGGATTCGTGGCCGCTCGCCATCTAGCGAAGGACAGAGCCGTCACCGTCTTTCTTGCAGCTGATCCCAAAGAGCTCAAGGGAGATGCGGCAATTCAATTTAAGACACTTTCCGGCTTTCCGGTGGAAATAGAATACCTGAACGAATCGAGTGCAGGGAAATCCCTAGAACAAATAAAAGATCACGACCTTCTCTTAGACGCTCTTTTCGGCACTGGGCTCGCGGGGAATCTGAATCCCTTTTACCGGAAATTGATCGAGACGATCAATACGATCAATCCGCGCACGCTGGCTGTGGACATGCCCTCCGGCCTGGAGGCTAATTCCGGTAAAATCCTGGGGGCTTGCCTCAAAGCGGATTTCACCATAACTCTAGGCTTGCCGAAGATCGGTCTATTTACACCCGAGAGGGCAGAGTTAGTGGGCAAGTTAGAGGTCGCGGACATCGGCTACCCGCCGGGGCTGCTTCAGGCCCCGGATAGTCGCGGCAACTTGCTCGATCAGAAGATGCTCAGAGGAACTCTCCCCAGAAGGAAAAAGAATTCACACAAGGGCACCTACGGAAAAGTACTGGTGATCGCCGGCTCCCTACTCTACCGGGGTGCGGCGAACCTTACCAGCCTGTCCGCGTTGCGCGTTGGAGCCGGCCTGGTGGAGCTAGCCCAGCCGGAGAGCCTCTGCTTGAAGAATCGCCGGAAGGCGGACGAGGTCATCCAGCTGCCGCTCAGAGAGACCGCCCGGCACTCCATTTCCTCGAGAGCGCTGAGAGAGAGCTTGAAGGAGGCTTCGGCCTCCGATGTTGTCATTCTCGGGCCGGGTCTGGGCTCGGATTCGGACACTATTCGTTTCGTGCGAAACTTCCTGCTTGAGAATCTCACCCCGACTGTCCTTGATGCAGACGGCCTCAATGCCCTTGAGGGGGAAAGCGAGCTGTTGCTTAAAGCGCCTGCTCCCCTAATTCTCACCCCTCATCCCGCTGAACTCGCCCGATTGCTCAATAAGAGTACCGCTCGTGTCCAGGAGGACCGCATGAAGGCCGCCCTTTTTGCCAGCCGAAGTTTCGACTGCATCTTCGTTCTGAAGGGCTATCATAGCATAATTGCCGATCCGAGGGGAAATTTCTTCATTAACCCTACCGGCAACCCTGGAATGGCAACGGCCGGGATGGGAGATGTACTGGCAGGCGTGATTGGAGGAATTCTCGCCCAGAAGACCTCACTGCTCTCCGGCACCTGTCTCGGTGTTTACGTTCACGGCCTGGCGGGAGATCTGGCCGCGCAGGAGATCGGAGAAAGGGGGCTGCTCGCCTCCGACCTCATTCCACTGCTTCCCCGAGCCCTTCAGTATTTGAGCTGAATCAGCGAACCGTTTGGTGAACTTATAGTCTATTTCCGTCTATTTGCATTTATTTCCGCTTATTTAGTATAATGTTTGGTGTTTTTGGCCGGATTTGCCGGAATTTTTCCAAAAAAGTATTGATTTTTGACCGAATTCGTAGTATTTTGTCTGCGATTTTTCTCACAGGAAGGAGCGTGAAAAATGCGCACTCTCGGAAAACATATTATTATCGAATGTTCCGGCTGCCGACCGGAGATCTTGAATAACCTGGACGCTGTTCAGGAAATCTTGACTAATGCCGCGATCGCAGCCAAGGCCGAGGTCCGAGCTCGCGCTTTTCATCGCTTCTCCCCGCAGGGAGTCTCAGGAGTTGTGGTCATCTCCGAATCCCACCTATCCGTCCATACATGGCCTGAATACGGTTATGCCGCACTGGATATCTATACCTGTGGCGAGAAAACCCTGCCCTGGTTGGCCTGCGAATTTGTCGCTCGATCGTTTGGCGCAAGGGAGGTCAAGGCCACAGAAATTCAGCGAGGAATTGAAAAAAGAGCCGGTTATTTCTCGCACAATGTCACGGAGGCAAATGAGAAAGATGACGTCCAAGATCCCCAGATGGCAATGGTTTCATGACTATTTCGCTTCTACAGAGGCGCACCTCCATGGTTTTACCCGTCTTCTTTTTCAGAAAACTACCCCCTACCAGACGATAGAGATCCTGGAAACCCCCTTTTATGGCAGAATGCTCGTTCTGGACGGGGACGTTCAGTCCTCGGAAAAGGACGAATACATATACCACGAAGCTCTCGTCCATCCGGCGATGATCCTCCATCCTAACCCTTCGAGGGTGCTTGTCATGGGAGGAGGAGAAGGAGCGACGCTGAGGGAAGTACTCCGGCACAGAACCGTCCTTAAAGCGGAGATGTTCGATCTGGATCTGGAGGTGATTGAGGCCTGCAAAACCTACCTTCCGGAGTGGAACGCTGGCTCTTACCAGGACCCGCGGGCCACTCTCCACGCCGGAGACGCCCGCAAAATGCTGGCTCAATACGACGGTCCGCCCTTCCAGGTGATTATCTCGGATTTGACCGATCCCTTCGCCGAGGGCCCCTCCCACCTTCTCTTCACCGGAGAATTCTTCCGCCTGGTGAAAGAGAGGATGGATCCGGACGGAATCTTTGTGCTGCAGGCCTCCCTCCTGCGCAACGTGACCTACGAGATGCACCTGGCCATCCGCAACACCCTGCTTCAGGTCTTCTCCCAGGTCCATTCCTATTTTGCTTACGTGCCTGCCTTCGATACTACCTGGGGCTTCATCCTCTCCTCCGATTGCCACGATCCAGTCTCCCCCACCCTGGAGGAAATCGATCGGCGCATTGCGAGAAGGGTTGAAGGAGAACTCCGATATTACGACGGGGAGACTCACCTCTCCCTCTTTCATCTGCCGAAGGACATCCGTGCCCTCCTCGCGCAGCCCTCGCCATTGATCGAGGATGGCACTCCTTTTTTCCTTCCGAGAAAGGGAAATGAATAGGATCCTGATTCGCGGCGCCACAATCCTGCCCATGACCCAACCCGAGGACTTAATCGAGGGCGGGGATATCCTGATTGAGGGGAAGACGCTGAAATACGTAGGCGTCCGCAATAATTGGCCTACTGAGGAATTAGAAGTAGTTTCCGCCGAAGGCAAAATTGCCCTTCCCGGCTTCGTCAACACCCACGCTCACCTAGCCATGGTGCTGATGCGCGGCTATGCGGATGATATGAACCTTCAGGACTGGCTGACTCAGAAAATCTGGCCGCTTGAGGCCAGGTTGAAGGGAAGACACGTCTATATCGGCAGCCTCCTGGGAGCGATGGAGCTCATCGCTGCTGGGATCACCACCTTCGCCGACATGTACTTCTTCATGGAGGAGGTGGCGCAAGCCGTGCAAAAAAGCGGTCTCAGGGCTTCTCTGTCTCAGGGGATGATCGTTAGCGGACAGCCTTCCGCTCATCTGGTGCTCAAAAAGGGGCTCGATTTCGCCATCTCTTTCCAGGGAGCGGCAGACGGGCGCATCAGCACAATGCTGGCCCCGCATGCCTGCTACACCTGTCCGCCCGACTTTCTTCGGTCGGTGAGGAAAGCAGCTGAGCGGGAGAGGCTTGGTGTCCACATCCATGTAAGCGAGACACAAAAGGAAGTGCAGGATTGCCAGAACGAGCACGGCAAGACTCCGCCCCAGCTTCTGGAGGAGCTCGGCCTCTTCGAAGTACCTCTCCTCGCCGCACATTGCATTATTTTAAAACCAAGCGATTTCCCGATCTTGAAGAAAGCAAAGGGGATAGCCCACTGCCCTGTCTCCAACGCTAAAATCGCCGCCGGCATCGCTCCCGTGAGGGATTTTCTGAAAGCAGGGATCAACGTCAGCCTGGCCACGGACGGTGCCTGTTCAAACAACCGGCTAGACCTTCTGCAGGAGATAAAGACCGCGGCCATCCTGGCTAAAGTCTCGACCGGCGACCCTCTGAGCGTACCAGCCTTCCAGGCTCTGCAGATGGCAACGCTCGGGGGAGCCAGGGCCCTGGGGCTTGAGGAGAAAATCGGCACCCTGGAAAAAGGGAAGGAGGCGGACCTGGTTCTCCTCGACCTCGATCGGCCCCACCTTACTCCCTGCTTCGATCCCTATTCTCACCTTGCCTATGCCGCCCTGCCCTCCGATATTGATTCCGTGATGGTGCAGGGAAAATGGCTTCTCGCGGGAAGAAAATTTCTCACCCTGGACTGGAAAGAGGTGAAAGCAAGTACGGAAGAAACCCTGAGGGAGCTCGTGGGAAAATGAGAATCGCTTTCATCGGGGGAACCGGTTTTTACACCGCGGATTTCCTCTCTCAGGTGAAGGAGCTCACGGTGGAGACAAGATGGGGCTCGGTTATCCTGCTTGAAGGTCTGTGGAAGAACCGGAAAATCCTTTTCCTCACCCGCCACGGCAAGGGACACGTCGTCCCGCCCCACCTGGTCAATTACCGCGCTAATATCGCCGCCTTAAAGAAGCTCAACGCCAAGGCAATCTTCTCTTCTGTCGCCGTTGGTTCCCTGAACGTGGAGATGGAGGCGGGGAGCCTCCTTATCCTGGACCAGTTTCTTGACTTCACGAAAGACAGGCCGGGCACCTTCTTCACTGGAAGGGAGTTACCTGTAGTCCATACCGATATGAGCTATCCCTACTGCAGCTTTCTGCGCGACCTGCTATACGCGAAAGGGCAGGAGCTCCAGCTCCCCGTTCATCCCACCGGCACCTACGCCTGCGCGGAAGGACCTCGGTTCGAATCGGCGGCCGAGATCAAGATGTTCCGTGTCGTTGGCGGCCATGTTGTCGGAATGACCGGTGTGCCGGAGGTCGTTCTCGCCCGCGAGGCCGGTATCTGCTACGCCTCAGTCGCGCTCGTGACCAACTATGCTGCCGGTATCTCGCACACCCTCCTCACCCACGAGGAAGTCGTGGAGGAGATGAAGAAGAGCACAGAGAAATTCCTCTCCCTTCTCCTCGAGACAATCGAAGCAATGCCGGAAGAGTGGGAGTGTAATTGCGAGAAGAGGCCGGAAGCAGAACTGATCAGCCAATGAGCGAGATCCCCCGCCAACCTTTCTCCGTCGAGGAGAGCGTCATTTACCTCCTGGACCAGCGAGAACTGCCGCGGAGCGAAAAACTGGTTCCCTGCAGGAATGCCCGCCAAGTTTATTCCGCGATCAGGCGGATGGTGGTGAGGGGGGCCCCGGTGATAGGGACCGTCGCCGCTTACGGCTTGGCTTTAGAGGCGAGGTGGCTTATGGGGAAGGGAAAGCTCGCGGGGGAGAGGTTGGAACGGGCGGCACAACTCCTTAAATCTGCCCGGCCCACTGCCATCAACCTCTCTTGGGCTGTGGAGCGATCCCTTCGCTCGATTGAAGGACAAGGAAGAGAGAAGTGGGTCTCTCTCCTTGAGGAAGAGGCGCAGAACCAGGAGAGAGAAAATATCGAATGGACCCGTAGCATCTCTCAAGTGGGGGCAGCACTCATCCCAGAAGGAGGGCGTGTTCTGACAATTTGCAATACGGGCCCTTTAGCTACGGGTGGGTTCGGGACGGCCTTGGGGGCAATCCTGCAAGCCTATCAGTCGGGTAAGGAACTCGAGGTCTTCGTCTTAGAGACCAGACCATACCTGCAGGGAGCGAGGCTCACGACCTGGGAGCTGAAACAGGCCCATGTCCCTATTATATTGATCACGGACGGAATGGCGGCCTGGACTTTGAAAAGCAAAAGGATCGACTTGGTCCTTACTGGAGCGGACAGGATCGCAGGGAATGGAGATACGGCCAACAAAATCGGCACCTATGGATTGGCGCTTCTGGCCAGAGATCATTCCGTTCCCTTCTACGTGGTCGCCCCCCTTTCCTCCTTTGACTCGAGTCTAAGGAAGGGGGAGGAGATCCCGATCGAGGAAAGGCCTCCGCGCGAGGTCCTCTTCTGCGGGCGGCGTGCCATCACTCCTCAAGGTGTCAGAGCTTTCAATCCTGCCTTCGACATTACCCCCTCTTCCTTAATCACAGCGATTGTCACGGAAAAAGGAATACTTCGCTCTCCCTATAGGGAGAGCATCGCCAGGGCCCTGGGCGTTTGACGAGAGGACCTTGCATTTGTTATAAATTTTCCAGTGGGCCTTTAGCTCAGCTGGTTAGAGCGCACGCCTGATAAGTGTGAGGTCTCTGGTTCGAATCCAGAAAGGCCCACCATACGCAGCTCCCGAACCGCTAGCTTTTGGGGCGATGAGGTGGAAATTGCGTTGAGGTTCTACCGGAACAATCTTATCATCTTTCACGTTAATTCGCTTGAATACTTCGCAGAGCAGCCGCTCCTCGTCAAGGTTGCCATTTTTAAAGTGGTCAGTAACATCGGTTGCCAGTCCCAGCGCAATATCAAAATCAGCTTTCACCAGATGTCGGCGCTGCTTAATAGCATCGACAGTAACATTGAGCCTGGCTCTCTCGGATTCGATGCGGGACCACTAACCCCGTGATCCTATTTCTGGTCTTGTTCGTTTTAAATAGCTTATCTCATTCGCCTTTAGGCCGAGGGTGGAAACTTCGGGGAAATCATCCGGAGATCCATTACTGCCAGCGCGGAAACCTTAGAGCATATCAAGACCAATGAAGAACTTATCCACCACCTGAAGCATATTTTTTATATGGGCTGGTAAAGAAGGACAAGAAGACCGTTTAGTTTTATCGCTTGTCTATCGTACTAATGAGATTTTTTCTTAACACCAAAGGGGACGGTACCTAGAACTCTTCCTCGAGGAAGAGTCGTTTCAATAACCCGTGGTCTTAGTTCCTGGGATATCTACTCAACTTTCCATTATCATTGCTGCATTGAACTTGGCGTTTTCGCTATTATTCCTAATTGAAGGGTTTAGCGACTATGAGGGCTTGTTACAGCGTGCGTTTTATCTATTGACACTTATCTGGATAGGCGCGGTGTCTATAAAGTTACTACCCTAACTACCCAGTAGTGTTTTTATAATATAGACTGAACGCTAACTCAAACGTTTGGTTCTGGTATTGTATTACCAATTCGATTTAGCTAAATCGCTGCACAAGTTTATATACAATCAACACCAAAGGCTAGAGCTTTAACCACCGGTATGCGCTCATCCGCTCCATGCATAAATTGCCGCCGGGGAGCTCAAACCCTTCAGCCCACAAGAATGCCGATACTAACATGGCTACGCCACCTTTGTCATCCAGTGCGCCGCGCCTCCAGAGAAAGCAATAATAGTAGTTTCAATAGAGAAGATGATTTATAATATTGGTCAAACATACCTGTTTCCCACTCGCAAGAATAGTGAAATCATCATATTTCCGACTTCTTAGCTTTGCGAGGTCAATTCAGGAAGTTGGATGGTAATGCATTACTATGAAATCCAGGAGGTCATGATGAGAAAAAATTGGTGCATTCTGGTAGTTACTGTTCTAGCGATAGCATCTCTAATCGCTGCCACTATTCCAGCCTGCGCACCAAGACAAAACTCGGAAATGAAGGGTGGAGACATTGAGCAATTCAAGTCTCTACTCGAAGAATCCGGTTTTACTATCCAGCAGGGCGCCTATGGCTACCAGGACGCCATCGCGCTCTGTAGTGCCGGTTTTCTCGAGAGCTGCCTGGGAGCGAATGTAGATGCACCATATCTAGCTTATAAACTGCCACCGGCACCAGGTCAAAAAGCATCTGATATGAAAATTGACCCAGACGACGGCTTAGCTTTTGCTTACCATCTACGGCCTGATGAAGCTATCGTCCAAATCGGCCGCACACCTCCAGAGGCTGGATTTTTCAGTTATCAAAGCTATCTAACGATGAGATATGACCCTGACAGTGAGCGGCATCTGGCACTTTTCAATAGCATCGGCGATACCATAAATAATCTGACCATAAATACCCAGAGCGCGACAACCGACAAATTCAACCAGCCGGTAATCATCATATCTACCGCCGATAAGGAAATAGATAGATTAGTGCGCACGGCAGCGCAGAATGCCGGCTATTCTCCAAATATGATAAATACGGATATTATTCCATCAGCAGCGGTAAATATGGGGCTTGAAGAGGAAGCAGACCTTTTCGGTTTTGTCAGCCGTATCGCCATCCCCAGGGATAAGGACGAGCTGAACGCTTATATCGAAGACCCCGGTTCGATAATATTCCGCCTGACACCTGAGAAGCCTGTAACACCAGATCTCTTTCCTGTTCCCACCCTGCGTGTTCGCGGTACTGGAAAAACAGAGTTGGATCTGCTGCCCGCTGTCGAGGAGCTACGGCAGGCCATCCTAGCCAGGTATGATAATCTCGCTGCAACCGAGCTGCCCGCATATGTCGCGCTGCCCGAAGGCTTCACGGCTACGCAGAGCAAGATAAATACCATCGGCGATAACCGCGATGCTGCTTACTTCTGCACCGTAGAAATTGACGCCTGGACAAAAGGAGAAGATAGCCGCAGAGATGCGGCCTTCACCCTGCCTGATGGCCCAGATGACTTCATTATCATTTACGGGGTCAACCATGAGACCACAGGTAAAGCAATGTACGCCAACTGTGTCGTCTACGGCCTGCAGTATCTTAATGGCGTCACCCATATCGACAGTAGGACATATCAGGGCAGTGCCCACGACTACATCCCGGGGAATCCCGATGCTGAATATCTCTATGCCTGGAAAATAGCTAGAAAAAGCCGTGGCGATCCGTACTGCCTCGAAGTACCCATTGGCCCGCAGCGTTATGGCGTCAGCCTGGATGACAGGTTAATGCTGTTCTTCCGCGCATATCTGGAAGAGTCCACACAGGTTGGGCCAGCATATAACGAGTTGGTCATAGATCGAGCGATAAAATTCGGCCCCCTGTAGCCGGGACTGATCCATGGGCAAGGCTATATTAATGATTCCGGTGCCGATCTTCCCCGCGGTGTTTCGCGAAACCATATGAGCATCGCTTCCGCTTCTCCTTTTAAGACTGTGGTGGAGCAAGAACCTTTTAGTTTTTCCGGAATGCGCTTGCCTGGTCGTTATAATCGGTATGCCAGATCGGCAAGCTCAGGGAAGGGCTTGAGAACCCGAGGGAAGGCTCCTTTCAGGAAGGCGATGAGGACACCGTAGTTGGTCATCGGAACTCCAATCGAGGCGGGGATCGACTGTCGGCGTAGGACCTCGCGCCGATTGAGAGTACAGCCGCCACAATGGATGACGAGTTTATAGGTGGAGAGGTCGTCGGGGAAGTCGTAGCCAGGGACTACCATCACCTCGAGTGGGCCGCCGACATACTCCGAGAGCCAGCGCGGTATCTTGCGGCGGCCAATATCATCCTCCATCGGATGGTGAGTGCAACTCTCGGCAACCAGCACCTTATCTCCCGGCTTCAGGCCTTTTACCGCCCTGACCCCCTCGACCATCGCCCGGAGATCACCTTTCTGCCGTATCGACAGGAGCGAGAAGCCAGTCAGCGGAATATCCTCAGGGATCACCGGAGCTACCCTCTCTAAGGCCTGCGAATCGGTGACGGCGAGGGCCGGCTTTATCTTGAGCGACGCAAGCGCTGCCTCGACCTCGAACTCGGTGGCAGCGACGACGATACCGTGGCCATCGAGCACCTCGCGGATCGTCCTGGCCTGTGGCATGATCATCCGCCCTTTGGGCGCGCCGCGGTCGATCGGAGTGATAAGAAGCACCACATCGCCCGGTTCGAGCAGATCGCGAAGTAACGGCGGTTCCCATTCTTTGGGGGCCATGTCAACAATCGCCTTTTTCAACTCCTCTATTCCCTCTCCCTCGAGGGTCGAGACCTTGATCGCCGGACGGTCGCCGAGCCAGACCCTGAGTTCGGGTGCCAGGTCGGTATCTATCTTGTTAATGACCATCACAAAGTCGATACGGTACTTGTGGAAACTTGCGAGCAGCTGCTTCTCAAACGCGAAATCGGTCGCGTCGGCCGGAATCACCAGCAGGGCCAGGTCAGTTTTCGTCAGGATCCGCTCGGTTCTTCTGACCCGCTCTTCGCCCAGCGACCGATCGGTGTCGTCGATACCCGCCGTATCGATGAAGACCACCGGGCCGAGCGGCAGGAGTTCCATTGCCTTAAAGACCGGGTCGGTCGTCGTTCCCGGAACCTCGGAGACGATGGCGATCTGCTGCTTGGTGAGAGCATTGATGAGCGATGACTTCCCGCAGTTCCGCCTCCCGAAAATACCGATGTGCAGGCTATCGCCGCGTTGCGCCTTCATGCCTTCTCTCCTCGAGTGTGCACCTTTTCGCCTTGAGAAAATGCGGCGAGTCGCCCCACTCGCCATATCCGATGGTCTCACCGATGGAGATAATGCGGCGCTCGAGACAGGTGGTATACATCGCCACGTTCTCATCCCTGCAGGGCTTGTCATCGTAGAGCTGATAACCGGTGCGGTAATGCATGGGGGTGAGGTTCGGCATGATGATGTTGGCGCCGGCGAGCAGCCCCATCTCGCGACCGGCCTCATCGATTGCCTGCAGGGCGGTGGTCGAAGCGATGTTGATGTCCTTCAGCTGTATCCGGGTGACCGCAATCATCCGGAGCGCCCGACGTAGCTGCGCCTCCTTCTGCTCTCGCCAATCGGGGATGGAGTTCTTGAGCGGGGTGCCGCAGTGCGGGATGTAGGGACCCATCCCGATCATCGCCACATCCATCTTGCGGAAAAAGGCGACATCGTCAGCCAGATCGGCGGATGTCTGCCCTGGAAGGCCAATCATGACGCCGGTTCCGACCTGATAGCCGAGCCGGTAAAGCTTCCGCAGTGCCTCCAAACGTACCTCGAAATCGTGATTGTCGGGATGAAGCGTCTTGTAAAGCGCCGGATTGCTAGTCTCTATGCGCAGGAGATAGCGATGCGCCCCGGCGACGAACCAGCGGCGGTAGGTCTCCTCTGACTGTTCGCCGAGCGAGAGCGTTATCCCCAGCTCGTTGTGCGATATCCCCTTCGCACGACGGATGAGCCGTTCGATGAAGCAGACGAAGTCCTCGTTCTGTTGTTCACCGCTCTGGATAACGATTGAGCCGTAGCGTGCTCGGTGAGCGAACATCACCGCCGCGACCACCTCCTCCTCGCTCATCGTGTAACGAGCGAGCGCGGTATTATCGCGACGGATGCCGCAATAAAAGCAGTTCTTTACGCAGAGGTTCGACAGTTCGATTAGGCCGCGGAAATAGACTCTCCTGCCGATCTGCCGCTGCTTTATCTCGTAGGCTCGTTTAAAAAGAGCTGCTTCTTCGTCCGGATCGGCGAGATCGAGGAGTGTGATGATGTCGTCGCGGGTCAGTTCATTCCTTGCCAGTATCGTTCCCAGTTCGAATCGCATGGCCCGGCATCCTCATCCATCCGCAACATCAGCAGGGAGGCGGAAGAGCTTCAGACATACACATCAATTGCCCCTGCCTCGATATCCTTAAGCGAGGAACTGGTCTTCGTGCGTAATTTTTCGTCGGGGATGTCGGCGAGCATCTTGGCGATGATGTGGTCGCCGACGGCGCGTGTCTCGGGAGCGGCGTAGTTAACAAGGTATTCCTTGAAACTGGTGATGGCGTTGGGAAGGCAGAAATATCTGATGAGGCCGGGCTTGGCGAGGTCCATAAAATCCTGCCCGGTCCGGCCGAGACGATAGCAGCCGGTGCAGAAGGAGGGAATGTAGCCCATCGTCGCGATGTCGCGGATGACCTCTTCGAGCGAGCGATGGTCGCCCAGCGAGAACTGTTCAGCCGCGGAATCATCCGAGTAGCCGCCGGGGTTGGTCCGCGAGCCGGCCGATATTTGCGAGATGCCGAGCGAGAGCGCGTCGCGGCGCATGTCGGCATCCTCGCGCGTCGAAAGTATCATTCCGGTGTAGGGAACGGTGATGCGCAGGATAGAGATGATTTTACGGAAATCACGGTCGTTTACTGGATGGGGCGGATTTACCGAGATCTCGGAGCCAGTGGCCGGCTCCAAACGCGGTACAGAGATGGTGTGGACACCGGTGCCGAACCGTTCCTCAAGATGGCGGATGTGTTGGAGTAGCGCCATGATCTCGAAGCGGTAATCCTCAAGTCCGAAGAGGATGCCGACGCCAACATCATCGATTCCTGCCTCCATCGCGCGGTCCATCGCGGTAAGATGGTAGAGATAGTCCGCTTTCGGCCCCGAGGGATGCATCTTCTTGTAGGTCTCGGCGTGGTAGGTCTCCTGAAAAAGCTGGTAGGTGCCGATGCGGGCTGATTTAAGTACCTTGAAACCTTCGACCGGAAGCGCTGCGATGTTAACGTTGATGCGCCGTATTTCCCCCTTCCCCATCTTGACGCTGTAGATGGTTTCTATCGCCCTGAGGGTATAGTCGAGCGCGTTTATCCCGAGCCCTTCGCCCGACACCAGCAGTATCCGCTTCTGCCCTTGCTGAACAAGCATCTGAACCTCGCGGCGCACCTCGTCAAAGGTAAGTGTCCGGCGCGGTATCTGCCAGTTCGATTTCTTGAAGGCGCAGTATAGGCAGTCGTTATTGCAGAGGTTCGAGACGTAGAGCGGCGCGAAAAGAACCAGCCGCCGGCCGTATATCTCTTCCTTAATAAAACGACCAGCCTCGGCTATACGAGCAAGGTGATCGTCATCCTCGATCATGAGGAGCCGCTCCGCCTCGGCGTGGCTGATGCCCTTGAGTTCTCGGGCATGGGAGAGTATATCGTTGATCTCGCGGTCGTCAGGCGGCCTGGTGTTCTTGAGGTACTCATAGATCCTGCCGTGGTCGATGAATCCGCTGTCCATAAACTACTCTCGTTTAACGAATGCTGTCTTGGGCCTGATAGTGGGTGTGAAGGAGTTCGTGCGCCTTGTGGCTATTCGGTTTGCCGAGAAACTCCTCGTAGATCTGGGTGATGCCCGGGTTGACGTGCGACTTGCGCAGTTCGCGGTTGTCGTCCTCTTGATAGATGGCCGCCGCCCGTTCCGCCTTTATCTTCCAACTGGTGGGTCTCGGCTGACCGCCGCCGCCGATGCAGCCGCCAGGACAGGCCATAATCTCGATGAAGTGGTAGGATTTCTCGCCCGTGCGTACCGAGTCGAGCAGTCTGCGCGCCGCGCCGGTCGAGTGAGCCACCGCCACCTTCACGGTGACGCCCACGAGGAACTCGTAGCCCTTCGTCGCCTTTTCGATCCTGATCTCGGCCTCCTTGGCCGTGATGGCGCCATGCTCGTCGAGCCCGAAGCCGCGGACCGGCTCGAAGTGGAGGGTCGGGATCGGATCACCGGTGACCAGCTCATAAACGGTGCGCAGGGCCGCTTCCATGACGCCGCCAGTGTTGGCGAAGATATCGGCCGCGCCGGTCGAGACGCCCATCGGGTCATCCCACTTCGTCTCTTTAACCATATCGAAGTTGACGCCGTGGAGTTTGATCATGCGGGCCAGTTCGCGCGTCGTGAGAACCACATCCACATCCTGGTAACCGCTGGATTTCATCTCGGGTCGGTCGCACTCGAATTTCTTCGCGGTGCAAGGCATGATCGAGACAACGCGGACCTTGGCCGGATCTATCTTCTCCTTTTCAGGGTAGTAGGTCTTGGCCAGGGCGCCGAACATCTGCTGGGGCGACTTGCAGGTGGAGATGTTCGGGATGAAGTCGCTCTCGAAGGTCTCCATGAACTTTATCCAGCCCGGCGAGCAGGAAGTAATCAGCGGCAGGGCAACGGACTTGTCGCCCTCCCTTAGGGCTTTGGTAACACGGGTGAGGAACTCGGTCCCTTCTTCAAGTATTGTCAGGTCAGCGGTAAAGTTGGTGTCCATCACTCGGTCGAAACCGAGCATCTTGAGGACACCGGCCAGCTTGCCGGTTGAAAGGTAACCGGGCGGGAGGCCGCACGCCTCGCCGACCGAGGCACGGATCGCCGGGGCGGTCTGGACGACAGTGTGTATCTCGGGGTCATTGATCCATTCCCAAACCTGGGCTGTATCATCGCGCTCCATGAGGGCACCGGTCGGACAGACATTGATGCATTGGCCGCAGTTGATGCAGGTGGTCTCGGCGAGCGGTTTGCCCGCGGTCGGCGAGGCGATCTTCTCGTAGCCGCGGCCGGCCCAGTCAAGGGCGTAGGCAGTCTGGACCTCGTTGCACGCACGGATGCAGCGGCCGCAGTTGATGCACTTCGAGGCATCACGGATAACGACGCTGGAACTGTCTATCGGCAATTGCGGTGGTTCGTTCTCGAAACGGTTCTCGCGCATGCCGTATTTGTCGGCGAGCGTCTGCAGTTCGCAGTGGGTGTTGCGCTCGCAGTTGAGACAATCCATATTGTGACGGCTCAGGATTAGTTCGAGCACCATCCTGCGCGCCTTGATCAGCTCAGGAGTGTTGACCTTCACCTTCATTCCCTCGGCGACCTTGTAGGCACATGAAGGCTGGTAGGTGGGCTGTCCCTCGACCTCGACGAGGCAGACGCGACAATTCCCCTCCTCGCGGAGGTCGTTGTGCCAGCAAAGGACTGGGATGTCTATGCCGACGTTCTCGGCGGCTTGCCTGATCGTAAAGTCAGCCGGGACCTCGACCTGCATCCCGTCGATTAACAGTTTCACTTTATCGTTGTCGTTCATCGTTTCCTCCATTAGTTAGCGAGAATCTCGCCCTTGAAATTCTTGAGCGCGTCAAGGAACGGGTTGACGCAGGCCTGGCCGCAGCCGCAGAGGGACGCTTTCTTCATGACGAGCGCCAGCTCCTCGAGCAGGTCGAGATCGCTGATGGTCCCTTCGCCGAACTCGAATTTCTCCATGATCTGGCGGATACGGTGCGTTCCTTCGCGGCAGGGGGTGCACTTTCCGCAAGATTCGTGCTCGAAGAACTCGGCGACCGTCGAAAGGAACTCGACAATATTGCGGTCTTCGTTGGCAACGAAGATGGAGCCGGTGCCGACCGTCTTGGGGGTCGGAATCTCTTTCATCCGTTCCTCAACGAAAAGAATACCGGAAGAGCCGCCGATCTGAGCAAATTTGAAGCCGCCCGCCACCCCCTTGCCGTACTTCTGGACGAGGTCCATGAACGACATTGTAACCGGGGCCTCGATGATGCCTGGCTCGTTCACGTCGCCGACAAGCTGGAACAGCTTGGTGCCCGTGAACTCGGTGTTCGAGGAAAGCTTCTTGTACCACGCCGCCCCGTTCTTCATGATGTGTGGAACGTTAGCGAAGGTCTCGACATTGTTAACAATGGTCGGCTTACCCCACAGCCCCACCACCGGCGGGAAGGGAGGTTTCATGCGCGGCTCGCCGCGCTTACTCTCTATCGATTCGATGAGCGCCGTCTCGTCGCCGCAGACATAGGCACCGCCACCCTCGACGATGTTCAGTTCGAAGCCGAACTGAGAACCGAGGATGTCCTTGCCGAGAAAGCCCTTCTTTTCGGCATCGGCGATCGCCTTGTTCATGGTCTCTATCGACTTACGGTACTCGCCGCGGACATAGACGAAGCCCTTGCTCGCGCCAATCGCGTAGGCGCCGATGACGACCCCTTCGATGACTTGATGCGGATCACCTTCCATCAGCACACGGTCCTTCACCGTGCCCGGCTCACCCTCGTCGGCGTTACAGATGATATATTTCTGGTCGGCCTTGGCGCTGTAGGTGAAGCTCCATTTCTTGCCAGCCGGGAAGAAAGCACCGCCGCGACCGAGCAGATTAGTATCGGTCACCTCGTCGATCACCTTCTTCGCGCTCATTACAATTGCCTTTTTCAGTCCCTCGTAGCCACCTGCCTTGATATAGGCTTCGATGTCGAGGGGATCGATCTTGCCGATATTCTTCAAAAGGACATGATTGCTGGATAGTATCTTCGCGTTATAATTCATGTAGTCCCCCTTACCTATACTGTTTAAGTATCTCGCCGAGTTTCTCGGGAGTCACATTGGCGTAGGTCTCGTCGTCGATCATGAGAGCCGGTGCCGCGGTGCAGGTGCCGAGACAGGAGGTCTTTTCCAAAGTGAAGCGGCCGTCTTCGGTCGTCTCACCGATCTCGATACCCAGTTCCTTTTCCAGCAATTCGGCTATCGTCCAGCCGTCTTTGAAATTACAGGGACCATCTTTGCAGAGACGGATGATGTGCCGCCCCTTCGGCTCGGTCGACAGCATCGTGTAGAACGAGACGAAACCGTACAGTCGGTTCAGCGGGATTCCGGTCGCGATGGCGATTTCCTTCATCACTGTGTCCGGTAAATGGTTGCCGTACTCTTTCTGAGCCTGGCGCATAAGCGCCATCAGGTTCCCTTTCTCGGGAGAGTACTCCTTCATTATCTCCCCGATCCTCGTCTTTTCGGAACTCATGCATACCTCCTGGAATTGTAGGAATTTGCTTTTGCCTAGCCAATGATATCTTCCTTCTAGGCTCAGACCGGACCCCCCTCACTGTGAAATATAATATTCCCAGCTACGGATCGAAGTCAAGACGGAGAAATGGTCGCAATGCCCGCCGGCGACTTCACCTTACCAGGTAAGCGGGAAACTCCCCAAATAACGACAGGCTGCATGCCTCACCAGTGCCCAAATGCCCTGAAACACTCCGTTTCTCGCCCCATCAAGACAAATATGCGCTAGCGTCCTTAGGTAAGTTCATGATTCTTTTCCTCCCGGAATACAGACAAGGGGGGTGTCTGCCGCGCCATGGCTCTGACCCATCCGCTTATGCCTCTGGAGCGAGGGTCATATTTGTTAAAAGCTGTTCGTCTGGCGGTCAAGGAACCGGTTCCGGAGCAGCTGCATTTTTGCGACCAGCTCCGCTGATTCGTCTTGAATGAACCTGTGCAAAAGTTGGCAGGATTCAAAATCGTGGCAAGCCGCGCAATTGGAGAGCTTTCGTTGAATCGCACAGAATCGAATTTTACATTCGGCGCAATACTTGGCCAGGAATGGCTGATCCGCTGGCTGGCATCCCAAGCAGGCCCAATCCTTAGCTGAATACTTACCGTCCGATAAAGATTCGGCTAACTGCTCCAGCTCTGATGACTGGTAATCGCTTGTTCCTTTATAAGCGCGGCATTCCTGGCAATTAATTCCGCAATATCCTAACATGCCCTCTCTCCCTTCTAGCGAGAAAATAAAACGCCCAAATTACGGGGCAGCACTTCAAGGTAATCAAGCAAACCGATTTGTTCCAGCTTGCCAGCAGTTTCCGCGGCCAGCTCCTCTCGAGACGCTCCTTTCAGCAGTAATTCCGTCTCTGATTCATCGAAAGTTGCCCGGTCTTCGATCCTATTTTTAAAGGCTTGATTTTGCGGGCAGGACAGTTGGCATTTCATACACCCTACCGGGCAATGATGCCAGGATGGATCCAGCCATGCGGGAAAAGCTTCGGTATCTTCGTTGAGATAGGTCAGGCATCTCTCAGCATGAATTAAAAACCGGTCATTGTGTATAGCCTTGGTCGGACAATTTTTTTCGCAAGCTCGACAATATTCACAGGCTTCCATGGTGCCTGGTTCAAACCATGGTCCCTCGGCTGCGGGCCAATCGGTGAAAAAACCCTTGAGCCGAAAAAAACTACCCAAGCCTTCAATATAGGAGATATTATTCCTACCATATTGAGCCAAGCCGCAAGAAACCGCCAACAATTTCAAGGGGAGTACTATCTTTCCGGTCTTGTAACCATGCGGGTTCAGGACTTCTTCCAAAACAGCTCGTACCTGAGCGTCCGTATGGTAAGAATAGGTCGGCGGGATAATAAAGGCATGTAATTTCCTTTTCCACCTAAAGGTCACCCGTATTTGGGGTTGAGGGGCTGCTGTAATGATTATCGATTTTGCCTGTGGCAGTTCCTTGGACACAGTGAATCTGAATTGAGCCAGCCACTTGCGGTAGAAAACCTCATCCAGATACCCTCCCTGGCGTTTTCCTTCAATTTTCTTGCGCAGATCGGTCAAATGCCGGATGGATGTTGCTCTGGCCTTGATATTATGGCTCTCAAGTCTTGCATAAAGGGCCTCCGACAAATTATCTTTTTCCATTTTCCCTCCTCTATTCATCGATTTAACACCCAAAAAATAAGCTTGTTGTTGACGTGCCTATGTTAACTGGCTAAAATGTCTTTATAAGTTATGTTATTATAATCAGACTAACCTGTCAAGTATGTTTAAAGGGTTATATTATGAATGAGATTAAGACAACCGTAGAGGATATCGGCTTTATCGGCGGCCGCTTGAGTCTAGATTTTACTAATACGATCGAATGGCGAGGACGTGATAACCCAACAGAATTACTGCTGAATTACCAGGACCTTATAACTTGGAGCCAACGTCAAGCCATCCTAACCGATCAGAAAGCGCATCAGTTGCTTAAAATTGCCAATAGGCAAACGGACTTAAGCTTTTCAGTTCTAAAGCGGGCTATTGTCTTGCGCGAAGCTCTGTACCATATTTTTTCCAATATCATTCGGTGTCAGCAGCCCAACCAAACCGACTGGGACATCTTTAATCGGGAACTTTCTTCAGCTATGGCTCAGTTTCAGGTTCTACCGACTTCCGGTGGCTTTAAATGGGGGTGGACGGCTAAAGAGAATCAGTTAGACCAGATGCTCTGGCCAATTGTCCATGATGCTGCGAAATTGCTCACCTCCGAGCTGCTGCCCAGGTTAGGCGTGTGCGCGGATAAAAACTGCGCCTGGCTTTTTTTGGATACCAGCAAAAGCCACAAGCGTCGCTGGTGCTCCATGAGTGATTGCGGCAATCGGGCCAAAGCCCTACGCCATTACAAACGAAACCGCCTGAATAAAGGGAAAAAGGAATGAACAATCAGGCCGCAATTGTTAATTTGGCCAGTTTTCCCACAGCCGGGATCGGAGCGTCTCTCGGTGGTCAGCCTGAGGGCACAGATACGGCCTTTCTTAAGCCCTGGCGCGACACTCTCAATCTATCTCCCCTTCCCCGGGAATGCCTGGGATATCTTCATAGTACTTTCTCAGCAAGACAAGGATTCTCGTCGTCCAATCGTACAAGCGGCTCTCTCTTTCTCTCCAATCGGTCGATAATGGCAAGAATGCTATAGAATTCGGCCTTGGCCCAAAGTCCCAGTACCCTTGTGCGTTTCTCTGCCGCCAAATCCAGTCTATTGATGGCTGGGCAAAATGCCTCCAGGTTGGAAAAAGTCGAGCCAGCATCTCTAACGAAGCCAGCCAACGATCAACCTCCCCTGCCTTCATGGGAGGTTCGCGGTTCAGCGAGACTTTCAGGTAGCCTATTCCATATGGCTTTTCCCAGATCCAACGAAGCAATGCTCTCTCAAGCTCTCTGGATATCGTCCCGGGGACTGAACCGAGGATATTGAGTTGATACTTACCGTTGAGGGCAAGATAGCTGTCCTTCACTGTAACTCCTGTTAATTCTGCATGCGCCTCTATTTCATCCCTTTCACTGTACTCCCCTGATTGAAATACCCTTCTGGCAATCGCGTGCCATAGTTTCCTGTCCTTGTTCAAAAGAGGGTGCTCTGGATGGATGAGCGACAGAGTGGAAGCGAGAAACAGCCGCTCCCCCATTTTCCAGCGGTCATTCTTTTCGGGACGATCGGGAAACACTATTGCGCCTTGCATGATATCGAGGATATAGGCCGAGGCCTGGCACAAGACAGGATCAGATGCGTCTAATCCTAAGGCTAAGGCACGCTCCACACCTACTTCCGTTGAGGCTACTTTCTGCTTCAATCGGCTACTCCTGGAGTGAAAAGCGCCCCAGCCACCATCTGCCCATTGTTCATCAGCCAGATCCTGGACGCATCGGCTCCGCTTCAGATCATCTTTCGCCTTTTTTAATTCGGGAGATTCCGGAGCTAACCTCAGCACATCCCGAAGCAAGCGGTAGCGCACCACAGAATCAGGATTGTGCTCCATTATTCTAATTGCTGTATCTTCAACGATGCTAATCATCCAGCCCTCCCTGCCAATGACTAACACACTGTAGCAGCAAAGTCAGGGGAGCCAGCTGCAGACCGACGGAGCCGCAAGCAAGTATCTCTGTCTGTGAGTCAGCCTCAAAACTGTAGCTAACTGGTATCTTAAGACAATCTCGAAAGCTACCCCGAGCTGACCAATAATCTCTATCTTGCCTCTAAGGTCCAGAGCCAACCCTCCTCATCGGAAAAAACAATATCCCGGAAGGGGGTCGAGGTCAAGACGGAGAAATGGCCGCAATGCCAGCCAGCGACTTCATCTTCCTTGGGTGACGGGAAACCCTCCCGAAAAAAACACTCGGTCCATCAGCACCGAGTGCTGTCACGCTGAAGGCTCTCGTCGCCTTGACAGGCTCCGAGTCGCGGATTTATGCTTTCTCACGATGGCTGGATGGGACCATTGAGGCGAAAACGCCCTCCTTGGACGGGCACAGCCAAAAGGAAGCTCATATCTTCCCACTTCAGGAAAATGTGAGCCCTGTGTGATACTGTCATTTCTGGAGGAGAGACAACCATGAAAATGCTCTTGGGCAGCGAGTGGGTGGATCGCGATAAAAAGATCGAGGTCCGAGACCCCTTTGACAATTCCTTAATCGATACGATTCCACGCGCCACCGTTGAGGACGTGGATGTCGCCATGTTCGCTGCAACCAAAGGTTTTGAGGTCGCTCGTAAGCTGACGGTCTACGACAGGGCACAGATCCTGGTTAAGACCGCCAGAATCGTGGAAAACCACCTCGAGGAGTTCGCCCAAACGATCGCCAGGGAAGGCTCCAAGACCATTCGTGAGGCCCGTAAGGAGGCACGGCGGTGCGTTAATACCCTCACGATTTCGGCCGAAGAGGCCAAACGCATCCAGGGTGAGACCATTCCTTTCAGTTCCTTCCCTGGGGGGGAGAAACGCCGTGGTTATTACGAAAGGGTGCCCATCGGCGTGGTGCTGGCGATTACGCCCTTTAACGATCCCCTGAACCTGGTCGCCCATAAGTTGGGCCCGGCCGTTGCGGCGGGGAATTCAGTGATTCTCAAGCCGGCCACCGTCACGCCGCTTTCGGGCATCAAACTTGTCGAGGCCTTCATGGAGGCTGGCCTCCCGCCTCTGGTCATGCAGGTGATTACTGGTTTTGGAGGCGAGATCGGCAATGCGATGATTGCCGATCCTCGACCGCGCATGATTTCCTTTACAGGAGGCCTTGAAGCGGGATTGCGCATCACCAAGATTGCCGGCCTAAAAAAGATCGGGATGGAGCTGGGATCCAATTCGCCTGTTATCGTTTGGCGAGACGCGGATCTTGAGTGGGCCGCGGAAACTTGTGTTTCCGGCGCTTTCTGGGCAGCAGGTCAGAACTGTATCGGCGTTCAGCGCATCTATATTCATCAAGACATCTACGAGCCCTTCAAGGAGCGTTTCATGGAGATTACACAGGGATACAAGATAGGCAACAAGCTGAACGAAGATACAGATATGGGCCCCATGATCAGCGAGGGCGAGGCCAAGAGGCTGGAAGGCTGGATAAAGGAAGCCGAGAATTTAGGAGCCAGAGTTCTAACAGGAGGGGGTCGCATGGCTGCACTTCTCGAGCCGACGGTCCTGGAGAACGTACCGAAAAAGGCAAGAATTCATAAGGACGAGGTCTTTGGCCCCACCGTCAACCTTTACCCGGTGTCTGACGCGGAGCAAGCCTTAACAGAGGCCAACAGCGTCGATTACGGCCTTCACGCCGCCCTGTTCACCCGTGACATGGACATGGCTTTCAAACTGGCTTACGGCCTGGAGTGTGGCGGAGTGATAATCAATGACTCCACCGATTATCGCCTGGACTCCATGCCCTTTGGCGGTCTTAAAAACTCCGGCCTCGGCCGGGAGGGTATCAAGTTCTCCCTCCAGGAAATGACCGAACCCAAGGTCATCTGCTGGTATTTGCCGAAATCATAGAATGACCGCGATCGACTCCCTCCCTGCTTATATATCTCCGTTTGATCGAGAAAAGAGGGCCTTAGCGTCGTTCAGCGGGTAGTCAGGCTGGGTTCGCCTAATTCATCTGCAGGCGACGGAAAAGCCAGGTACCAGCGGCGAAAAAAAGCACCGTCAATATGAGCAGGGCGGCTAACTCAAAAGCTATCCCGTTCAAGCCTACTCCAAGATTTAGTACTTTGTTAAGAGCCGTTACAGCATGGCTGGTCGGCAGAAAATCAAACAGTCGAATAGCACGCTCCCCGACATTGAACAGCGGCGGTGAGGGTACAGGGAAGACGGCACCGGATAAAAACAGTAGCAACAACAAAGGGAAATTGGCAATCACGGCAGCGCGTCCGACCGTACGGGAAAAACAGGCAGTGATCAATCCTGCCCCGATCGCCGCCGTGGCCGCCATGACACTGATAACGATTGCCAGGACTAAAGAACCAACATAATGATAGCCGAGCGTAATGGCCACTCCGAAGCTGAGTAATACCGATAACAAGCTAAAGCAACTGTACACCAGGCTTATCCCGCCCATCAGATCGAACGAGCTCATTCTGGTTAGCTTTAGCCGGTGCAGTGCACCGCTTTCAATCTCCCGTGAGACAGCGATAGCTACAGAAAATATAATCATAGTCAGTGCCGCTACCAGTAAACCGGGTACATAGTTATCAAAATCCCGTCTTATAGTTGTGTCTCCAATAAATTCTTCCTGGAGGTTAAAGGGTATTTGCTGTCCTGTAGCCTCCACCACATAGTTTTCCAACTCTGAGACAATGAATACGGCAGCTACTACGTAATATGGATGCCCTTGATCACCCATCACAACGGCAGAAGCTTCGGCTGACATTGTGCCGCCGTTATCGTGTACCCGCTGGATTTCCCGGGTATAACCGGCTGGGAAAATAACCACCGCTACGGCCTGGCGGTCCTTTAGTTTTGACTCGGCCACAGCCTGGGAGTCTAATATTTTAACTCGAAGCACAGGTGTACCATCGGTATGTTTCAGGTCGACCAGACGACCAATCACTTCTTCACTGCAATGTTGTTCAATACCGTTTACCTGGTCGTTATTTACCACCATTACATCCAGAGGAAGGGCAGCGCCGCTGCCCATGAATATCCAGTAGAGTATGATAAAAAGAGGCGCCAGGGATATGGACAGGATGAGATCCCACCTGCTGCGCATCTGCTCTCTAAATGTTTTAACGCAAATCTGCCGCAGTTTCATTCGCGTAATCTCCGACCGGTCAGGGCGATAAAGACATCTTCCAGTGTATTGCCGCGTAATCTGATATCGCCGTGTTTGATACCAATGTCGTTAATCCTCCGGGTGATAGCTGGTAGCAAATCGACAATTCCAAGTGCTCTCATTACCAGTATATTGTTTTGCAGGGTAACATTATTAACAATGCTTTTGATTGCCCGGCAGGCGTTCTGCGACAGATCGCCGTTGTTCAAATCTATCTCCAGGACATCTCCCTCACCTAAATTACGCCTCAATGCATTGGGAGTATCCAGCGCCAGTAGAGCCCCGTGGTCTATAATAGCCACCCGGTCGGCCATGCGGTCTGCCTCATCCATATTATGGGTAGTCAGGATAACAGTGTGTTCTTTATTGGATTTAGCCCAATCCCGTACGTACTCGCGTACCAGCACCCGGCTTTGCGGGTCAAGCCCTGCCTCAGGTTCGTCAAGGATCAGCAACTTTGGATCATGCATCAACGCTAATGCCAGATTGAGTCGCCGCTGCATACCACCCGAAAGCGTTGCGGCTAGCTTACGGCGCTTTTCCGTAAGATGAAATATCGCCATCAGGTCTTCGGCGCGTTGCCGGCACATCTTTCGGGGCAGGTCATACATTTCCCCGATGAAGACAAGCTGCTCCAGGCAGGTCTGTTTGGGCCAGATTATAATATTTTGCGGACATAGACCGATATCGCTTTTCATCGATTGTTCGAGCGGCTTATCATTAAAGAAAATGCTACCGCTATCCGGTTTGAGCAGGCCGCACAGCATTGAGATAGTCACTGTCTTTCCAGCACCATTGGGGCCAAGAAGAGCCAGGATTTCACCGCTTCTGATATCCAGGCTGAGTTCGTTGACTGCCGTGACGTCTCCGAAACGCTTGACCAGTCTTTCGGCTTTTAAAATACACGATACCTTGCCACTAGTTATTGGCATCACTTCATCCCTTTAAAGCACTTTCAATAAAAGCCATAAGATTATCCAGAATACGTTCCCGGGCCATGTTTTCATCCGTAAGCTGATAATACGTGTTTAAATGTGGCAGTAACTGTGCATCATAGACGGCAATGACCAGTGAATTTACCAAGCGAGCCATTGCCTCAAGGTCGATATCGGTGCGTATTTCACCGCGTGATTGCGCCGCTATTAGAATGGATCTGGTCATATCCAACATTACTTGCGCTATGGGTCGTACTATTCTTTCCGTGAGAGCTGGCTCGCCTTGATAAGCGGCGCGGGTAAAATATCGAATATAACCCTGGTACTCCTTGTCCATTTCATCAGCACCCCGAAGATAGGCTCGCAAAGCATCGAACAGCGGCATTCCTGTCAAATAAGGTTTGAAATGGGTAAACGCCGCGACCATTTGCCTCGTAGTGATTTCAATGGCGAAGTCAATCAACCCCTGGCGATGGTTGAAATACTGATAGAGGGAACCCACAGATACACCGGCTCGTCGCGCCACCTCCTTAATATTGATTAGAGCCGGGCCTTTAAGAGCGGCTTCTTCAAGGATGCTGTTAACGATGGATTCACGCCGCGAAGGTTCAAGGCGGAAGAAAGTAGTGGTGATGATACAACTCTTTTGTAAATCGGCAAGTAAGTCTAAATTAAGAAAAGTATTTATCGATGGATATGAACTCATGGTTCATATAATATGAACCATGAGTTCATAAGTCAAATAGGCTTTCTTTCTGATAAGACTCTCAGGTCATTCATGATTTATTGGAAGCAATACTTGGAACTTTCTGGAAGTCTACATTTTACAAGCGACAACGGCAAACTCTGTGCTCTCCGGGTCAAACGGCGAGCCCGCAACATCCGAGTAGAAACACTCCACCTTGAATCCGCATTCCAGGAATTCCTTCTCCAGGTCTTCCGGATTGAAATACTGAAGCCAGTTGTAAACAGTCCGGGTGAGATTAGCTTCTATGATAGTATACTTGTCAAGTATTATCTTTTCCTTTTCATACTTGAAAGTATTTAAAAATCCATAGTATTTATTCGCAGACCAGAAGTTATTTAAAAGGTTGGTTTCATACATCGCAGTTTCTTTCCGCTGCTCGAATGCTTTCAGTGAATATACATCCAGAAGAACAAACCCTCCGGGTTTTAAAAAACTGTGGAATTTAGACAACATTTTATTTCTTTGAGATGGGCTGAGCGCGCAGAAGTCACACATAATCATTAGGATTAGTTCAAACCGGTCATCGGTTTCATATTCCAGGTAGTTCTGATTGAGATACTTGATGTGTAGTTTCTCTTTACTCGCTACCTCTTGTGCGTACTCAATTGACCTTTTTGAAAAGTCTATTCCGGTTACCACTGCCTGCTTTCTAGCCAGTCTAGTTGTATATAGTCCTGGGCCGCAACCAAAATCAGCAATCTTTGTTCCAGCACCGATGTTGAATCGAGAAACTATCCAATCTACCGACTTTTCAATGAATGTTGTCTTACGTGATGAGATATCAATTTCGCCATTCAGGTGGAAGGACAACATCTGTTTTGAGGTGTGATCATCAGTCCAGAGATCACTTGCTGTATAGAACTCAAATGGTTTAGGACGCGTGTTTATTTTTTCAAGCTCTTCAAACATATGTCTCCATCTTAATACACTCAATTGTGTCTGTGAAATATCTTAACAAAGTGGCTGCTACTTTCCATTCACTTAAACTGATACTTTGTCCACCAAGCGACTGTCTTTACTTACGGAAAAGCTAATCTCTGGCTGCAGTGTAATTCCACGGCGTGTTATTCCTTGTATAACTTTCGAATCACCGGATTGCACCTAATAGTGGATAAAGCCGGCATATACAAAGCCTTTTAGCGGCTGCTTCCAAATTCCGGGGCATTGGTGGTGATTTCGATGGCGAAGTCAAGCAAACCCTGGCGATGGTTGAAATACTGGTAGAGTAAACTCACAGATACACCGGCCTGTCGCGCCACTTCTTTTATATTGATCATGTCAGCCCCTTCAGGGCAGGCTTCTTCGATGATGCTGGCAACGATGGCTTCCCGCCGCGAAACCTTAAGCCAAATGAAAGTGGTGGTTATAATCCCACGCTGTTGCAGGTCAGTGAGCAAGACCGGGGTCAACAAAAGTGTTGCTTGCGGGATATGAATTCATGATTCATATCATATGAACCTTAGGTTTATATGTCGATTTCACTATTATTATGTGTACCTTTTCCTTTTGAAATCATTGAGTCCGATTCCTGTAAATAAAATTCCGGCCAGGGAAAATCCTAATTTTCCGATAATCACTGCTGTTGGAACGATAAAATCCGGTTCGCCGGATGAGCCTACAGGCAGGGTGAGCGGAGCAGTCCGAAAGAAAGAATCACCCAGCAGATCTAAGGCATAGGGCAAACTAGCTTTCCCCATAAGCAGCAGGAGCAGCATCAGCGCATAAAGCAACGCAGGGTGTATCCGTCCAGCCACCATACCAATACCCGTAACAAACAGCATGGACGGCAAGAGGGTCATGATGATCGGATTAACAAAAGCGCCGAAATCGTAAAACCGAAAGGTATCTGCATAGAACGCAAAGCTGATGCCGATGGTGACACCGGAAATCAGGAGAAAACCGGTCGCTATGGCTAGACATTTAACCGCACCGTATTGCACCGGATCAATTGGGGTTGCCATGGCCAACACCCGCACCCGCTTTTCTTTTCTGGAATACAGATGGGTGATGAAAAATAGCAGCGTTATAAGGAGCAGCGGTAGAACTAAAGCCAAGAAAGCGCCATAGCTCCAACTGGAAAATGGTGCGGTATAGGAAACACCTAAAATAATTTCGCCATCCAGGAGCTTCCAGCTGTAGAAAGCTATGACCAGCAGCAAAACAAGAAAGAATTTATTAAAAATGAGCCTTCTTAGCGCATAGCGAAAGAGTTTACTCAACGGAAATCGCCTCCTTTGTCAGCCCGCAGGCATTCAGAAAATCATTGTAGGTAATGTAGGGCGGCATCTCAGTTCCGCCGTTCTCGTAAAGCTGCGCCAGGACGTTGTCCAGCTTGTCCTCGCCGCCCATCAATTCGGCTGCCTTCAGGATATTGAGCGGCATGATCTGATACATTTGTGCGCTCTCTTCCTGAGCTCTGATTCTTGCTGTGTATTTCTCGGGCAGTATATCCATATATTCCGGATGGCGGCGGTAGAAGGAACGGTTCAACGCGTCCAGACCGGCTTTCCACTGATCCAGATAGTATTTCTGGACGTAGGCCTCACCAAATTTTTCCTTCATCATGCGGTAGGTGGTGTAGACGGTGAGTCCCTCGGAGGACCACGGCTTTTCATCCAAGACGCTTGCGCTCAGCCCCCACCATTGATGGATGATTTCATGTGCCAGCACTTCGCTGCTGGTAGCGCCCTCCAGGGAATTGGGATTGTTAAGATGAACGTCGCTGAAAAAGCTCTCTCCCATTACACTGAAATTACCGTATGCACCCCCGCCCATTAAATAGGCGGAGGTCTGAATAATTTTGAGAGGGAGATCCTGGCCATAAGGCAGTGGGCCATAATGCGCGGTACAGTATTCCACCACTTCTGCCATCACCTGCTTTGCGTCCGCGCGCCGCATAGCCTCCTCGTGTTTTTTGCTGTAATAGAATTCAATATGCATTCCCCCCGCCTCGATGACCTCCATGACATAATCTCCCGCGAAGAGGTTGATCTGGGTTCCTTTGTCGACGGCCAGCCATGTTTTTGTCCCATCCGCGTTGTCTGAGACCAGTTTGGCGGTATTGCCGGTTGGGATGAGCGTCAGGTTGCTGGGTAGGGTAATGGTACCGATAATCGGGATGTCCTCCGCTTTGGTTCGCATGGAGAGCCGCGGCGCAAGGGCGGTACCGCCCAGGTTCACATAGCGGTCACCGACCTCATCGCCCCAGACATCCATTCTGTTCATGGACCATTCCTGTGGGAATCCGCCGTATTCGACAGCAAGCCTAAGCTCCGGCTCTGCAGGCAGCATGATCGAGACTTCCTTATTGTTATTTGTGTCGTTGTTCAAATCGGTGAACGGGATGGCTTCGCCATTGACTGTGACCGAGCTAATTTCATATCCGGGATTAACCCGGAAACGGCATTCCTGCGGTTCGGTATTGTCATTTTCGATTTCATAGACCGCCCTTCCCTGCAGTGTGCCTTTTTTCGTGTTGAGGATTAGATCCACCTTCGTGCTTTTCCAAAACATGTTATCACTATAGATACCCTCAGTTTGCACATAGTCCATCGGGCTATGATCGATGTATGGCTGGTAGACGTAGGCAAAGCAACCGCTGCATACCATTAGGGCAGCCAGAAGCGAGAGGCAGATTTTGCGTGCATTCAAACAAAGAGAGCTAAGAATTCCCCTGCCGTAACGCCGGATACAAAGAAGGGAGAGCAAGTAGCATCCCGACAGCACTGTCAGCCAGAACAGGCGGTTATAGGTTGCCATGCGGAGGATGCGGACATTGCTGAAATCGTCCGAATAGATGGGGATCAGGGGGTTGACCCAGCGAAGGATGAAATCATCGGAGAACCACTGGCTCATGCTAAGCAGGGCGAACACGACAAACAAGACGAAGCTGAGATCGACACGGTAGGTGACATGATATAAGGCCGCCGCCGCGAGGATGCCAAAAAACAAGCTGGGCAGCATCAGCACTAGAAAGCTTGCTATGTACAATTCTGGCACAAAAATATTCTTCATCTCCAGCATGGTATACGGAAGATAAACCGTCATGGCCAGCAGTACAGCAACCAGCGCAGGAGCCATTAGTGCCAGTACTCTTGCGCCGTTTAAGGTCAGCGGCGACACGATGGTGTCAGTCAGGGTGACGGTCTCGCTTCGATGTACGCGGTCTAATTCATAGAGAGTAAGCAGAGCAAAAAAAACCGCTCCCAAAAGCGCTCCTGTCATAGCAGGATTGGCAATCAGCGCGGACGCTTTTGTTAAGGTAGGGACCGGTACGTACCACGAATAACCTCCTAGAGGCGCACAGGCGGTCAGCACAAGCGCGAGCCAGGCGCTTTTTGTTCGGAAGATACGCTTCAGCTCCACAAGAAAAAAAGAGAAGAAGCTCATCGTTCCGCCTCTTTTGCGATGAGGTAAAGGTATGCATCCTCCAAAGTCGGTTCCGTCGGCTGCGCGAAGTGAGGAAGATTATCCGCCAGAATCCGGCAGAAGATCCCCTGCGCGGCGTTAACGCGGGCAGTCACCTGATATTGTCTTTCCCGCGTCTCGCCGATTTGTTCCTCGAATATACCGACATGGCCGCGCGCCTTGAGGATCAATTCGGATGGCTTGCCGTCGAACAGGACAGCCCCGTGATTGATCACGATCAGGCGGTTGCAGACCGATTGTACATCTTCAATGATATGAGTGGAGAGCAATACGGTCTTATTTTGCGCGCTGCGTGAGAATAGATTGCGGAAGCCCAGTCGTTCCTCAGGATCGAGTCCAGCCGTGGGCTCATCAAATATCAACAGTTCCGGATCGCCTAACAGCGCCTGTGCAATGCCCACGCGTTGTTTCTGGCCACCGGACAGTGTGCCGATGCGGGCTTTTCTTTTTTCATTGAGATTGGTCTCCTCGATAACTTTTAAAATGGCGGACTTGCTGTTTTTTACTCCCTTAAGGGCTGTCATATAGTCGAGGAATTGGTAAACGGTCAGCTCCTCATAAAGTCCGAAGCTCTGCGGCAGATACCCCAACCTGGATTTAAAATTCTTCTCAACCTTCACCAGCAGCTGCCCATCCACCAGAATCCGACCGGAGGTGGGGAGCAGCTCTGCTACCAGCAGTTTCATCAGCGTGCTTTTGCCTGCGCCATTAGGGCCCAAAAGCCCGGTAAAACTGGGACTTTCCAGCGAGAGCCCCACATCTTTCAGCGCCTCCTTTCCTGTTCTATAGGTCATATTTAGATCCTGTATTTCGATTTTCAATGTTTTTCACCTTCCATACGTATTGCTGCTCTTAAGACAAACCAAGTACACCTATAGCAAAGTAATTTGGAGCACAAATGAGATAAACTTGTTTTTTGTGTGAAGAGGAAAAATGGAGTCTTTTAGGTCAGCGCAAAGGTGAACTGTACCCCTGCTGCTGTGTTCTCGATTCTGTATTCCGCTTTATGAAGATCCAAAATCATCTTGACGATGTAAAGCCCTAAGCCGCTTCCGCCTGTGCCGCGATTGCGTGACTGCTCTACGCGGTAGAAGGCGTTGAACAGCCTGGAAATGGCTTCATCCGGGATATGAACACCAGTGTTCTCGATGGTAAAGCACACCACTTTATCGCATCGATGCGCTTTCACGAAAATACTGCTGCCCTCCGGCGAGTAATGTGCAGCATTGCTGATTAAGTTGCTCAACGCTCTGAGCAGCAGCATTTCATCTCCTTCAACGAACAGATTCTCCTCTATCTCAGTGGATACGGAGAGATTCTTCAGGGTGAAAAGATCCTGGTGCGCGGACAGGCAGTGGCTGGCTAGCGCACCGAGATCGAGCCGTTTCAGGCGCAGAGCAAAGTTAGGGGATTCCATGCGGGAAACAGTCAGGAGTTCCTGTACCAATCCCTCCATTCTGTCGGTGACCTTCAGTGATCGTCCCAGATATTTTCCGTGGTCGCGGTAAGCCCCCACATTGTTGATCATTCCTTCGAGCTGTCCTTTTACGACGGTGATCGGGGTTTTCAGTTCGTGAGACACCGCCGCAAAAAAGTCGAGGCGTTTGCGCTCGAGCTCCCGTTTCAGATCGATATCTGCCTGCAGAGATGCATTGGCCGTTTTCAGCTCATCCAGCGCGGCACTGAGCTTTTCCGCAAGGTTATTGAGGCTGGTGGCCAGCACACCAACCTCATCTGAGCGCTTTTCCTTACAGCGCCAGTGAAATTCCATTTCGGACATTCTCTTGGAGATCCGGCTGATATTCACAATGGGACGGGTAACATAAAGCGAATAGAGCCACGACCCCAGAAATGACATCAGCAGAATCGCCACGACCAGCAACGGCAGGATGCGGACCAGCGCCTGCGCCGCCTGGTTAACCGGCTGCATGCTGGCTAAAACCACCAACGTATAGGGCGCGTTTGAGCCAGCAAAAGAAAATGGATAAGACTGTGATGTTGCCACAGAGACATAAGAGGCATCGCCGAGGCTCATGTCATCGGTTGTAATCACAGGAGCGTTGAAGTAGTAATCAGAAGTATCGGTGCCTGTGCTTTGGTCAGCCCTGCCTTTTCCGTATTTCTGGATTTCTATATCTTCCGCCCAAGAAGAAGCATGTCCGGGGATATCCACCACTTTCTCCTGGGCGTCCAGAATCACGACATCCGCATTGTTTTTTACTACAAATCGGTTGAATAACTCGCCGGAATCCTCTAATTTGGTGCTTGCCAACTGCTCCGTCAATTTAATTGCATTTCTCTCCAGATCGCGGCTCAGTTCCGCAGAAAAGGTTTTGGGCATAAAGCAGGCAATGAAGATAAAAGTCAGCAAGCAGATGATAATCAGCAGCATGCTGGTGATCAGAAATACCTTTAGGGTCAGGCTATTTTTGATTCGGCGGATCAATCCTATACCCTACCCCTCTGATTGTCTCAATGTAATCCACCCCTAATTTTTTCCGCAGGTTTTTGATATGCGTATCCACAACGCGCTCATCCCCGAGAAAATCATGCTTCCACAGCTTATTTAACAGCATCTGGCGGGTCAGCACTTTACCGATATGGGTCAGTAGCTCGCGTAGCAGTTCGAATTCGCGCTGGGTCAGGTCGACTGCTGTACCACAGATATAAGTCTTGTATCTATCAATATCCAGAACCAGATCCTGATAAACCAATCGGTTTTGCTCGCCGGTCACAGAGGGTCGACGCAGGACTGCCGCAATCTTTTTCAGCAAAATTGGCATAGAGAAAGGTTTGATGATGTAGTCATCCACTTCCAGATCGAAACCTTTCAATTGATTTTCTTCACTATCCAGCGCGGTCAGCATCACGATTGGCACGTCGGATTCCTTGCGGATCAATTCGCAGACGCCATAGCCATCAATCTTCGGCAGCATGATGTCCAATAGCACCAAATCGAACGAACCCTTGGAAAACTGTGAAATGCCTTCCACACCATCGCCAGCCAAAACGACCTCATATCCTCCGTCTTTCAGAAAATTCTCCAGCAGCTCCTGAATGTCAACTTCATCCTCAATCACTAAAATTTTCTTCACACTATCACCTCAGGTATTCTACACTTATCCAGTTTCAAGGCCCACCGAGGGCGTGATGTTGTAAGTAGCCAGGGCGAGCTATCGAAAGTCAGTGCTGGAGAAATACCTCTCATAACACTGCCAGATGTCAGCAGTGAGTCCCCCCTATAAGCGAAACTCTTTCAATCACCTTCCCCCTGTGCCTCATCTAAGATAGATGGGCAATGTCCTCTTCGATACTGCATCCTGCGGTTAGCAACCGCGAATTCTTCTTCTCCCGGGTCGAATGTCGAGTCAGCAACATCGGAGTAGAAACTTGCTACTTGGAATCTGCCCCTCAAAAGCTCCTTTCTAGCTCCTCCAGGCTAAAATACTGCAACCAGTTAACGGTATGTGTGTAACTAGCTTCAATGATCATATTTATCAAGTACTACTCTTTCTTCTTCGTACTTGAACGTATCAAGAAACCTATAGTACTTTTGCGGGTGGGAGAAGTCCAGTCAACCTAGACTACGCACTCGACCGATCTATCAACAAATGCAGCATTACGCGATGAGATCTCGATCTTTCCATTCAGGTGGCAAGAGAGCATCTGCCTGGAAGTATGCTCATCCGTCCATAGTGGCCCTTTTTCCTTTCTGCTGTCCCATCACAATGTTGTGCTGAGCATAAGCGCTGCGGCTGACTCAGGTCGAAGCGGTTTCACCTCATTCCTGTTCTTGCCCTGCTCACTCGCTGCCCTCATCTCCTTCATGCGGTAAGGTTGAGTCTAAAGGCATTTCGCTGGCTCTCAATTTAGACTCATCGTCGGCGGAGAAGATTCCGCACGACCGCTCGAGCATCTCCAGGCGCTTCCTTAGTTCTTCCTGCTCTTTCATGAGATAACTCATAGCTTCGGCTACAGGGTCGGGGAGCCTTCCATGCTCAAGGTCCATAAAGTGCTTGCGTTTATCTTCTACGATTCTTCCTGGAACTCCGACCACTGTGGCTGCAGGGGGGACCGATTTCAGGACCACAGAACAGGCTCCGATTTTAGCATCGTCTCCAATGGTAACGGCACCCAGGACAACTGCCCCGGCGCCAATGACTACATTGTTGCCAATCGTGGGGTGGCGTTTTCCTTTTCTCAAGCTTGTTCCTCCCAGGACAGCGCCCTGATAAATCAGGACATCATCTCCAATCTCGGTAGTCTCCCCGATAACTACGCCAGCTCCGTGGTCGATGAAGAAACGCCTCCCGATTTTTGCCCCGGGATGAATTTCAATGCCAGTAAAAAAGCGAGCTAAATGAGAGATAAAGCGCGCCAGAAAAAACAACTTCTTCTGCCAGAGAAAGTGGGCCAGACGATGGAACCAGAGGGCGTGAACTCCCGGATAACACATTAAAATCTCCAGGGTGCCTCTGGCAGCAGGGTCTCTGGCGAATACTGTCTGGATGTCTTCTTTCAGAGTTTTAAGCATATATGTTCTCCGTGTGGGAATTCCTCTCTCTTAACCAATCTGAGCTTCAAAGGTCTTGAAAAAGCCAAGTGGAGAGATAGCGCTCACCTGTATCAGGAAGGATAGCCGTAATAAGTTTCCCCGTGTTTTCTGGCCTTCGGGCTACCTCTAAGGCCGCCCAGACCGCAGCTCCTGAAGATATTCCAGCTAATATTCCTTCTTCTCTGGCCAACCTCCTGGCCATGAGTCCGGCGTCGTCGTTGGCGACCCTGATAACTTCATCGAGCAGACCACCTCCAGCACCTCGGGAATAAAACCGGCCCCAATTCCCTGAATCCTGTGTGTGCCTGGCTTCCCTCCGGAGAGGACGGGGGAACTTTCAGGCTCGACAGCGATGGCTTTGAATCCCTTTTTCCTCTCTTTCAAAACCTCCGCCGCTCCAGTAATCGTACCTCCAGTTCCCACCCCCGCCACTAAAATATCCACCTTTCCCTCGGTATCCCTCCATATCTCCTCAGCAGTAGTCAACCTGTGAATTTCAGGGTTGGCAGGATTCTTAAACTGCTGAAGCAGGAGAGAGTCAGGATTCTCGGCCGCCAGTTGCTCTGCTTTCCTCACTGCTCCAGATATCCCTTCCAGTCCGGGAGTCAGAACCAGCTCCGCTCCGAACATCGAAAGGAGCTGTCTTCTCTCGAGGGACATCGTGTCAGGCATGGTCAGGATGAGCCTGTATCCTCTGGCAGCGCAGACAGAAGCCAGGGCGATACCTGTATTCCCGCTCGTGGGTTCGACAAGAACCGTATTTTTATTGATCAACCCTCTTTCTTCGGCATCGGCGATCATGGAAACCCCAATCCTGTCTTTGCCGCTGCCAGTAGGATTGAATGCCTCCAACTTGGCCACAACAGTTGCCCGCAGCCCCTCTGTTATCCTGTTTAACCTGACGAGCGGAGTGTTCCCTATCAATTCCGCCACATCTCTGGCAATACCCCTGGCTAACCTCGGTATGCTCAGGGCTTTATAATGAAGGATGTCCAATTCTTTAGCTTTCTCTCTCATTTAAACCCTCCTTATGAGCTATCCCTTCACAATATGTCACTTAAGAAAATCCCCCTCCTTTCAATCTTCCCTTTATCCTCGTCAGTTATCGTAGCGCCTCTCTCCCTGTGACGAGCTGACCCTCCGGATGTGCATTCCTTTATGAATTTTTCTACTCCCGAGATGCCTGTTTTCTCGTAGAGGTGAATAATATGGCTCCCCACGACAGCGATGTCGGCCAGTCCTTCCAGCTGTCGAACCTGCACCGCGGAGGATATGCCAAAACCAGCGGCAACTGGCAGCTTGGACCTCTCTCGGATTTCTTTTATAAAATTAATCCCCTCTTCACCTATTCTTTTGACTTCACCGGTAATTCCTACCCTTAAGGTAATGTAGATGAAACCCTTTGATATGCGCAAAATTTCCCCGAGCCTTCCTTTCTTAGGGCCGGGAGAAACAACATTGATCGGATAAATTCCCACCCGGCGAGCATAGTCGAAATATCCCTCGACCCTTTCGTCGAAGGTCAAATCGGGAATGATGAGCCCGCTGAGGCCGGAGTCCCTAGACCTCCTCACGAATTTCTCAAGGCCCATCTGGAAAGGAATATTGGCGTAAGTCATGAAGAGGAGAGGAATATTAATCCTCTTTTTCAAACGTTCGGCAAGCTGAAAACATTGGCAGGGAGTGATACCATGGTCGAGAGCTATCTGGTTAGCTGCCATGATAGTCCGGCCGTCTGCCAGAGGATCGGAAAAAGGGATCTGAATCTCGATAAGGTCGACTCCGTACTCTGCCATTGCCAGGGCAATCTCGCCGGATTTTTCGAGGTCTGGATATCCGGCCACAATATGAGTCATGAGTTTCAATTCCTTCTTCCCGGAGAAAATATGGTCGATAGGATTATCCACTTTCCGCCTCTTCCCTTAAGAACCGCGCCCAGTTCTCGCGGTCGATCTTCTTTGCTGTAATAAAAATGTCCTTATCACCCCTCCCGGAGATATTAACGACAATGAGGGTGTCCGGGCCATACTCCCTCGCTTTCCTAAGGGCCCAGGAAAGTGCGTGTGCGGATTCCAGGGCAGGAATGATCCCTTCCAGGCGGGCCAGCGTCCTGTAGCCGACCATGGCTTCTTCGTCGCTGACTTTTTCAAACATGATGGTGCCTGCGTCATGAAGGAAGGCAAGCTCAGGCCCGATCCCCGGATAATCCAGGCCAGCGCTTATGGAGTGTGTTGGAGCAAGCTGTCCGTATCTGTCCTGGATAAAATAGGATTTATAGCCCTGAGCTATTCCGGCCCGGCCGTGCTTGCTGAATCGCAGGGCGTTTTCGCCAAAACCGTTACCTTTCCCTCCCGCTTCGACAGCTACAAACTGGATGCGCTTTTCCCTCAGAAAGGGATAAAAAAACCCCATGGCATTTGACCCTCCTCCGCAGCAGGCGATCATTACATCGGGGAGCCTGCCCTCGATTTCGAGCATCTGTTTTTTCACTTCTTTTCCGATGATGGATTGAAAATCTCGCACAATAACCGGGTAGGGATGAGGACCGACAACCGAGCCCAGGAGGTAATGGGTGTCCCTGAGATTTTCAATCCAGTGCTTCAAAGCCATATTAACTGCATCCTTGAGGGTTTTTGCTCCCTCCTTAACAGGGACGACATCCGCCCCCAGGAGCCTCATAGAGAAGACATTGGGATGCTGCCTTTTCATGTCGACCTCTCCCATGAAAATGGTACATCCGAGGCCAAACTTGGCACAGACAGAGGCTGTGGCCAGCCCGTGTTGACCCGCTCCGGTCTCGGCGACAATTTTCTTTTTGCCCATTTTCCTGGCCAGGAGGGCCTGGCCGATGACATTATTTATCTTATGCGCTCCGGTATGGGCGAGGCCCTCCAGCTTTAAATAAATCCTGCCTCCTTTATTCGCCGAAGTCAGGTTCTCGGCAAAATAAAGCGGAGTAGGCCTTCCGCAGTAGTTCCGGAGAAGAAAAGCAAGTTCTTTTTTGAAAGCTCTTTCTTTCTTACAGAAAAAATAAGCCTCCTCTAGTTCATCAAGGGCGGGGATGAGCATTTCGGGTACGAAGCGGCCTCCGAAGTCGCCGAAATATCTGCAGAATTTTTTAACCTTTTCCATTTTCCCCTCTTATTCTTCTGATAATGGAAAAAAACCTGGTCATCTTCTCAATGCTTTTTTTTCTGGCATGCTCTTCCAGAAAACTTGAAGCGTCAACTCCATATGGTCTCAGGCAGGCAACTTCTTCAACATTTTCAGAGCTTAGGCCTCCGGCGATGATGATCCGGAATTCTCTCCTGACGGCCTCTTGGGCGATTGCCCAGTCGAAGGGCACAGAGGTTCCGCCTTGCTTACCTTCTACATATGTATCGAGGAGAAATGTCTCACAGTCGTAGGAATTCATTTGCTCAAGTGATTCCTGGCTCCTGACCCGGATAACTTTCCAGAAAGGCAGGCCGAGTTTCCGGCAGTAATCCGGCGATTCATCGCCATGAAGCTGGACGATATCGAGCCCGGTCTCATAATATATCCTTCTAATGCCTTCTCGGGTTTCGTTAACAAAAACCCCGACCTTTTTTACAGGCAAAGAAAATTGTCTGGACAGATTTTTAACGAAAGGAGGGGAAACGTAACGTGGGGATAATCGGTAAAAGATAAAGCCTGCGAAATCAGCGCCAAATGAAGCGACGGCCAGGTAATCCTCGAGATTGGTGATCCCACAGATCTTCACTTTAAGCATTCATCAGCTCTTCCAATTTTTCCCCGGGAGATAAGGAAGCGCAGAGGGCTTCGCCGACCAGGACACCTGAAAACCCGGCATCTTTCAGCTCCCGAATATGAGACGGGGAATGAATTCCGGATTCACTGATGACTTTGATGGATTCCGGTATGAGCCTCTTCAAGTTGAACGATGTTTCCCTGTCAATCGCAAAAGTCTCCAGATCCCTGTTATTGATCCCTATGATCTTCGGATTGAGCTTCAGAGCACGGAAGAGCTCTTCTTCAGTATGAACCTCCATGATAACCTGCAGGTCAAGGTGCAAGGCCTCCATATAGAGCAGTTTCAGGTTTTCATCATCTAAGCAGGCCACAATGAGAAGAATGAAGTCAGCGCCGAGGTTGTAAGATTCATAAATCTGGTAAGGGTGAATGAGAAAATCCTTGCGCAGCACAGGAATTCTGATATTCCTTGCAATGGCTTTCAAATCCTCTTTCGAGCCAGAAAAGAAGTTCTTTTCCGTGAGGACAGAGATCGCCCCTGCCCCCGCTCTCTCGTATAGTCTGGCCAGATCGAGAGCGTTAAGATCTTCTCGGATCATCCCTTTTGCGGGAGAGGCTTTTTTTACTTCGGCGATGAAGAAAAAACCTGTCTCCATCAGTTGAAGGACATCGAGAGGCGGCTTCCTTTCCAGAAGATGGAATGAATCGGGGCGGAATGAATCAAAATTCTCCCGCTCTTCGATTAAAATCCGGCTGGTGATCCGTTGCAGGATAACTTTCATGCGTTTGTAATCCTGATCAGTTCCTCAAGCTTTTTCATGGCGGCACCTGAATCTATGGAGGTCTTGGCTTTGCTGATGGCCTCTTCCAGTGTTTGGGCCGCCTTGGCAAGATAGATGGCTGCAGCAGCATTGAGGACAACCACATCCCTTCGGGGGCCTTTTTCTCCTCCGAGCACAGAGAGGACAATCTCACAGTTAGTCTTCAGGTCTCCTCCCCTCAGATCTTTTTTCTGGCAATAGGCGAAGCCGTAATTACGCGGGTCAAAAATCATATGCCGCATCCAGCCCTGGTTAATCTCGACAATCTTTGTCGACCCGTTGAGGGTGATTTCATCGAGGCCATCGCTTCCATGAACTACCATCGCTCTGGCTGTACCCAGCGATATGAGAGTTCTGGCGATTTTTTCCATGATGGAATCGTCAAACACGCCCATAATCTGGCAGTCGGCTCCGGCTGGATTGGTCAATGGCCCCAACATGTTGAAGATGGTCCTAATTCCCATTTCCACCCTCACGGGTACGGCATGTTTCATCGAGAGATGGAGTTTTGGAGCAAAGAGAAAGGCCAGACCTGCGAGCTGGAGGGCTTTCTCGAGAATTTCGGGACCAGGGGTGATATTGACACCGAGAGCTTCCATGAGGTCAGCGCTTCCACAGCGGGAAGTAATCGACCTGTTTCCGTGCTTTGCAACGCAGACGCCTGCTCCTGCAATAACAAAGGAGGCGCAGGTAGATATGTTAAAAGTTCCGCTCCCGTCGCCCCCTGTGCCGCAAGTATCGACAAGAATTTTTCCTTCCGGCTTCCTGACAGGGGTAGCCTTCCTCCTCATCACCCGGACAAAGCCTGTAATTTCGGAGACAGCTTCGCCCTTGATCGCCAGCGCTGTCAGAAAAGAGGCTATCTGGGCAGGAGTAGCAGACCCTGAGGTTATCTCGTTCATGACTTTTTCCGCCTCGTCCTCGCTGAGGTCTATTCCGGCCGATACTTTCTTTATCGCTGATTGGATAATGCTTGGAAGAGGTTCCGGGCTCAGAAAGTTCATGAGGAGCTCAGTGCCATTCTCGGTCCCGATTGATTCCGGATGAAACTGTAGACCCTCGATAGTGTAAAGCTTATGCCGGATGCCCATGATTTCGTTGTCCTCTGTCCAGGCAGAAATCTCCAGTTCTTCGGGGAGGAAGGTTCGGTCGATGACGAGCGAGTGATAGCGAATTGCCGGAAAAGGACTCTTGATCCTGGCGAATATCCCTTTCCCGTCATGGTAAATATCGGAGGATTTTCCGTGGTAAAGTGTGGACGCCTTCACGACTTTCGTTCCGAAAGCGACACCGATAGCCTGATGCCCCAAGCAAATCCCGAGAATCGGGACTTTTCCGGCAAACTTTCTGATGAGCTCGATGCAGATCCCCGCCTTTTCAGGTCTGCCCGGCCCGGGTGAAAGAACGATATGGGAGGGTGCCAGCTCTTCTACCTGGGCGAGGTCGATGGCATCGTTCCGTTTGACCATAACCTCTTGCCCCGTTTTTCTGATCGTCTGATAGATATTGAAGGCGAAAGAATCATAGTTATCTATGAGAAGAATCATGTAGATCTCCTCTGGCGGAATTTTCGATCGCTTTCAAGAGAGCTTTGGCTTTGTTGCAGGATTCCTCGTATTCTCTTTCCGGAATGGAATCGGCGACGATTCCCGCTCCTGCCTGCACAGTGGCCGTATCGTCTTTGATGAGCATGGTCCTGATTGTAATGCAGGAATCCATATTGCCGTTGAAGCCGAGGTTGAAAACTATCCCACCGTATATTCCCCTCCGTTTCGGTTCCAGCTCATGGATGATTTCCATAGCCCTTATTTTGGGAGCCCCGCTGAGAGTGCCCGCCGGGAAAGCGGCCATGATCACGTCGAAAACATCGTAGGAATCATCCAGTTCGGATTTGACCGTGGAGACAATGTGCATGACATGTGAGTACTTCTCGATACTCATGAAATCCGCAACCTCCACGCTTCCTGGCTTCGAGACTTTTCCCAGGTCGTTCCGGGCGAGGTCGACAAGCATGATGTGCTCGGCGCGTTCTTTCTCATCGGCGAGCAGCTCCCTCGAGATCAGAGAATCCTCTGACACAGTAGCTCCCCTTTGTCGCGTCCCTGCAATAGGCTTAACCAAAAGCTCCCTGTTCTGAAGCTTCACCATTACTTCAGGAGAGGAACCTATCAGGAAGAAATCATCAAAATCCATAAAGAAGAGGTAAGGAGAAGGGTTAATGATTCTCAGGGCTTTATAGATTTCGAACACATCACATTCTAATTTGACCTGAAACTTCTGCGAGAGGACGACCTGAATGATCTCCCCTTCCTCAATATATCTTTGGCTTTTTCGAACGCATTCCAGGAAATAATCTCTTGTCATATCGCCCTGGAATCCAGACCACCAACCTGGAGGTTCCCGCTCCGGAAGCTCTAGGTTCTGGGAGAGCATTCTCTTTAAGGCATCAATATTCTGGAGCGCTTGCCTATACTCTTGTTCCGGCCTTTCGCGGGGAAAGGTCATGACGATGATGAAGATCGTTCTCTTGACTGAATCGTAAATTAGAAGACTCTCCGGGATGACCATGAGTATGTCAGGAATTCCATCCTCATTCTCTTCGACCGGGATGTTCTCGAAATATTGGATGGCCTCGTAGCCGATATATCCGATCGCTCCTCCAAAAAAAGGAGGTAGTTCTTCGTAGGAAGGGGCTTTGATTCCTGAGAAGTACTCTCTGATCGCAAGCAGAGGGTTTTGCATCTCTCTGCAAATTTTCGCAGAGGATTCCCCATTATTTTCAATTATGGAAATGGTGTTCCCTATCGCCTTGATCGTGCATTTGTTTCCAAGCGCAATGAAAGAATACCTCCCCACGTTTTCCCCCTTTTCTACAGACTCGAGCAGGAATTTAGCTCGGGATTTTAAATAGATGGAAAGGGGGGTCTCAAAATCCGCCCGAATTTCAGAATAAACCGGTATGACGGTGTATTGCGCAGAATCTGCAAGATACCTTTGTAGATCAGGATAGCTCATTTCATCCTCCTTCAGTTCTCCATTCCCATGTCCTCTGGATCAGAATAAGGTCGGCCAGGACGCAGGTAGTAGCTGCTTCGACGATGACGGGGGCGCGCAGGGCGAAACAGGAATCATGCCGGCCTTGGATGATCAGGTCCTCAACCACGCCGCTGCGAAGATTTACTGTCTTCTGAGGTTTGGGGATACTGGAGGTCGGCTTGACAGCGACCCGGAAAACGAGGGGGTTCCCGTTGGTCAGTCCTCCGTTGACTCCCCCTGAGTGGTTGGTCAGAGTCTCTCCCTTGACTTTGACAATCGGATCATTGTGAGTGCTTCCCTTCATCTTTGCCGAGGAAAACCCAGAGCCGAATTCTACACCCTTGATTCCGGGGATGGAGAAGACAAGATGGCTAATCATCGATTCCGCGGAATCGAAGAAGGGTTCGCCAAGGCCAGAGGGCATGTTTGTTGAGATGCATTCAATAATCCCACCGATTGAGTCATTACTCTCCACGGCCTCCTTGGCTGCTCTGTCGATCTCGATCGTGCCCCCAGCCTCGATGAGTCGGGCGTTGACCCTGACGGGAAGGACAATTTTTCTGGCAATGACGCCCGCCGCCACAAGAGCAACGGTCATCCGGCCTGAAAAATGTCCTCCTCCCCGATAGTCATTAAACCCGAAGAACTTTTTCGCTGCCGTGAGGTCGGCATGTCCTGGCCTGGGAAGGTAGCGGATATTTTCATAGTGTTCGCTTCTTGTATCTCTGTTCTCGAATGCAATATGAAGGGGAGCACCTGTGGTCTTGCCCTCAAAAACCCCACTGAGAAAGAGGGGGATATCCTTTTCCCTTCTTTGGGTAGTACCTGCAGCCCGTAAGCCCCTCCTTTCCAGGTCCTCCTGGAAATCACCGCCTGTTAAGGGCAGGCCAGGAGGGCAACCATCGATCACGCATCCCACTCCCCAGCCATGGGATTCTCCATAAATAGAGACCCTGAATATTCTGCCAAAACTATTCATCGATTACCCCTCCGATTCTGGCGAAGTCCTCAAAGAAATCCGGATAAGACTTCGCCACGCATCCACTTCCTTCAAGGAAAATATCTCCGGAGGCATTGATGGAAGCTAAGGCCAGGGCCATCGCGATCCTGTGATCGTCGTGCGCGTCCACTTTTCCGCCTCTGAGCCCCGAACATTCTATTTCGAGAGAATCCCCTTTCAGACGGACATCTGCTCCTAACCTGGTGAATTCCTCCATCAGCGATCTGGCTCGATCACTTTCTTTGTATCTCAGCCTTCCTGCTCCCCAGATCCTGCTTATGCCGCGGCAGTGACAGGCAAGAACAGCTAGGGGAGGAAAAAGGTCCGGACAATCCGTGCAATCGAACTCGAATGCTTCGAGGTGCCTTTTCCGGATCACTATCCCTGAATTAGTGGCATTGATTTCCGCGCCACTCATTTCAAGAGCCTGAAGGATCTTCCTATCGGCCTGAAAAGAGGTTAGGTCGAGCCCGCTGACTTCGACTTCTCCTCCGATAGCGGCTGCTACGAGAAGGAAGGAAGCAGAGCTCCAATCTCCTTCGGTCCTGTAAGTAAACGGACGATAGCTTTGATTTCCCTTTATGGAGATCTCCCTGTCACCCGCCTGAGCGATTGCGATGCCCAGATTTTCCAGGAAGTGCACGGTCATATTAAGATAGGGTCTGCTCTTTAAATCAATGATTTTCAGGATAGAATCCTTTTTCAATACAGGAAGGGAAATGAGAAGCCCGGTCAGGAACTGAGAGCTGAGCGAACCGTCTACAACGGTAGCCCCCCCTTGGAGCGGTCCTTTAACCATAATGGGAGGAAATCCGACCTGGCTGTAAAAGGAGACACCCAGGTCGCGAAAAGGTCTCTCCATCATGGAGACGGGGCGCCTGATCATGCTACCTGAACCTGTGAGTATGAATCTCCCGGGCCAGATCGAGGCTACGGATGCAAACATTCGCAAAGATAGCCCGGACTCTCCGCAATCTAAAACTCCGCTCTCCGGCTCCCTCTCTCTCGAGATAACGACCCTGTCGCTTTCGGAAAGAGTTCTCGCTCCGAGGCCACGGGCCACAGAAAGTGCGGCCAGGGAGTCCTGACAGGTGGACGGGTTTAAAATCTCAGACTTTCCCGGTGCCAGAAGAGATACGGCGATCGCCCTGAGCATCATGCTTTTCGAGGCCGGAGCCTTAATTTTCCCTTTGATCTTAAAGCAGCTGTGTAACTTCTTCATAAGCTTTCCTGGCAACCTCCTTTATACTTCTCTCTGAAGAGATAATGAGGTCAGCCGCAAGGAAATATTTATCCTTCCTCTCCTGAAAAATTCTTTCCGCTTGTGCCTTCAGGGCATTCTCCTTGAGAAGCGGCCTCTCTTTACCCCCTTTTAATCTCCTGCTGGACTCCTCCCATCTAGCGAAGAGCCAGATAATGAAAGAGTTTTTCCTCAGAACCCTCCGGTTTCCCTCATCAAGAACGGCTCCCCCACCGCAGGCGATAACCATATTTTCCTTGTCCTCCAAGCGAGAAATGACCTCCTTTTCTTTCTCCCTGAAATATGGCTCACCTCTCAGGCGGAAGATGTTACCGACCGTCATTCCCTCCTCCCTCTCGATCTCACTGTCTGTATCCAGAAAAGAGAATCCGAGTTTCGCGGCGAGCACCTCACCCACAGAGGTCTTACCGCAGCCCATGAAGCCAATCAGGCTGACATTTCTTCTGACACCTCTCGAAGCGCAACGATCAAGAGGAAAGGGATGCCATTGATTGTCCTCAGGTTTAATTCCTGTAAAAATCTCGAAGCTCCGGCAGGCCTGGCTCAGCAACCATTCTTCCCCAGGGATAAATGAAACGCTTTCTTTAGGGCAGATACCTTCCAGAGCTGAGGGATTATAGACTGCATCAAAAAATATACACTTGTTTCCCGGCGGAAGATCTTTCCAATATGTCTTGATTTCTCGAATCGTGTTAACAACGATGAAAGTATCCTTCAAATGAACATTCAGGTTGTCCAGGCCTGAGGCCAGGCAACCAATCCGGTAACCGTAATCCCTGGCTTTTTTCACGTTTCTATTCAGGATGACGACATTGGCTCCCATATTTCGAAGAGCAAGAGCAGCGGCCTTACCAGCTCCTCCTGCCCCAAGGACGAGGCCTTTTCTGGCGGTCAGATCGAGGCCCCTGTTGATAAGAGGCCGGGAGACACCATCGAGGTCTGTGTTGAAGCCTTTCTTCCTTCCCTCTTTAAAGATGATCGTATTCACGCTGCCCGTCTTCTCCACCTGGTCGTCCCATTCCTCTATGAAGGGAAAAACAGATTCCTTAAAAGGAGAAGTAATATTAAACCCCTCGAGGCCAAGGTATTCAGCCAGAAAGAATAATTCCTCAGGGTTCTCCGGTCCTATTCGAGTATAGTGGGCATCGATGGAGTGGGCTTTGAAAAGCTCCTTGAAGATGAAAGGGCTCTTACTGGGAAGAATAGGGCTGCCGGCGACAGCAAAGAGTCTCATTCCAGCACCCTGCTTAAGCGAGAAACAAGAACCTGCATCCTCTTAAAAGCCAGCTGGCCTTCAGCAGTTTTTTCAGACTCCTCCAGGCAAGCATAGGTAAAAGGAGCTCCAAAAAAAGGAGCCACAATCCTCGTCAGAGAGGCTTTAGTCCCAGTTCCCAGGGCAATAATCCTCCCCCGGAAGTTTTCGAATTCCCCGTAGAGGGAGAGAATCCTCAGCATGTCTCTGACAGAAAGGCAGTTACAGGCAATTTTGCAGAGATCCGCTCCCTCGCTAAAACATTGCCTGACGATTCTTCTCAGCCGCGTGCCGGGGGGAGTTCCTGACTCATCATGATAGGACATAATCACCCGGCATCCTCTATCCCTGGCCATCTTCAGGATCTCCTTCCTCGAGGACGCCGGCGAATCGACCTCAAGGTCCACATAGCCGGCCCCGGAACGGATCGCTTCCTTTAAGAGCAGAATCCTTTCGGTCTCGTGGAATAAGCCGGGTCGGCAAGTGGCTATAAGATTTGCCCGCGAAGAGAAGATCCGGGCAACTTCTTTTTTATTCAACTTGCACAGGTCGATCCGGACTTCCGCCAGGTCCACTTCTTTGAGGATCGCTGACAGCCGCTGAAGGTCTTTAATCGCCAGGCTTATGCAGATCATCCATCACCTCAATAAGTTCATCAAACGCAATATTTTCAATAGAAGCCTCCCCGATTGATTTCAGGAGGACGAAATCGATCGTCTCTCCTTTCTTCTTCTTATCTTTCCTGATGGATTCAAGAATCGCGCTCTTCGGAAAACGCAAGGAGACGGGAAGACGGTATTTAACAAGGAGAGACCGCAAGCGTTCGCGATCCGTTCTATCCATGAGCTTTTTCCTGACCGAAAGATCTGCGGCCATCATCATACCCACAGCAACAGCCTCGCCGTGACTGAGCCCGTAATTCTTCTCAAAGGCGTGGGCGAAGCTGTGGCCGAAATTAAGCTTTCTTCTTTCCTCTCTTTCTCTCTCGTCGCTTTCTACAATCGAAATTTTAATTTTGACAGTGTCCATGATGATTTTCTCGACGACCTTTCTTTCCAGGCTCAGGGCCAGCCGGTTGTTTTCTTCAAGGAACTGGAAAAGCCCTGCATCAGCGATTGCGGCGGTTTTGACGACCTCGGCAAATCCGCAGGATCTCTCTTTCGCGTCAAGCGTCGGGAGAAAAGAAGGGTTGATAAAGACAAAATCCGGCTGATTGAAAACTCCCACCATATTTTTATATCCCCTGAAGTTCACTCCGTTTTTCCCTCCAATGGCAGCATCCACTTGGGCAAGGAGCGTAGTCGGCACAAAAGCAAAATCCACCCCCCTCATGTAGGTCGAGGCAGCAAAGCCGGCGATATCACAGACCACGCCGCCGCCAATAGCAAGGATAAAAGACGACCTGTCGACACCCCCGGTTAGAAGCTTTTGATATATCGCCCTTACTGTTAGCAGTGTTTTAGCCTTTTCTCCGATGCCTATGACGATTTTTTGGCGGCAAAGAGGGAAAAAAACCTCATAAAGCCGGTTTACATTCTCATCAGTAATGAGGACGGTCCTCTCGCTGTCGATATGCTGCGCAACTTCTTCGAATGGACAGTTAAACAGGACGAGTGTCTTGATCAATCTCTCATCTGCCCTTTCATAAAGTCTCTTAGAGCCGTTATTTTTTTAGCCGCGGCAGCAAACATCACAGGAGGCATAGCCTGTTCCCGGTCGCTTAAAGCCTCTTCGGGCTTGTAATGGACCTCTATGATCAGGCCATCTGTTCCCGCTGCTACAGCAGCAAGGCTCATGGGTTCGATAAGACTCAGACGGCCTGTCCCATGAGAAGGATCAACAATCACGGGGAGATGGCTGATTTCCTTGACAGCTGGAATCATGCTCAAATCCAGGGTGTTTCGCGTATAAGTTTCAAAGGTGCGAATTCCCCTTTCACAGAGGATGACATTCCGATTCCCCTCGGCCAGAATGTATTCAGCGCAATTCAGCCACTCTTCAAGAGTGGAATACATGCCCCTTTTGAGCAGAACGGGCTTGCCAATTTTTCCCACTTCTTTTAAAAGCGAATAATTCTGCATGTTTCGGGCGCCAACCTGGAGAATATCAGCGTACTCACACACCCATCCGGCATCCCGCGTGTCGACGACCTCGGTAACTACAGGAAGTCCAGTTTCCTCTCGTGCTTTAGCCAGGATTTTTAAGCCCTTAATGCCCAGTCCCTGGAATGAATAAGGAGAGGTTCGAGGTTTGAATGCTCCACCGCGAAGCATGTTTGCCCCGGATTCTTTGACCTTCTGAGCGGTAATGATCGTCTGCTTCTCACTCTCCACGCTGCAGGGACCGGCAATAAGCACGAAGTCGTCTCCAACCCTTATCCCTCGGACATCGATGATTGTCCTTTCTTTTTGAACGAGAAATGAATAAAGCTCTCGGCTCTCCGGTGAAGTCATCGTTTTTTGGTCAGATAAGCTTTTGTCTCCAGCAGAACTTCCTGTTAATAACATGATGATCGCCTCCTCTCCGCAATTGAGAATGAGATGAACAGGTAAGGGTTATTAAAAATGTGGTTATTCTAAAAAGGTAGGATTAAAGACTAATCGGGCGGGTTAGACCGCCCAATAAAAGTAAAAGGAAGGGGTCGCCTCAATTTGCTTCCGCTTGAGCAATTTGTTCTCTCTAAGCATGTGCCAATATAACGCAATCATTTTTTAAATGTCAAGCGAACGAAATACTTGATAAAACTAGAAAAAAATGTTTTTATGACAAGGAAATGGAAAAATTCATCCATTCAACAATAAATTCTGCCTTCTCCCATTATTTTTACTATTATGGGCCTCTGGCCCAGTAGAAGCGTCCTCTCCTTTCAAATCCTTTAAATATAAACCCCATCCTGAGTTTCACAAAAGAGGTGAGCATGGAATGAAACTTGAACAGCTCCGAAAAAAAATCGATCAGATTGATTACGAGATCCTTCATCTGTTGAGAGAGAGGATGGAGCTCGGCCTTCGAGCTAATAAATTCAAAAAGACAACCCAGGACAAAGCCAGGGAACAACAAGTGCTGAGGCGATTGGAAAAGCATTGTCGCCTTCTTCATCTGATTCCAAGCAGCTTCGCGTTGAAACTATTCGGGGAGATTATAAGGGAGAATCGCAGATTACAGGAACAAAAAAAGATCTTGATCGGGTTTCAGGGGAAGCATGGGGCCTTCGCTGAAGTCGCTGCCAAATACTACGACCCGCACTTGGTGACGATCCCCTGTCAGGAATTTGCCGATGTGTGTGTCGGGGTGCAAGAGGGCTATCTGGATCTGGGCATTGTTCCTGTGGAGAACTCGTTGGGAGGACCTGTGGTCCAGGTAAATGAACAGCTGATAAAAACCGACTTGAAGGTCGTAGCCGCGGTTAAACTGCGGATCAATCATTGTCTCCTCGCTTTGCCTGAAACTAATTTCAGGGAAATAAGGGTTGTCTATTCTCATCCCCAAGCGCTCTCCCAGTGCCGCTCATTTTTGGAACAGTACCATCTGGAAACCCATCCCTATTACGACATCGCAGGAGCAGCAATAATGCTCAAGAAAGCAGAATTAAAAGCGGCTGCCGTTATTGCCAACCACCTCTGCGGAGAACTCTATAATCTGAAAATCATCAAGAAAAATATCGAGGATGACCCCTCCAATTTCACAAGATTTTTCATTCTGGGGAAGGGAGAGAACAGGATCGAGGCCGACAGGTGCTCGATCGTCTTTTCAATACCTCACAGGGCGGGAGCATTATTCTCAATCTTCGAGATATTCGCCAGGGCCGATGTCAACCTGACAAGGGTCGAGTCCTTCCCAGAGCGGGGCGACCCGGACTCCCATATCTTCCTCCTGGATTTCCAGAGTGAAGCGAAGCCAGATCAGCTCTGCAAGGTTCTTGAAGAGGTCAGAGCGAAAACAAAGACCTTGAAATATCTTGGGCGTTACAGGGAAGAGCTATTCCCATGAAGATAGCAATTTTAGGGGCCGGTCATATGGGATCATGGCTTGCCGAAGTGCTGGCGGAAAGGAACAACAGGATTGGCATCCATGATCTGGATCTTTCCAAGGTAGAGAAAATCCAGAAGGCCACCGCAATTCTCAGGTCATATGAAGAACTTAAGAAGTTTCAGCCTGAAATCCTTATCAATGCGGTAAGCCTGCAGAATACTCTCAAGGCCTATAAATCGGCTGAGCCCTATCTTACTTCTGGATGCCTGATAGCTGATGTGGCCTCGGTAAAATCGGGAATAGTCGGATACTACAGAAGATCCAGATTCCCTTTCGCTTCCGTTCACCCCATGTTTGGCCCGACATTTGCCAATGTGGAAAAATTAGAGGATGAAAATGTGATCCTCATCAGTGAGTCTGATAGAGAAGGGATCAGGTTCTTTCGCGAATTATTCGCAGGGATGAGGTTGAATATCTTCGAATATTCATTTGAGGAGCACGACCGGATGATCGCCTATTCACTTGTCCTTCCCTTCGCCTCAACCATGGTTTTTGCTACCTGCATGAATAATTCTGCCGTTCCCGGCAGTACCTTCAAAAAACACAGGGATATCGCGAAAGGCCTTCTCTCCGAGGATGATTATCTTCTGGCAGAAATACTTTTCAGCCCTTATTCTCTCCAACAACTGGAACAGGTGACCCGTCGCCTGGAATTTCTCAAACATGTGATAAAGGCCAAGGACATCGAGGAAGCCCGGAAATTCTTCAGTTGCTTAAGAGAGAATGTTCTCTAAAAGAACATCCTGATTTCTATCTGAGTGAATCTGTGAGGTTCGCTCAGAATTAAGCGCTTTAGATCGGCGCACCCGCCTCGCGCAGGATCCTCTTCAGCTCCGCTACGCATGAGTGGTCAAAAGGAAGCAGGGGCTTGCGCGGAAGGCCGCCGCGATAACCCAAAAGGTCCATGGCTTTTTTGACACCGGCGATTCCCCAGCGGGTTGTAACCGCAGCATTGGCCTCCAAGATGCGCAGCTGAAGGATCCGTGCTTGCTGATAGTCCCCGTTTTCTACTGCGCGATAGGTCTCCAGGTACAGGTCAGGGAGAACATTGGCTAGAGCGAGAGTGCCTCCCTTCCCTCCAAGAACAAGTGCGGGAACAAGAAAGCTAGCGGAACCAGCAAAGACCGAGAAACGATCAGAGGTACCGGCAATGATCTCCGCTATCTGGACGATGTTTCCGCTTGTATCCTTAATGCCCACGATATTTGGATGCCTGGCCAGGCGGATGACCAGGGAAGAGCTCAAATTGATCCCTGTATTCAGGGGCATGTTATAGAGGAAAATCGGCAGGGTGAGAACATCGGCCAGGCTCAAAAAATGTCTCTCCAGGAGAGCCTCGTTCATACTGCCCTTGTAATAGTGAGGAGGGAGAAGCAGCACGGCGTCTATTCCGCAGCGGGCGGCCTCCTTGCTCAGCGCGATTGTCTCGTGGGTAGATTCGGAGCTCGTCCCGGCAATCAACTGTTTGTTCCGCTGAGCGTGTTGACGCACAAACTGGATCAGTTCGACCTTCTCGCCCTTCTGGATTAGGGGGAACTCGCCATTCGTACCTAAGACGACGTAACCGTCTAAACCAGTAGTATTATAGCGCTCCAGGTTAAATTGCAAACCTTCCCAATCGATAGACTCATCTTCGCGAAAAGGTGTCACCAGCGGAGAAAAAATTCCCTTCAACATTGTCTTGTTGCTTGTCCTCCTTCTTTCACCTGATGAATCTCCTCCTTATGGTGTGCCTGAGCTGTCTGTCTTTGTCAAGCTCGCTCGCGGAGAGTGCGAACTCACCCTTTCGAGGAATAACCCGAGGGACAACCTCTTGCTTTATCCAAGTCCTGGCCTTAGACTAAAGAGCAGGAAAAGCCATGGTGAAAGACTTTGACAAGGGAATTGTAAAGACAGACCCCTCCCGCAAGGTCGGGAAGGCCACCATGCGCGTAATTATCTTCACCGAGCGCCACAGGGTAGAAGGTCGCGTACACGCGATCCCGGGCTCCCGTCTGATAGACTTTTTGAATGCGCCCGCTGAATTTATCCCTTTGACCGACGCCGTCATTTTCAATTTAGATGATGAAAAGGAGCTCGGTCGTCAGCCCTTCGTGGCTGTGCGCAAACATTCCATCAACCTGCTCGTGGAAGCTGGCCAACCGGGGCTGTAGCTCAGCGGGAGAGCACCTCGCTTGCACCGAGGGGGTCAGGGGTTCAAATCCCCTCAGCTCCACCAATGGAAATCGGATAGAATTTACTTCCCTTGCTTTCATGGGGTCAGGCTGAGAAGTTTCATTCTCTACCCGTGCCCTTAATTTAAATCGGTCTTAACACAATTAATGTAAAAAAGTTCTTATGGGAACCGTATATTTCTCGCATTTGATCTCGGCCTCTCTAACCAGCTTTGACATTTCTCCCTCTGAGGTAGGAAAATATCATTCAGCCTTGTGGGAAAAGGGGATGAGATGAGAAAGGATTTCATAGATATACAGGACTTCTCGTCGCAGGAACTCTTCTCTCTGCTCGAACTCATAAAAGTGGTGAAAGCCGCGGGTAAGGAAAGAGCCCTGCCCGACCTCTTGCGCAAGGCCTCCCTGGCGATGATCTTCGAAGAACCATCCACCCGCACAAGGGTTTCTTTCGAAGTAGCGATGAGCAATCTCGGTGGCCATGCCCTGTATTTGCGCCCGGGGGAAATCCATCTGGGAGCGCGGGAAACTATCGCGGACACTGCCAGGGTCCTGAGCCGGATGGTGAATGGGATCGAGGCCCGCTTACTTCGCCATACAGACATCCTGGAGTTGGCCAAGTACGCTACAGTTCCGGTAATCAACGGCCTGACTGATCTGCAGCATCCCACTCAGGTCCTCTGCGATGCCTTCACTATGCTTGAACACTCAGGGCGCCTTAAAGGCTTGAACCTTGCCTTTATCGGAGACTCTACCAACGTCTGCAACTCTCTCCTGGTCATCGCAACAAAGTTAGGGATCAACTTCCTAATGGCCTCGCCCAAACGTTATCAGCCGGTGCCTTCCCTGCTTAGGCAGGCTGAGGAGAACGCCAGGAAAAGCGGCTCTCGCATCCTGATTGGTGAGGGTGTCGCCAATGCGGTTCAAGCAGCGGATTTCATCTATACGGATCTCTGGTGGTGGGTGGGCCAGGAGGCGGAAATCGATGATCGGATGAAGGCTTTCATGCCGCAGTATCAGGTGAATGCCAATCTGGCCAAAATAGCGCCGGCCCATGCCCATTTTATGCATTGTCTTCCTGCCTCGCGCGGCCTGGAGATCACCGACGAAATTATGGATGGAGCGCAGTCAATAGTGTTCGACCAGGCGGAAAACCGCCTACACACCGAGGAAGCCCTGCTCATCGCCTTCCTGAGGCCTTATCTAAAGGGAAGCGGAGGACAAAGGGAAGCGGATTTTCAGACTCGAATCGAGCAAATCCTCTCGGATTTAGGGAATTTCCCCGGGAAAGGAGGTGCATATGGCACAAGAGAAGTTTAAACGGGTTTTGAATTATTGGGATCTTTTCTTCTTCACGGTTTGCGCAATTTTGGTGATGGATACCGTGGCCTCTTCGGCCGCCATCGGAAATCAATCATTTTTCTGGTGGTTGATCACTCTTTTTTTCTTTTTCCTTCCTTATGGCCTGATCACTGCTGAACTGGGGTCGGCCTGGCCATCCCAGGGCGGAATATATCTCTGGGTGAAGGAGGCACTCGGCGACGGGTGGGGGGTAATGACTTCCTGGCTCTACTGGATCAACGTGGCATTCTGGATGCCCTCGGTTTATCTTCTCTTTGCTGGGACCCTGGCGACCTTATTTTTCCCTGAAATGAGCACCTGGGGTCAAGTGTTCATCGCCATCGGAATGACCTGGCTCACAGTTTTTCTGGGGATTATCGCCTTGGAAAAATCAAAATGGATCCCCAACCTGGGAGCGATATTCAAGGCCTTGATCATGCTTTTCCTCGGTGCGCTGGGAATCAGCTGGATAATCAGTAGGGGCTATGCCAATCCCTCCGCTTTCGCGGACTTCACCCCCTCCTGGTCCAACACACTCGCTTTTCTTCCCGTGGTGGTCTACAACTACATGGGCTTTGAGCTGATGAGCTCGGCCGGGGAGGAGATCAAACATCCGCAGAGGAATGTCCCCAAGGCCATCATCTTCTCGGGGATCGCCATCTTCGTCCTCTACATCCTCGGCACTTTCGGCATACTCGCCATTTTGCCCCTGGACCAGATCTCCATTGTCACAGGGATTATTGACGCCATCAAAGCAGTGATGGTGGATTTGGGGACGACAGGAGAGATCCTATCTATCGTCTTCGGCATTGCAATCCTGTACTCCTTCCTCGCCAATATGATGACCTGGTCCATTGGAGCGAACAGGGTTGTGGCGGCGACGGCGGGTGAGAAAAAACTTCCCCTCTTCCTCGGCCATCTGAACCGGAAGTTCCGCACTCCCGATTTCGCCTTCATCGCCATGGGGATCCTGGGGACACTGCTTCTTGTGGGAAATGGTTTTCTCGCTGAGAACCCGGAGAATATTTTCTGGCAGCTATTCGCCCTCTCCAGCCTGCTCTTCCTCCTTCCCTACCTCCTCATGTTCCCGGCATTTTTACGCTTGCGCTACACTCGTCCGGCCGTCTCCCGCCCCTACAGAGTGCCCGGGGGAAAGAGTCTGGCCTGGATCCTGGCGACTTTAGGTGAGTTTCTCATCCTTCTTTCCTGTATCTTTTTCTTCCTTCCGCCAGAGGGAACGGAGAATGTCCTCATTTATGAACTCCAATTAGGCGGGGTCACGGTCATCGTACTGTTCTTGGGGCTGATCCTCTATCTTTGGCGAAAAACAGCGAGCAAATCGTCGAGAGGGTAGGAAAACAGGATGATAAGAATTTTGCCCACACAAAGCAGCGAGTGGGAGAAAGTGGAGATCGTCCTCCTCGCCAGACCGGGTCTCGAGACCCTTTTCGGCATTCTGGAGACAAACTCAGCCAATTTCCTCTATCCATTTGATCTGAAGAAAGCAGGGGACGAGCACTCAGCTTTCCGCAGGCTGCTCGAGAGTTTTGGAGCAACCGTGATCGACATCCGCGAAGCCCTGACCGCCGGAACAACCGGGGAGGATAGTTCGTCGCTCGAGGGCCGGGCCCTCGAATCGCTCCGCGCCCTCGCAGAGAGAAGCCTGTCCTACCTGTACGATGAGGCCCTGGCCACGGAGGATCGGGAAATGCTGAGGGAAAATAAAGGGCGGACGATAAGAACCCTCCATCCCACAGCACTTGCGGAGATCGCTTTGCTGCGCCCCACCCTCTCGATCAGTTACAATCCGAAGGCCCTGGATCCAACGAGCCGCTTCATCTCGACTTTCCAACTAGAGCCAGCCACGAACCAGTATTTCATGCGCGACGGGATGATCACTACCCGGGCGGGCTGCGTAATAGGCAACCTCACGCTCGATGTGCGCAAAATCGAGAATGACCTGGTGGAATTCGCGCTCAAGCAACTGGGGATCAAGCCCATCTTCAGGGTGGAGCCCCCCGGACATTTAGAGGGCGGCGATTTTCTTCCCGCAGGAACACTCGTCCTCCAGGGGCAGGGCCTCCTCTCCGATGAAGAAGGCGTGAAGCAACTCCTGGAAAAGAAAGCCTACGGCTTCGTAGAGGTAGGGGTAATCAGAGACCCCCGTTCCCAGATGGATGAAATGCATCTCGACACCTATTTCAATTTTCTCTCGAGGAGAGAAGCGATACTATGCGAGGACAGGATGAAAGGTGATGCGGAACCTTCGGTCGATGTCTGGCTCCCCGAAGGTTCAGTGGATGATTACGTCTATCGCAAGAGAAAAACTATCGCCTTCTCAAATTATCTGGAGGAGAAGGGAATCCGGGTGATCCCTTTCTCCAAGGAGGAACAGGGAAACTTCGCTCCTAATTACCTTCTGCTCGGCGAGCGCAGGCTTATCGGGGTAAGCAGGGCCGGGGCTGAATTCTGGCGTAGAATCAGGGAGCGTGGAGTGGAGGCGCATCTTCTCGATTTCGATTCCCTAACGGGTGGGTACGGCGGCCCTCACTGCATGAGCCAGGTGATTCGCCGGACCCCTGAAATGTGATCAACCTCAGCCCAGCACTTCCTCGAGGAAAGCCATGATGACGGACATGGATTCCTTTATGGAAGAAATCTCCACGGATTCGTTAGGCTGGTGGGCCAGGCGTACGTCACCCGGACCGTAGATCGCAAAAGGCGGCAGGTGCTGGGGAAAGAGGGTGGGGAGATCGGTGCAGAAAGTGGCGGTGCGCAGCGCCATGTTTCGTTTGGTCTCGCGCTCGAAAGCCCTGCAGAAAGACTGGACCATTCCTGAATTGAAATCTGAGAGGAGTGGCCTTTTGTAACTGATAATGTCACAGCTCATATTGGCACCTTCTCGCTCAGTCGCTCTCTGATTGAGAAGGTGCATCACCCAATCTTTCTCCTCCTCGGCCCCGAGGCGAAAATCCAGGTCGGCCCTGCAAAAGTCCGGTACGATATTGATGCGCCTTCCGCCCTCGATCCTCCCTATATTCAGGCTAGGTGATCCAAAGTAAGGTCTGGGGGGCGCATTCCTCACTTTCTCAGCCAGGGAGAGCAGGAAATGGCTGCAGGCGAGGATGGCGTTGACTCCTTCGCCCGGGATAGAACCGTGAGCCTCCTTGCCGGAGAATTTCAGGGAGATCCACAACTCCGCCTTCTCGCCGAAGAGGATTTCTCCACCTGTGGGCTCCGCCTCCAGAACGAAGAGAGCGTCATCCAAAAAGCCTGCTTCGGCAAACGAGGCCGCACCGCGGTACTGGTTCTCCTCGTCGGCTGTAAGCAGAATCTTCAAAGACAGGCGGGGTTTACCTTTTGCTTTTATTTCCTTCGCACACTGTAAGAGAAGCGCAACCCCAGCCTTCATATCGGAGGCGCCGAGGCCGTAAATTCGACTGGATCGTTCCTGTGCATGAAATGGATCGGAGAGCCATCCCTCAGCCGGCTCCACCGTATCCAAGTGACCGGTGAGGACGACGGAGCCTCTTTCCCTCCCTTCAATCTGGCAAAAGAGGGATGTGCGGCCGGGCGCTAAGGAAAAAAGGGATGAAGAGAGACCCCACTCCTTCAGCAAAGCCTGGATATACCTGCAGATTTGCTCTTCGTTTCCGGGAGGGTTGGCCGTATTTATGGAAATAAGCTTCTTCAGCAGTTCACAAGCATTATCCGGCATTTTTTGAACGCTCGAAAATCCTCTCCACAGCGTAACGCACGAGCTTAACACAACATTCGGAATGTATTTTTTCCTTGTAGAGCTTCAAGTCATCAGACCGGGAAAAGTCCATTCCGCTCAGCTCAAAACAATTAATCGAGCCGAATTTTTGCTGGAAATCATTAATGAAGCGGGAGGCTTCAGCATAGCATTTATCCTTGCTCTCATTGCTTTGGTCACGGCCCCAGAGAAGGTCGAGGGCGATTAGGGCGCCGGTAACAGCTCCGCAGACATTTTTCGTGCGCGACATACCGCCCCCGAAAGCAGTGGCTATGCGAGGTATAATTTCGTTCTTCCGGTCAAGATATCTTGCCAGGGCGGTCAAGGTGGACTCGGCGCAATTGAGCCCGTCATCGAAGATGGACTGGGCGAAATCCTGAATCTCTGACATTATCCATCCTTTTCCTTTCTCGCTGAGTTCAGCGTTAATTGTCCCAATTTTTGCTCGAGTTGGGAAGCAAAAAATCTAAATTCGCTGAATTTCTTGTTAAAACTATTGACAAACATCCGTTCTATTTTCTAAAATGCAAGTACAGTTGCACCGAAGGAATAGGCCTCTCCCGCCTACTTCGGTCTACCGCGGAGAGCCAGGGACAATGCAGTCCTTGGCTCTCAACCTTTCCCGGCGTAAAATCTGAATGGAAAATGGAAGAGTTGGCCGGAGTATTAGAGCGAGTCTCTCAAACTTCGAGGACAGGTGAGAAAACAGCCCTCGTCTCAGATTATCTGAGACGACTGAACTACAGGGAACTATCCCTTGCCGCCCTCTATCTCAGCGGAAGGCTCCTCCCACACGGCGCTCCTTTTAAATTAAATGTGGGCTGGAAGCTAATCCTTGACTCTCTGGATAAACTGAACAGGCTAATCGACGACTCTTTCGGTGAAACTTACAGGCGGTTCGGAGACCTGGGTCAGACGGCCTGGTTTCTTCTGCATGATCGAGGTGTCCTCCCCTCTTTCTCATCACTCGCCCTCTCGGAGCTGGCTGACGAGTTGGAGAAGATTGCCCTAATCAGCGGGAAGAGCTCGAGGAAAGAGAAAGACATCCGCCTCGAAGAAATCTTCCGCCGGTTGAGCCCGCTGGGATTGAAGTACCTGATTCGCCTCTTGCTCGGAGATCTACGTGTCGGCCTGAAAGAGAGTCTAGTGGAAAAGGCTATCGCTCTCGCCTTTTCAGAACCCCTCTCTTCCATCCGCCGAGCTAATCTGCTCCTGAGTGATATCGGGGAGGTCGCTCTGCTGGCACAAGCTCAAAAGACGAGGGAAGCGTCTTTGCGACCACTTCGTCCCCTTCATTTCATGCTGGCGGACACCCTGCTTGATACCGCAGAACCCTTCAGAAAAGGATCCGGGCTGCTTCTAGCCGAGGATAAGTACGATGGGATCCGCGCCCAGTTGCATTACTACAAAGGCGAGGTGGCGATCTTCTCCAGGAACTTAGAGAAGATCGGGCCTCATTTTCCTGAGATCGAAGAGAGCGCAAAAGCATGGGGCCACGACCTGATCCTGGATGGGGAAATTATCTCTCTGAAAGATGAGGTCGCCCAGCCTTTTTCTCTGCTTCAGCAGAGGCTGCACCGGAAAAAAGTGGAGAGATGGAAAGAGGTCGTCCCCGTCTCTTACATCGCTTTCGATCTTCTTTATCTCGACGGTACCAGCCTTCTTGGCTCGCCGCTCGAGAGCCGGCAAGCGTTACTGCGAGGGCTGAGCTGGCCGCCGGGCTTTCAAATGGTTCACCAGATCGAGGTCGGCACCGAGCAGGAGCTCAGGTGTGCTTTTAACAATGCGCGGGAGCGGGGAAATGAGGGATTGATGCTGAAGGAGATAAGATCCCTCTACTCTCCGGGGAGCAGAGGGAAGCAGTGGTTGAAATTTAAAAAAGAGCTCACTACCCTGGATTGCCTGATCGTGACTGTGGAATGGGGGCACGGAAAGCGAGCGGGCCTTCTCTCCGATTACACCTTTGCTGTGAAAGGACACGGCGGTGATTTGCTCACCATCGGCAAAGCCTACTCCGGCCTAACCGACAGGGAGATTAAATCGATGACCGCCTGGTTCCTCGAGCATTGTCTGCAGGATGAAGGCTGGCGGCTTCAGGTGGAACCGAAGATAGTCGTAGAGATTGCCTTCAATCAGATCCAAAGGAGTCCCCGGCACACGAGCGGCTTCGCCCTGCGCTTCCCTCGCATCAAAAGAATCCGCGATGATAAACTGCCTGAGGAAATCGACACGATCGAGACAGTGGAAAAATTTTTCTTGAAGGAGAAAAGAGACCATGAAGATCGAGGAGTTTGCGGCGTACAGGGAGCGGATTAATTCGATAATCTTAGAGCAGGGTACTATTGGAGTGAAGCGCTTTTTTAGCCTGGACTCGGCTGCCTACCGGAGCGGTGTCCTCCCGGCGAGAACAAAAGAGCTCTTGGGACTTGTCGCCTCGATGGTGCTCCGCTGCAACGACTGCATCCTTTATCATTTAATTCAGTGCCGGAAAGAGGGATTGTCGGACGAGGAAATGTGGGAAGCCTGGGGCATCGCTCTGATGGTGGGGGGTTCCATCGTCATCCCCCACCTTCGCTTCGCCGTTGAGAAATGGACTGAACTCAAGGTCTGAAAGAACGCTCGCTCTCCCCCTCGGGCATTGACGCGAAGGATGGGACATCGGCATAACTTTTCTTGAGGTATTGACCGGTTGGTGGGCGACGGCGTGCTGGAGTTCCTTCAGCGAATAAGCCTGTCCCTTAAAATCGAGTGAAGGGCCTCTGGTTGTGCCGGGAGAGACTGAGGGAAAGAACCGAGAGCATCCCGAATGGCATTGAAGACAGCGGGGGCCACCCCGATCATGGTCATTTCACCCACTCCCTTGGCTCCATAAGGACCTACCGGGTCAGGTACCTGAACGATTAAAGGTATGATCTCGGCGGGCATGTCCTGGACTGCGGGGATAATATAGGTGCCGAGGTTTGGAGTCAGGATGCGCCCATGCGCGAGCTTGAATTCTTCCATCAGGGCGAACCCCTGGCCCATTAACACCCCTCCGTAGAACTGCCCGAGAACAATTTGCGGGTTCACGGCCTTGCCCAGGTCAGCGGCAGCGACTATCCTCAAGATCTCCACTTCTCCCGTTAAAGTATCCACTTCCAGTTCAACGATGTCGGTCGCATAGCCATAGCTCTGATGTGGCACGCATTGTCCTTGATTATTCATAGGAGTCGTGGGCCTGACTGCCTGCGTGCGATGCAGATATTCGGCATCGACGATACCCCTCTTCCCTGCTGCTATTTGCGCTTGCAGAGCCTTTGCTGCCTCCAGAACAGCTCGTCCGGTGACAAAAACCTGCCTAGAAGCGGAGTTTGATCCGCCATCAGGCGTACAGCAAGTATCGGGCTGGCGGAATTCGATCTTGCTCAAGGGGAGAGTGAGGGTTTCTGCCGCGATCTGACATAAGGCCGTGTGCAACCCCTGGCCGCTGTCTGTAACGCCGACCATCAGTGAGGCCGTTTCGATCTGGCCCGAGGGCGCCACCTGCGCTTGGATCCTCACGCGGGATTGATCGTCGTAGCCGAAACTGTAACCGATATTCTTGTATACGCAAGCCACTCCCCTACCCCGGATCCGATCGGGCCGCACAGGCGATTTTGCCAGCGGAGCGACCCAGCCGGAATTTCCATTACTCCAGCCAGCCTTTGAGGCTGCCTGGAGTAATGTCTCCTTTATTCCCACCCCGGGTGGAATCCGGTTCCCCGTAGGGAGAATTGCTCCTTCCTCCAGTAAATTTCGCAGACGGAATCCCACCGGGTCCATATTCAAGGCCCGCGAGGCCTCCTCGACGAGGCTTTCGTGAATCAAGGGCACCTGGGCTGAGCCGAAACCCCGCATGGCCATAGTCGAAATGTTATTGGTGTAGACGGTCCTTCCGCGAACATGTACGTTTGGGATGTCGTAAGGCCCGCAGGCGTAAGAGACCGCATTGGCGAGGACGGCGATAGAGGTGGAGGCGTAAGCGCCGGCATCAGTGAGAAGGTCAATCTCCATTGCCATAATCCTTCCTCCTCTCACTCCAATTTTCCCTTTCATATAGAAAGGGTGGCGCTTTCCGTGACCACGAATGGACTCCTCCCGAGAATAGACAAGCTTAACCGGACAGCGCAGCCGGAATGCTGCTAAGGCTGTAAGGATCTGCAGGGAAATATCCTCCCGGCCGCCGAAAGCACCGCCTGTTGGCATCAATATCACCCGCACTTCTTCTTCAGATAGATTTAGGGCGTGGGCGATCTGGCGCCTATCATCGAAAATCCACTGGGAGCCGACATAAACCGTGATCCTGCCTTCATCATCGATCAGGCCGACCGCTGCCTCCGGCTGAAGGAAGGCGTGTTCGTTGAATGGAGTGCTGATCTCCCTCTCCAGGACAAGATCTGCCCGGGCGAAGGCCTCTTTCACCTCTCCGTGCCTGAGCTCGAAGGCTTGGAGAAGGTTCGATCCTGTCTGCTCGTGTACCAGGGGTGCGCTTTCCTCTAGAGCCTCGCCGGGGTGGAATACTCCCGGGAGGACCTCGTAACTAACCTTGATTCTCTCCAGGGCCAGGGATGCCTGCTGCTCAGTTTCAGCTACTATAAGAGCAACCGGGTCTCCGATGGACCGTACCTTCTTTCCCGCCAGCACCTCCTGATCGTAAACTAAGATGCCGAACTCGTTGCGGGGAACATCCAGGTAGGTGAACACCTTCCTCACTCCCGGCATCGCTTCTGCTTCGGAGAGGTCAATGCCAAGAATTCGGGCATGTGAGTGAGCGGAGAAAAGGACTTTGGCGTATAACATATTCGGGAAGTAAAGGTCTCCGGAAAACCTCGTCTCTCCGGATACTTTTCCCGGGGCATCCACCTTAGGGAACTCCTTGCCCAAGTAACTCATTGGCATCCGCGGTTCCTCTTTCACCTGCATTGTAGGTTCGTTTCTGAAAAAGCGTCAAGTAAGGAAGGGAGAGACAAATCCCCAAAATTCGCTTGAATAAAGGAATAGGCGGCTTTAGACTTGACAAAGCTATCCGGAGGATACTATCCTACCGCCCATGTGTCCAAAAAAGAGGTTCGAGCGAGGGACACTTCTCTTGCTTGTAATCTTCTTATTGCTCTTTGGTTGCCAGGCAATGGCGACACAAATAGAGAGGACCGGAATACTGAGCGCACCTATTGCTTCGGGACAATACACCGGCGCTTCCAATCGGATTGTGCTGGAAAGGGAGATACTGGTAGAGACGGATTTTCCAGCCCACCCCCAAGCCCATGAGGTAATCTCGCTTCGAAAAATTCTGAAGGAAGTAAACGCGGATCCCTCAGGAGATCCTCTCCTCGTTGGAACATACCATAAAGAGGGGTGCTTTGAATTTCTATCTGCTCTTTTTTATCTGGCCGGGATTGACTTCAGATCAGCTCTGAGCGGGGCGCACGATGTATCCTCACTCGAGAACGGCGACATCGTGAAAATCGAGAATTCCACCTATTACGGCCTGCCGCATTGGGGCATTTTTCTCGATGGCCTGGTCTTTCATAACTGGGATGGCTACCGCGCCGAGTTTTTCGCCGATTTTCTCGAAACTTACATGCTTCCCGGCTCCGCACATTTAATTCTGCGGCCGAGCTATCATCTTCCCTCAGCCTCGGCCCTCATCTACCCCCGATGAACGAATTACCAGGATCCTCCCGACTTCACTAGGGTCATGAGCTGCTCCCCGGTCAAATTATCGATTCCCAGTTTCTCCACTGTTCGCCCGCTGGCCCAATAGTCTACCTGATGGAGAATGGAGGCCAAATGGATGAAGACGGAAAAGGTAGGAACGCTCACCCCGTACTTCATCCCAATTGAAGCAATAGGAACAAGGCTCATCGGGATATCTTCCGTTAGGTAGCGAGTCTGTAGCGTTGGAGGTGCCTGAATCCCGTAATAACCGACATTGTTCTGCATGGCCTCGAAAAGATTAGAACCACTGGCGTCGTAGGCCATCTCGAGCCAATCCCGCGCAGAGAGAGCATCAATCCCGAGGGCCTTCGCTACATTCAGGCGTTCGGCATCGAGGGTCTCCAGGATCCTGGAGACAGTGGGTGAATTGCCCTCGATATAATATTGAAAATCCCCGCGCGTGTTCTCGATCCGCGCGGCGTTAAGGATGGTCAAGGTGGGATGGAAAATGGCCCCGATATTATCCAGGCTCGTCCTTAAAACATTCTGGGCAGGGACAAACTCTGGATAGGCCTGGCGGACCACGGACAGGACATGCGCCGTATCCGTAGCGGGGAGAGCGGCAACGGGAATAGAATTTTTGATTCGAAAGATTTTCACCTGGGCAGGGTTTAGCGCTCTGCTGGCGTAGATAAAGGTCTGCGCTTCTGCGACAAAAACATCTGCCCGGCAGCCCTCCTCGCGCAAGACGTTGCGGAACTCAATCGCCCCTCCGGTTCTCCCTGGATTCAACAGGACAATTTGACCATCTTTCAAGTGAGGAGCGGCCTTCTCTGCCATGAAGCGGTGGCCGTTTGCCGGCACCACCACCATCAGTACATCTGCATCACGAATGGCCAGGGCAGGATCGGTAGTTGCAAGGGAAATCGGGGCAAAACCCTGCACTTCTCCCTCTATCTCAATTCCCCCTCTTGCGGTCACAGGCTCCAAGCGAAATTGACTGCGATTGAAGAGCGAGACTTCAAAACCCTTGAGCACCAGGTGCGCGGCCATAGCCAAACCACCATTCCCCGCACCTAAGACACAGAATCTGGGCATCTATACCTCCTCAGCAAAAAGAGCGAGCTCCCATGCAAAAAATATTCCCGATAAAATAGCCAGATTTTAGCTTTCTTTGAGCTCGGCCTTTTTCTCTTCCAGTAAATCCTTGCCCTTGTGCAGTAAATCCTTCGTCTCCCGCTTGATCACTTCGGGTAAATGCTCTGCCTTCTCTTTCAGCTCCAGCGCTTTTTCTTTTAAGAAAGCCCTTGTCTCCTCACCGGATTGAGGCGCGAAAAGCAAGGCGATTCCTGCCCCGATCAGGCCTCCGATGATTAATCCGGCGAAGAAGTCACCCCGGCTTGACATGGTCCTTTACCTCCATCGTAGGATAAAAATTATTATGAAGCAGGGAATGAATAAAGGCAACCTTTGCCATTACAGCCAAAGCAGGCTAAAATTGGCCTCGTGTTTAGATGAAAACCCTCGTTATTACTGAAAAACCAAGCGTGGCAAGTGATATCGCAAAGAGCCTGGGGGGGTTCCGGAAGCAGGCGGAATTCTATGAAAGCGAGGATACCTTCATCACCTGGGCCCTGGGCCACCTGGTCACACTGGCTGAGCCGGAGGACTACGACAAGAAATACAAAATGTGGCTGCTCGAACATTTACCGATCATCCCTGACCAGTTCAAACTTAAGGTTATTTCCAGGACCGAGCCTCGCTTCCACGCCATCGCTCGCTTGCTGAAAAAGAAGGATGTTACCGGTGTAATAAACGCTTGCGACGCGGGGAGGGAGGGAGAGCTTATCTTTCGCAACATCATGGAGGCCGTACGAACCAATAAACCAATCCAGCGATTGTGGCTCTCCTCAATGACCGCGGCTTCCATCCGCCAGGGGTTCCAGAATCTCCATCCGGGGGAAGATATGGAGCTTCTCTCCCAGGCAGCGAAGAGCAGGTCGGAAAGCGATTGGCTCATCGGAATCAATGCCACGCGCGCCTTCACGCGAAGATTTGGCACCCTGCTCTCCATCGGACGCGTGCAGACGCCTACCCTGGCCATTCTCGTGCAGCGAGAAAGGGAGATCTCCTCCTTTTCGCCGGAAAAGTATTTCGAGCTCTTCTCCCAATTTTCCTCTAGGAACGGCAAGTACACCGGCAAGTGGTTCACGCGAGGGCGCGATCGGTTTTTCTCCAGGGAAGAAGCAGAAAAAGTAAGGGACAAGGTGCTCGGCAATGCAGGTATCATCGTGGAACTGGACAAGAGAGAGAGTAAACAAATTCCGCCATTGCTCTTCGACCTGACGGAGCTCCAGAGGGAGGCTAACAGGCGCTTCGGCTATACCGCTCGTCGTACACTCGACTGCGCGCAGAGGCTGTACGAAGAATACAAATTGGTCACCTATCCGCGCACGGACTGCCAATATCTCTCGAGCGACATGATCCCTCATCTCAAGGAAATTATCAGCCAGGTCGCCGTGGGCGAATGGCAAGCTTTCGCTCTCTCCCTCCTCTCGCTTGCCAAGCTCCCCCTGAGCAAAAGGATCGTCGATGACTCTCGCATCACTGATCATCATGCCATCATCCCCACTCCCACGCGCCCGGAGATCTCCAAATTGAAGCCCGAGGAGAGCAGGATCTACAACCTTATCGTTAGGCGGTTCCTCGCTGTATTTTTCCCTCCCGCGCTCTGGGAGCATACTCGATTAGTCACGGAGGTTAAAAAGGAAAGCTTCCGCAGCGAGGGGAAAAAATTACTCGATCAGGGCTGGCTGCAGGTTCTCGAACGGTCCACCGCTGAGGAATTTCTCCCGCGGTTGGAAAAGGGGGAGAGCGTGGAGATGGAGAAGACGGTGATCGAGGAGAAGGAAACGGTACCCCCTCCCCGCTATACTGACGCTACCCTTCTTTCGGCGATGGAAGGAGCCGGAAAGCTAATTGAGGATGAGGAACTCAAACAGGCCATGAAGGAGAGAGGGCTGGGCACCCCCGCAACCCGAGCAGCCATCATTGAACGCCTGATAGAAGTAGGATACCTGGAGCGCGAGGAGAAGGCCCTTCATCCCACCCCCAAGGGGTTGGAATTAATAAAAACTATCGAGACGATACCCATTCCGGAAATCACCTCTCCTGAGCTGACGGGTGAATGGGAAAGCAAACTGGTCCGCATGGAAAAGGGAGAGCTGGCACGGAAACAGTTCATGAAAGAGATAGAGGAGCTGGCACGCGAGATCGTGGGAAAGGTTAAGAAAGCCGAGAATGTATCCGGCGTTCGACAGGCCGCATCAGCTGCGGTGGGCACCTGTCCCCTCTGCGGGGGAGAGGTGAAGGAGAACAGGATGGCCTTCTCCTGCCAGAACTGGAAGGAAAAAGGGTGCAAGTTCGCCATCTGGAAGAAGATTGCTCGCAAGACAATCACCCGCAGCCAGGCGGAGAGCCTACTCAAAAAAGGGCGAACCAATCTCATCTCTGGATTTAAATCAAAATCGGGCAAGCCGTTCCGTGCCTATTTGAAGCTTGAGGGAGGGAAAGTAATTTTTGAGTTTCCCCAGATCGGGCGAAGAGAAAGCGGGAGCTGGGACAAATGAATCTGCCCCAGGTTTTGATTCTGGCTCTGGTGCAGGGACTCACAGAGTTTCTTCCCATTTCCTCCTCAGCCCATCTGATCATCGTCCCTTACTTCCTCGGCTGGCCGGCGGCACCTGTATCGTTTGATGTGGCGCTCCACCTGGGCACTCTTCTCGCCCTGGTCCTCTACTTTTTCCGCGACCTGAGCAAGATCATCAAGAACTGGGTGTATTCTCTCTCGCGAAGGAAGAACGATCTTTCGGAGGAAAACCTTTTCTATAGCCGTCTATTCTATTTTATCCTCCTCGGCACTATCCCTGCAGTCGTGCTGGCCCTCCTCTTCAAGCAGTCGATCGAAACAGCCTTTTGCTCCACCCTGGCCAGCGCCACATTGCTCCTGGTTAATGGAGTGTACCTTGCTTTAGCGGATGTCTTCGCCACACCCAGAAAACTCATGCGCGAGCTGAAAGGGGCGAGCGCTTTCGTAATTGGAGTAGCGCAGGCCGCCGCTCTTCTACCGGGTATCTCTCGCTCGGGAGCGACCATATCTACTGGCATTTTATTCGGTCTGAAACGCGAGGAAGCTGCCAGATTCTCCTTCCTCCTCTCCATCCCGATCGTCCTGGGAGCAGCTATCCTGGAATTTCTGACTCTTTCCTGGGAGGGGATGAATGTGCTGCTCTTCCTCGTAGGGATTTTTACCTCTTTTATTGTCGGCATCCTCTGCGTTCATTTCTTCCTTCGCTTTATCAGACGCAGTCGTCTTATCTGGTTTGCCCTCTATTCCTGGGCACTGGGGCTTTTTGCCCTATATCAAATCTTTCTGGCATAGGAGGGAATGATGAGAGTTTTTATCTCCGTGGACCTTGAAGGCATTTCTGGCGTTGTTTCGTGGGAGCAGGTAATGGAGAACAATCCGGAATATGCAAAAGCGGCGGAGCTGATGCTGAAGGAAGTGAACGCGGCGGTAGAAGGAGCTTTAGAGGGAGGGGCCGATTATATCCTGGTTAACGACAGCCATTCTTTCATGAGAAATTTACCCGCTGAAGGGCTGCACCCGAAGGCCGACCTCATTTCCGGAAGCATTAAGCCCTTGAGCATGGCGCAGGGAGTGGAGGGCGGATTCGACCTGGCCTTCTTCATTGGTTATCACGCCGCTGCAGGAAGCAGATGGGGTATCTGCAACCATACCTACTCCAGCCGGTCGGTATTTCAGGTAAGGTGGAACGGGATGGAGATGAACGAAACTGCTATCAACGCAGCAGTGTGCGGCTACTTCGGCGCTCCCGTAGCCCTGGTGAGTGGAGATGAGGAGACGGTGAAGCAAGCGAAAGAACTGCTCCCGCAAATTGAGACAGTGACCAGTAAAAAGGCCGTCTCCTCTTTCTCCGCTATTTGCCGCCCGCCCTCCTCCATCCGTCAGGAAATCAAGAGCAAGGCAAAAACTGCCATCGGGAGAGCTTGCGACCTCAAACCTTTCCTCCTGGGAAAGCCAGTCCAGCTCGAAATCACGATGACCCAATCAGCAAAGGCCGACGTGGCTGAGCTCGTGCCCGAGACGGAGAGAATCGACGGCCGGACGATCGCCTACCGGGCTGAGGATATCCTCCAGGCTTTCCGGGTGATGCAAGTCTATCTTCTGCTGGCAAGGGTAATCCCTTAGGGCAGAGAATATCTTTGAGCAAGGACAAACTTCAAGAAGAGGCGCACCTCATAAAGCTCCCTCCCTGTCCTTTAATGTGGCGTTCCCTGTCGGTTACTCTCTAATAAATCACGCAATTCGGGAATAAAACTTAACGGAAAAATGTAAATAATTTAGAGAAGGAAAATGAGGACCATGAAGATCCAGGAGCCGGTATATACCATATCCATCGCGGCAAGACTCGTCGGGGTACAACCGCGAGCCCTTCGATTATACGAGGAGCTGGGACTTGTCACCCCCAGAAGAAGGAAAGCGGGCCATCGTATCTACAGCCCGGAGGAAGTCGAGCTCTTGATTTTCATCAGGCGCCTCATTGAGACAAGAAGAGTGAATCTGGCGGGGATCAAGCTCGTCCTGGAAATAACGCGTCATTTCAATATCGAGCTGGATTCCCTGCTGGAGATAAAAATGGAAAGGAGGTAGAAACATGACCAGTATCATACGTTGGGACCCTTTAGCGGAATTTGAGTCGTTCCGCCATGAGATGGAAAAGCTTTTCAGGGAGTCTTTCGGTCGCCGAAAGCTTCTGCCGGAATCAGTCCATGAGACAATTTGGTCTCCCGCCATCGACATGTTCGAGGCCGAAAATGAAGTCGTGGTCAAGGCGATGCTTCCAGGGCTGAAAAAAGAGGACCTCGAGCTCTCTTTCGCCGACGACACTCTGACCATCAAGGGAGAAAGCAAGCTCGCAGAAGAGACCAAGAAGAAGAATTATTACAGGCGAGAGATCGCTTACGGCCAATTCCTGCGCACCATCCCCATTCCTGTTCCCGTAAAGGACGACCAGATAGAAGCTGAGTTCAAGAATGGAATCCTCGAAGTACGACTGCCGAAAAGCGAGGAAGCCAAGCCGAAAATCCACAAAGTGGAAGTCAAGTAAAGCATTTCTTAGCAGCCGGGGGATCCCCCGGCTGCTAAGAATCAAGATCGGAAGGCTCGAATAGATGGAATTCAAAGACTACTATCAAATTCTTGGTGTTCCCCGAAATGCCGACGAGAAAACTATAAAACGTGCATACCGTGAACTGGCGCGTAAATATCATCCCGACACAAATGCCAAGGACAAGAGCTTAGAGGAAAAATTCCGGGAGATCAATGAGGCTTACCAGGTCCTTTCCAATCCAGACAAAAGGGCTAAATACGACCAGTTGGGCTCGAACTGGGAGGAATTATCTCAGCGCACAGCTTATACGGGTGGAGAACCCTTCGCAGATTTCGATATCGGGCAGGCTCCCTTTTCCGATTTTTTCCGCGTCTTCTTCGGGGGAAATGACGTCATGTCGGGCTTTACCCAAGCAAAACGGAGGGCTCGTCGGATCAAGGGTGAGGACGCGCTCGTAAGAGTCGAGATCACCCTGGAAGAGGCCTTCAATGGATCTACTCGCTCCCTCGACCTGAGGATGAACAGAAAGCAGAAGAGGCTGGAGGTTAAAATTCCAGCAGGTGTCGAGAATGGAACGAGAATCCGTCTGCGAGGACAGGGCTATCCCTCTTCGAGCGGAGGTGAGGCTGGAGATCTTTACCTGGAAGTAAAAATCTTGCCTCATCCCTACTTCGAAAGAAAGGGTGCCGATGTGTATATCGAGATCCCTGTCACCCTGGCGGAAGCGGTCCTGGGGGCAAAAATCGAGGTTCCCAGCCTGAAAGATAAGGTTCTACTCTCCATTCCTCCAGAGACTCAGAATGGAGCACTGATCCGTCTCAAGGGTCTCGGTTTTCCTCCTGCCGGGGCAGAATACGTGAAGGTAAAGGTCGTCCTGCCAGACCATCTGAGCATGGAGGAAAAGAAGCTCTTCGAGGAGCTCAAAAAACACGAAAGTAAGAATCCTCGGGCTCACATGGGTCTGGCATAATACCCGAATCAATTTTCAGAGGTGATTTATATGGCTTTTCAGATGGATCAATTCACGATTAAAGCGCAGGAGTCGATCGCGGAAGCGCAAGCTCTCGCCGAAAAAAAACACAATCCCTCCTTAGAGCCCGAGCATCTGCTTCAGGCTCTTCTGGGCCAGGCCGACGGCTTAGTTCTACCTATATTCCAGCGGCTAGGGATCGATGTTCCTGCCTTTCAAACTCAACTTGAGGCGGAATTGTCCTCGCTGCCGCAGATATACGGCCCGGGTCAGCTCTATTTAGGACCGCGGTTGAAACGAGTACTGGATGCGGCTGCGGTTGAGGCGGAAAAGCTCAGGGACAGGTACATCTCCACGGAACACCTACTCCTATCAATGTCTGAAGAAAGAGAGGGCGGCGTGTCCCGGCTCTACAAAAAATTCGGCCTCACCCGGGACAATCTCCTGCAGGCCTTGGCCCGAATCCGCGGGAGTCAGAGGGTGCTTGATCAAACTCCCGAGGACAAATACCAGGTCTTGGAGAAGTACGGGAGGGACCTCACCCAGCTCGCTAAGCGAGGCAAGCTAGATCCGGTGATCGGCCGCGATGAGGAGATCCGCCGCGTGATCCAGGTCCTGTCACGTCGAACAAAGAACAACCCCGTCCTGATTGGAGAGCCTGGGGTAGGAAAGACGGCGATTGTGGAAGGTCTCGCGCAAAGGATCGCTTCCTCCGATGTGCCAGAGGGCCTTAAGAATAAAAGAGTGGTCGCGCTGGATATAGGAGCATTGGTTGCTGGCGCCAAATTTCGCGGGGAATTCGAGGAACGCCTGAAGGCGGTCTTGAAAGAGGTAACCTCTTCCGAAGGAAAGGTAATTCTATTTATCGACGAGCTCCATACCCTGGTCGGTGCAGGTGCGGCAGAGGGAGCAGTAGACGCTTCCAATATGCTCAAGCCGGCCCTGGCGCGAGGAGAGTTGAGAGCGGTCGGCGCCACTACCCTGGATGAGTATCGCAAGCGCATTGAGAAGGACCCGGCCTTAGAGCGCAGGTTCCAGCCGGTGTTCGTGGGTGAGCCGACCGTGGAGGACACAATTGCTATTCTCAGGGGCCTGAAGGAGCGCTATGAGGTCCACCACGGGGTGAAGATCAAGGACGCAGCGCTGGTGGCTGCCGCCATTCTTTCCCACCGCTATATCAGCGACCGATTTCTCCCCGACAAAGCCATTGACCTCGTGGACGAAGCCGCAGCCAGACTGCGGATGGAAATCGACAGCCTGCCGACGGAACTGGACGAAGTGGAAAGACACCTGAGGCAACTGGAGATCGAGAGACAGGCGGTGAAAAAAGACAAAGATCCCGGATCGGTCGCCCACCTGGAGAAAATCGAGGGGGAAATTACCGAGCTCCGGGAAAAGGCTCAGGCCATGAGAGCCCAATGGCAGGCAGAAAAAACGTTCCTGGAGAAAATCCGCGAGACCAAGGAGAAAATCGAGGCGACGAAGAGGGAAGAGCAACAGGCTGAACTGCGGGGAGATCTGGACAAGGCAGCGGAATTGCGCTTCGGCATCCGTCCGGCTCTACTGAAGGAGCTAGATGAGCATAACAGGAAACTCAGTGAAATTCAGAAGGAGCAGAAAATGCTCAAGGAAGAGGTGGATGAGGAAGATATCGCCGAAATAGTCTCCAAGTGGACAGGGATCCCTCTTACCCGATTGATGGAAGGAGAGATCCAGAAGCTCGTGCAGATGGAAGATCGTCTGCGGTTGCGGGTTGTTGGGCAGGAGGAGGCGATCGAAAAAGTTTCCAATGCCGTGCGTCGTGCACGCTCGGGCCTGGCCGATCCCAACAGGCCGTTAGGCTCATTCATCTTCCTCGGCCCCACGGGGGTGGGAAAGACTGAACTGGCCAGGACACTGGCCGAATTCCTCTTTGATGACGAGAGGGCCATGGTGCGCCTGGATATGTCGGAGTACATGGAAAGGCATACCGTTTCGCGCCTGATCGGCGCTCCCCCCGGTTATGTAGGGTATGAAGAGGGAGGGCAGCTCACCGAGGCGGTGCGGCGCCGGCCTTACTCGGTTCTGTTGCTCGACGAGATCGAGAAAGCCCATTCAGATGTTTTCAATATTCTGCTGCAGATCCTGGAGGACGGTCGGCTCACCAACGGACAGGGAAGGACAGTAGATTTCAAGAACACGGTCGTGATCATGACCTCTAATATAGGCAGTCAATTCATACAGGATCTCTCGCACGATGCCGAGGAGATGAAAAGACGTGTTCAGGACGCCTTGCGTCTTCAGTTCCGCCCGGAGTTTCTCAATCGGATCGACGAGATCATCGTCTTCAACAGCCTGGGCAAAGAGGAGACCAAGAAGATAGTGGATATTCAAATCATGGAATTGGAGAAACGCCTAGAGACAAAAGGCATTCAGCTGAAAGTTTCCGATGCTGCGCGGGGGCTTCTGGCCGACCTGGGCTTCGACCCGGATTACGGGGCTCGTCCGCTCAAGCGCACGATGCAGCGAGAGATCATGGACAACCTCGCCAGGAAAGTGTTGGAGGGGGAATTTAAAGAGGGGGACACTGTCCTGATCGGGGAAAAGCAGGGAAATCTAACTTTCGAAAAGGAACCCCCTACCGCTACTCCCCGATAATCGTCACAACGATTTCGCGCTGACGGGGACCGTCCAGCTCCAAGAAAAATACGCTTTGCCAGGTTCCGATCCCTAACGAACCGTTAATAACCGGGATGATGCGAGAATTTCCCAGGATGAAGGATTTAAGATGGGCATGGGCATTGTGCCCATGAGACCAGCCTTCCCCCCTTTTTATCCAGCCAGAGAGAAGGCGGAGAAGATCCTGTTTCAAGGCTGGCTCATTTTCGTTGACCAGGATAGCTGTTGTCGTGTGTCCGCTGTGGACATGGCAGATTCCACGCTGGATACCACCTGCCTTCACCAATTTTTCCACCTCCTGAGTAATGTCGACCAATTCCTGCACTTCCCTGGTCCTAATTGAGAAAGATTTAAATAGAACCATCTGCGCCATCCTCAAAACATATCGTAATCGCCCGAAGTAATGTACCAATTTTCCAGGGACGCCAGGTCATTGTGGGGAATGCTCTGATCGGGCGAGACAGCAATCAGTGGCTGGTGCTTCGATCTCAGGCGGAACCCGGCATCCCGATAAGCTGGGAGAAAGGGCGAATGGGGCAAAAGCCAGGAAGCGACGATCCCCACTTTCTTCGCTTTCAGATAGCTTAAAATCAGGCCCAGTAGAAAAGCAGCGAGCACCGGGTTCCAGCCCAGCGTGAAAAGCTCGCCGATAGAAGCCAGACGATACTGAAGGTCGACAGTACGGACTACCGTCATACCCAAAATCTGGCGGTCATCTTTACGGGTCAGGTAAAAGGCCTCGTAGCCGGCGGAGGGATGATCGAGGTAGCGCCAGTTCAGGTATGCCGAGGTCCTCTCGATCATGAAGGGGAAGCGATCTCTCGCCTTCTCCCAGAATTCGTCCATTTCGGGCCCAAACCGCTCAACCCTTTTCAGGACATACGGACCTGCCTTTTCTCTGCCCCAGAAATAAAGGCGGAGAAAAGGGGAAGCGAGAGCGCCGATCAAGCAACACAGTCTCGGGGAAGCAAGACGAGCCTGCAAGGCTTGGGGAAGGTCGAGGACTTTGATCAGGCGCCAGACTTTACCCACCTCCGCCCAGCCGAAACGGCTGACGTAGCCCTTGTAGGAATTCTTGTTGGGGAAACCGTAATAAAGGGGAACACCCTTCCTTTTTCCCTCCTCAAGCGAAAGCATGGCCAGCCGCTTAAAAATTCCTCGTCCGCGGAAGGCCGGTTCCGTCATCGTGTCTACGGACTGCGCCCCAATAACCGAGCCCCCCGGAGTTTTCACCGGCACAAAAAAGAGGGCTTCCTGGGCGACAATACGATCCTGGAAGCGCGCCAAGCAGATAATCGGGGAGTCAAAGGGGTTCGCCTCGTACTCCCACTTCCAGTCGCTCAGGTCGCGCTGGATTTTCGGGAAAATCTTGCTATAGAGGGCAAGAATCCCTTCCTCGTCCCCGGGGTGGTAAAATCCAAAATCGATATCCTCGCTCATTAGCTCTATTATACGAAAAATCAGGATTCATACCGCTTTCAGAATAAAGATACTTATGCGAAGATAGTGGTCAAAGAAGATGATCCCTGACTATCATGTACATTCGGACCTATCTATTGATGCGCGAGGGTCAATCTGTGATTACGCTCGGAAAGCTACAACGCTCGGGCTCGAAGAGATTTGCTTCACCCCCCATTTGGATCTCGACCCGGAGCGCTCCCCGAAGGACGGATGGGTCAGAATCAACGGCGGCTACATTCCCAACAGTGACCTGGATTGGGTCTCTGCTTACTTTGAGGAAATTGAAAAAGCAGAGGATGAGACGAGCCTGATCATCAGGAAAGGGCTGGAGGTAGACTATTTTCCCAGTGTGGAGAAATGGCTGCTTCCTTTCTTTCAGTTTCCCTGGGATTTCGTGCTCGGCTCAGTACACTGCCTGGAGCACCTTGATCTGGTCAATCGCCAAGAGGGCCTGCGGTTACTTGAGCGGCACAGCCTCGAGAAAATCGCGGAGCTCTTTATCAGCGCCACCGCAGAAGCCATTCGATCGGGCCTGTTTAATGCTATCGCCCATCTCGATAGCTTTCGGCGATCCAAATTGTCCGGTTTCAACCATGATTTCAGGGAAAACTTCCTGCAACACTCACAGGAAGTTTTAGTCTTGCTCAAAGAAAGGGCGGTGGCTTTAGAAATAAATACGAGTGGATTCGGGAAATACCGCATGGAGGAAACCTTTCCCGGCCTGGAGCTGCTCAAGAAAGCTAAATCCTGCGGAATAGAACTGATCACCTTCGGGTCAGACAGCCACTCTGTCAGCGATCTGGCTTGCGGTTTCCCTCAGGCGATCAGCCTCGCTCATCGAGCCGGGTTTGAGGGAACCTGTACTTATAAAGGAGGAAAAGTTGAATCGGTCATCTCTTTCTGAAAGATTGCAGCTGAGCAGTTTCCCTACCCCTCTGGAGAGGATGGAAAACCTATCACGTGTTTTCCAGTCGGAAATTTACGTAAAACGGGATGACCTGATCTCCCCGGCCGGAGGAGGAAACAAGGTACGCAAGCTGGAATTCCTTCTGGCCGACGCCCTTCGGAAGGGCGCGAGGTCGGTACTCACAATCGGGGCCATGCAGTCCAATCACTGCCGCCAGACCGCCCTCCTCGCCTCCCGTCTGGGAATGAAACCACATCTGATTCTCATGGGAGAAAAACCTGATTCGAAACAGGGAAACTTCCTTCTCTTCTCCCTGGCCGAAGCAACTCTGCATTTCAGGACAAAAGACCTCAAAGAGGGTGAAAAAGTCCTCGCCGATGTGCGGAGGACATTGCAAGAAGAGGGTGAGGAACCATATTTGATTCCTTACGGTGGTTCCAATCACCTGGGGGTACAGGGCTACACCTTCGCCTGGAAAGAGCTACTCTCCCAGAGCGAGCGCAAGAAGCTCTACTTCGACTTCATAATCATCGCAGCAAGTTCAGGGGGAACCCAGGCGGGACTCCTTCTCGGCCAGGAACTGTTCGGAGGAGAGGGGAAAATAATCGGGATCAGTGTGGGACCGTCCGCCCTAGAGCTGGAGAGAAAAGTAGAGAGTCTGTATTCCGGGACAGCCGAGTTTCTCAAAAAGACTCCAAAGGAGAAGAGCGCAGATATTCGCGATGAATTCGTCGGGCCGGGCTACGGACAGCTCGATCCAAGAACAAAAGAGGCTATTTCCGTGGGAGTCAAGCAAGAAGCGCTGCTTCTCGATCCGGTGTACACGGGAAAAGCATTCGCGGGCATGCTCAGCCTCCTGAAGGAGAAGGAGATAGGAGGGAGAGTATTGTTCTGGCACACAGGAGGGATACCGGCCCTTTATAATTACGCTTCATCCTTTTAAGTTCATGTGATATGGTCAAGGGAGAGGAGATTTTCTGACGATGAGCACTGCGGAGACATTGACTCTCTTATTCTGGGTTTTATTGCTCCTTGCCCTATTTGTCCCCTTCTTCCGCCAGAGAATCAAACAGCTTGAGAGGTTCCGGGCTCTGCGTGAGCTGGAAATGCAAAGAGGGTCGAGAGTCATCACCTTAATCCATCGCCAGGAGGCTCTCTCCTTTCTGGGGATCCCCCTATTTCGCTTCATGGATATAGAGGACTCCGAGCAAATCCTGCGCGCCATCCGCCTGACCCCTGAAGCGATGCCTATTGATTTAATCATTCATACTCCCGGGGGGCTGGTCCTCGCCGCGGAGCAAATTGCCCACGCCCTGAAGGCCCATAGGGGAAAAATCTGCGTGATGGTTCCTCATTATGCCATGTCGGGAGGAACTTTGATCGCACTCGGCGCCCACGAGATTCGCCTGGATGAGAACGCCGTCCTCGGCCCGGTTGATCCCCAGTTGGGATCCCGGGACGGAGGATTTTATCCAGCCAATTCCATCCTCAAGGTTTTGGAACAAAAACCGATCAAGGAGATCGAAGACAGCACATTGATCCTGGCGGATATCGCACGAAAAGCTATCAACCAGGTCAAGTCCTTCATTCAATGGCTACTGGAGGATAGAGTACCTGGCGAGAAAGCCAGGGAAATTGCCTCCATCCTGGCTGAGGGTTACTGGACGCATGACGCCCCTTTAACAGTGGAGGCCTTACGGGAAATAGGATTACCAGTGGAGACAGGGCTGCCCCAGAAAGTCTACAAGTTAATGGAGCTCTACCCTCAGTCCGCAGGCAGACGACCCTCCGTTCAATACGTCCCCATTCCCTATACAGAAAAAGGAGGGGAGCGAAAGCGATGATTTTTAGCCTGATTTCCTTAAAGCCAGACCCGGAGAGATCGGTCTCCCTTCCCTACTCTTTCGGGCATTTCGAAGCAGCCCTCTTCGACTACTGGGAGACTCTGGTAGAAAAAGAGGTCGACGGCGAGGCCGACCTGGAAAAAGCGATAAAGAGCTTTTACCAGAAATTCGCGCAGCCCTGCTCGTTCCCTCCCTGGGAGATATTCCAGGCCGAATTTGCTCACACAACTGAATGGGTCAAAACGATCCTGGCTTCCCAGCCCTTCGAGATACCGTTAGACAGGCTACTACGGGGCTTTTTTCACAAGCTCGGATTGGAAGAGCAGGATCAGGTAATAGAAAGGGCTGTTTATTACCTGGCCGAAGCGGTGCATCGATCCACCCGAGTTCTTCCAGGAGCGAAGGAATTCTTGCAGTTCCTCAAGCAGAAAAACATCAAGGTCGGGATGGTCTCCAATACACAAATTCCTCCCTTCCATGTCGAGGACAGCCTCCGTCAGCTCGGACTTCTGTCCTATTTTGACACGCTGGTTCTCTCGTCAGAATTTTCGTGGCGAAAGCCCTCGCGCAGGATTTTCGAGGAAGGTCTGCGCCGGCTTCAGGCCAAACCAGAGAGCTGCATACACTTTGGAGACAGCCTGGCTGCCGATGTTGAGGGCGCAAAAAAGGCCGGCATCCTCCCGATACAGGTTCTTGCGGCAAGAAATGCTCCTCTGGCGGAAGGAGAATTAATAATTCGAGATTGGCAGGCGGCTCGAGCCCTTTTCGCCCGCTTTCTTTAATCTCGATTATTTAGAAAATGGCGGAAACTCTCTTTACCTAAAAAGAGAGCGGCCGCGCCCAGGCCCTCCTCTATCCGGAGAAGCTGGTTGTATTTGGCCAGTCGCTCCGAGCGAGCCGGGGCCCCTGTCTTGATCTGACCCACATTCAGGCCAACCGCCAGATCAGCGATGAAGGTATCCTCCGTTTCCCCGGAGCGATGAGAGATAAGGGCACCATAACCGTTTCGCCTCGCCAGGTCGATAGTATCCATGGTCTCCGTCAGGGTACCGACCTGGTTCAGCTTAATCAGGATACAATTCGCCACTCCCCGCTCTATACCCATTTCAAGGCGCTGCGTATTTGTCACGAAGAGGTCATCTCCCACGAGCTGCACCACTCCACCCAGACGGGCGGTAAGTTCCCGCCAGCCCGTCCAATCGTCCTCGGCCAGGCCGTCCTCGATGGATATGATCGGGTAACGGGAGACAAGCTTTTCGTAGTATGCAACCATCTCCGACGAATCAAGCCTGTGATTCTCCCCTTTGAAGTAGTAGGAGCCGCCTTCATGGAATTCAGAGGCAGCAGAATCTAAGGCCAGGTAAACATCTTCGCCTGGTTTCCAGCCCGCCTTCTCTATGGCGGAGAGAATTACCTGAAGGGCCTCCTCATTTGAAGACAGATTGGGAGCGAATCCCCCCTCATCACCTACCGAGGTGAGCAGCTTTCTTTCTTTCAGAACGGCCTTAAGCGAATGATAGACCTCGGCTCCGATGCGCAGGGCCTCCTGGAATGATCCTCCTCCCACCGGAACAATCATGAACTCCTGAATATCTACATTGTTATCGGCGTGCTTCCCCCCATTCAGGATATTCATATAGGGGAGTGGCATCAGACGCCCCGCTATCCCACCCAGGTAATGGTAGAGGGGGACCCCCAGGCAATTACTGGCGGCCATGGATACCGCTAAAGAGACCCCGAGGATGGCATTAGCTCCAAGGCTCTGCTTGGCAGGGGTCCCGTCGAGTTCGATCAGGATACGGTCAACCTCCCTTTGGGAGAAAACATCCATTCCCTGAATTGCAGGTCGAATTTTATCTCTCACATTCTGGAGGGCGCGCAATAGTCCCTTGCCCTGATATCGATTTTTATCTCCGTCCCGTAGTTCTCGGGCTTCATGTGTTCCGGTCGATGCCCCGGAAGGAACGATGGCGCTGCCTGAAGTTCCATCACACAGTCGGACCTCTACTTCCAGCGCAGGGTAACCGCGCGAATCCAGCACCTCTCGTCCCCTGACTTCCTCAATTACGCTCATATCATCTTCACCTCGATAGCTAAAGTTCAGAAATGATGCGCTTATTTTCTCGACATAGCACCGGAAAAATCAAGAGCTCGGCGGAAGAAAGTCCTCCAGAGCGACGAATCTGTAGCCTCTCCCGCTAATTTCTTTGATCAGTTCGTCGAGAACCAAATGAGAGGATTCGCTGGCTAAGTGAAAGAGCACAATTGCCCCATCCTCTAATCGATCCATCACCCGCTCTCGCACTGACTCCGGCGTGCTCTCGACCTGCCAATCCAGGGAATCTATCGTCCAGTACATACTCACATACCCTTCTTCCTGTAATAGCTCAAGGATTCGCCCATCTCGCTCCCCGTAAGGAGGTCGGAAAAACGGCCTGGTACTTACACCCAGGAGATCCTGGATGCGATCCTCCACTGCCTGAATCTCCTCTACGACCTCCTCGTCCGATAGTTCGGTCAGATGAGGGTGAGTCAGGGTGTGATTGCCGAGGTTGAAACCTCGGTCATGGATAGCCTCGACCGCATCCGGGAATTGATCAATCCAAGTTCCGGTAAGGAAGAAAGTGGCCGGCACTTCATTATCATCCAATATGGCCAGGATCTCCTCCACGTAACCTCGCCCGGCACCGCCATCGAAGGTGAAGGCGATCCGATTGCCTCCTTGAGGTCCTCGAGAAATCTCGAGCGGCTCCGAGGGAGAGTAATTCTGGTCGGGGCTGGGCGACGGGCTTCGTGTGGAGGGGAGAGAAGAAGAGGTCGATTCACTTGAGGGGCTCGGCGAAACTGACGGGGTCATCGAGGGTGTCGGTGTTGCTCTGTCAGTAGGCATGGTCGAAGTTGTGCTCTCCCGGGAAGAGCCTGAAGGCAGCGGAGGTAGAAATTGACAAGATACTAACGCTAGCCCCAAAAGTAGCAGGGAGAAATAGAGCAATTTTCTCTTCATTTTTGCAGTATATCATTGAAAGGAAAAATGTTTGAGCATGGAGCTCAAGTAGCATAGAATATTAGCTATGAAGGATATCAGCGTCGTAGTCGATAGTGTTGCCGATTTGCCCCAGAAGATCGTGGACGAATACGGCCTCGAATTGGTAAATTTCCCTGTGGTCTTTGGCGAGCGTAGCTTCCTGGACAAGTTCGATCTGTCTCCCAAGCATTTTTTCAGCATGTTGCGCAGTCAACACGATTTCCCCAAAACTGCCGCTCCGCCAGCCGGTGCTTACCTCGAGGTCTTCCGGCGTCTCATTCAATTGGGCAAATCCGTCCTCTCCTTCACCACTACCTCAAGGCACAGTGCGGCATACCAGTCCGCGGTCCTGGCCCGTTCCATGATTCCGGAGGGCGAGGTGGAAGTGATCGATTCAGGCAGTGTCTCCATGGGCCTTGGCTTCGTAGCAATGGAAGCCGTAGAGGAATCAGGGAGAAAAAGCCCGAAAGAGAAAATCATTGAGCGGGTGAAAGAGGTGATCCAGCGAGTACAGATCCTCGCCTTAATCCCGGATGTGAAATACGCCGAGCGTTCGGGGCGGATCTCTCAAGCCGTAGCCAAAATCGCCGTCCTCCTGAACATTAAGCCGATCATCCGCCTCCGCCATGGCATCATTGAATTCGTCAGCAAGGCCTCCAACTACCGCATGGCGATGGACAAGATCGTAAATAGAATAAGAAATGTCCTGGCAGAAAAGAAAGGGCGGATCGCGGTAATGCACGCCGATGCCTTAGACCAAGCACTGGAGTTAAAGGAAAGGGTCATGAGGGAATTCTTCCTCGAGGGCGAGACTATCCTCTCGGAAGTAGGGCCTGCCCTGGGATCTCATTCCGGGCCTGGTGCACTGGCTGTTGCTTTCTATCCTGTGCCCTGATCCCGAGACTTCTCCCTCTTGAATCATCCTGAATGATGGATGCAGGAGCGGAACAGCGTTCAAATATTTTAGGCAGAGCTTTTTCCTCTTTAAGGCATCGAAATTATCGCCTCTATTGGCTGGGTCAATCCGTCTCCCTGGTCGGGACATGGATGCAGTCAGTAGCCCAAGGCTGGCTGGTCCTCCAATTGACGGATTCGTCATTTTACCTCGGCCTGGTTTCCGCTCTCGGCACTTTGCCGGTCCTTTTATTTTCCCTCTTTGGCGGAGCTCTCGCCGACCGAATCCCGAAGAAGAACCTGCTGATTATCAGCCAGAGCATGCTGGCTCTGGAGGCTTTCATCCTGGGAGGACTCGTGCTTTCCAGCCTGATTCAGACATGGCATGTCATGCTACTTTCCTTCTTCATGGGCACCATGAATGCTTTAGATATGCCCACCCGGCAGTCTTTCATTGTGGAAATGGTAGGAAAGGAGGACCTGATGAATGCTATCGGTTTGAACTCAACGAGCTTCAATGCCGCTCGCATCGTTGGACCGGTCCTTGCCGGACTCCTGATCTCACTGGCGGGCATCGGGGTCTGCTTTGTCGTGAATGGAGCGAGCTACTTCGCTACCCTGGCCGCCCTATTTCTCATCCGCCTTCCAGCTAAGGGAACTGAAAGAGTGGGGATTCCCGTTCTTTCCAGCATGAAAGAGGGGCTGCGCTACGCTTGGCAGGAACGCAATATTTTCGCCTTCCTTTCCATCGCGGCCATCACTTCTATTTTCGCATACAGCTACCTCCCCCTGATGCCCGTCTTCGCTCGGGACGTCCTTTCCAGTGGGGCCTTCGGCCTGGGAGGACTGATGTCCGCTATTGGTGCAGGGGCGTTGGTTGGAGCCCTCGGCGTCACCACAATGTCCTCTCAAGGAAATAAAGGCCGGTTGGTCATGGTAGGGAACCTGATCCTCGGCTTGGCTCTGATAGCTTTCTCTCTCTCGCAAAATTATTTGATCAGCATGGCATTCCTGGCCTGGGCGGGTGGCGCAATGGTGACACAGAACATCTCTGTGAACACCATCATCCAAACCTCGACCTCCGATTCTTACCGCGGTCGCATAATGGCTCTCTATACTATGACCTTTGTCGGTATGGCTCCTCTTGGCAGCCTCCTCGCGGGAACCCTGGCCCAATTCCTCGGAGCTCCTCTGGCAGTCTTGATCGGGGCATTGATCACCATCATCGTTGTCACGATTATTCTATTAAGCCGCAGGCAGGTTCTCTTCTGCTGAGAGAAGAGATGCCTCCTTCCATCTCCCCTTAAGAAAGAACCAGAGAACAACTACAGCTCTCAGTGACCAATCTACAGCTGTTGCGAGCCACACACCGGCCAGGCCCATCCCTAAGGGAAAAGCCAGAAGATAGACGAGTAGAAGTCGACCAATTAAAACCCCGACAATAGTGCCTACGAGAGGGCTATGTGTGTCTCCTGCTCCCCGCAGCGCTCCTGCGATAATCATCAGAACAGCCAGCCCTGGCTGCTCCAGGGCCCCAAGCCGTATAGCCAGGCCGGCCTGCTCGATTACTTCCCGGGTTCCGCCGAAGAGAGAGGCGATCTGATTCCCCAGGAGTCCGAAGAGAAGACCGAAAGACGAGAGGACTAAAAGCCCCAACCAGGTAGTCAGCCAGATACTCCTTTCCGCCAAAACGGGTTTCTTTGCTCCGAGAAATTGACCGCAAAGCGTCGTGGAGGCTACGGCAAATCCCCATCCGGGCATATAAGAGAGTGATTCGATGCTCAGCGCCACCTGGTGAGCGGCCAGCGGTATTTCGCCCAGGGCGGAAACTAAACGGATGAAGATCAACTGGGCACCCCTGTAGACAAAAGCCTCGCCGAAAGCAGGGGCAGCCAGCCGGAAAACCTCTCTCAACATGGGAGCACGCAGACGCAGATGGGAAATTTTCAGGTAGAACTCGCCTCTACCGATCCACGCCACGAGAAAAATCGCGATTCCGCTAAGAGCGGTAGTAATCGCCGTGGCCCAACCCGCGCCCTTTACTTCCAGGGCAGGGAAAAAACCCCACCCGAAGATGAGTAAAAGAGCGAGGACAATATGCAGGAGGTTAGCCGCTCCCGTAATAAAAAGGGGAGTGCGCGTGTTCCCTGCTCCACGTAATGCTCCGAAGAGCACAAGGGCAGGAAAGCCGAAGATATTCGAGAGGAAAAGGAGACGCAGATAGAAAACTCCCTCTCTAGCTGCCTGCTCCTGGAGTCCCATCAAAGACAGGATTGGTTCGGCGAAGAGGAAACCGAGAATGGCGATTGCTAGACCAGAAATAAGGGCGAGAGCAAAAGATTGTCCCAGGTAGCATCGTGCCCTGTCCTGATTTCCCGCTCCCCACGAGCGGGCTACCAGGGAAGTACAGGCGATGGAGAGCGAGGTGAATAAAGAGGTGAGAGTGAAGTTGAGAAAGCTTCCCATGGCCACTGCCGCAAGTGCTGCTGAGCTGCGCAACCAGCCGATCATCAAAGTATCAGTCAGAGTAACAGCTGTCAGGAGGAGATTCTCTGCAACGGCAGGTGCTGCCAAACCGATAATTAAGCGCCGGAGTTGTCCAGGTTTATTATCAGCAGGAAGAGATAAATGGGTCGCCAAAAATTACGGTCCGCTCAGCACCACCCGATTTTTTCCGGCTTTTTTGGCAGAATAAAGGGCCTTATCAGCCTTTTCCAGCAGTGATTCTATGGTGTCCTCTCTCCGATTGAATTCCGCCACTCCTAAGGAAACGGTGATGGGAGTAGAAATCTCCATCAGGTGACGAATGCGTTCCGCGACGATGGCTGTACCTGCTAAAGGGGTCTCCGGCATCAGCAAGAGGAACTCGTCCCCGCCAAACCGACAGACCACGTCAGTTTCTCGCGCGTTGGCTCGCAACAACTGAGCAGCCTGTACGAGCAATTGATCTCCAGCTAAATGGCCGAGGCGATCGTTATAAAGCTTGAAGTCATCCAGGTCTAAAAAGAGCAAGCTCAAGGAATGGGCGAAGCGCCCCGATCTCAGAACCTCCTTGCGGGCCTGCTCGATAAAGTAGCGTCGATTATAAAGATCGGTTAAATGGTCAGTAATCGCCATCTGCTGGGTTCTTTCGTAGAGAATAGAATTATATAGAGCTAGGCCCACCTGATCTGCCAGGGTCCGGATAAGGGCTTGCCGGTGTGCGTCAAAAAAATCATGAGTTTCGCTCTCGATATCGAGCACTCCGATCGCTTTGCCCTCCACTTTCAGAGGTATAGCCATTTCGCTTTTGGCGTCTTCCACCCCCCGTATGTAGTCGGGGTCGCGGTTCACATCGCAGACTACCACCACCTCTCCAGTTTTTGCGGCCCTGCCGGTGATACCTTTGCCTATGGGAATACGGAAGTTGAAGACATCTCCGCGGTATCCGCGGTGAGCTCGCAGCACCAAAACCATATCCTGTTCCTCGAGCAGAAAGATTGCAGCATTAGAAACGCCGGCAACCTCGTAAAGGGAATCGAGGATTTGGTTGAGGGTCTGGTCCAGCTCGAGCTGGGACCCAATCACTGTCGCTGCACGGAGGAGCAGCGATAGGTCCTCCATTCTGCGGTTTAACTGCTGCTTGAGAAGATGAACCGCCAAAAGCGAGGAGGTCAGGGATACGAGGGCGGGGTGGTGCTCTAACGGAGGCACCCCATTTTTATCCCGGGAGAGGAACATCAACAAATATCCGGGTTTCCAGCTGACAAGCTGCAGCGGGTAGACGAGTATCGACCCTGAATGGCTGCTGGATTGGGTCAGGAGTTGCCAATCCTTCGCCTCCAGTCTGGTTTTCTCCCCCAGCAACTGCAGGAAGCTTTCCTCGGATATGATCGCTGGAGCTAATTCCTTGGGGAAATTCGGAGAAGATAGGGGGCGGAGAAATCCGCCTTCCTTGAGGAGGAATAAATAGACATCTGTGCCGAAGGCCTGCTTAGCTATCGGGGAAATTTCTTCCCAGAGAAAAGGAGCCTCGTTGATACTCTCCAGCAATTTATGGGACACTGTTTGCGTCAAAGAACTCACCTGTTATGCCTGCGTTGCTCTGGGGATTGTAAATTTTACTTTTGTGCCCTGGCCGACTGCCGACTCCAGCCAGATTTTTCCCCCATGGGCTTCCACCAAAGATTTTGAGAGGCTCAATCCTACCCCGGCCCCCCTGGTAACGATGTTCAAATCTGTTTGGCTGCGGAAGAATCTCTCGAAGATGCGGGGCAGTTCATCTTCAGGGATGCCCGGCCCGGAATCCCCTACTGAAAGCAGAACCGCATCCTGCTGATCATCGATGCGAATGAGCACGCTGCTGTTGGCAAAGGAGTACTTAATCGCATTGGAGAGCAAGTTAGTCAAAATTAAAATTAATCGTTCCCGATCAACCAGGATAGGATTTAAAGCTCCGCAGGGCTCTATCTCAATGGAGACATTCTTCTGCTTGGCTTCCGGTCCCAGATTGGCCCTTACCTCCTCCGCAAGTCGAATGAGATCTTCCCGGCTTCGATGAAGTTCTAATCCTCCCTGGCTGACTTTGGAAGTCTCGAGCAGATTGTCGACCAATCGTTTCAATCGGGCGTTCGAGCGAAGTAGGAGATCGTAATAGCTAAACAGAAGCCCCGCTTTATCCTTATCAGACCTTTCCACCATCTCCAGTGCAGCAGCAATCGAGGTAAGAGGGGTCCTCAATTCATGCGATACCGAGTAGAGAAAGTCCTCCCGTACTGTCTCCAGCTGTTTTATCCTCTCGATATCATTCTCCAGTTGATCCCTGGCCCTCAACTGCTCCTCGTACAGCCTTGCATTCTCCAGGGCAACGGAAATCTGGGCGGCCAACGTGTTCGCTAGAAGAAACTCCTGTTCGCCGAATTGATTCAGGCCCAGCTTTGAAAGCGTCAGAGCTCCCTGTGTTCGCTCTCCTACCCGTAATGGGACAGCGATGATTGATTCATCAATATAGGGAGTGCCATCGACATGCTTCGCGCGCGGGTCGTGCTCTGCATCGCCGCTCACCACAGGTAATCCTGTGGCTGCAGCCCATCCCGTAATTCCCTCTCCCCATTTCAAGGTGAGGTGGGGGGTGAGCTCTTCGTCGGCAAGCGGGTAATGTCCGGGCTCGTAGATGACTTCCGGCCGCAGTATCATCTGGCTCTCCTCCAATAAATAAAGCCCCACGCTGTGACATCCGATCATTGTGCGGACTTCCTCGAGGATCTTCGACAGGTTTTGGCGCAGGTTGGTTTCTCCGGTTGAGATAGCAACTCCAGCGCGATTCAAAAGGGCCAGCATTTCCAGTTGATTTCGGGCATCGGTGTATAATCGAGCGTTCTCCAGGGCGATCGCGAGGGGATGAGCGACATCCTGTAATAGCTCCAGATTCATCTCGCCTTTGGGCAGGGTCCTGGGGAAGGTAAGGATGACCATGCCGCGAAACTCTTCCTTGTAGTAGAGGGGAAAGGCCGCGTAAGAGACGACCTGCATTTCCCTCAACCACTTTTCCTCCGGGAATTCCCAAAGCAGGTTCAGTTCTTCTCTGATAAAGGCCTGCCTGCCCTCCGCAATTCTCTCGGCCAGAGAGCCCGGGAAAGGAAATATGGGCAACTGCTCGCCTTTCGGAGCAAGGGGCCGAATGATCATATTCTGTCGATCGAACTGAAAAAAGAAAATATCGGAGAATTGTAGGATGGGCCTTATCTTCTCTGCAAAAATCCTTGCAACACCAGTTGCATCGAGGGATACGGCCAGAGAACGGTCCAGCTCTCGCAGAAGGGAGATACGCTCCGCTTTTTTCTTTTCCTCCTCGTAGATCCGGGCATTCTCGATCGCCACCACGGCTTGGGAGGCTATAGATTTCATCAGGTCAAGGTCTGCGGAAGTAAATTTGTTCAAACCAAGACGCGAGAGCATGATCACCCCTCTAACCGTTCCCTCCATTTTTAAAGGCACGGCCATCAATGACTCGTCGAGATGGGCCGTACCGGGGATATGGCTCACCCGTGGATCATTCTCTGCATCCCCCGTTATTGCCGCCTCTCCTTTTGCCGCTGCCCAACCCGTGAGTCCCTCCCCTATCCTGACGCTCAAGGCGGCGGCCAGGGAGAACGAATCCTCTTCCGGATACACTCCTTGATCGTATTTAATCGCCCAGGGAGTCAACGTCTCCTCATCCTTCCCCATGAGAAAGATAATCACTCCATGGCATTCTACCAGGCGCTTGACGGCCAGAACTATAGCCTCGAGGGTTCGCTGCAGGTCGAGGCCTTTGGCGATTTCTGAAGCGGTCTCTCCCACGAGCTGCAGATCCCTCATGCGGGCGGAAAGCTGAAGCCTGAGGCTCTCCATCTCATGGGTATCAACGGTATGGTCAAAGCCCAGAGCGGCGATTAAATCGTCTGTCGCGGACCATAAGAACCAACGGATGATCCTTTCTTCCCCGCAGGCCCGGCATCGCGTTGTTAAGTCCGGTGTTCTGCCGTTCTTCAGGAATGAAAGAGCCTGAACAAAACTTTCCTCTGAAAGGAAGAGCATATCAGCAGGATCGTGGGCTGAGAGATCCTGATCCTTCAGACCGTGCAGCTCAAGAAGTGGAGGGGAGGAGAATTGCACCTTGCCGTCTCTTTCAAAAAGGCAAAAGAAAAACGGCAAAGAGCCCGCAAAATGGAAGAAGAAAAGCGAATCCACATCCCTCTCCATTGAGTTCTATCTCCTTCGCCTATCTTAGCAGAAAAAGACAATGGGCGCCGATTTCAGAATCGACACCTTGAATATATTGCAAGGGCGATGCCTGAAATCAGCTCAGGAGGATACGAGCATCCACAACCAGAAGGCCTTTTTCATAGAGGAGAACAGGGTTGGCGTCGAGTTCTTTGATTTCCGGAAAGTCGACCACGAGTTGGGAAAGACGGGATAGGGCCTCAGCGAGTGCTTCAGCATCCCGCGGTTTCTCGCCCCGAACACCCTGGATCATCGGGTAACCCGCAATCTCCTTGAACATAGCCTGAGCCTCGAGCGGAGAAATAGGCGCTACTCTGAAAGTAACGTCTTTAAGGACTTCGACAAAGATACCACCCAGACCGAACATCACTGCCTGCTGGAATTGAGGATCCTTAATCGCGCCGAAGATGACCTCGGTTCCTCCACGGGGGGCCTGTTTCTGCACGAGCAGACCAAGGATCTTGGCATTCGGATTATATTTCCTGGCATTATCCAGAATCTCAGCAAATGCAGCACGCACATCGTTCTCGTTATTGAGGTTGATCTTCACTCCCTTAGCGTCCGTTTTATGAAGGATGTCGGGGGAGGAAATCTTCAAAACCACAGGGTAGCCCAGTTGCTCGGCGGCTTTCACGGCTTCTGCTTCGTCCTCAGCCAGGATGCTCTCGGCTAGGGGCATGCCGTAAGCCTGGAAAATTTTACCGGCCTCGTATTCAGTGAGGGCCTTACGATTTTCCTTCCTCGACTCATCCAGGATCTGGGTGACCTTCCCTTTGTCCACATCCAACCATGGCTGAGGCTGGGTTTTTCTGTACTCCAGATATCGTCCGTGCTGCCTCAGGGCGCCCAAGGCGCTCAAAGCATCATCCGGGTCAAAATAGCTGGGGACCCCTTTACTCTTCAGCCATTCGCCTGCCTTAAGGCAACGCTCGCCGCCGATCAAGGAAGCGACAACAGGCTTCGAGGCTCCTGCCTCAAGATAGGCCTGGTAGATACCTTCGGCGATATTCTGCGGGTCCGTGATCGAGGTCTCGCAATAGAGGACAGCTGCTCCATCTGTCCAGGGGTGTTTGAGTGCGTCCACGAGACATCCCTGGTACCACGGTCTGTCAGCCATGCCTGTCATGTCCACAGGGTTCCGCGGGCTGCCGAAATCAGGCATCCATTTGCGGAACTGCTCCTTCAAATCGTCCGGCGGATCCAAAAGGGGTACTCCGTGACGCTCCGCCGCGTCAGTAGCTAAAACTCCGGCTCCGCCCCCATTCGTAATCACCGCTACGTGTTCGCCAAGTAAGGGACGCATCATCGAGAGGGCAATCGAGCGCACGAAAAGCTCATCCAGAGTCAGAGCGGTGACAACCCCGTATTGTTTGAAGGCGGCCTGGTAAATTCGATTTGAGCCGGCGAGAGATCCTGTGTGCGAAGCCGTGGCAAGTTCTCCGCGTTTGGAAACGCCGGCCTTCAAGGCAATAATGGGTTTCTTGCTTTTCTGCGCTTCCCGTAAGAACTTGCGTCCATCGCGTAAACCCTCGATGTAGAGGCTGATAGCGGTTGTGTGTGGGTCCTCATTCAGTGCCTCCACGAAATCGGCAATGTCTAGATCCGCCATGTTACCGATAGAGATCATGTGGGAGATTCCAATCTTGTTAATCCAGGTCATGCCGTCCAGCGCTATCAGAAGAGCTCCGCTTTGAGAGACGAGCGCTATTGATCCTGGGTATGGCAGATAAGGTCCGAAAGAGGCATTACATTTCGCCGGATTATTTAAGATTCCCACGATATTGGGCCCCACGACCGACATTCCGTAACGGTGAGCCGCCTCTACCAGTTGATTTTCTAGGTCTTTCCTGCCAACCTCGCCGAATCCGGAAGTGATAACGGCGGCTACCTTCACTCCTTTTTGCCCGGCACTTTCCACAGCCTGAATGGCCAGCTCCGCTGGAACTGTTATCACCGCCAGATCTACTTCTCCGGGGATGTCCGTGGCGGACTTATAGCATTTCAGGCTGAGGATTTCATCAGCATTCGGGTTCACGGGGTAAATAGCCCCTTTAAATTTCGAGTCGATCAGCCCCTTTACTACCATATAGCCAATTGAGCCGGCTTTCCTTGATGCGCCGATGATGGCTATCGAACGCGGCTGTAACAGAGCTTTCAAATCCATTGGGTCTCATCTCCATGAAATATTTTTTAACGCATTCCGACCAAATCCTTATTATTATAGTAGAGACTTTCTTTTTGGGTAAGGAATCTTTCGACCTCAGCCTATTGACAAAAAGGTAGCTGTGTATTTAATTGAATTAAGATGTCAAATTGGTTAAATGACACTCGCTTGGACTGGTCAAAAGAGGCTGCTCCGCTCTACCAACAGCTGGCCGAATATCTTTTGAATTTAATCCAATCAGGGAGAATCAAGGCTGGATCCAAACTTCCTCCTGTGCGCGAATTGGCGAAAATGTTTGGTGTCAATAGGGGAACGGTCCTGACCGCTTACCGAAAGTTGTCTGAGTTAGGCTATCTGCAAATGCACGTCGGGCAGGGAACAAAAGTCAAGGAGGCAATGCAAACCCCCTCTTCCTCCCGTGATCCGAGATCCGAGATCTCCAGCCGAGCACAGAGTCTTTCTTCTTTACAACCCACTCCCGGATTGATCCGCAATCTCTACTCCGAACTCTCCTTCGCCTCAGCGACTCCTGCAAAAGAGGCTATCCCTTCTGAAGTTCTGCTCAAATCCATCCAGGTTGTGCTACAGCGGCAAGGTGAATCACTCCTTTCCTATGGCCCGGTCTACGGAGAAACAAGCTTCCGCCAGGCTGTCGCCCAATACATGAAAATTTTCCGCCTGAACATCAATTCCGACTGGATTCTGCCTATCAACGGGTGCACCCAGGCCTGGGATCTTGTGGCAAAATTGCTTCTCAATCCTAACGACCTCGTTCTGCTCGAGGAACCCGGATATAGTGGCCCATTTCAGGCGCTCTCCCTCCTGCCCCTCACCGTCGACTTCCTACCTATGCAGAAAGACGGGGTGAACATTGAAGCCCTTCAGGCGATGATCTCGCAGGGAAGGATCCCGCGCTTGGTGTGCTTGAATCCCGATTTTCAGAGCCCTACGGGGTCGGTGCTCTCGCTGGAAAAACGGCAGGTACTTGCGCGGATGGCCCGCCAACACCATTTTTTCATCCTGGAGGATGCTGTCTTTTCCGAGCTCTATTACGACCAGGAGCATCCCTATCCCCCCATTGCTTCTCTTGCTCCCGACAGAGTAATATTGGCAGTTAGTTTTTCCAAAACATTGGCCCCCGGCCTTCGCCTGGGCACGCTCATATCCCATCCCGTTCTGATCGAGCACATCGGTCAGATTAAAAAAAGCACCGACTATCATGCCAATTCAATATCCCAGGAGATAGTGCATGAGCTTATGAGAAACGGCTTATGGATCGAGCATCTGGAGAAAATCAGGAACCTCTACCGGCGCAAAAGAGATATCACCCAGGAAGCACTGCAGTCCTCAATGCCCGAACAGGTTCGCTGGGAGATTCCCCTGGGCGGTTTCTTTTTCTGGCTGGAATTACCGCAGGAGATAGATTCCCGGGAACTTCTTTTCTTTACGGCGCAGAAAAAGGTCTCCTTCACCCCGGGGGTTTTATTTTCCAGACAGGGTGGCTACCGCTCCTTCCTCAGGCTCTCCTTCTCCGCCCTGAAGTACAAGCAAATCGTTACCGGCATTAAGATCCTGGCCGAGTCTATCAAGGAGCTGAATCGTCAGGCGCGTGCTAACGTCCCGCACTACGCACTGATTTAATAAATGGAGGGAGATAGATGAACAAAAATCAGGCAATCCCAAAAATCACCACGAGAGAGATCGCCCTGGTCGCCGTACTGGCTGCCTTAACCTTCCTCGGGACACTGATCCACGTTCGCACTAGCCCGTCCAGCTATTTTAATTTAAGCGAGGTGATAGTTTACGCGAGCGCCCTGCTTTTCGGGGGAACGATCGGCGGACTCGCCGGGGGTATAGGAGCAGGATTAGCGGACATCGTCCTCGGCGCCGCTCTTCCCTGGGCTCCCATAAGTTTCGTTATCAAGGCCCTGGAAGGTTTGATCGTGGGTCTCATCTCAAAGCTACCCTGGAAAAATCGCCTGCTCGGAGATTTTCTCTCCTGTCTGACAGCCATCCCCCTGATGGTGGGAAGCTACGTCATGGCCACGGGTTTTATTTATGGCTGGCCGGCGGCTCTGATCGAATTCTACACCGATATAGTCCAGGCTCCTGTTGGGTTGCTTCTCGCCCTTCCCCTGGTCTACTCCCTGCGGAAAACGAGCTATTTTGGGGCGAAAAAAGATGAGTGACTGGAAGGAGTGCCTGGAGAACTGGATGTTCCTGCTCCACCCCAACCCGACCTCGCTCCTCACTGCGAGCTGTAGGGAGAGGGAAACTATCACTCCTATCGCCTGGTTGATGCCTCTCTCGGGGGATCCACCCCTCGTTGCCCTGGCCCTCAAGGAGACGAGGTTCTCCTACCAGCTGATCAAAGAAGCCAGGGCTTTCGCCCTGAACATTCCTTTCTTCGAAGATGCGGAGAAAGTCTGGGCGTGCGGTATCAGCTCAGGGCGCAATAGGGATAAATTCGCCCTGACCGGTTTCACCAGGCTTCCCGCCCAGACAATAAAGGCGCCTGTGATCGCTGAAAGCGCTGCTTACCTCGAATGTGTCCTACACCGTGACCAGGTTTTCGGCGATCACCATTTAATCGTGGGCGGGGTCGGGGCAGCCAGGGTCAGGGCGGAGCTTTTCTCGGATCGCTTCTTAGATGGATTCAAACCCTGCCTGCACCTGCGAAAGAACCTCTTCCTGACCGTGGACTGGTCGGAGCTTTCCAGAACCCAACCTGCAGACTGAGGCATCGGGTCCAAAACCCGATGCGGGGAAGTAAACGAATCCAGCGCATATTCAAATTTTAGATCGGTGTGCACTTGGGCTATGTTCCCGCGAGGGAAATATCTTCAGAGCCGAAGGCATATGCGCCTGGTAGAGAGTTACAGCCACAGCTGCGGGCAAGCTGAGAGAATCCACCTCATGCGAGAGGAAGGGGATCCGAAGGGAGCTACCACTGGCGAGGATTTCCGGAGGGAGTCCCGCTCCTTCATTTCCGAATACCAGGCCGTAAGGGGATTGAAAACAAACCTGACGTAAGTCCTCCCTACCTTTCGGGGAGAAAAGATAAACAGGAATGGAAATATGCTTGCGCCAGGAGGAGTAGCTCTCAAAATATTCATGGGAGATACGAAAGCTCGCTCCCATCGAGGCCCGCAGCGTCTTGGGATGAAAGAAATCGGCTGCCGGACGGATGATGGCAAGTTGATCATAACCGAAGGCAGCCATGGCCCGGATAATGGTCCCCAGGTTCCCCATGTCGTCTGGATTTACGAGGACCACCTGGTTCCTCTGAGGATTTATTTTCCCCGGGTATTTCCGGAAGAATGCCAGGGCGTGAATGTCTTCTTTAGAAGATAGCCTCCGAATGAGCAGGTCGTCCACACGGTGGGGAATGGCCAGAGATGAGCAAGATTCCACAATTTTCCGCACGCCCGGGCTCTTCAGCGCGAGAGGGGAGAGAATTATTTCCAGCACCAGCAAGGGGCGATGTCGAAGCAATTCAAGCGTAGGCGCGACACCGAGAGTGTAGGAGTAGTCTGCCTTCTTATCGTAGCGCTTCCATTTCATATCTGGATTAGAAATGGGGTGGCTGAGGGGACTTGAACCCCCAACACCTGGATCCACAGTCCAGCGCTCTAACCAGTTGAGCTACAGCCACCGTTCAGGCAATTTTATCATGCCTCCATCGTCCTGTCACAGGTTTCAGGCTCTTCGCGTGGCCAGAGAAACGACGCCGGCAACAATATCCAGGGCGCCAGCGACGATCAGAAGTATCAGCCCGACACCGAAACTGGCGGTCAAGCCCTGCCCGATGAGGTCACTGAGAGAAATGTATGCCCCCTGGATGAAGATGCTCGGAGCATACATTACAAGGACCCACCAAACGACGCCGGCAACAATATAGGCCACGCCGTCACTGAAATACCACCAGCGCCTCCATAATCCCTTGCCTTTGGTGATGATGCGAAAAATGGCCCAGAGGAGTTCCACAAACCCGGCTATTGCCATGACCAGCGGGATCACAAAAAGCCACCACTGTACCCCGCCCTCTTGAATAATCTGCAGCGGGCTGATTCCTATTGAGTTGGCGTTAGCGAAACCAAGCACTACCCAGGGTATAAAAAAGCTTACGATCACCAGAATATCGGCCAGGATGAGGATAAAATCCGCAATGGGATTATATGAAGATGCCCTAACGCTAACCCCTGCTTTCATTGCCGCCGTATCAAGCTGGACACCGCAATTGGGGCAAAATGTACCCTGTGCAGGCAATTCCTTCCCGCAATTCTTACAATACATCGGAACCTCCTTTTCTTGATACTGCTTCTCGGCCGCAACTGTTATCCATCGCGCGACCGAAGGGCTATCCGCTCATTCCTCCTCTCTCGTCAGTAATCCGCCTTCGTCGCGTAATGCCTCAAGCGCGTCCTCATAAAGCCGGGCGGGGACCATAATATCGATGGTGGCCAGAGGACCTACGGTAAAGCCATAAATTAAGCCGACAGACTCCCCTTTCTCCAGAACCGGGATCCCCAATTCTTCCATTCGGCTTTTGATCAGGGCAGCTTCTACGGCGTTTTCCGCTCGATAAATTACCACCCAGTCTTCGTTCATGATTTCATTTTACACGATGGGCTAAGGTTACTTGTTCAATTTCCGACTTTTGCCCCGCAGAATTTACAGAATTTGTCTCCCTCCTGAGTGGAAGTATGACAAACCGGGCAGCTAAAAGCAGCACTTGCAACAGGGGCCTGGGCACCTGCCTGCCGAACTGCATGGCTATTTCCTTCAATGGTGATGAGCAAGTGGAGAATACCTGCGAAACCAAGAAAGCAAGCCCAGGTAACGATCCCGCCAATCAACCAGGCGGCGAACATGCCCCAGCGCATGCCTGTATCTGAAAGATCCCACATATATATGTCACGCACGTAGTGATGCATCCAGTCTCCTGGGGCAGAGACGGCAAAGATGGCCACAACTACACCTGCGAGAAGAGCGATCCAGGCGATCAATTGAAGCACAACGGAAACGAAGCGATAAAAAGCGAACCTCATAAGACACCTCCTTCAGTCTTGTATGTCTATTCTATCAAAAGCAGAAAATGATCTCTGGTATTTCGTTTAGGGCGCCAGACCTGCGATTCGGGAGCGCACAGAGATTGTTGGACGGGGATCTCCGGAAAGTCATTTGCGACGGAAACGTGCTTTTCCCTCAGGGGACATTTTTTCGGCGGCGTATTGAAATATCAGCCGGGGAGAGCAACCCTTCCACTCGAGCAGAAAGGCCTCTACCATTTGAGGGTACACTTTCCAGGCTTCACGCAGGAACCAACCCATCCCCTGCTGTACAACCCTCTCCGCATCGCACATCAGTGGCCGCAGAAAGTCAAGGAGGGGCGCGATATCCTTAGATTGCTTGATCAGCCTGAGGGAGGAAACGGGAACCGCTCTCCTTTTATATTTGAAGGCAGATCCTCGCCAGCCCGCCATGGCCTCAAAAGCTACTATTCCATTTTCCAGGCATGTGGAGAGCAGGTCGCCGCAGAGCGTATCGCAGTGCGCCCAGTTGTGCACGCCGAATTCAAGCCATCTTCCCAACCTTTGGAAGGCCTCCAGGGTAAACTGGGACAAGAATGGGCGCAGGAAGAAAATGGCGAGAAAACCCTCCTCATACTTGCCCGACTGGAAGAGCCTGTCGCCCAATATGAAAACTCCGGGAAGCGTCAGCAGGTGCTTGCAGCTCTTCAGCCATTCTCTCTTTTTCGGAGCGAGCGCCTCGTCGGGCACACCGTAGGGATCGTAACCTTCTTTGAAATAAGGCGCATATTTGGCAATTTTTTGCGGATCGGTGTGAGACGAGCAGAATTCCCTGATCTGGGTAAGCAGTTCTTCAATAGTGTCCTGCTCTTCAATCATCCCTCTACCTCCTTCAATCGCTCAACTGCCTCGAAGCCTCTCTCTCTTTATTTCCCTTCGGTCATCCAGCCAGGTAGCCTCGCTTTGGAAAAATCTCCTGGCTGAATCAGGGCACTATGCAACCTCCGCTCAGAAAGCATTATACCCTCTGAAGGAGAGGCGCTGCATGGGCCAGATGTTACAATGAGTGAGGGAATCGCATTTAAATCTCTCGAAGAAAGGGGATCAGCAAATGAAGCGCGAGTCATTAATCAATAAAGCATTCGACTATGCCTTATCTCTAGCCGCGGCCAGGGCGATTACAGCGCCAAAAGGCCGTGGCCGGGACAGCGTGGAAGTTTTACTCGTCGAAGAAAAGGCAGCGCTCGCTGCCCTTATACAAAAATCGATGGAGATCGGACAAAATCAGCATACTCAAGCCTCTGGGTCCATTTTCATGCGTGACGCGCAGACACTACTGGAAAAGGATTTCAGGGTTCTCCTTTTATATACCGAAAACAGGCCGGCGGAATTAAATTGCGGTCTGTGTCTGAAGAACTGCGAGGCCTGCAAGAAAGGGGAAGTCTTTTGTATCTTCTGCCTCCTGGATTTAGGAATCTCTCTCGGTTCCGCTACCCAGTTGATCGCCGAACTGGGTCTCGACAACCGCATCCAGTACACTCTGGGAGAAGCGGCGAAACGAGCTGGTCTCGTCCCATGTGATTGCGTCTGCATGGCCGTGCCTGTGACTATCAGGAGCAAAAACATTTTCTTCGACCGTTTCTGGTCGTTGAAGAAATAAAAGCACTATCTCTGTTCAGGCGTTTCCGGGTCCGCGGGTTGCGGCGCCCTCTTTGCACGGTGGGAATGGCGATGATGGATGTCTGGAGTGTGTTCGTGAGTATGAATGAGCAAGGGGTGAGAATGCAAGTGCGAATGGTAGCCGCCTCTGGGTGCCTCTCCTTCGGCATGAGGGTGGTCATGGTGCCCGTCATCGTGGCAATGTCGGTGGTCGTGGGTGCAGGGTTCGTGCACGTGTGAATGGGAGTGCTTTTCTATAAGAATCAGGATCAGCCCGACGAGGATCAGGGGAAGGGCAATATAGAATAGCCAATTCAATTTTTCTCTGAACAATATCAAGGAGACCACTACACTGACGAAGGGGTTGGTGGTAACAATCGCTCCTGTACGCGATGCCCCAAGGTGGCGGAGTGATTGTAATTCGAAGACATAACCTAAACCGAAACTGACAAATCCCAGAAGCATGGCTAAAAGAGCCATCCAAAAAGAAAGGATTTTCTGTCCCATGGCGAATGAGATTATCAGGGTGCAGATGCCGGCCGCGAAGCCGCGAATCATCATAATCTGCAGCGGGTCTTTGGCGGAAATGTTGCGGGCCACGTTACGATTGAGAGCCCAGAAGATGGTGGCGAGAAGGACGGCAATCGCTCCCACAGAAATTCCCATGGTGGAGGAAAAATCCAAAGAGAGAAGGACGCTCCCAGCCAGGATGATCAACACCGCAAACCAAACCTGCCCTCCCACTGCCTCGCGAAAGAGAAGGACAGCGATAAGCACTGTGGCTACTGTCTCGAAGTTCAAGAGCAGGGAGGCGGTGACTGCAGGCGTGACCTCCAGCCCGAGGAGAACCAGGGTGGGCGCTGCAACTCCACCTAAGGCAATAGCAGCCAAAAGCCAGGGCCAATCGGAGCGGCTGATTCTGGCCTCTGCTTGCATTACCCTCTTTCTCTGAAATAGCCGAAGAAGGAAAAGGCCCACCCCTTCACCGAAGGAGATAAGGGACAGCAGGGGGACCGGGTCGATCTGCTCCATGAAGACCTTGCAGAGCGGAAAACCAATTCCGTATAGAAAAGCGGCGAGAACTGCAGGAAAAGCTACCGCGACCTTGGCTCTATCCACCCAGTCAGTTTAGCACATCAAGATGCGCAGCAACAGTCATGGTCGCTGTAAAAATTGACAGTTTAATTGATAATTTTTGGAAAAATTTTGCACAAGGTGAAATTATTATCTATTTATAAATCGCACCCTCTCGATTGAATTTCTAATGGTTCTTTGAGAAGATGGGATTAAGTATCCGTTGGCTGTTGGGTAGTTGAAAGCCGGATCGGCTTTTAGCGGGGGGGCAAGGGACTGATTCGAATTCGATTTAGATAACTTCTTATTGAACCCTTGTCTTGAATATATTATCCTTAGGGCTGGCTTCCTCGGAAGACTAACAATTTAGATGACAGTTGGTTTCTGACTTGTTGAAAAAGCTAAAAGTTGGCTTTTAGTGGGCCCAGGGAGATTCGAACTCCCAGCCATCGGATTAGAAGTCCGATGCTCTATCCATTGAGCTATGGGCCCTCGCTGAACCAATATAGCAAAAAGATGTTGGAGCAAAAAGCCCGGGGCGGTCGCAAAGGCACAAGACATCGGAATCTTTCTATGCGGCTTAACGTCGGATCAGTTTTTCCAGCCAGGGAACCGGCTCATGCTCCCTGCGCCACCAGATGTCCTCCCAGATGTAGTGAATGGCGAGGCCTTTCCATTCCCCCCAGCGTTCAAAATCCGTAAGCATCGTACTCACCGGCACCGTCCCTTCTCCCAGTCACGCCCATAGAAAATGAAGGTATATATTTTCTGCTCCCAGGGAGAGATTTGTTTCAAGTAGGACCAGCGGTGAAAGACGTCAAACATCAGGTAGCCCACGGAGGCCGGGCCGATTCCGTACAGAGATAAGAGGGTCCTTTCCTGCTCCTCTTCGGTCGATTGCCGTAGGACCAATTCGTCAATTTGCTGACCTGCGAGAGACCTGGATACGCACAGGATGGATCGAGCTCGATATCCCACCTTCAGGCTCCGTAATTCCTCTTCTCCTATCGCCGCAACTACCCCGGGAGGCCAGAAACACGAGAGGGAACGACCCGCAAAATTGAGCAGGGTTCCATACCTCTCGAAGAGAACCTGCATCATCTTGATGCTCCTTCTCGCGGTGGCGTTCTGCAGCACGATGGCCACGACCAGGTACTCGTAGAGGGAGCCGGGATTCATCGGGCGCATGCCCAGAAACCTCTGAATGACAGAGGCCATTACAGGGTCGTTCTCTGCTAACCGGTAAAAGGGCAAAAGATTCAATTGCAGGTTATAGCGGTAAGCTATCTCTCTTTCCAGGCCGCGGAGAAAAGTTTTGCTCAATGGCTCTTCCGAGAAAACTTCTAGCTTCAGCGTCGGCTTCCCTTGATCGCCAGCGTCCTTGAAAAGGAGGCCCAGCGGCACTCCCTGCCAGAGCATAGTCTGCCAGCGCCTGCCGCTTTCCCAGTACGTGTCGGAGCTGGGGAAGTGATCGGGCTTATGGAAAGTATAATCAAAATGGAAGGGGGGAAGAGGAGAAAGGTCTAGGCTTGCTCTCTGTTTTAATTCAAGTGGTTTGGGCTGACCCTCAGCCATTCTACTTTTACGCGACCAGGATGAAGCGGTGCAGATCCCGGCTTTTGACTAAATCAAATTCCTCCTCACGCTAAGTTTTAAGCTTTGGTCGGGGCGAGAGGATTTGAACCTCCGGCCTCTTGGTCCCAAACCAAGCGCTCTAACCAAACTGAGCCACGCCCCGCAGAACGAATATAGAACAGAACGGGCCTCCGTTCAAGGATTGCTGTTCCCTTGATGCTAGAGGATAGCCGCCAGGAGATCGCATTATTCAAGAGAGCATGCTGTTCAATAGAGGGCAAGGGGCGTGGCTTGAATCACTGGATCGAGATAAAAGATTCGCTTCCCTCCGGATTACAACGAAGGGGCGAGACTCGTTTCGAGCCAGAAACGGAAGCGACGAAGGGCTCTGGCTCGATGCGAGATAGAATTCTTTTCCTCGAAGGTAAGCTCAGCATAGGTGCGGCCCAGAGAGGGAAGGTAAAAGATAGGATCGTAGCCGAAACCTCCCGAGCCGCGTTCCTCAAGAGCGATGAGCCCGGCTAACTCGCCGAAAAAGACGAGCTCGCCCTTCTCGAAGACGAAGCCGACGGTGCAGCAGAAACGGGCACCTCTGTTCTCAAGCGGGATCCCATCCAACTGCTCGAGCAATTTTTTCCTCCTGGCCGGATCGCTCGCAGCGTAGCGCTGGGAAAAAATTCCCGGCGCGTTATTCAAGGCTTCCACCTCCAATCCGGTATCGTCGGCGAGCGAGGCCTTCCCGGTAGCTCGATAAACGAAGCGCGCCTTTTCCAGGGCGTTCTCGATATAGGAGCCGCCCTTCTCTTCTGGAAGCTCCAGCGTGGAAAAATCGGAGAACGAGAGGATTTTCACGGGCGCTTGCTCCAGGATAGCGCGAATTTCCGCCAGTTTGTGCTCGTTAGCCGTAGCGCAAACGACCTCTATCGGTAACCTATGGCTTGCTTTTGCACCTGGAAGATTTTTTGAATGGCCTGCCATGCGCTATCGATCATTCCTTCCATTTCTTCGCGGCTGAAAGATCGACCCTCTCCCGTCCCCTGGACCTCGACCAGCTTACCGCGGTCCGTCATCACCACATTGAAATCTACCTGGGCGCGGGAGTCCTCTTCGAAAGTCAAATCCAGGACTATTTGCTCCTCCACTATTCCCACGGACACGGCGGCGATCTGGGCGACAAGCGGAAGTTTTTCGATCAGGCCCTTCTCCCTGAGCCAGCCTAGTGATTCCATCAGGGCAACCCAGGCCGCCGTTATTGCGGCTGTCCTGGTTCCGCCGTCGGCCTGCAATACATCGCAATCCAACCAGATCGATCGCTCTCCCAGAGCCCTCAGGTCCACGGCTGCACGCATCGACCTTCCCACCAGACGTTGGATCTCCTGCGATCTCCCACCTCTGGCCTGATCGCGTCCTACCCGCTGTTGAGTGGAGCGAGGGAGCATGGAGTACTCAGCGGTCACCCAGCCCTGGCCGATTCCCTTCAGAAATTGAGGGACTTTTTCCTCCACGCTGGCGGTGACCATCACTCGCGTATCCCCTAACTCAATCAGGGCTGACCCCTCGGCGAATTTTGAGACCCCTGTTTTTATAATCATCGGGCGAAGTTCAAAAACTCCCCGTCCGTTTGACCTGTTATTTATCATCGTCTAGCCTCAATTCATTGACCTCGTTCAACCGAGGGTAGATTTGCCTCCCGACTCTGAGGAAAAGCGAAGGTTCCCCGGTAGTATAGAAAATGCGCTTACCTTCAGACCCTGACTGTCTCAACAACTGACGCTGTTCCAGCTCTCTCTTCAGCCTGCGGGAGACAGCGATCGCAGGATCGACAATAATCGCCTGGTCGGCCATGAGCTCGGTCATCAATTTGGTGAGATAGGGGTAGTGAGTACAGCCCAGCACGAGGACATCCACCCCGGCTCTCAGGAAAGGAGCGATTGCCTCGGCGGCGAATCCATTGACTCCGGGGTTCGTGCTCGATCCATTCTCGATTAAATTAACGAGGGCCTGGGAGGCGACCTGCACTATTTCGATCTGATCGTCCACCGCCTTGAAGGCCCGGGGATAGGCCATACTGCTCACGGTCCCAGGGGTTGCCAGGATTCCCACCTTCTTTTTTCTTGTCAGGGGGACGACATAACGGGCGGTATCCTCAATTACCCCGATAACGGGGATCGGGAAACTGGAAGTTAAAGCAGGCAGGGCTCTGGCCGAGGCGGTATTGCATGCCACAAGGATAATCTTTACCGCCCGAGAACAGAGGAAACCGGCGATTTCTAAAGCAAATTCTTCTATTTCCGCTGCCGGCCTCGGTCCGTAGGGGAAGCGTCCATCATCCCCTACGTAGATGATGTCCTCTTCCGGCAGCAGATCGATCACTTCCCGGGCCACCGTCAGTCCGCCCACTCCCGAATCAAAAATTCCGATACCAGATTCTCTACCCATGGGTCTCTCCATTCGTCTCTATCATTTTACATGTTGGTTAAATAACGCATAATCGCACGGAAAAGAGCCTCAGCGGCTTTCTGCCTGAAGGCAGGGTCGAGGAGCAATCTCTCTTCCTCCGGATTGGAGATAAAAACAACCTCCGTGAGAACAGAGGGGGTTGTCTTAATATCCTGCACCATGGCCATCCGCCAGGAGGGAATCCGATAACCTCGGTCCTTTCTGCCTAAAGAGCGAACCAGCTCTTCCTGCACCAGGCTGGCTAAAGGAAGGGATTTCAAAGAAGAGTAATAGGTCTCTGTACCCTGAATAGAGGAATCGGTGACGGAATTATTGTGTATCGATAGGCAGAGGTCGGCGCGGCTGGCTTCAGCAATAGCAACTCTGCCAGGAAGGTCAGGAGTGGAAGGATCTTCCTCCGCCGTACGCGTCATTATTACCTGCACTCCCGCCTCCTCAAGTAAGTCGCGCAACCTCAGAGCGATATCAAGGTTAATCGGGCCTTCTTTCGTTCCGGCTGGCCCCACCGCTCCACTGTCATAGTAACCCTCCGGGGTCGTGCGGCCGTGCCCCGGATCCAGGACTACTTTCCTCCCTGCCGGGCTTTCGGACCTTGGCCGGTCCACAACAACTTCAACCCCGAAGCCAGTGCCGGCCGGCTGGACGGAGAAATCTTGCCTGTGACCCAGATTCAGAGAAAATTTCACCTCTGTCGGTCCCATGGTGCTTGTCAGGGTGACGTCGAGGAGGATGCCCGTGGAAGTGAAAGTAGGTGTCTCTATCCGCGTGCGAGGGATTGTCAGGTAGAGCAGGTTGCTTTCCCCCTCCAAACGCTGCTCGTAGCGGAGAGGGGCGCTGCTTACCACGCGGATGATGGATCGCACGGAGCCGTCGTCTTTAGGGTATTCTTCAGCCTCGATGGCGGTAATTATGGGGTCCAAGTGGACGACTTCGCGCGTTACGTCGCGGTTGCCGACGAGGCCGAAAACGGGGAGAAAAGAGGAGAGGGGAATATAGACCTCGTTAACAGCGAAAAAGGGGGGCTGCCCCAAGTCGATTTCGCGGCTGCCGGAGCGATCCACAAGCAAAGCACTGCGCATTCCGCTGGCAAAATAAAGCACGCGATCTCCGTAGGCAAAAGAGGCCGTTTTTAAAGCGGGATCCAGCGAGAAGGAACCGGAAAAGACCGGGGACAGATGAGAGACAGGGGCATACAATGTCGGTCCCTCCTGTCTGTATTGAACTGCCTCTGGCAGCTCAAGCCCCTCGAGTACAATGTGGGGAGACCTGGCCTGCACTTCCAGATTGAGCTGGCCAGGAGCAGAATCGAGGAGCTGAAAGGCAAGCGGCCTCCTCAGATCAATAAACAGTCTGACCTTATTGTCCTCTAAGGCCCGCAGGCGAGCCCTCAGCACATCGCCCTCCCGGACGGAATAGAGCGCAGCTCCCCGCGGGAACAAGGCATAGGGGATGTCGAGCACAATCCGATCGGGATTCCCTATCAGGGTGGGGGTCCCTGAAAGGTATCCCTGGCCGATTACAGTCAGGAGAAGGGTTCCGTCTTGGACTTTCCAGGTGACTTTTTCCACCGTAGCCAATGGCCATTCGGTCACCACCTCGGTCTGCTTTTCTATCACCCATCCCGAGCGGCCGTCAAGCAGTTCGACCTCCAGCCAGTGATCTTGCCGCCAATCTATCGCTGTGCCCAGAACCCTCCCTCCTGAACCGGGAGGTAGGTTGGATTTCGCTTTTTGCTCCAAGCCCGGTCCCTCTCGGAAAGGGCTGAGTTCTTTCAATCGCACCAGGTTGCCCACCAATGCGGTAGAGGTCAAAGTGATATCGGTGGCAAAATCGAGCAATTCCTCGTAGATCCAGCCGGTTTCCCCCGCGGGAGTTTCCACCTCAAACCATAACTCCTCGAGACCGGTCCAGGCGGAGCCGATGATACGGACGGGGGTGGCCGTATTCAGGGAGCCGATCCTTTCATAATCCGCTGCGGGGCCTGCACGCAAATTGGAAGGACTTTTTACGAATGCAGTATTACCCGAGGGCTCATCTTTCGGTTCCTCCTCTATCGTTACCAGCCAGGAGGCGATCCAGCCCTCGGCCTCCAGCGCAGGAACCTGGACGGAATACCAGATCCTCCCTTCCTCGTCCTCCGCCTCATCGTAGATAATGAGCTCTGCTCCCTGATTCAGGGTGTAGAGCAGCTCATATTCCGTTCCTGGTCCGGTACGTAAGTTGGCGATTTCTGCCGAGACATACCCCCTCATTGCCCCGGAAGAACTTCCGGGCAAAATCGCGGTCACCAATGAAAAGGCGATGAAAATTAATAAAAATTTTTTCAGCAAATTGGCTCCTTCACTCAAAAGAAAAGTTTAGCATATAAAGCCTCGAGGCTAAAATAGAAGGGCTTTAGAGGGCTTTAGCTTCCCACGGAAGGAATTAAGGATATAAACTATACGGGGTAATGAGCGGAGGAAATGCTATCGAACGGAGTTTTTTCGGAGAAAGATTGGTTGCCTCAAGGAGAAGGCCGGCATGACTGAGGCCATTCCTTTGTGGGTTTCTCTTCCTTTCCTCTTGCTAATCCTGGCCATAGCGATCATGCCCTTTATTCATCGCCGGTGGTGGGAGCGTAACTATCCCTATGTCTCCGTCGGTCTGGCCCTTATCACGATTCTGCTCTACCTTTTCCTCTTCCATGGATATGAGCGCCTGTGGGGCACAGCGCAGGAATACTTCTCCTTCATCGTACTGATCGGTTCCCTCTTCGTTGTGACAGGGGGGATTTTGATCCGCATCGAAGGGACAGCCACTCCCCTCCTGAATGGCGGGGTGCTCTTCTTTGGCGCATTACTTTCCAATCTGATCGGAACGACCGGGGCATCGATGCTCCTTATTCGTCCATTCCTGCGCCTGAATAAGGCCCGGCTGAAAGGGTACCTCGTGATTTTCTTCATCTTCCTGGTCTCCAACATCGGCGGGGCTTTGACCCCCATCGGGGACCCGCCGCTCTTCCTTGGCTATCTGAAGGGCGTTCCTTTCTTCTGGGTACTGCCAAACACCTGGAGCGCCTGGTTGTTCACTGTGACATTGCTACTGGCGATATTCATGTTCCTGGACTTCCGCAATCGCAGTGGGTTGGACGAGCCTGTTTTTGCCGGCGCTCGCCGACTGTTCGTACTGGGAGGCTACAACCTGATCTTTCTAGCCCTGATCCTGATCGCTGTTTTTCTTCCCCCCCCATGGAGAGAAATCCTAATGATAATCGCCGCCTGTGCCTCTTACTTTTTAACTCCGCACTCCATTCATCAGGATCACGACTTCAACTTCGCTCCTATCAAAGAGGTGGCTGTCCTGTTTTTCGGGCTTTTCGCCACGATGATGCCCACCTTAGATTGGTTGGAAATTCATGCAGGGAGCCTCGGGCTGTCCTCACCCGGCTCTTTCTTCTGGGCCACGGGGTCCCTCTCCTCTTTTCTCGACAACGCCCCCACCTACTTGAGCTTCCTCTCTGCAGCGATGGGATTCACTGGCCTCGACGTAAACGGGATGCTGGCCCTTTCCCCTTTCTATATCAAAGCAATCTCTCTCGGGGCTGTTTTCTTCGGAGCGAACACCTACATAGGCAACGGGCCGAATTTCATGGTGAAATCGATTGCAGAAAGAGCAGGCGTTAAGTGCCCTTCTTTCTTCGGCTACATATTCCGCTACTCTTTGCCGATCCTGCTCCCGGTCTTCTTCTTAGTCTGGTTTTTGTTCTTGCGCTAAGTTTTTAACCATCACCAGCCATTCCACTCCTCCCAGCCGGTATTTACGATCGACCTGGAAGCCCTCTGAAGAATAGAGCCGGAATGCCGGAAGGTTTTCTTTTTCCACCTCCAACTGGATCTGAGCGGCCGGGCGTGTGAAAAAAATATGCTCGAGGATCAGGCGAGCGATACCCTGTCCTCTCGCTTCTGGCAGCACACCGAGGAAAAGCAGGCGCCAGAGTGAGAGGCGGGGCCTCGATAACCATGCCGCGCGCAGGAGGTTGAAGACCATCGGGAGCGATGCCGGGCCAATAATGCTCCAGCTGCGACGAAAGAAACGCCAGAGGATCGAGGGAGGAACACTCCAGGAAGAGGGAATACCCAGAGCTCCCCCGAGCAGGCAGCCCTCTCGCCAGAACCCTATGGTGCTGCTTCCTTGATCGGCGAAGAAAAAATCGCAGGCCAGGGAAAAAAAGTCCCTCAAGCGAGATGCGGGAAATCGCTTTAAGCGTCTGAGTGTCTCGTCTTTTTCAAAAGCCCTGGAGAGAGTGGAGACCAGGACTGGAATTTCCTCTCTTTCAATTTTGCAAATTCCCTCGTGCATCTGGCTCTTCTCCATCTCGCACTCTCACAGAGAGATCAGGGTTAATCTTCAAATCCGGCAGTAGATTCTCCGCCTCACGCATGGCAGGAAGCAGAAGTTCCGACGCCTAAAATGACGTTGAGGGATGACTTCGCTTGGGTAGCAGTCAGCCTGATGCCTCAATCTTCCGGAGAGCCCTTCAGAATATTGAGGTAAGTATGCCAAGTATTCTTATCAAAACAGACAAATCTGACGAGAAGATCTTTCTGCTGAAGGAATTTCCTCACGGTTTTGAGGGCGATTGCACAGGCTTTATCCTTAGGAAAACCGTAAGCACCGGTGGATATCGCCGGGAAAGAAATGCTCTTGGCGCCGATTTCGGAAGCAATCCTCAAGCTATTCCCGTAACAGGAGGCCAGCTTCTCCTCTTCCCCTTCTTTTCCTCCCTGCCAGACCGGTCCCACGGTATGAATGATCCAGCGCGCCCTGAGACGACGCCCTGATGTAAGTTTGGCTTCGCCGGTCGCGCAGCCGCCGAGTTTCCTGCACTCTTCTCTGAGTCCAGGGCCGGCCTTTCGATGGATGGTCCCGTCCACTCCCCCACCTCCCAGTAAGCTCGGGTTTGCCGCATTGACGATCACATCGGTCTCCTCCTCAGTGATGTCGCCGAGCACGACCTGGATATTGCCGGAGGAGAGGACTACCCTGTTCGAGGGCACTACGCCCTCTAATCCTCGGAGAGAAGCCGCTTCTCTCCCTGAATGTCCTGATGAAAGCTGAGGTCCTGGGATGCCTCCAGGCAGCCGAGGTAATTTCCCTCTGCGTCCCGCAGGGCAAAGTACTGGATCAAGACCTTGTGCTTCTCTCCCTGCGCACCCAGAGGCAAATCAATCCAAAATGTGGCCTTATCTCTCTGTCCTTTTTTCATCTCGGTGAGAATCTGCTCGACTTTGGCCAGGCTCTTCTCGGGATGACATTTCTGCACTGTTTTTCCTACAACGCCCAACGGTCTTTTAAAAATCCTCGTCTCGTGCTTGTTCCAGGCCAGCACCCTGTCTTCCCTGTCCACTACGGAAAGCTCAAGCGGAACTGTCTCCAACAAAGAATCTAAAATTTCCGGAGGTAATTTGCCAATCATATCTGCTCCTCAACTTTCGTCGAACTTGGACGTTGTCCTTATCATCAGCATCTGCCCTTGCCTTTGATCGATCTTTTATGGTGGAGGCGGCGGGAATCGAACCCGCGTCCAAAAGACCTACCCCAAAGGTTTCTACGAGCGTATCCTGTGTATTCTCTCACCTGCGGATCTCCCCAGGCAGGATTTCCTCAGGCCAGCTTCAGTTTGCTTCTCCTGGCTGCCCTCAAGCGCGGCTCACCAGAGAGGCCCTGCTCTTTGTCGCCCTTACCGCCCTGCAGGGTGAGAGCCTGTAAGAACGGCTAACGCTTAAGCGTAAGCTACTTGGGTTGTGTTGGCACTTATTGTGCGCCGCAGTGATTTAAGAGGTCTGCGACCACCTCTGCTCGCGGCCTTTGCCTTCAGTCTCTGTCGAAACCTTGCGCCCCCAAGCTCTAGTTTATTATAACAAAAATAGGAAAAATCATCCCAGAAGAGAACGAAATCGTACCTCAGCCACTCCAATAAGAATAGAGGAAAACTAAGACAAGAAAAATGAATTGGAATAGAACAGTTGCACTGGCGATACTCCTTGGTTTTCTTTTGATTCCCTTCTCCGGGCTGGAAGCGTCCAGCTGGCAGTCTCATAGAAGCGAGCATTTCGTCTTCTATTTTAAAGATTCCGCTCTCAAAACAGAGGTAGAGCGTTTGGCCGCAGAAAATGAGAGCTTCCTCTCTTTTATCCGCTCAACGATGACCTGCACCCAGGAGATGGGGACCATCCATTCTTACATTTTCACCAGTTGGCTGAGCGCCCTACACGAAAATTTCAACCTCCCGGTGGAGGCGGTCTGGAATATTTACGAGGAAGGGATCTTCGAGCGCTCCAATGAGAAGTCGCTGATGGTGAGAAAACTCGTGGGGAACAGCGCCTCCTTCCTGCAGAACGGCTTGATGTCAATGCTTCTTTTGAGCTTCCGCGGCCTGAATCCCCACCTACCTTCCCAGCTTTACTTCGCCGTGGGAGATTTTGTGCTGCCCGAGGAATTGATGTTCCGCCAGAGCGCGCAGCAATCCATCGCCACCGCAGCTTCCTTCCTCGCCTATTTATTGGAAAATTACGGTCCGCTCAAACTTACCGAATTGCTGGATCGAGTGAATGACGAAAACTACTTCGTTTTTCCCGAGGCGCTGGAAGCGATCTACGGGAGAAAAATTCTCACTCTCTCTTCCGAATGGAAAAACTATCTGGTAGAAAGGGCGGATCCGCTGTCGGATGAGTTCGTGCAAGAATTCTTCGAAATATCACAATTTGTCAATGTCGCCAGCCTGCGCTTCTTCGCCTGGCAGGATTACGTCAACTTCGGCGACATCATGAGGGACGTCGGCCTCCTATATTACCACTTTGAGCGATTCGACGTGGAAAAAAGTCGTCTATACATGGAACGATTAAAGAAGGACGAGGAACACGGCCAGTGGGTCGCGGATCGGCCAAAGAGGATTGCTACTTGGTCAGGCATTGGGGTGGGCGTGATCCTTGCCGGTCTACTCGGGTTCTACTTCTACAAGCTCAACCAGAGGAGGAAAGCTCGCATGGCCTTTATCGCTTCATTAAAGCCTCAACAGGAGGCCTTCGAAGAATTCCTGAAAGAGAAGAGGTCAAAGAATTAAGGCGCTTTCCTCAATTTCGCCTTGAGGGCCTCGGCCATCGCCTTCCGCTGCTCTTCTTTCTTTATAGCCTCTCTTTTATCAAATTCTCTCTTCCCTCGAACTAGGGCGATCTCAGCCTTCAGGATATGGTCGGAAAAATAGAGACGCAGGGGAATGATGGTCAAGCCCCTTTCCCACTGTTTGGCCGCCAACCGCCGAATTTCCTGCTTATGCAAGAGCAGCTTCCGGCGGCGTGTGGGTTCGTGACCAAGATAAGAGGCGGCGCTGTAGGAACTGATGTGAAGGTTGTAAAGGAAGGCCTCAGCCCCTTCGATGCGAACGAAAGAGTCGAGAAAATTCACCCTTCCCTCCCTCAGAGATTTTACTTCCGAACCCATGAGAGACAGGCCCGCCTCTATTTTCTCCAAGATCTCGTAGTGATGAAGAGCCCGACGATTAACAGCGATTATTTTAATATTCTTTCCTTCGGTCATTGCTCACCTATACAGCTAAAGGATAGTATACAGAAGGAACGGTCTTCGCGAACCTAATCAGCCGGGAAAACTATCTATGCAAGCGTGAGCATATCGTCTTGCGGTAATGTAGTGCAACCCCTTACCCAGTCTTTGACTCAGAGTCTCGGCTCTTTTAAGATTGACCCAAACGGGCAAGGAGGAAGCTATGCCTTTAATCAAGTTCGTTCGGAATTATAGAGACCTCTCGACGGACCGAGGATTTCAATTCGAATTCTTCTGCGATATCTGCGGAAACGGATATCAAAGCACCTTCCTCTCGAGTAAATCGGGTCTGGTCACTGACGCGCTGGGCGTTGCAGACAACTTCTTCGGCGGCGTCTTTAGCTCTGCCAGGACCGTAGGGGATAAGGTTCATTCTGCGAAATGGGAGAAAGATCACGATCAGGCCTTCGAGCAAGCGATTCAAGAAGTAAAGGCTCATTTCATTCAGTGTCATCGTTGCGGAAAATGGGTGTGTAGAGAGATCTGTTGGAACGAAGAAAGAGGGCTGTGCACGGAATGTGCGCCCAAGTTAGGCGCTGAAATTGCCGCCGCCCAGAGCGAGGCCACGATTGAGCAAATCAAAGAGAGAGTGCGGGAACAAGATCTGACTCGAGACCTGGACCTGGGAACTGGGGCTGTGGCCGTTTGTCCCGCTTGCGGGGCGGAGACCAAAGGAGCGAAATTCTGTCCCGAATGCGGCACTGTATTGAAAAGGAAAAACCTGTGCTCACGCTGCGGCGCTGATGCAGGAAACGCTAAATTTTGCCCGGAGTGTGGGCAGAAACTGACCGCCTGATGAGATTTCGCCTCATCTCCTCTACAGGAATCGAGGAGGGAGAAGGAGAGCTTGAACTCCGAGAAGAGGGGCTTTTCTTGATTCCCACGGAGGGGAGCCCATTTAGTCTGCCGTACTTTCAATTTCTCTCGCTGGCTGCGCAAGAGCAGAGTATATTATTGCGATTTCCCGGGGGAGAGCTCGAGCTTTCAGGACTGGGGTGGAAGGAAAACGAGATGACGGAAGCTCTCCGCCGGCTATGCGAAAAAGCTGCTTCTGACGCCCTTTTTCTTCGCTCCGAGGACACACATGGCCCATTTCCGGGACTGTTTAAGGGAAACGGCTTCTCCCAGCCCGGGAGAGCCCTCCTATCCTCACATTCTCTCCTGCTCTTCCTTGAGCAAAAGGGACTCCTCGTTTTTCCTGTGCGCTTCTGGGAAAAAATTTCCTTTGACCCTCAATGCTACGGCGTCCAGCTTGATACGCGACATGAAACTCTCTCCTGTTCAAAGCTGGGGCCCCGCACTAAAGAATTCGAGGACACGCTGCGCGAAACATTCCATCGGGCCAAGGCCGGCATATCAAGTCTTGTAGGGGCTGCCCTTCCAGATTTTGATCCATTTTTCAGACGTCGGTTGACCGAGAGTCTCTGGGAGAAGATGGCCTGGAGAAAGAGCGAGCTGAATCTCCTCAGGAACTGGGAAAATCTCAGAGGCCGGCTTTTGTCAGCAGAAAGGGCTTCCTACGTTCAGATGCTGGAGGAAAAAACTCAGGCCGGGGAGTGCTACCTGGGAATCGCCCAGCCCCCTTGGTGGGAGGAGGGCGCAGCCTTCCTATCCTGGTTCTCGGCGCGCCTGAAACCCCTCCTTTTCGCCGTGGAGATATCGTCGGCAGGAGAGGGATACGCTTCATACTTTTTTCATCTGCCTGCGGATGAGGAAAAAAATGAGGATCGGATCGCAGACATCCACTTATTCTGGCCGCTTTTTGGTTTTCCGCGAGAGCTGGTTACCCTTCCGGAGGGGGAGCTGGCAAGAAAAGAGAATCTTCGCTCGCTCTTCCTGATTGAGCACTTGCCTCCACTGCGTTTCCTGCGGGAAAATTTTGCCGGAAAGGTCGATCATACCAATCCGGAGGGCTGGAGGAAGAAAATCGAAGAATTGATTGAGGATCAAGGATGAACCAGGAAGTGAAACTGGAAAACAGAAAGGAGCATTTCGAGCAAGAGGCCTTTCCTTTAATGAGGATGCTCTACCGCACAGCCCTTCGTTTGACCCGCAATCAGCACGATGCGGAAGATCTTCTACAAAACACAGTCCTCCGTGCCTATAACTTTTACCACAAGTTTCAGCCAGGGACCTCTTTCAAGGCCTGGATTTTCAAGATCATGACCAATCTCTTTATCAACGATTACAGGAAACACAGGAAGGAGCCCCCCTTAGTCTCCCTGGAAAACCAGGCTAATTTCGAGCCAGACCCGGAAAAACTCTACTTTGACTCAGTGCTTGACGAGGACATAAAGAGGGCCATCGAGGAATTACCTGATGCTTATCGTCTGACCTTTCTCCTTTCGGCTGAGGGATTTTCTTACAAGGAGATCGCCCAAATAACGAATGCGAACGTGGGTACGGTTATGTCCCGCTTGCACCGCGCCCGTCGCCTTCTTCAAGGAAAGCTGTGGGAATATGCAGAGAGAAAAACACGAGCACACGATAGACTGTAAAGCGACCTTAGAACAGCTTTACCGCTATCTCGATGGCGAAATGGGGCCGGTAGAGATGGCGGAGTTCGAGACACATCTGGCCGAGTGCATTCATTGCCTCAGGCGGTATGGATTCGAATTGCAATTCCGCAAGCTGGTGATCGCCAAACTAAACAGAGAGGATGTCCCAGAGCAGTTAGTGGAAAAGATTCGCATCGCTCTGCGTTCCATCTGAAGGGGCTTCCACTAAAAGGAAAGGCGTGCCCTGATAAGAGCGGAGAGTCTCTCCGCCTCCTCCTCGGCGGTTTCCTTCTCGACCGCCTCAACCATGATCCTGACCAGTTTCTCAGTTCCCGAAGGCCTCACGAGGACCCTGCCTTTGTTCTGAAGTTTCCTCTCAGTCAGAAGAATCTGCTCCTGGATCTGGGGATCTTCGAACAGAAATTCCTTGTGCTCCACCGGTACATTTAGCAGGACCTGGGGGGTTCGGATCAACTCCTTCCCTAATTCGCTCAGGTCTTTCCCCGTCCCCTGCATCAACTTGAGGAGCATCAGGCCGGTTAATATACCATCTCCTGCCGGCAGGGCCTCGAGAAAAATTATATGGCCGGACTGTTCTCCGCCTAAAGCCGCTCCTCTTTCCAGCATTTCCTCGAGAACGTAGCGATCCCCTACCTTCGTTCGCAGAAAGCAGCCACCGGCTCGAGAAATACTCATCTCCAATCCTAAATTGCTCATCACCGTTCCCACCACGATATTGCCGGGCAACCTGCCGCTTCGCAGCAGATGGAGGCCATAAGCACAAAGGATGGAATCTCCATCGAAAATTGCCCCTTCTCGGTCGACCGCAATCATCCGGTCCCCATCCCCGTCGAAGGAAAACCCGAAATCAGCTGCGCGGCGCAGAACTTCTCCCCTCAAGGGCTCGATGAAAGTCGCTCCGCATTCGACATTTATTCTGCTGCCATCGGGTCGGTCGTGCAGTGCTGTAACCCGCAGGCCCAGTTCTCGGAAAAAATCCGGCGCGAAAAGGGCGGTCGATCCCCAGGCGCAATCCAGGACAAGATGCCAGGAAGGCAGATTCTGGGGGACGGTCTCGCGCAAGAACGAGAGGTAAATCTCCGCTGATTTCGGTGGAGGGGACAAAATTTCCGGAAAACGTGGCCCTACAAAAGAAAGAGCCCTCATTAACTCCTCGATGCAGTCCTCCTCCTCGTCCTTGAGCTTAATCCCTCGAGCGTCGAAGATTTTTATCCCGTTATCCTCGATTGGATTGTGCGAAGCAGAAATCATCACTCCCGCCTGAGCGCTCAACGATCTTACCAGGACAGAGAGAGCCGGCGTGGTGACAATTCCTGCCATGGCGGTTCTTATTCCGGCAGATAGTAAACCGGCGGCCAAAGCGCACTCGATCATGTCGGAGGAGAGGCGAGGGTCCTTGCCCAACAGAACTAAGGGCTCCCTGAATTTCTCTTTGAGGTACAGGCCCAAAGCTCTGCCCAATCTGAGAGTCAGATCGGCTGTCAATACATCGTTTGCTACACCGCGAATGCCGTCCGTGCCGAAAATCCTCGAGGGCACTACCTGATCTCCACCTGTATGGTCGCCGGCTCGGCCTTCAACAGGACGACCCCGGAGGGAAGTTCAATCTTGAGTGGGAGAATATAAGAACCTGCCTCCAAATTAGCGAGGTCGACATAAGCGAAAAAATCCCTCGAATTCAACCCTTCGACGATGGAAAGAGGACCAGCAACAATAATATTGACTGAGGTCGGTTCCATTCGAACATTCTGGCCTCCACCCTGCAAGCTGATTGGCAAAGACAGCTCTTTCTGCGCTTCCTCTTCAATCTCTATTTTAACTACCACCAGTGTCTCTTCGACCGGTCTGGCCTCGACCTGGCGAAGGTCAAGATAGACCTCCTGCTCAAAACTATCGCGCGCTCCTTCCAAGTTCAGGAGAAAAGTAGAGAGCGTATCGATCCTCGCCAGAATGTCCGCAGTACCCTCCAGGGTAATTATCTGAGGATCACAGGCAACCGACTTAACCACAAAACCGGAAGCAGGGGTCCCTCCGAAGCGAGGCACAATCGGAACAGTCTTGAAAATGGATTCCAGATTGACCGTCGCCGAGATATTGACGCGATTTGGCTCGACTTTCACGCCAGCCAGCTCCAGGCCGTCCTTACCTAGAACCCTGACACTCACCGTCTGAGAGATCTCTGTGGTAACTCCGCCCAGATCCAGGGTGGCCAGAACACGCTGCGCCTTGCTCAGGGTAGAACGGGGAGCGCTCAAGGTTACTGTGGGCGGATCTATGCGCACGTCTGACCCGAGCGTGAAGCCCTGGGGAAGCTTGCCCAGAAATACGATCTCCACGGACATTTCCTGGCTTTCCACCTTCTCTAGTTGGACGAGAACATTATCCGGCCTCACTTCCAGGATTGTCGCTCCGGGTATCGCGTCCAGGGAAACAGGTACCATGTGCTGGCCTTCTTCGAGCTGATCGAGGTCAAGAAAAGCACGCACATTTTCTGAGGATATATCCATTCTGACAGGCGTGCGCATGCGCAGGGAGACGTCAGATGGCGCCTGGGCAAGAGCCAGGCCATCCTTGAGGTTTACGACCTGCAGCGGAGCACTCAAAACTCTTTCCATCTGAGGGGCTTCCGCGGAAACGACATAAATCCAAAGGAAAAGTGCGAGGAAAGCCGAGAGCAGCATGAGTTTCCAATTACTCAGTGAAAACCATTCTCGGATTCTCATTTTTTCTCCCTTCGAGGAGGGACACAAAGCACCGTCAGCCGAGCCCGCAAATCTGAGGAGGATAAACCCCTCTCCAGGGTTCCTCCGACAGAGAGCGAGATGATGCCCGTCTCTTCGGAAACAACCAGGGAAACAGCATCGCTTTCTCGACCTACCTGACAGGCCGCCAGGTGCCTGGTACCCAAGCCTTTGAGCTCAGGAGCCGGATCCATAACGGGAATAATAACGCGCGCTGCTTCTATCCGATTGCCGTGAATCACTGCCGCTCCATCGTGCAGAGGTGAGTGCGGCTCGAAAATCGAAACAAGAACCTCTTCCGACACCAGCGCCTCAAGCCTCACTCCTCTTTCTGCCAGCTCGGCCAAGCCTGAATTGCGTAGGATCACGATCAGTGCTCCTGCTCTTTTTTCGCTCAAACTCTCTGCTGCAGCGCAAATCTCATCGATAACCCTGGCCTGGGCAGAGGTGTGCCCGAGAAATCCTCCCCTTCCCAGGCGCGCGAAAAAGTGGCGCAGTTCCGGTTGAAAGATGACTGCTAAGACGAGAGGTAAAGTGGCCACGAGCATCGTGACGATGGTGCGCAGGAGCCATTCCAGGGTAACGAGCCCGAGTTGACCGGCCAGCGCGGAAATCAACAGCATCCCCAGAAGAGCAATAGCCAGACCCTGGAAAAGCTGGAGTGCTCTCGTGCGGCGAATAAAAATGAAAATGACGTAAAAAAGAGCAGCGATGATGACCACATCCAGGATATTCAGTAGGAGAGAGGGGATTTGAATCTTGCCCCAGAAATCCTCTAACCACTGCGAGAATGTGGTCATTGCTCCATCTCTTTACAGAAGAAGGGCCAGCAGGGCTTTCTGAACATGCAGCCTGTTTTCCGCCTGATCGAGAATGATCGACTGGGGACCATCCATCATCTCATCAGTGATTTCCAGACCGCGATGTGCGGGCAGGCAGTGCATCACCAGGGCTCCCTCTCCGGCGAAGCGCAAGAGTTCAGCCGAGAGTTGATAGGGACCGAAAATTTTCAACCGCTCTTCTTTCTCCTTCTCCTGGCCCATGCTCACCCAGGTGTCAGTATAGACGACATCGGCTCCCCGCACGGCTTCTCTAGGATCATCTAAAATTTCCAGCGAGCCTCCGCTCTCCTTGCAAAATTCCTGCGAGGCTGCTATCACCTCATGGTCAGGATGGTAATGAGAAGGGGTACCCAGACGGACCCGCATGCCGAACTTTGTCCCCGCGAAAATTAAGGAATGAGCGACATTGTTTCCATCCCCTACGTAGGCCAGAGTAAGCCCCTTGAGGGTTCTCTTGTGCTCCCGGATAGTGAAAAGATCGGTCAAGCCCTGGCAGGGATGGGTGAAATCGGAGAGGCCATTGATTACAGGAACGTCGGCTCCTTGGGCAAGATCCAATATGTCCTGATGAGCAAAGACCCGGGCCATGATCCCATCCACGTAGCGACTTAACACTCGCGCGGTATCCAATATGGTCTCGCCGATCTTCAGCTGAATGTCGTTCTGAGAAAGAAAAAGGGCGTGCCCGCCCAATTGAACCATGCCTGTCTCGAACGAAACACGCGTACGCGTGGAGGTTTTTTGGAAGAGCATCGCTAAAGTCTTCCCCTCGAGCAGGTGGGGGAATTTTCCCATTTTACTCTGCGTCTTCAGCGAGTAGGCGCTATCAAAAATGAGTTCCATTTCCTGCCTGCTTAAGTCCCTGAGCGATAGAAGGTCGCGACCTCTCAATAATCGATCCATCTCACTTTCCTATTACTTTCTGGTATTTTGCAAATGTCCGGGTGATAACATCCCTCAGGTCGGGATGACCTATTTCCTCAAGCTCATAGTACACACGAATTGTTGGTTTGTTAAGCTTTAAGAATCGAGGAAGGTCGACCGGCGTTCCGATGATAACCAAGTCGCAGTCGCAACTGTTGATAGTCTGCTCCAGTTCGTTCATCTGCTTGTCCCCGTAACCCATGGCGGGTAACACCAGCGCTAGGTGCGGATATTTGCTGAAAGTATCGCTGATGGATCCCACAGCCCATCCCCTGGGGTCTACAATCTCCTTCGCTCCTCCCCGCCTGGCTGCCACATATCCAGCCCCGAAGCCCATTTCTCCATGGGTGACAGTCGGTCCATCCTCCACCACCAGCACCTTCTTGCCCTGGATAGCCTCTATCTTCTCCGCCTTGACCGCCGACTGCGCGCGGATAATCGCAGCGTGGGGATTCAATTGCCTGACCGAATCCTCGACCTTTGCCACATCCTGTGGAGAGGCGGAATCGACCTTGTTCACGATAATTACATCGGCCAGGCGAACATTGGTCTGACCTGGATGATACCAGCGCTCATGCCCGGGCCGGAGAGGATCTGCGACGACTATCTGGAGACCAGAGCAGTAGAAGGGGAAGTCGTTATTACCGCCATCCCAGATCACCACATCCGCTTCCTTCTCCGCCTGCCTGAGGATTGCCCCGTAGTCGACTCCGGCATAGACGACCGCCCCCTCCACAATGTGCGGTTCGTACTCCTCTCTCTCCTCAATCGTGCATTTGTGCTTGATTAGGTCCTCCAAGTCCGCAAAGCGCTGTACAGCCTGTTCCGCTAGATTGCCATACGGCATGGGATGACGCACAACTACTGTCTTTTTTCCCATCTCACGCAAAATTGACACAACTTTCCGAGTAGTTTGTGATTTCCCGGAGCCGGTTCGAACAGCACAAATGGAGATCACCGGTTTGGTGCTCTCGATGCAGGTGCTGCCGGGTCCCATTAGTACAAAATCAGCTCCTGCGGCCATCACTTCGGCGGCCTTCCCCATTACATACTCGTTGGACACATCAGAGTAGGCGAAGATCACCTCGTCAACTTGCCTCTCCTTGATTAAAGAGGCCAGCTCGGTTTCCCCGAAAATGGGAATTCCCTTCGGGTACAGTCTTCCCGCGAGTTCCGGAGGGTACATTCTCCCGGCAATGTCAGGAATTTGAGTGGCAGTGAAGACTACGACCTCGTAGATCTCATTGTCACGGAAAAAAACGTTAAAATTGTGAAAATCCCGGCCAGCCGCTCCCATAATCAATACCTTCCTTCTCATACATCCTCCTTATTAAGGTAATCCGACGGCAGATATTTCTTCTCCACATATGTTGTGGAGCAAGCCCTCAGCATAGCCTGGTAGTTAAGGGAAAAATCGAGAATTTCCCCCACCACGGTAGGAGTGCTACGATCGGTCACATCCAGCACCAGGTGATCGGAGCTGGAACCGATAATCTCAATTCCGGGAGCGAGAGGGTGCAATCCATCTGTATCCACGTCTATCTTGCCTAACGCGAGGATGGCGCGCAGGCGAGGACCCCGATCAATCAGATGAGGATCTTTGCCGAAGGCATCGTGCCCGATAGGCCCCTCCGGATAGGATGACTTCTCCTCCACTTCCAGTACGGTCGCCCGCAATATAGAGGTGTCCTGCCTAGTTCCGGGAACGTCGCGATTGCCCGAAGTATCGGTACCGCAAATGCCCGCTTCCCCGATCCGCAGCTGGTTGATGCCCACCGGCATAAGGCTTTTTTCCACCAGCTGCAAACTCACGGTCGCGCCACCAGAAAGCACGGCCAGCGAATGACCGAGCATCTCCTTCACCTGTTCAGCTGCTTCCACCAACAGGGACGTGTTTTCCCGGGTTGGCAGAAGGCCGCTCAAGCAGCCGAAATTAGCGCTAAGCCCACAGAGTTCGATTCCTTCCAGGTTCAATATCTCTTTCGTCACCTGCGAGACCTTCTGCAGGGGGATTCCTTCGCGAAGATCACCGCACTCCACTGCTAACAGGATCCTGTGCTTCTTCTTCGCCTTTCTCGCCGCACGATCAAGCACCCGGAGGGTATCCAGCGAGGAGTTAATGCTGATGTCCGCAACCTCGACCGTAAGCTTCGCTTCAGCCGGAGCGGGAGGACGAAGAAGCATTAGGGGGACAGGGAAATTTTCCTCCCTCAGCCGCATCAGGTTCAGAAGGCGGGAATCGGCCAACCCCTGCACTCCTCCACGGATCATGGCCCAGGCAACGGGCGGATAGCCGCAGGCGACTTTGGTCACTCCGAATACAGCTATCCCGGCTCGATTGCAGCTATTGACGATCTTTCTCGCGTTTTCCTCGATCCGGTCAAGAAAAAAGATGAGCTGGGGATGCAATTTCGTCCCTTCTACTGCTTCACTACATCGTGCAAGGAGGAGCGAAGGATCTCCAATCCCTGATCTGCTTCCTCTTTCGTGATGACCATGGCTGGCGTGAAGCGGACAGCCGATAATCCACAGGGGAGCAACAATAAACCCCTCTTATAGCAGAGCTCCAGCCAGCGATCCCGCAGCTCACGCGCCGGCGTCTTCTCCTCTCGATCCGTTACCAATTCGATGGCCAGCATGAGTCCTAACCCTCGAACGTCTCCGATTATTTCAAATTCCTTCTGCAGCTCGAGGAATCCCTGCTTCAGGTGTTCTCCCACCAAGCGTGTGTTTTCCAGTAATCGTTCTTCTTCGATCGCTTTAATGGTGGCCAGAGCAGCGACGGCGGCAACGGGATTCCCTCCGAAGGTATTCGAATGTCTTCCCTGGCAGGGAAAATCATAATCTGCGTCGAACACCGTCGCTCCCATGGGAACTCCTGAGGCAAGAGCTTTCCCCAAATTCACGAGGTCGGGGACAACTCCGTGGTGTTCAATTGCCAGCATCCTCCCTGTCTTACCGATACCGGATTGTACTTCATCAGCGACGAAGAGGATACCGTATTTCTCTGCGATGCGTTTAATTTCCTGCACGAAACCTGCCGGAGGGACAACATATCCGCCCTCCCCCTGGACAGGTTCCATAAAAATCGCTGCAACCTCTTCCGGAGGGAGGAGGGATTTGAAGTAGACTTCTTCCAGAATGCAAGCACACCAGAAATCGCAGCTCTCCCGCTTCATCTTGTAGGGACAGCGATAACAATAGGCAAAGGGAAGATGTGTCACCCCGGGCATCATCGGAAAAAAACTCTCCCGCTGCACGACCTTGGAAGCAGTGAGGGCGAGGGCGCCCATGGTGCGGCCGTGGAAGGCGCCGAGAAAAGCGATGAATTGCTTGCGGCCCGTCCCCGATCTCGCTACCTTGATGGCTGCCTCATTGGCTTCAGCTCCGGAATTGGAAAGAAAAACTTTTTTCGCGAAGTCTCCAGGGGTAATCTGACATAACTTCTCGGCGATCAAACCCTGCACTTCGTAGTAAAAATCAGGACCATTGAAGAAGAGAAATTTTTCCGCCTGGTCCTTAATAGCCTGCACGACCCGGGGATGACAATGTCCGGTGCCAGCGACCATTCCGTTGGTAAAATCGAGAAAGAGGTTACCCTCCTCGTCTTCAAAGCGAACGCCTCTCCCCCGTTTGATCGCCACCGGTGAGGTCTTTGTGCCTGTGGCGAGGAAGCAGATATCACGATCGACGATTTCTTTCGTCTTTCTTCCGGGAATGGGAGTCGATATCTTAGGGCCTTCAATCCAATCCATGTTAACCTCCTGTAGTTGTTTTACCAAAGCCTGTCTATCACCTGATACCTACAAAACTTAGCACCTCGGAAATCTGAAGACAAGGTTGCAGCTCTCACTTCAATAAAAAAAGAGAGGCCGGATTCGGCCTCTCTTTTTTCCCCCTAAATATCGATTAACGCTTTCTGTACTGAGATGCCTTACGCGCTCTCTTCAAGCCGTACTTTTTCCGCTCCTTGACTCTGGGGTCGCGGGTGAGGAGGTCGGCTTTCTTGAGAGCGCTGTGCAGTTCCGAGTCCGAGCGAAGCAGAGCGCGGGCGATAGCATGTCTGATAGCCCCCGCCTGCCCGGCAACTCCCCCCCCTCGCACTGAGACGTTCAGGTCAAAGTGTTTCAAACTATCCGTCAGTACGAGAGGCTGAAGCACCATATTTATGAGTGTTTGGCGATGAAAGTAATCGGATAGGGGCTTTTTGTTGACAAAGACTAATCCGCTCCCCGGCTTCAGAAAAGCTCGAGCGACGGCTGTCTTCCTGCTTCCTGAAGTATGAATCCGCACGTTCTCTTCCACAGAATCCTCCTACTCTAAAGGTTGGGGCAGCTGGGCGGCATGGGGATGTTCTCCCTCCGCGTACACTCTGAGTTTCTTAATCATCTGCCGGCCGAGAGTATTCTTGGGCAGCATCAAGCGCACGGCATCGCGAATGACTCTCTCCGGCCTGGAAGCGAGTACCTCTTGCAGGGTTCGAATCTTAAGACCGCCCGGATATCCCGAATAATGGAAGTAGAGTTTCTTCTCCAGCTTAGAGCCGGTCACCCTCAGGTGGCGGGCATTCGTAACGATCACATAGTCTCCCAGGTCTAAAAAAGGTGTGTATTGAGGTTTATCCTTGCCCATCAACGCACGAGCAATACGGGTTGCCAGACGCCCGAGTGTCTTCTGCCTGGCGTCAACGAGCAGCCATTGCCTCTGCACGTCTTCCTTGCCTGGAATGTAAGTCTTCATGAGTATTCCTCCACTGCTTCGATCAAACATCCAGCTATTTTAGGGGAAAGGAGAATCACTGTCAACCATAAATAAAATCCGGGAAATTCCAACTCCGGCCAGGGAGACGGTTTCTAGTTGATCTCCTGCGGTGAGAGAAACTTCACATTCTCGATCGCTCCTGCTTAAAGCGACTGCTGACAAGCGAGCAGTAAATCAGAAGGGTAGCGCCAGACTTCAATAAAAGTGCAGGGTTCGCATCAGCAGCAGGTAGGCTAAACTGGCCAGGGCGGCGCAGGGAATAACGAGCAACCAGCTGACCCCGAAGAGGCTCCAGGGTATCAACTCTCCCATCAGCCACTGAGCAAGGAATCCCCCCAAGAATCCTGCCAGTATTGTACCCAGAACTCCGCCTGGCGCCCTTCCCTGGGCCAGAATAAAGTCAATCAAAAAGCCCACGAGCCCTCCCAGGCCAATAACCTCAATCCAGATAAGCGGTCCCCAAGCAGCGATATCTGTCATGATTTACCATTCAATAGATATTTTCAAAGCCTTGTCAATGGTTCCTGAAAACTCGACCTGAATTCAAATTTTGCCCCGTTCCCCTTGACGCCCTTTCGAACCCCTCCCTATAATGAGGCGTGCTGGGCGGTTAGTTCAGAGGTAGAACGCTTCGTTGACACCGAAGAGGTCGTAGGTTCGAGTCCTACATCGCCCACCATTTGGAGTCAATCAATAATGCCTACTTTTCTGGATCAATTCATCGACGAAATCCGCAAAAAGGGTCCCTCCTTCTTTGCATTCTGGTCAAGGGAGCCGCTGAATGAAATAGAGCGGGAACTTCAAGACAGGATAAAGAGCCTCTGGCACCCGCTCCCCCCAAGCTGCCCTGCGGGGAGAAAGGCCTTCGCGGTCGACGGATCGATGGCGGAGCGAAACTTTACGAATGCTTCCACGCTCTTCATCGGTCAATCACTTCTTATCGGTCCCCAACTCGAGGAGAGGAAACTGAGGGTGGAGAATTTCAGGGGCTCCACCGATCGAGCAACCAGGGATCGTCTCACCTCCATCTATTTACGGGAGCTGGAGGTAACAATAGCCCTTGAGCATCTTGAACGAATGAAGGGCGGGGTTCTCTTCATGGACGGATCCCTCTACAGTTCTCTTCCGCATCTTCTCTATCCAATACGTATGGGCGAGGGCTCCCACCATGATGCAACCAATCTCGTCCTCCTCGATAAAATCCTTCGCCTTTACCGGGGAGCAAAGCGCCTGAATATTCTGATTCTCTGCCTCTCCAAGACCTCTGGCGATATCTTGCTCTCGCGTCACCTTCTCCCTCAAGCGGAGGAAGCGGGAAAGACATCCGGCCAGGTCTTGCCTGACGTGGAGTTGCTCTATCGTTTCACGGAAAAACCCGGCTATTCCCAGCCCATCCTCCTCGGTCAAATAGCATTCCTTCCGCGCCATCAAGCCCTTTTCGAAAACAGGGAGCAGGTTGCCGATCGATTCCTTGACGACAAGGAACGGGCCCTCAGTTTATTTGAAGAGCTGAGTGAAGCTCCCGGCACGGTCCTTTTCTACTGGCGCCCCGCCAACCAGGAGGACGTCATCCGTGTGGACTTTCCAGATTTCGCGCAGGGCACGAGCATCTCCCGGATTCGCTCTCAAGTTCTGCCGCTTTCCTTCAATCTCTCTCCCGCTTTGAATATACTCTCTGAGCATTACGGAGGGACCAAGGTTTATAACGCCCTGCTGTACCAGGCCGACAAGGAAGTGCGTCTCAGCCATCAGGTGGTAGATCAGATCTACCTCGGCATCCTGGGGCAATCAATGGCGGGACGGCTCCGATTGGACAGGTCTTCCCGCCGATTCTTCTAACGGACGAGCGGTATCAGCCCTTCACCCGGGTGAAATAGTCGTGATGCTCCTCCTCTTCAGATAGGATCTCCTCGAAGAGGAATTTAGTTGTGTTGTCGCCCTCCTCTCTGGCGATCTTCAGAATCTCGCGATAGAGCTCAATCGCTTCCTCCTCGGCCTTAACGTCAAGCTCGATCATCTCCTTGAGATCTTCTCCCACCTTGATAGGGGCTGGCTGCGTCGTGGGAACGCCACCCAGATAGTCTAACCTTTCCGCGATCTTCTCCGCATGTTTCATCTCCGTAATACCTATCTCTCTGACCGCATCGCCGAAGACCTGCCCTTTAAGGGAGCGCACAACCACATGCTGCCAGAGATATTGGATGGAAACCTGCATTTCCCGAGCGATCGCTTTGTTCAAATACTCATTCAGCTTTTCAGACATGACCTCTTCTCCTTTTCCATGTTCCTGATGGTATTTTACATCAGGCGGGAACCGCCTTCCATCTCCTCAAAAATAGGCCCGTAGTTCCTGGGGATGGGGGTAAGTTTCCATGCGCCTGGCCTCCTCCTTTTTCTTCTGTGCCCAGCTTCCAATCAGAGAACGGGGGAAGACGTCTCCCTGCAGGAGGTATTCGTGATCGATGAGCAAGGAATCTACGGCTTCAGTCAGGCTGGAGGGCAAGAAGGAGAACTTTTTCCGGGCCTCTTCGCCGGAGAGGTCCTTTTCGAAGGGACCGAATCCTGCCTTCCTCGGGTCAAGATTCCTCCGAATTCCGTCGATTCCGGCCATGAGAATGGCAGAAATGCTCAGAAAAGGGTTGGCGGTCGCATCGGGGGGACGGTACTCAAACCTGGTTTCCCCTTTTTGGGCAATGTAGAGGGGAATCCGGCAAGCGGAGGAGCGATTACCGCGTCCGAAGGTAATCGCGACCGGTGCTTCAAACCCCGGAACCAATCTTTTGTAGGAATTAGTGCTGGGGTTAGTGAAAGCGCAGAGGCTGCGGGCATGGGTGAGTACCCCTCCCATAAAGAAGAGGGCGGATTCGCTCAAGTGAGCGTAATCGCTTCCTTCATCATAGAAAATGTTCTCCCCTTCCCTCTCCAGGAATACATGCAGGTGCCACCCGTTTCCCGCCTGCTCGAAGAGCGGTTTGGGCATCAAAGTGAGAGCAAGCTGACGACGTGCAGCCAGGTTCTTCAGGACATGTTTGACCAGGCAAGCATGATCGGCTGCCCTCGTAAGCTTCTCGAATTGGGTCTCGATCTCACATTGCCCGAGGTTTCCACCTTCGTGATGATGATACTTCACAGGTATTGAGAGCCCCTCCAAGATGAGGCAGGCCTCGTCACGAAAATCTGCCAGAAGATCCTCAGGGCTCTCGGCATGATAACCGCTTTGCTGCATTCGCTCAAGGGGCAATACCTTCAACTCCCAGGAGCCTCTGTCCTCCTCGAGCTGAAAGCGGGCAAAGACATAAAATTCATACTCGGGACCCCAGAAGGAGCCCGTGGCAAATCCCTGCTGTATCAGGTAGTCTTCCGCTCTACGGGCGATCGCACGGGGATCCTCAGGAAAAGGCGTCCTCTTTTCGTCAGCCAGATGGATTAAGGCGAAGCAGGAGAGGGTGTTCGCCTGTCGGAATGGCTCGACAAAACAGCTCTCCAAATCCGGGACCAAAACCATGTCGGAGTGTTCTACAGGTGAAAAACTGTACGAGGAGGCATCGAATCCGATCCCCTCCACCATCAACTGCTCCCTGACTCCGGCAGCAGGTAAGGTGATGTGGTGAAGTCGGCCGAGGATGTCGGGGACCTTGAGGTCCAAGAACTGGATTTTCTCACGATCTAAAAGCGCTTTCAGAGCGGCAAAGTCCATGGGGTTCTCCTTCTTTCTATGCCAGTGTCGAAGAACATTATAACAAACGAGGTCCGCTCAACTCTTCCTTTCAGGGGGAAGGCCGGCCTCCGCATGACCTCCATTCTTCCTTTGTGATCTCCAGGTAGGTTGCGCCATCCCCTAAGTAATCGGGGCGTGACCTGTTTACAAACCCCAATTTCGCATAAAGCACCCACGCTCTCTTATTGTCAGGATGCGGCTCAACATAGACACGCTCTGCCTGAGCAATTGTGAAAGCCTGATCGATGGCAAATGCGAGAGCTCTCTCGGCGATGCCTTTGCTCTGCGCGCAGGGCAATAACTTAATATCGAGTGCGGCAGTTCCATGGGCGCCGGCAAGGTTGTAGAATGTCTCCCGCAATAATCGACTCCATCGGCATAAATTGAATAGTGGCACCTTTGTGGTTTCGCCACCGCCCAGGGTAACCAGGCTTTCAATTCATCCAAAGTTATACCTACCCCATTCGGAAAGCCAACGAAGGCCATGATCTCGCATCGTTCCAGAGAGTCCTGACATTCTCTAGGTCCTCGATGGAGGTCTCGTTAATTCTTATCTTCCCCTCATAGAGCATGTTCCCTCCGCCTTTTTTCACTTTTCATCAAGACGACCGTCTCCACATGAAACGTCTGCGGGAAAAGGTCAAAGGGGCTCGCGCTTACAAGCTCGTATCCCGAAAGCTCCTTCAGATCCCTGGCCAGAGTAACCGGGTTGCAGGAAATATAAATCAGGTAAGGAAAATTGCTCGAGATGAGGGTTGGCAGTACTCGGGGGTGCAATCCGTTGCGCGGGGGGTCAACGACCACCAGATCAAACTGGTTGAGGGTTGAGAGCATTTCTTCCACCTCTCCCCTGAGAAAATGGACGCTGCCCAGGTTATTTTGTCTGGCGTTATCCTCGGCATCGCTCACGGCGCTCTCCTCCTTTTCCACTCCCCAAACCTCCTCCACCTTCCCTGAGAGCAGACAGGCAATGGTGCCGGTACCGCAATAGAGATCCAGGACCCGCCTGGCTCCAACCTCCTGCGCCAGCCCGACCACATATTCATAGAGGCGGAGCGCTCCCTGCGTGTTCGTCTGAAAAAAGGAGCGGGGAGAAATGCGAAATTTCAGGCCGGCCAGTGTCTCGAAAATATAGGGCTGACCACGAAGCAGGGCTTGATGATCAACCCGATGCGTGTCTCCCCAGGCCTGGTTGAGGGTGAAAAGGAGGTTTCCTTGCGGTAGAGCTTCCTCTAAGTCCCGCAGGACGCCCTCGCTCAATTCCTCAGCAGAGATCAAATCCAGAAGCATTTCGCCTGAAGTACTGCTCTTGCGGACCAGAAAATTCCGTAAAGCTCCCTGGTGAAGCTTGGGATGCCAGACCGACAGCTCTCTTTTCTTCGCCCAGTCTCTCAGGGCAGGGAAGAAATCGGAGACGGGAAAGGAGGAGATGGGGCATTCATTTAAATCGGTGACGCGGTAAAAATTACCCTTAGGATGCAAGCCGATGCGGATCTCTCCGTCTCGGGAAAAGGTGAACTCCATTTTATTCCTGTAAGCAAAGGGCGAGGGAGCGGGGACAATTGGCATAATGCAAGAGGCATCGATCCCGCCAAGGTGGGAAAGGGACTCCCGTAAAAAACCTTCCTTGATCTCCAGTTGTTTCTCGTAGCTGGCGAACTGAAGCAAACATCCACCGCAGGAAGAAAAGTGAGGACAAAGAGGGTGCCTGCGAGCAGGGGAGGCCTCGAGAAGTTCCATCGGTCGAGCAATTATATAGTCCCGTTTGACTTTAACCTGCTCCGCGAGCACGAGTTCTCCCGGAAGAAGGCCCTCGAGGAAAACCATCTTTCCACCTTCGTCGCGAGACAGAGCTTTACCCTCGTAGATAATTTTCTCCACCTTCAGTTTCAAGATCGCACGGTTTTTCACAGGCTCCAGTATAAAATATCCGTGAAATGGCATAAAATAAATTATGTTAGATCTGGGTGGCAACCCTTACCGCAATCTGGCAGCTGTCTACGATACACTGGGCTTCTCTCAGCCGGGAGAGCTGTACGCAGCGGAAATAAAAGCCAGTTGGAAAAACAAGTCGGCCCAGGATGCTTACTCGACATTGGTTGCGGTACCGCCCGCGGCGGAATCGTCTTCGCCTCGGCGGGTTGGAAGGTCACGGGCATCGATATCTCTACCTCCATGCTTGCTCTGACCATGCTCCAGGCCCTGGAGGCCAAAGTAGAGATCAAGCTCAGCCGCCAGGACATGCGCGCTCTGAGTTCGGTAAGAAGATTCGACCTGGTCACCTGCTTTTCCACTTTAAATCACCTGTTGAAAATCGAGGAAATGGAGAAAGCAATCATACAGGTGGTCCAGGCTCTACGTATTGGCGGCTTCTTCGCAGCGGATTTGCTCACTCCGGAGACCCTTTCCTCACCCCGCCTGGCTGCGGCAGCAGTCGCTCGCGACGTTTACCTGCTTCGCTTCGAGGATTTCACTCGACCGCTCATGCATACGACCAGGCTCGTCTGGTTCAAACGCAAGGGGACCTCTACGAAAAAATGGAATCGCAGCTCAAGGAACGTGCCTATTCCTGGGCGGAAATAAGCAAAATACTGGAAAAAAACGGTTTTCAGTGAGCTCAACCTGGGATCTCACCCGAGGGAAACTCCGCCCCGGAGAGGGACCTCACAGGCTTTTCCTGGCTGAGCTGGCCGGGTAAAGATCGGGCTTCAGGAACCAGTGGCTGACCACCCAGCGCAGGGCAAACATGCCCACGAAAACACCTATCCAGAGGTTAAAAAATCTGCTGATGATCGTCGCAGTTGCTGCCTGATTCAGAGGGACATCCATCGCGGAAAGAAGAGCCATGATCCCCCCTTCCACTACTCCCACTCCCCCGGGGGACATGGATATCCCGCCGACCAGATAGGTGGAGTTGAGAACAAACATCGCCTCAAGAAATGTCACATTTGGGGCCATGCTAAGTAAGAGATAATAGAAGGAGCTCGTCTGCATCAAAGCGCAGAAGGAGCTGAGTAGAGCGCAGACGAGTAGAATTTTGCCGTCGAAGGCCATTAGCACTGCCCGGTAAAATGATTCGCACGATTCCCCCAGTTTAGCCCAGCGCGGCTTTTTCCCGAGGAAACGGATCAAGGCGAAAACCGCTCTCTTCCGCTTGATCAGAAAGAGGGTGACGAGGAAGAAGGTAAGGATTAGAAGAAGCGCACTCCATCCATATTTGAACTGAACGGCGCCGATGAGCGCCAGGAGTAGGATCCCTAAACCATCCGTTAATCTCTCCGCAAAGACAATGGGGAGGGATGTATGAAGCGGTATATTCGATTTCTTTTCCATGATCAGGGCCTTGATGGCCTCCCCTAAATTGCCAGGGGTAGCCGAGAGGGAAAGTCCGGAGATGAAGGTGATCAAAGACGATTTGCGATCCATCTCGAAAGCAAAGGGCCGGAGCAAGATTTGCCACCTGAGAAAACGGACAGAGTAATCCGTCAGAGAGAAAACCGTCACAAGGACGAGGACTCCGAGGGGAAGGCTGATAAACTGCCTTCCAACCGCCCTAATATCCGAAACAAAAGCCATAATGACGAGGACAAACAGGCCGATCAGGGTGATTAGGGTGATTTTCGTCTTCCAGGCCCTCAGATCGACTCTATTCTTTCCCTCTTCTACCCCACCTCGATTTCCTCGAGGGAAGATATCACGAAGTCCGCGCATTCCTGCAATTTTGCTGCTGGCTGTGCTCCGGTCGTCACCCCGATGGAATGCTTTACTCCGGCATTTCTCCCCATAAAGGCATCCAGACAGGAGTCTCCGACGACAACGCAATCCTCCGCGAGAATGCCCAGTCTCTCTACACATTTCCAGACCAGATCAGGTGCTGGCTTGGGGTGCAGGACTTCATCCACACCCACGATCAAATCGAAGAGAGGAAGCCAGCCCAAACTTCCCATCATCTGCAGAGTACGCTCACGGCCGTCTCCCGTCGCTAGAGCCAGAAGAAATCCTGCCCCGTGTAGTGCTCGCAATTTTTCCAATGCGAAAGGAAGAGGGACTAGATTTCGTTTGAGGTCGATCTGTTTATCAGCTTCCTGGAAAATCGTCTGCGCCAACTGGCGTGCCTCAGGCCAGGGGAAGCCGTTTCTGTAAAGGAGGCCAGCGCACAAGACCTCTTCCTCTCTTCTCGCGGCCACGGCCAGCGGGCCCAGAGGATCGAGGTCCTCACGCGCAGGATCATAGCCGCATGCCTGAGCGAAGGCGGGGGATAAACCAGTTCCGACTTCTCGCTCCAGAGTCCTCAAGCGCGCGTGAAAAAGGTCGCGCAGGACGGGGCGCAGATCAATCAATGTCCCGTCTTTGTCAAAGATCAGCGCGCGGCAGGATACCTCCCGCCCATGAATTCTAAGAGCTGGCATAGCAGAATTGTAGCAGATCGGGGCGAAGTAAGAGGAAAAAGTAGTACAATGATAAGGGTTAAGCAACCGTTAAGAGCTTGAGTTGAAACGTAAAGAGGGAAAAGGAAAGGGTCCAACTGAATTCCCCGGGGAATTGGGGGCAGATCTCCTGAGGAGGTTTTCTCTCCGATCCCGTTCACTTCTGCTTTCCGATTGCCTCTTCTCGCCTTTTTTGAACAAATTTCTCGACTGGCTCAACCGCCCGGCAGGTAAGGGTGATCCACCCATCGCGGATTTGGTCGCTGATTTCAGCCGGGTTTCCCTCTCCCTCCCTTCAATCTGTGAACTGCTCGAGGAGGCTAAGGAACTCAAGGCGCAGGGAATAAACTCTCCGGAGGAGAAGCAAAAGCTGGAAAAGAGGTTTTCCTCTTTCCTCCTCACCCTGCTTGGCAACCTGCCCGGCTCACGCCTTCCGAACTCAATAGGAGAAATGGAAGAGGGCATCCTGCGGCAGGTGGAAAGGTACTTTCCCAGCAAAGACTCAGGGGCTCTGTCGCTGGCTTTAGAAAGACTCAATGCAGCCTGGGGCCTGGAAAAATCGGCAATCGTAAGGAGCTGGCAGGACAAAAAGACATTTTGGCTCGCTCAGACGAATATATCCGATGAAGAAAAAGCCTCGCTCGGCGAGACCATCCTTGCGAGAGGGGCACCGGAGGAGGCGAATTCCTGGATCATTCTCCCTCTTGGCGAACACGCCGAGCTCAGGGACCTGCTATTGTGCCACCCGGGCGCAGACAACCTCCTACTTACGAGAGAATGGGAGGGTTTTTCCCGAACAATCAGTGACATTTGGATGAAAAATAGGCTCCAGGAGCAATTGAGAGAGGACCTGGAGAAAATAGGAAATCTCTTCCGCTACGAGTCCTCTCTCCTTCTTGTCCAGGACAGGGGCGTGATGATCAAGGAGATCGCCGATGCAGCGCGAAATCTGATCAAGGCGGATACGGTGATCTTTCTGGAATACGTCGAGGAAGAGAATTGCCTGCGACCAATTTACGCCCTGCATCCTCATGCGGAAAAAGTATACCGTGTTTCGATCCCATTAGGAGAAGGGATTAGTGGACTGGCAGCTTCACGCAAAGCGCTGATTATGACACTCGACCCCTGGGAAGACGAGAGAGTGTTCCGCTTCTCGGGGAGGGCGGAGGGATCAGAAACGGCTTTGCTTTCAATCCCTCTGCTCGAAAGGGACCAGCTCTTCGGGGTGCTTACCCTCGCCAGGTGCGAGGGTAGATTCGAACAGTCCGATCTCCTGCTCCTTCAATCGTTCGGCCAACTTTTGCGGGTGCTCCTGGAAAATTTAAGGTTCGGGGAGAGAGATCGGCGAAAGGCACAGGAGACCCAGGCTCTTCTCAATCTCTCTCACGAGATCAACTCCGCTTCAGACTTAGAGAGCCTGTTTCAAGTCACGGTCCGTCAGGGAAGCCTTCTCTTTCAGGCGAAAGGGGCGATGCTCTTCATCAAGCAGCCGGGGGGGCAGTCGATCGAACTGAAGGCTAATTTTGGAGAAGAATCCAATTTTCCCCTCCCGGGTGAAATGCAACAGGCTATAGAAGCTCTGGTGCGCAATCCCCTAACCGCCTCCTTCCTCCTGAAAGGGGAAAGAGAGACGACCTTACCCTCGTTGGCCTTGCCTTTACAAGCAGGGAGGGAATTACTGGGCACCCTCTTCTTCTTGCGGGAGGAAGGGGAGTGGCAATCCGACGAAATACTCCGGGCGGACACTTTTGCCTCGCAGGTGGGGCTGGCGCTGAAAAACAAGTACCTTATGACTCAGTTGGAAGAGGCCGCCTTCCAGACTGTAACAGCTCTATGGGCAGCCTTTGATGCCAAGGATCGATATTCTGCCGGACATGTGGAGAAGGTGACTGATTACGGCCTTGCCATCGCGGAGGACTTGAAGCTTGCTTCAAGGGAGAGGACGGTCTTACGCTACGCTCTGCTCCTGCACGACATCGGCAAAATTGGCATCCCGGAGCATATTCTGAATAAGCCCGGAGCCCTCAACCCGGAGGAGTGGGAGTTGATGAAGCTGCACCCGGCAATAGGAGCCACCATCCTCAAATCCGCCGCCTTCTTGGAGGAAGTGGTCCCGATCGTCCTCCATCATCAAGAAAGATGGGATGGCTCCGGTTATCCGAACGGGCTCAAGGGGGAGGAGATCCCTCTCTTAGCGAGAATCGTCGCGGTGGCGGACGCCTACCATGCCATGACCTCCTCCCGCCCCTACAGGGCGGCGAAGACCATGGAGGAAGCATTGCAAGAGATCGAACGGGGCGCTGGAAGCCAGTTCGATCCCCAGGTAACAAGGGCCTTCATCAGGATTTTTCGGCGCAGGGGTTCACGCCCGGGCAAATAATACGCCATTTAATGAAGATTTTTTCCATAGGCTGCACAGATAGTCGAAAAAAATGGTATAATAGAGACCCAAAAATAATGATGTTCCGGGAACCAAAGAAGGCCAGAACCCGAAATGGGCGTCAGGGGTTCGGCTGGAGGAAGTGGCGCAACCGACTCGGTTTTTGTTTAGGCTTTTGCTTAGACTGAATGAAGCCTTGGGAAAACAAACAGAGGAACGAAGGGGTGAGCAGAAGGGGCGAGGAATAGAGAAGTTAGAAGGGGTGAGGAGGAAGCGAAGCCTCCTCACAAGAGAAGTCTTCCTCACAAAAGGAAAGTGTATAGAAGGAGGGAAACAAATTGAAGCAAAAAGGCTTTACGCTCATCGAGCTGATTATCGTGATTGCGATCATCGGAATACTGGCGGCGATCGCCATTCCCCAATACATGAACTTCCAGGACAGGGCGCGGAGGGTAGCGGCTGCGGACTCTCTTGCCGCCGCCAGAACGGCGCTGGAGATGCGCTACGGGGAAAAGGGAAAATATGCTGATTCTGCCCAGAGTAACCTCAATTACTTAGAGAGCGAAAAATACATCGATGCGGTATCTAAGCTCACCGCCAACTGGAATGGCTACTCTGCAACTATCACTTCCTCTACATACACCGTAACCGCTACCGCCTATGACAGAGTGCCGACTGTATTCACCTTGACCCCCACCGGTATCTCCCCCACCCCGTAGCCTCAAACGTGAAAAAGATCAAAGCGCGGGCGAGGTTCAGCCTGCGCTTTGATCTTTCTTATAGCCGAGGACTGATGAGAACAGAGGTTACGATGGATAAAGGTCGACCTATTCCTCCTGCGTACGCCTCGTACAATCCCCCGAGGGCTTGAGGGCCAGAGGCAGAGGTGCTCGATGACCTGGTCAGGAATTCTTCTTTCTTTTCTAGTTGGCCTCATCCTGGGTTCTTTTATCAATGTAATTATTTATCGCTTGCCCAGAGGGATCGCCTTCACTCGAGGTCGCTCTTTCTGCCCCTCCTGCCGGCATCCGCTCGGCGCATTTGACCTCGTTCCGCTTCTTTCTTTTCTCTTCCGTCGCGGTCGTTGCTGCTACTGCCACGCGTCTATTTCCTGGCGGTATCCGCTCGTGGAGCTATTAAGCGGCGTTGGATTGGCCCTGCTCTTCGCATTCTTTGCTCTCACCCTCGCTTTCTTTCAGTGGGGGATCCTCTACTTTCTGCTTCTCACCCTCTTTTTCATCGACATCGAGCATCAGCTTCTCCCCGACGTTATCACTTTGCCCGGAATCGCCCTCGGTCTGGTCTTCAACTGGGCCGCGGGAAACTGGCTCGCCCCTCTGCTGGGAGCAGCGATCGGCGGAGGAGCCTTCCTCCTTATCGCCCTGCTCTGGAAAGGGGGGATGGGGGGCGGGGACGTGAAGCTCGCCCTGATGATTGGAGCTTTCCTCGGATACCCCCTTGTTTTACCTTGGTTCCTCCTCTCTTTTATAATAGGGGCGATAGGAGGAATCGTCGGGATAGTCGCTTTCAAGCTGAAGGGCAAAAGCGCGATCCCCTTCGGCCCTTATATGGCAGCAGCTGCTCTTCTGGCCCTGGGCTGGGGACTGTCCTTCATTCAATGGTATCTGGGATTAATCGGACGATGAGCGAAAAAGGCTTTGGCGTGATCGAGATCATCATTGTCGTCGCCCTGATAGCAATCATAATCGCTATCGGCCTGCCTCTGTATTGGAACTATCTGGACAACCGTCAACTGAACTCTGCCGTGAGCCAGGTGGAGGCCGACCTGCGCCAGGCTCAGCAGAAAGCTAAGGCCACAAATTGTGCGTATGAGGTGCTCTTCATTCCCAGCGAAACAGTCTACCGGATTTACGAGCACCCCGCGGACGGGCTCGCCCAGCTGATAGAGACGAAATCGTTGCCCGGTCAAGTTCAAATCCATGCTAACACCGCCCCAGCGAATAAGATCAAATACTACCCCGCCTTCGCTCAGTCCGAGACGGACGGGGGAGAGATTACCTTCCGCTCCGCCCGCGGCAACCTGATGAAAATCGTCGTAGCCACGATCACTGGAAGAATCAGGACAGAGCAATGAAGGATTGGCTTAAAATGGGCGGCTTAACCCTGATTGAGATGATTATCGCGATCGCCGTGATGGCGATCCTGCTGGGCGCTGTGGGTATGATCCTGATCCAGGGCCTGAACCTCTGGCAATCCGAATCCAGGTCGGTATCACTGGAAGATCAACTGCGCGCCGTGGAGGATCGGATCATCCGTGACCTTCGCCTCTCAAAAAGTGCCGCTGCGCCCGTGAGCACGAGGCTGGAATTTAAGTTTCTGGATCCCACGAACACGATCACGAATTACTACACCCTCACCGGATCCACGCTCAAACGCAGCTTGAACGGTGGAGCCGCGGACCCAATTGCCGACAACATCAGCGCCCAATTTGCGGTTATTCCGATGACTCAAAGTTCCACCCCTCTTTTAAAAGTCCACGTGGAATTATCCTCGGCCATAGGCCGGGTGACCAAAACGGTGACCTTTGATGTCACGCTGAGGAACAGATGAGGAAACTGAGCGGCATTCGCAATGGTTTTACCCTGGTGGAGCTGATCGTCTCCATCGCCATCCTCCTCATCCTCGCTGTGTTCATCGTCGTGCTCTCGGGCGAGATGCTGCTCATGACGGCAAAAAGCCAGAGCAGAGATATTTCCACCTCCTTAGCCCAGGCCAAGGTGGAGGAGCTACGAAGCACTCTGGTCATCCCCGATTTTGAGCAGGATAGCCCAAAACCAGGCTACATCCGTACCGTCACCTCTACCTTCGTCACCCAGACGGGAACGACGGCCATTGTCAGATATCTGCGCCATGTCACAGTCGTCGTCCAGGGACCGGCCAATTTGGGCACGAAGACGGTCAGCTTAGAGACCTATATCCAGACTTATCGCCCCCAGGTTGCTTTCGTCTTTCCTCAAGAGAATACGGCCTATGTCACGCGCGACGGTAATAAAGAGACACATCTCCTCGGTACAATTCGCGACGACGGCCACGAGATCAACAAGGCAGACGTGCAGGTGAGAACCAGCGCGAACGGGGGAGGGACGTGGACGAATTGGCAGTCCCTGAGCGATATCTTCCTGGATAAGGACTGCACTCAGCCGGCGCCCTCAACTTTGAGCATCGGCGTCATCTATTATTTCCGTTACATCATCAGAGACTCGGCGGCGGATGAATCCACCCTTGACCTGCAAGTTCAGGTCACAAACACCGGCGGGGATTACAATTTCCAGCCGGTCTCGCCGCGCAGCTCAAGCTCCTGGGCCCGATTGACCACAGACAACAGCAGGCCGACTATAAGCCTGACCACCTCGCCCAGCAATTTCGTCACTCAATCCTTTGAGGCGACAGTCACCTGCTCAGACGGGCTGTCCGATATTTTCCGGCCATTCGTCGTAATCGAAAAGGTCGATCCGGCAGGAGTCCACTATTACTGGGATGAGGGCAATCGTGAGTGGTCGCCGGCTACCGGGGGCATCTACTATAATTCTGCGGAGCCGAACCTTGATGCTGGTAGCTGGATTTATCCTCCTTGCCTCGAGGACCTCGAGGACACAATCCGTCAGGCCTTCAATCTCTCCGTCATCAACGCTCCCCGCGGGACCGTCTATTATGTCAAAGCCCTCGCCCTCGATAACGTCATCGGAAAGTTTTATAGCTACCTCAACCAGATCCCCGCGCAGAAACAGGTGCTGCCCTGGCTCGATATAAACGCCAATTACGATCTCTCCGCCACGGCAACCCTGCTAAAAGTAGCGGCTCCGACGGTAATGACCCTGCCGGCGACGGATATCACTCACAAGGCCGCGATCCTCAATGCGCAAATCAACCCCAACGACCTACCCACGACGGCCTGGTTCGAGTGGGGCCCCGATCAATCCTATGGCAATAATACCACCCCTCAGAATATCGGCAGCGGCACGAGCACAGTGCCATTCTCCTCGCTAATTACAGGATTATCTCCAAGCGGAACTTATCATTTCAGGGCGGCGGCAGCTAATGTAGGGGGAACCGCTTACGGTGAGGATTGGTTCTTTACCACCTCGCCCTTGCCTCCGCTCGAGCTGCAATCCCCCAACGGAGGAGAGAACTGGATTATCGGCTCCAGCCAGACCATTGCCTGGACCTCGAGCGGGATCAGCGGCAACGTCCGGATCGAGCTATCGCGCGACGGAGGGAGCAGCTATCCGGAGGTGATCGCCGCTTCTCTGCCCATTTCTCCGGGGAGCTACAACTGGACGGTAACCGGTCCTGCTTCCTCAAGCTGCAGGGTGAAGGTCACGAGCATCGAGAGCGGGGTTTACGATGTCTCGGACGGAAATTTCACGGTAGCCGTGCCGCCCAATATCACCGTACAATCCCCCAACGGAGGAGAGAACTGGATTATCGGCTCCAGCCAGACCATTGCCTGGACCTCGAGCGGGATCAGCGGCAACGTCCGGATCGAGCTATCGCGCGACGGAGGGAGCAGCTATCCGGAGGTGATCGCCGCTTCTCTGCCCATTTCTCCGGGGAGCTACAACTGGACGGTAACCGGTCCTGCTTCCTCAAGCTGCAGGGTGAAGGTCACGAGCATCGAGAGCGGGGTTTACGATGTCTCGGACGGAAATTTCACGGTCCCGACCCCTCAAATCAGTGTAACAAGGCCAAACGGAGGAAATTCCTGGAAAATCGGTACGAGCCAGTCCATCAGGTGGAGTTTCACCAACCTGGTAGGTAACGTCAAAATCGAAATTAACCGCAACTATGCGGGCGGTCAATGGGAGGTCCTGGCGGAAAGCGTCCCGATCGGGACAGGCGGCGTGGGAAGCTGGAACTGGGTGGTCACGGGGCCGACTTCCACAAAATGCAGAGTCAGGATCACGAGCCTGGCTTATCCTTCCCTCTCTGATATATCCGACAAGAATTTCACGGTCAAAAATTAAATTCAATTCGTGGTATAATATGTTTATAAATCAGGGATAAGGAGGATCGGATGAAGGAAAAGGGAATTGCTCTCATCACCACCGTGCTCGTATTCGCCATCCTGATCCTCAGCGTAGGGGCGGTGGTCGTCCTCGCCCGGACGGAGAACGCCACGGTCAAAAATAATGAACGGGCGGCGCAGGCTTTCACCCTGGCCGAAGCCGGAATCGACTGGGCGGAGGCGATGTTGCGACCGCCCAACGAATTATCTGCGACCTCCACTTACCTGAGCCTGTCCGCAACCTGCTCGGTCTTCGTTATGGTGGACAGGGGCAGCACGACGGCCACGATCACCTCGATCAGCACCATGCCGCAATTGGGCTCCACCCCCACTGCTTCCCGCGCCATTCGGGCCGTCTTTAGCCTGGGAGGGGGCGCACCGAGCCCGGCAACATATTGGAAGCGGCCAGTGACAGCAAACGGGGAGATCTCCTGGTTCGGGAATAACATGAACGTCGACGCCACGGGGATCGACGGCCCCGCCATCCTCTCCAACTCCTCTACTACCAATCCCTCCGTCAAGTTATCCGGCAACAATGTCAATATTACAGGGGGCGATCCCAATATCGGCTACGTCCAGGGTGGCGGAGTCGAAGTGCCGTGGGGTTCTTCCGTCTCGACGGGCCTCGTCACTCCAGATCCGGTCCCCCTGATGGACTTCGCTTACTGGGCCAACCTAGCCAAGCCGCCAGGGTCCCAGGAGCTCACGCAACAGTACTTCGACACCCACGTCACGATTACGGGGCCGGCCTGGGTGAACAGCAATTTAACGATCACGGCGAATAATGCCGTGATCTACGGCCCGCTCTACGTAAACGGAACCCTCAGCATCATGGCCAACACCGTCAGGATGAACGGGGTGATCTATGCCAAGAATAATATCAACCTCTACTCCAATAACATCTATGAGCCTGAAGGTTCCAGCGTCGGGCTCACTCTGGTCTGCGGGGGAAGCTTCACCACGGGAAACAATAATATCAATGTCGCAGGAATCGGCGGCTTCGCCATTTTAGCTCAGCAAGACGTCGGGATCTATTCCAATACCTTTGACCTGAGCGGCTTGCTCTATGCCGGCGGAGAGCTCGAGGTCGCCGACAATGTCTTCCGTCTCCGTGCCGGGGCTCTATCCGTGCAGGGTTCCATGAAAGTATACAACAACGTCTGGGATATCAAGTGGGTGGATCCGGGAAGCCAGGGCGGTTCCGGTGAGCTTCCGCCCGGTATGAGCGGTACCGGGCTCACCCTGGTCTCCTGGCAGGAAATTGCCCTCCCTTAATTTTCGATCCACCGACCCGGCCTCGGTCTCTTAATTCTCCCCAGACTGTCATCCTTCTCCTTCCCTGATAATATAGAGGGGTGGACCCTCGATTCCTCTCTCTCGGAGATATAGCCTGGGACATTCTCTTCAAGCCAGAAGAGGAGCTCGTCTTCGGCTCCGACGTTCCCGGAGTGGCCGAACTGCTCCCGGGAGGATCAGCGGCGAACTTTGCCGTCTGGGGAAAGAGGACGGGGACGAGGATCAGGCTTCTGGGAAAGATCGGGGACGACGACTTAGGATTGGCGATGACCTCCCATCTGGAGAAGGAGGGCATCGAGAATGCCTTGATCGTGGTCCCGGGTGTGCACACGGCGCGGATCGGGGTTCTCGTCTCGCCGCAGGGAGAGCGGGCCTTAATCATGGATAAAGCCCGCTCTCTGGCCTTTCATCCCCGGGATTTCAGGCCGGAAGTTCTCGAGGGATGCTCCCTGCTCTTCTTCACCGGCTACACCATCTTCACCCCGGAGTCCCTGGAATACGTGCAGCTGATTCTCCAGGAGGCGAGGAGGAGGGAAATCTTGTTGGCCTTCGACCCCGCCTCCTTCCATCTCATCAGGGATTACGGTCCCGATCGGATAATGAAGGCCATCGGCCCGCTCGATCTCCTCTTGCTCAACGAAGAAGAGGCCCATACTCTTAAGCCGGATCGTCCGCCCCGGTCACTGCTTGATCAAGCCAGGATAGTGGTACTCAAACGGGGAGCCCGGGGGGCAACCGTGCTCCAGGGCGACCAGGAAGTCTCCGCTCCTGCCCCGGCCGTGCTGGAAGTGGATGCCACTGGGGCAGGCGACGCCTTCGATGCCGCCTTTCTGGTGGAATACTTCAAGGAGCGGGATCTGGAATCCGCCTTGAGGAAAGCCACTTATCTCGGCGCCTTCGTCGTGAGCCGAATGGGAGCCCAACCAAGCTGGCCGGGGGAAGGGAATTGATCGAGATCAGGGGGGAGGTGGCCGAGGCTTTAAAGCGCAGAGGCCCGGTTGTGGCCTTAGAGACGACGATCTTGACTCACGGTCTTCCTTATCCTCAGAACTTGGAGACGGCCCTCTCGCTCGAGAGGATCATAGAGAGGGAGGGAGCAGTGCCTGCTATGATCGGGGTTCTCACCGGAAAAATCAAGGTCGGCCTCTCCCGGAGTGAAATTGAGGACTTGCTGAAGGCTCGAGGGGAAAAAATTCAAGCCCGCTCCCTCCCTCTCGCCCACCTGCGCCGCTGGTCGGGCGGGGTCACCGTCTCCGCAGTGCTGGAGGTCTCCCGCCTGTTAGAGATCAGGGTCTTCTCGACGGGCGGAATTGGCGGTGTGCACCGAGGGTCGGAGGAAACCCTGGACATCTCGGAGGATCTGATCGCCTTGAGTCGCTCGCCCATAGCAGTAGTCTCGTCAGGAGCCAAAGCCGTCCTCGACCTTCCCCGCACGCTGGAAACGCTGGAGACGTTGGGGGTGCTCGTTGTAGGCTATCAAACCGGGGAGTTTCCCGCTTTCTATATCCGTTCCTCCGGGCTCCCGATCCCTCGGGTAGAGGGCGAAGGAGAGGTCGCCGAGCTGATGCGGACCTCCTGGTTCCTGCTCAGAAAGGAGAGTGCCATCATTGTTGCCAATCCTCCTCCTCTCGCCTGTGAGCTTCCCCAGAGCTTCGTGGAGAAACTGGTCGAGGACGCCCTGGCCTCAGCCAGGGCGAGGGAGGTCAAAGGAAAAGATCTGACTCCTTTTCTCCTCGACCTCTTAGACAGGGAAAGCAAAGGAAGGACGGTGGAGACTAACATGGCCCTGGCTGAATCCAATGCTCGCCTGGCGGCGCGAATCGCCATCGCCTACGCCAAGGCCGGGCCTTAAGTCAGGGGCGAGGAGAAAGCAGGATGGAACAAGAGCAGAAAATCGTAGACTTGAACGCGGATGCGGGGGAAAGCTTTGGCGCCTATGCAATCGGACAGGACGAAGAGCTGTTTCCTCTGGTCAGCTCCGCCAGCATCGCCTGTGGTTTTCACGCAGGCGACCCTGCGGTCATGCACCGTACGGTACGGCTGGCTTTACGTTTCGGCGTGTCCGTAGGCGCTCACCCCGGCCTCCCTGACCTGCAGGGATTCGGCCGGAGAGAGATCTCCCTGACTCCGGCAGAGGTGCGGGACCTCGTGCTTTATCAGGTTAGTGCCCTCCACGGCTTCCTACAAGCTGAAGGGGGCCACCTCGTCCACTTAAAGCCTCATGGCGCCCTCTACAACATGGCGGCGAGGGATCCGGCTTTAGCTGAGGCGATCGTCCAGGCCGTAGAGTGCCTGGACCCTGAGATCATCATCCTTGCCCTACCCAACTCCGAGTTAATCCGGGTGGCCCGCCTGCGAGGATTGAGAGCGGCGCAGGAGGCCTTTCCCGATCGTGCTTATATGGCATCGGGTCGACTTCTACCGCGAAGCCAGGCCGAAGCCTCGATCATCGAACCGGGAATCGTGGCACGAAGAGCCGTGCAGATGGTAAAGGAGAGAAAAACGCGGGCCTCGACGGGTGAAGAAGTACCCATCCTCTGCCAGAGCCTCTGCCTGCACAGTGATAACCCGGGAATCCTGCAAATAGCTAAGAGCGTTCGCCAGGCCCTCAAAGAAGTTTCTGTTCAAGTGAGGCCTCTTTCCGAGATTATCCTGCCTTCAAATGAGCGATAAAACTCATCTCATGCGATTCGCTCCCTGCGGCGACACTGGTTTCCTCGTGGAATTCGCAGAGGAAATCAGTCCGGCTGTGAACGAAAAGGTGCGCCGGCTGGCGCTGCTGCTCAAGGAGATTAAACCTCCCTGGCTCAGAGAATTGGTGCCGGCCTATCGTTCGGTTCTTCTGTATTATGACCCTGAATTGATCTCTTTCCATGTCTTAGAGGAATTCCTCCTGAACTTGGAGGACAATTCCCGACATCGCCCACTTCCTCTCGCACGGGTCACCGTCTTTCCTGTGGTCTATGGCGGAGAATACGGGCCTGACCTCGAGGGACTGGCCGCTTTCAATCACCTCTCCCCCCGAGAGGTTGTCGACCTGCACACGGGGGTGGATTATCGGGTCTACATGCTCGGATTCACTCCTGGGTTCCCTTACTTAGGAGGAATGTCCCCGAGGATTTCCATGCCGCGGTTGGCTACTCCTCGTCTGCAGATTCCCCCCGGATCGGTGGGCATCGCTGGCTTGCAGACCGGAATCTATCCTCTGGAGAGCCCAGGGGGATGGAGGCTAATCGGCCGCACACCGGTCCGACTCTGGGATCCGCGGAAAGATCCCCCCGTCCTCCTCTCAGTCGGCGACTCTGTCCGCTTCGCCTCCGTCAATGAAGCGGAATACCTCCTCCTCCTGGCGGAGGTGGAGAAGGGAAGATACCAGCTGCAGGTGGAGAAAAAAGATGCTTGAGTTACAAGTCCTCGCTGCCGGTCCGCTATCGACGGTTCAAGATCTGGGGCGCTACGGCTACCAGGAAATTGGTCTTCCTCCTTCAGGCGCCCTGGATGATCTCGCCCTCCAGTTGGGGAACTCACTTTTAGGAAACTCTCCCGGGGAAGCGGGGCTGGAGATGACCCTCGTCGGAGGCACCTTCCAGTGCCTGAGCGACGGCCTGGTTGCAATTACCGGAGCTGACATGGGAGCACGGATCAACGATCGGCCCGCTCCCCTCTGGGAAACTTTAGCGCTGGAGGCCGGAAGCACTCTCAAATTCGGGATGGTGAAAAAGGGGTGCCGGGGCTATCTGACATTCGCCGGAGGACTTGACCTTCCCTCCTTCCTCGGCAGCAAATCAACCTATCTGCGCGGGAGAATCGGCGGTTTCGAGGGGAGGAAGCTCGAGAAGGGAGACAGCCTCAGGGGCAGGGGCTCTAAGCGAGACGCCCCAGCCGGGTTGAAGCTCCCTGCAGATTTCCTGCCCCCCTATGGACCTCCCTGGGATTTGAGAGTGGTTTTAGGTCCGCAGAAAGAACGTTTCGCACCCGAGGGCATCCAGACCTTCCTCCAGACAAGCTATCGTTTAAGCCCTAACGCTGACAGGATGGGAGCCAGGCTGGAGGGAGGGACGGTAAGGAGTGACGGGGCTCTCGACATAATCTCCGACCCTATTCCCCCCGGCGCTGTGCAGATTGCCGGGGATGGTCTGCCGATCATCATGCTCGCTGACAGGCAGACGACTGGGGGATACGCCAAAATTGCCACCGTAATCAGCGTGGACCTCTGGAAATTGGGGCAGGCTAAGCCGGGGGATTCTATCTGTTTTCGCTCGATTTCCTTAGGAGAAGCCCGGGAGCTTTACCGTCTGCGCCGGGAATTCCTGCATAATTTCAATCCGCTCTAAAGACATGTATCGGAATTTTTTTGTTCCGCCGTATTTCCCGCCCTCAATCTGCTAAAGTCAAGTCAAAAAGGAGGGAAGAAGTGCAGGATCTTCAAAAAAGGGGCATTACAGCGATTTTCATCCTCATTGTTTTCCTTCTCTCCTCCCTTTCCCTCCCAGAACAGCTCCTGGCTTTCAGCGATCTGCCAGCGGGACACTGGGCGGGGGAAGAAATTTCCTCCTTAACGGCGGCTGGTGTCCTGAGCGGCTATCCCGATGGAACCTTTCAGCCTGAAGGACGGATCACCCGCGCGGAATTTGCCAAGATTGTGGCTCTGGCTTTCCGATTGCCCCTCGGCAGTCCCTCTCTTTCCCGTTTCCCCGATGTGCCGGCGGGATGGTGGGCGGCCTCTTTCATTGAAGCCTGCGCAGCAGAAGGGCTTGTCCAAGGTTTCCCCGACGGGAATTTCCGACCGGGAGATCCCGTAAGCAAAGAGCAGGTCTTAGCTGTACTGGTGCGAAAGATCTGGCATGAGGATATCTATGAACCAGACCCGACCTTTTCCGACGTCGCCAAAAACCGCTGGTCCTTCGCGCTGATAGAAACCGCCCTCGTCATACCACTGTTTGAGCTCGATGATTCTCACTTTGCGCTCAATCGGCATCTCTTCCCGGAGGCTCCGGCCACACGCGCCCAGGTCTGCGTCTGGGTCTGGCGCAGCCTGAATTTCGCGGGCGGATATCAACTCCGGACGCCGTATCATTACTCTCTCGATTATGTCATTCGCATCAAGCATGAAGGGGGAGGGGAAGTAACCGACATCTCTCTCACGCTTCCTCTCTTGAAAACTGAGGAGCCCTTCCAGTCCGTGGAATTATTTCTGGATCACCCGATTGAGAAAGACTGGTACGACGAGGACGGCAACCAGTTCGTGCTTCTGCGGATCGGGGCCCTCGCCGGGGGCGAAACGAGGACGCTGACTGTGCATTACGAGATCACGGCCACCTCCTTTTCCTTCTCCCCTACCCTCTATTCCTTTTCTGCCTACGATACGTTGGCAAATGAATACCTGAAGTACACAAGGGCGGAGGACTGGGAGGAAAGCGATGCCTGGGAAATCCAGGACAAGGCCTGGGAGTTGACCGGGGAGATGGATGATCCCTGGCAGGCGGCTTTAGCCCTCTACCATTTCACGGGAGAGCAACTGGTTTACTCCGGCTACCTGCCGCAGAGCAAAGGTGCCCATGCCGCCTTTATCTCCGGTGAAGGCGACTGCACCGAATTCGCCGACCTGTTTGTGGCCCTCTGCAGGGCCAGGGGCATCCCCGCCCGGTTCCTGGAGGGCTTCATCTATTCCCCGGGCGCGACATCAAGGGGCGAGCAGACCCATGACTGGGCGGAAATCCTGCTACCTAACGGCGCCTGGCTGCAGGTTGATCCCACTTATGGCCGCTACGGTGAGAATTATTTTGGGGCTTCGGAGGGAAGCCATTTCCTTTTAACGCGGGGGCGCAACATAGAGGCTCTCGGAGGCTACCACTTTTTCTATTACCACTATTGGTGGGAAGGGGGGAAACCTCAGCTTTCCTCCCTGGACGAGGTGTATCTTACAGCACAGGAATAAACTTCAAGGGGAAAGGTACTGCTGATCCAGGGCCCAGAGCTTGTACTGATAGGGCATTCCTGATCTCAGCTGCCTTCCGGAGAAAATGAAGGCAGGAAGCAAGAATTCCTGGTGCTCATCCGGGTCCCCTTCAATCATGACCAGCTGGACTCTCTCAACAGAAAAATCCGATAATTCCAGGTTCTGAGTAAGTTTTTCCCTGGCTTGATCGATTTCCAAAACCGGATAGTGGCGGAAGGGGAGGGCGGGCCTCCAGTTGTAATAGAGCCGAATGAGTTCTTCGCCCTGGTAACTGACCTCGATGCGTGATCCATCCACGGAAAGGCCGTTAAAAGCCCGATAAAATTGCACTGTGACCAGCTCCGGGGAGAGGCCGGCTGTCAAGCTGGACCCCGCTACATCTGCCGGCCAGAGGTTTCTCTCCTCGAGGAATTGCTGCGCCTTAGCCAGAGCTTCGGGGCCAGCGAGGCTGTGGTCAGCTTCAAGCGAGGGGCGAGGCTCGTAAAGAAAGCTTCCGGAATCTTGCCAGATAAGTAGCTCACCGTAAAATCCGGCGACAAAAGTATCTTCCGTCAGGCGAATGGAACGGAAAACCCCCAGCAGGTCGCAAAGCCTCTCCGCATCGGTTAATTTTGCCCCGGCTGCGGTGCGATAGACCATGACTTCCAGCGGAATGGTGGTGGGTGTATCCGTACTTAAGCTCGGATTAATGGGCAAAATTTCTCCGGGAGTCGGCTGTCTGAGAGTAACCGTGTTCAGGGCAGGAAGCGCCGGTTCTACCGGAAAGAAGGAACGGATGCCGAAAAAGATTAAAAGGAGAAAGCCCACAGAGAATAAGGGAAGTAACAAAATCCGCAAGCGATAGATTAGCGAGGAGCGTTTCTTCAGCAGGCAGATCTTTTCCTCTAACCTCCCCTTCAGTTCAGCGCGACATGAAGGAGGAAAAGCGATGGATGAGAAATATTCCCTTAACTCCCGAAGAGGGTCCCCGAGGGTCTCTTTTCCCGCCTTCATTCTCTCTGATACTCCATCGAGCAGGCCACGCACTACTTCAATTTCACACCTGAGGAGCCCGGCTATTTCCTCAAGCGGCAGGCGAGCAATCAGGTGTAGGCGCAGGATTTCCCTTTCATTCTCGGAAAGGCCGGCCAGGCTCCCGTACCAGAGATCGGGAAAACATTCAAGGCGAGACTTGTCCGCAGATTTTTCCCCCCTCTCCATCGGAGTAAGATAAAGGGAAGCGACCTGGAAGAGCCACCCGGCGAGGGAACCGCCGGAATAGCAGGTATCTGCACGCTCCAGCGCCTTAAGGATGGTTTCCTCAACAAGCTCTCTGGCCCTGTCCTCGCTATCTACCCTGGACAGGATGTAGGCATATAGCCGGTCCACGTAGAGCTCACAAAGGCCGAGGAAGGACGAAAGATTCTTTCTCGGATTTTTAGAAGTTCTTTTCTCAATCATCGCTCTTGATTGTATACAAAATCGGACACCTTGTCCGAGCGCCCCTGAATTGACGAAAAAGTCGAATCAAATTAAGCTTTAGCTGAAAGAAGGAGGTTGATGAATGACGGCAACGACAACGACTGCGACAGGGACTTTCCAGGTGACCATGGCCTCGCCGAACGCACTGGCAATTGTCGCCGGAGCCCTGTTGATTCTTGGTGCTCTAATATTTTTTTTCCTGGCCATTCGTCTCTCGCGTGCACGGGAGGACACGGTAGGCTTGCTCTACCTCTTGACAGGCATTTTTTGGGTTCTGGCCTCCATCTTCCATTTCATATTCATGTTCCTCGCCGGCGACTCCCGCAATGCTATCGTTTTCGTGGAAGAGGTCTTCCTGCTGCTTTCCTTCATCTCTCTGAGCCTCACGGTATTCCACCTCAGGCGAAAGGTGCTGCCGATCACTCCCGTTTCCCCACCTGAACTAAAAGGAAAGCAATAAACCTTTTTCTATGGCGGAAGCATTGATGCAGAGCGGGAGAGCTCCTCGCAGAAAAGGCATCTGGCGTAGCATCATTCTCGCCCTGGCCTTCTCTGCCCTGGCCTTCAGCCTGCTTCTGTACTTCACTGAGACAGACATCAGCCAGGCCTTCAGGGTAGTCAATCTCTGGTACCTGTTGGCTGCCTTCCTCCTTATCCTTCTGAACTGGGCTCTGGAAGCGGAAAGGCTTTGCTCTATCGTGGACGCTATGGGCAAGGACCTCACATTTCCCAAGGCGCTGCAGATAGCCCTTGTCGGTTCTTTCATCGCCAATATCACCCCCTTTGATACCGGAGGGGAGCCCTTTCAAATATATCTGCTGGCAAGAAACGGGATCGGCGCGGGCAAATCCGCGGCCGTGATCATGGTGAAGGGAATCATGAGTTCCCTCGCCCGCCTCAGCCTGGGAATCGGCATTCCCCTCTGGCTCTTCCTCATCAAGGGGATCTGGGGGCTGCCTTACGCCCTGAATTTGGCCCTGAATATCGGCATTGCCATCTACCTTTTCGTAACCCTCCTCATGATCCTATTCACCCTGAAGCCGCAGCTCTTCTCCAATCTGGTCCAATTCATCTTTTCCCGTCGCTTTTTCATCCGCATCTGGAAAAAGGAGAGATTGGATCGGGTCGCCACCAAGATCACCCACGGAATCGATGACTTCCATCAATCGATCCGCGCACTCGGCCAGACCAAGAAGAAGAACCTATTCCTGATCGCTCTCTACAGCTTGTTGCTCTGGCTGATTGTGCTCACAGTCCCTGCCCTCCTCCTCTGGGGGATGGGGGTGAATTCCCCCCTTTCACAGGTCCTGGCGGTGGGTATCATTTTTTATCTGGCTTCGGCCTACGCCCCCACCCCGGGGTCATCAGGTGTCGCGGAAGCCGGGTTTGCCGCCATCTTTTTTTCGGCGAATTTAATTCCTTACCCCTTGCTTGGAGTCTTCGTGATTCTGTGGCGCGTCCTGACCTACTACATGAGCTTTATTGTGGGCGGCCTGGTCAGCCTCTTCTCTTTCTTTAAAAAGAAACGCTAAAGGGAACGGAGTCTTTCCGCTACCTCCTCCACTACTTCTACCGGCGTGGAGGCACCGGAGGCGATGCCGACCCTCTCAACATCCTCGAACCAAGTTCCGACCAGATCTTTCGCGTTTTCCACCTGCAAAGTCCTCTTACCGGCTGCCCTCCCAATCTCTGCCAGGCGGCGCGTGTTGGCGGATTTCTTTCCTCCCACAACCACCAAGGCCTGGACCTCGGGTAAAATTTGTTTCAGTGCCTTCTGTCTTCCTGTCGTGGCCTTACATATGGTGTTAAGCACACGCACTTCTTCGACGAGCGGCCTCAGGCGAGATGCCAGCCGCTCAAGGTCTTCGAGCCGCTGTGTGCTCTGGGCGAAGAGGGCGACCCGTTTCTCCAGACGAAAAACCAGTGGCGAGTCAGGGGTCTCCATTAGCTCCAGTCGGCTGACGAAGGAGCGCAGGCTATTTACTTCGGCGTGACCCCTGTCACCTAGGAAAACAAGTTGGTAACCTTCCTCGTCGCATTGGGAAAGAAGTGAGCGGGTTCGTTTCAGTTCCGGACAGGTAAGGTCGTAAATCCGCGCCTTCGTCTGGGAGAGCGAGGAGTACACCTCCCTAGATGACCCGTGCGCCGGAATCAATAACAGATCGTCTGCTTTAAGTCCATCCAGAAAATCCTTAGCTTGAATTCCCTGGGATTCGAGGTAAGCCACCGCCTGGCTGTTATGGATCAGAGAACCGATAGAGAACGTCCGACCGGGTTCAGCCACGGCGATGGCCTTCTGCAGGGCCCTCTTCACTCCATAGCAGAAGCCTATCACCGAGGACAAAACTACAATCAAAGTACTGCCTTTCTTAAGGCAAGGAGGTTGGCCTCCGGCGTTGAAGGTCTCAGGGTGCAATCCGGGGCTAAAATGAACGGGTGGGGTCCTACCTGGTTGAGGATTCCTCGTGCCTCTATCGACACTTCCTCCGCTTGGGCGGAGGCGAGAAAATTCTTCTCTATTCCCCCCATCAGAATCTTGTCTGTCGCCTGGAGGGCTTTCTCTAAGGAGATGTTCGTCGGATCGGTAAAATTCCCGGATAGGCAAAGGACAGGCAGATCGAGAAGGCGATCGAGAAACTGATTTCTTCCACAGACGTGCAGGACGTTGAGCGGCGCCCTCACGCTCTCGAGGAAAAAAAGATCGTAAGGTAAAGCAAACTGCCTGTAGGTGAAAAAGGAAATCCTGTCGGAGGAAGCCCATTCAGTAGTGGCAAAAAATATCCCCTCCGCGCCCATCTGGATGGCTTTTCTGCTAAGGCGGATCAGCGTAAAGGTGATGATTTCCAAGGCTCGATGTACGAGCTGGGGTGAAGCAATGATAACCTTAAGCAACAGGCGTTCTTCCGCTACCAGATCTCCCAACACGGAAATGGGGTTAAAAATGGTGAAGAGAACGGGCAAATCAGTCGCTCCCCGGATCAGACGCAGGACCTCTATTTGTTCCGCCAGAGGCGCCGGAAGGTCACCTGCCGGCTCTATTTTCTTAAAATCTCCAAGCGTGCGGATGGGGGGGGTTGAGGGTTCTCCCTTCTCCTCGTCGGATGGTCCAGGGAAGGCCCTCAATCCCCAGGGTTCAGCGAAACAGCTGGCACGAAAATTCAGCTTGATCAAGTCCCAGGAGTAGCGCTCGGCGAAGCCAAGCAAAACCTCAGCCAAAAAGGAGGGCTCCCACTCGCTCCGATAAAAGTGACGCCAAGCTGAAACTGGGCAGCGATCTGGCTTGGAGCCCTCAATAAGCGACCAAATGGGATTCGCTTTCCTTCTCAACGCTCCTTCTTAACGCTGCGAAAGGATGATCTCCTCCGGGGTCTTCTTTCCTGCAATCTCGCTCAATCGAGAGAGCCAGTCGGAATAGGTGGCCCTTTCTTCTCTATAGAAAAGGCCGGTGTAGATTTCGTCATCCTCGCGATCGGCGAGCTCCATCGCACGAGAGCGATCGTCAGGCAGATAACCTTCCGGCAAGGGTCGGATTCGCTCCTGGAAGTACTTGAAAGTGTTCTCCCGGTTGAAGGTAATGCAGGGAGAGATTACCTCAACCAGGGCAAAGCCTTTGTGTTTTATCGCCTCTGTGATCAGATCTGTGAGCTGCTCGACCTTGCCGGAGAATCCCCTGGCAACAAAAGTCGCCCCAATACAGAGCGCAAAAGCTGCAGGATTGACGGGGGTTTCAAAATTGCCGTAAGGAGAGGAGACCGTACGGAAATTTAAGCTGGATGTCGGGGCCACTTGCCCCTTCGTCAGTCCATAGATGCGGTTATTCATCACCACATAGGCTAAATCAATGTTTCTCCTTGCGGCGTGAGGAAAATGCCCCCCGCCTATGGCGAAAGCATCTCCGTCTCCTCCCGTGACGACTACCTCGAGCTCGGGGTTGGCCAATTTGACCCCCTGCCCGATAGGAAGGGCGCGACCGTGCAAACCATGAAAACCATAGGTGGAAGCAAATCCGGGGAGGCGGCTGGAGCAGCCTATGCCAGAGACGATCGCTATGTTATCGGGCTCGAGCTCCAGGCGAACAAAAGCTTGATAGAGAGCAGTCAGCACGCCATAATCTCCGCAGCCAGGGCACCAGGTGGGCTTCAGTTTTCCTTTGTAGTCATTAACGGTGTGAGGCATTATTTGACCTCCCTTACCTTTTCTAAAATTTCCACTGCCGCGAATGGCCTTCCTCCAGCCAGGGTCAAGGGGATTGGCTCAAAAAGGAAATAGGAGCGCAAAAGGTGGGTTAATTGTCCGGAGAAATTGACTTCCGGGACGATAACTTTCTTCTTGTTTCGCAGGAAATCCCCCACCTCTTTCTGCGGGAGTGGATTAAGCATTTTCAGATAGAGGACGTCTAATTTGATCCCATCCTCTTGCTCTAATCTTTCCACGGCCTCTCCGACTGCACCTTCCGTCGATCCCCAGGAAATCAGGCCGACCTCGCTTCCGGGGTCGCCCCAGCGAACATAGGCCGATTCCGGGTCCTTCAGGGCAAGATCGAGCTTGCGAAATCTCTTCTCGGTCATCGCCTGGTGCAGGGCTGGTTCGTAATTTGGTTCACCTTCCCCGTCGTGCTCGATTCCGCGGGCGATATAGGCTCCAGGTCTTCCGGGAATACCCATCGGCATCAAGCCGGAGTCCGTAATACGATACCTCTGGTATCCCGCCTGCACCTCCTCTAAGGTTACGATCGCTCGATCTTCGATGGGGACAGCCGAGAAATCTGGAACAGAGATTGTCTCAAAGCGCTGGGCCAGTGACTGGTCCGAGAGCACGATGACCGGTAATTGCGTGCGTTCGGCCAGATTAAAGGCCCGCACGGTCTGATGGAAACAATCCTCCACGGTTGTAGGAGCGAGAACTATCCTCGGCGCATCGCCATGACCACCGAATACAGAGATGAAAAGATCTGATTGTTCTGTCCTCGTCGGAAGCCCCGTGGCGGGACCGCCTCGCTGAATATCCACAATCACGATCGGGATCTCCGCCATCGAGGAAAGGCCGAGGAGCTCGGTCATGAGAGAGAGACCGGGTCCGGATGTAGCGGTCATGGCTTTCTTGCCGGTAAAGGAAGCCCCGATGACCATGGAGAGAGCGGATATCTCATCCTCGGCCTGAATCGCTACGCCGCCAACTTTTGGCATTTCCAGGGTCATATTCTCCAGGATGTCGGTGGCCGGCGTAATGGGATAGCCGGCAAAAAAACGACAGCCAGCGAAGAGCGCCCCCAGGGTGATGGCCATATTACCGGAAAGTACCAGCTTTGACTTTCCTTCACCCTTTCCCAGCTGGTAGGGATCGCCCTTCTGGATGTGCTCTCGCGCATATTGGGCTCCGAGTGTCAGCGCCTCCCTATTCTTCTCAACGATCTGCGCGCCTTTCTTTTCGAATTTCTCTCGGATAATTTCCTCCAACTTATCCTTGGGCATGGAGAAAAGTTCCGCAAGCACGCCCATCATCACAATGTTTTTCGTCTGAATTGCTTTGATTTTGTTCTGGGCCAAATCCTTAAAGGGCGCGGCGTAGAGCAGAAGGTCGGTCCGAGCATGCGGCATGGTCTCCTCGGGATCGTAGACCAAGATCCCGCCCTGCCTGAGCGAAGAAAAATGGCGATCATAGGCTTCCTGATTAAGAGCTACTAGGACATCTACCTTATCGCCGGCGGAATGAATAGGAAAATTTGCCGCCCTCATCTGGAACATAGAATGACCCCCCCTGACCTCAGAGGGGTAAGCCCGGTAGGTGTGAACGTGGAAAGCAGCACGAGCGCAAGCCAATGTCAGAATCTCTCCCGCGCTGATCACCCCTTCGCCCGACTCCCCACCAATGCGTACGACGAGATCTACTCTTTCCATCAGGGTGTACTCACTCCTTCACGCACATTTTGTTTGATCGTGCCGGGAATTCCTTCTCCACTTAAACGGAAATAAAAACAAAGTGGACACAAAAGGGACAGGTCTTCTGCTTGAAAACCTCAGGACTGACCCTCAGGAAACCAAGCGATCATTTTATTCAGTGCTTCCTCATTCACCCATTAATATAACACTTTCCTCATCGGCAGAAAAAATAACCCACTTTTACTTTCTGTTATGCGAGGAGACAGAGAGTTGTCAATCTACCTCGTTTTGTGGTTTGCTTTTGCCTGCCAGCGAAATACACCTGTGGATAGAAAGGTCGGGAAAAATGCAGATTAAGATAGACTCAAGTCCTCTGGAGACCATGAAAGTAGATGCCCTGCTTCTTGTCCTCACTGCGGATCGTTTCCCCAGTGAGCTGGCCTCTCTTGACCAGGCCATGGGGAGCCGTCTGTCGCAATTCTGGGACACAACAAGAGAGTATAGCAAGGACCTCATCATCATCAGCCCCTGCCAGAATACCCAGGCAGAAAAAATCATTCTCGCCAAAATCAGCAAGAATACCGATCGCTTCAGCTTACGCCAGATTTTTTCCTCCCTGGGCAAGACCTTCCGGGTAAAAGAACTCGCTGGTTCTTTAGCCCTGCTCCTGCCCGGTATCTATCCGGCGAAAGAAGAGGTCAGGTTCGCCCTAGAGGGATTCCTCCAGGGCCATTATCTCTTTGAATCCTACAAAAAGGAGCGCCGTACAGCCTGCGAGACCTTAGTAGTCTGGGGAGATGTTCCCGAATTGGAGAAAGAAGCCAGCAGGGCGGAAAAAATCGCCAGCGCACAGAACGTGGCGCGTGACTGGGTCAATCAGCCAGCCTGCATTGTTACTCCCAGCTATCTTGTGGAAGAAGGAAAGCTGATAGCTTCCCGCGCGGGAGCGGAAGTAGAAGTTCTGACGGCCAAAAAGGCCGAATCCCTTGGTATGGGAGCATTCTCGGCATTGGCCCGGGGCTCGGAGGAGCCGGCTTTCGTGCTTCGCCTGCATCGCCCGGGTAATCCAACCGGAAAACGGCTTTGTTTTGTAGGGAAGGGCCTCACCTTTGACTCCGGCGGGTTGTCCTTAAAACATTGGGAGCAAATGGTATCGATGAAGTCCGACATGGCCGGAGCGGGGGCAGTGCTCAACGCATTCTCTGTCTTATCAGAGCTGCGCCCGGATTTAGATCTGACTGCGATCACCCCTCTGACTGAAAACTTGCCGTCTGGCAGATCGTTCAAGCCCGGCGATGTCCTGAAAGCAATGAACGGGAAGACGATAGAGGTCCTCTCCACGGATGCGGAAGGCCGCCTGGCCCTGGCTGATGCAGTCTGCTGGGCGGAGAAGACAGGGGCCACTCACATTGTCGACGTGGCCACCCTTACGGGGGCATGCATCATTGCCCTGGGCTACGATACGAGCGCCCTTTACGCCAACCAGAGAGGATGGGCGGGAGAGATCTCCGCCGCCGCGGAAAGAGCGGGAGAAAGAGTATGGGAAATGCCGCTATTCCCTGAATACAGGGAGCTTATTCGTTCCCAAATCGCTGATCTGGCCAATTCGGCTGGTAAAGCAGGTGCTCCCGCCGGTTCTATTGCCGGAGCGATGTTCATCAGCGAGTTCGTGAGTGAAAAGACAGCCTGGGCTCACCTGGACATCGCCGGTCCGGCCTGGCAGCCCAAGGAGACGCCTGCTTTAGGCTTCGGGGCGACCGGGGTGTTAGTGCGGACGTTGGTGGAGATAGGCCTGGCTTTCTGAGGCAGCAAAAAAAGAGAGTTCTGACGCGGGAAGATGGACATTTACGAACAGGTCAGCCTTCTACGGGAGAAGGGAGAAGAGGGAGCCCTGGCCATAGTTATGAATGCCTCTCATTCCACTCCCGGACGGATCGGCTTCAAGATGCTCGTCCTCCCCGACGGGAAAACCATCGGGACCGTGGGGGGCGGAGCCCTGGAATCTCAAGTGATCGCAAGAGCCAGAGAGGTGATCCAGGAAAAAATCTCCCGCTTACTCCATCTCGTCCTCAAGCCCGAGGAGATAGAGGGCATCGGGGCGCTCTGCGGAGGAGAAGTGGAGGTGTATATCGAACCATTGGGTCCGATTCCCCGCCTCTTCATTTTCGGGGCGGGTCATGTCGGCCAGGCACTGGCTCACATGGCTTCGCCAATGGACTTGCGCGTTATAGTGGTGGATGATCGCCCTGATTTCGCCAATCGTGAAAGATTCCCGGCCGCCGAGGAGATCAGGGTACAGGGATTCGAGAAGGCCCTCCAAATGGCGAAGTTTCGCCCCATGGATTACGTCGTCATTGTCACACGCGGGCATGCGGCAGATGAATCAGTGTTGCGGGAGGTGCTGCGGAAAAATCCTCAGCCCGTATACATAGGAATGATCGGCAGCAAGGTCAAGACTGCCGCAGTTTTCCAGCACTTGCGCGAGGAAGGGTTGGGCGAAGATCAGCTCGGGAAGGTTTGCGCCCCGATCGGCTTAAAAATCGGAGGAGAGAAACCAGCCGAGATCGCGGTTTCCATCCTCGCACAGATCATTGCCCATCGGCACGGAAAACTCTAACCGGCCCTCCGGGCTTGCTGATGTGTTTGATGCCAGATCTCATCCGCTTTTCGCTGCCAGAGAGCCGCTTTTTCGTCAAGGACGCGGGCATTCTCCTCGAGAAAGAGGCCGTCGGCTCCATCATGGGTGGGATGGGCTCCCGATTCCTTTACGATATCCCTTAAGGCCTGGGGCACGTCGATAATCGGACAGGGCCGCAGCAGGTTATCGGAGAAAGGCTGTCTCTTCTGGTAGGCAGCGAAGATGGGGCTCTGTAACACTTCAATCAGGCTCTTATCGTTGATGTTGTCCAGGGAGAAATGGGCGAACGCGCAGGGTTCCACCTCGCCCTTCGCGTTGATGTGGAAATAGCGGCGGCCTCCGGCGATGCACCCCCCCGCCAGTTCGCCGTCGTTCCAGAAATCGGCGAATTCGATCGGTTTTGTAGAGCGCAGCCTTGGAACCTGTTGCGCGAGCCAGGCGCGTTGCTCGGGAGTGACCATCATATCAAAATTCGGATCCCTGCCCACCGGAACATAATGAAAGGTCCATCCGTAAAGGCAACCCTTATTGATGAGAAAATCCATAAATTCATCCGACATTACTTCATAACAATTCTGCCTGGTGATGGTTAAGGAGAAACCAAAAGGGATTCCCCTCTCATGCAACAGGTCCATCGCCCGCATGATCTGGGCAAAAACGCCCTTCCCTCGTCGGCCATCCGTCGCCTCTTCCCAACCTTCAAGGCTGATGGCGGGGCTCATGTTCGCCACCTGGAACATCCTGTCCGCCACTTTCTCGTTAATCACCGTGCCGTTCGTGTAGAGCATGAAGCACATGTCCGGATGCTTTTCCGCCAGGTCGAAGAGCCTGGGGTAAAGCATCGGCTCGCCTCCGGACATGACGACCCAGTATATCCCCAGGTCTTTTGCCTCCTGGAAAAGCCGATCGAGGCGCTCAAAGCTGATATTATCCGTCTGAGCGTATTCCCCCGCCCAGCAACCCTTACAGCGTAAATTGCAACGGCTGGTCGGATCTACGAGGAAAAAGAAGGGCACATTGAGTTTGAGCTCCTCCGACTTCTTCCTCAGTACGACCTGGCCGAAAAGGATGGCGTTCACAAACCAGTTGAAAACGACCCCTCTCTGCAAACGGGGGCTTACTTCGCTGAACAGGCGCTGGACGAACTGAGCGGTGTGCGGCTTCTGCAGGAATGCCTGCTTCATCTGGAGTATCGATTCCTTGTGCGAATCAAGGCGGGCGAAATGGAGTCCAAAATCCAGGAGGCGAGGAAAGTTTTTCACTGGATTGCGACCGATGAGGGAAGCGGCCTTCTGCAGGAAGTACTTCCCCGGCGAAGAGCGCGCCATCTGAATAAGAGTATGACTTCCTTCCGATCCTACCGATGCCTCTTTCACAGAACATTCCTCCTTTGTCCCTGAGATTAAAATACACGCTACTTGAAAAAAAATCCATAACTTTTCCCCGAAAGAAGTCCTTATGCTCTATCTTTCGATTATAATTGGTTATGAGTGCGGAATCTTAATGAGAAAGTCACCACCGGGACCTCCAAGAGGAAGCCGAAAGTCCTTTGGATGTTGACTGAGATTGAGCTAAAGAGAATTGCAGAGGAGACTGCTACCAGTGTCCTTTTCCTCGAAAAGGACTATGTTCTTACAGTATTCCTGCTCGCCCTCGCACTTCTCCCTTCCCTGAAGAGAAATTTTATCTTCAAAGGAGGGGGTGCTCTACGCCGGGCTTATTTCTCGCAGTGGCGATCCCCGGAGCAACTGGATTTCACCTTGGAAGAACGACCCTCCAATAAAGAATTGGCCAAGCTGATCAAAAAAACGTGTGCCAAGGCGGAAAGAGAATTCGAAGTGAAAATTCAGATGCTCGAGAGCTATGCTAAACAGAAAACATGCCGCCTGCGCCTCGCCTATACCGGTCCTTTAAGGCAAAGAAGGGTTTTTCCCCTGGTCCTCTACATGGGGGAGAGGCTGACTCTTCCAGCGAGGGAAAGGGAAATCATAACCGCTCCTTTCCCGCTCAAGCCTCAAAAGATTCTAGTTTTGGCGCTGGAGGAGTTATTGGCGGAGAAACTGCGCGACCTGCTCCTCGCCGGGGAGCCGACCGATTTCTTCGATATCTGGCTGATCCTTACGCAACATGCACCGCTCCTGGATAAGGAGGACCTGCAGAGATCGCTCGAGCGCAAATGTCAGCAGTCCGGCTTCGATCTGGAAGGCCCGCAGGACTTTCTGGCTGAGGACCTGCTCACTCCAACTCGCGCCTATTGGCAGCTCAAGCTGGGCAAACAGGTCGCCTGCCTACCTACCTTTGAGAGGGCTTACGCCGATCTCAAGGAAATACTGCCTACGATTCTGGCCTCCTAGTCCTCCATCGGCTCAAACAGGCCCTTACCCGCGCCGCATTCTGGACAGAGCCAGCCTTCGGGCAGGTCTTCAAAAGCCGTCCCCGGTTCGATATCGCTCGTGGGGTCGCCTTTATCCGGGTCATAAACGTACCCGCAGACAGTGCATTGATATTTCTTCATACCTAATCCTCCATTTCTTCCGCCAGGATTTTTCCGGCTTCATCCGCACTTATCTCTTTCCGCTCTTCTACATAACGCGCCAGTTTGGAATGAAATTTCCTCCCGCCACCCAGGGCAATGGCGCCGACAGCATGGCCCTGCTGGAGCACCAGCTTATAATAATCCTTATTTCTACGATAGGTCCTCACCTGATATCCTTCCTCTCCCTCGGGCATAGCTCTGCCGATCACCGTGAGATCTGTACCTACAACCTTGAGGGTGTGAGCAAGCGTGGTTCCCTGATAAAACTTCTCCTCCCCCCGGATATTGGAGACGACGATTGGCGCCTGTTCAAGACAAGGAGGGATGATACCCCAGTTTTTCCCTCTCCATTCGGCGGCATCCCCCAGGGCGAAAACTCCTCGCGCCTGGGTCTCCATCCTGTCATCCACCAGGATGCCAAAATTAGAGGGAATGCCCGATTCTGCTAAGTAGGAAAGCTCAGGCTTCACGCCGGCTGAGACGATGACTAAGTCGGCGGGGATACTCTCCCCATTTTCAAGCATCAATCCCTCGACATGGCTCTCTCCCAGGAAGGACTTGGCCGCGCGTGCCAGAATGATCTGCAAGCCAAGTTCGGTTAATATCTCCCGCAATATCTTCGCTCCTTCCTCATCAAGCTGGCGGGGTAGGAGGCGGCTGCTGCGCTCCACGACAACGGTCTCCAGGTTCAAAGAGCGAAGACCATGGGCGGCCTCCAGGCCGAGAAGTCCTCCTCCCAGAATGACGGCCCTTCTGGATTTGCTGGCCTTCTCTCGAATCACCTTTGCATCCGCTAAGGTGCGCAGGGTGAAGATACCCGGCAAATGAGCATTGGGGATGGGAGGGATCAGGGCTTTTGAACCGGTCGCCAGGATGAGAAAGTCGTATCCCAGCTCAAGTCCCGAGGAAAGCAGCACGCGTCTTCGCTTGACCTCTACAGACTGAACGGAAGTCCGATAAGAAACCGAAATCCTCCGCTCATCGTACCAGCGAGGGGGATAAAAAAAGAGCTTCTCCTGCTCCAGTTCCCCCTTGAGGTAATCGATCAGGCGAGGGCGCATGTAGAAAGGGTAAGCCTCCTGCGCGACAATGTGGATCTTCAGTTCCTGTTCCCTCTCTCGCAACAACCTGGCCACAGTAATACCGGCGATTCCGTTCCCTGCTATCAGGCAACAAGCCATTTGCACCCTCCGTGGAGAATCATTTAAAAGAAAATGGTTCCCTCCATCGCCGCAACGATCTTTCCTCCCACCTTCACCTTGTAGGGATGGCCGGCTTTATTCACCTTTACTTCCACATAGAGGCGGCTGGGCCTGCCCATCTCCTCGCCCTGTTCTATCACGAAATTCATCTCCCTGGGCAATAATTTTCGCACCGCAAGATAAGCGCCCATGCCGCCAGCCGCGCTGCCGGTAGCAGGGTCCTCGCGCACGTTATGTCTGGGAGCGAAGAACCGCGAATGAACAAGGGTGCTCTTGTCCAGGGTCTCCAGGCAAAAAACACAACAGCCGGCCAGGTTAAGCTTCTTCTCTATCTCGCGCAGTTCGAAAAATTTTGGCTTCAGCTCGCTTACATCCTTCAGGCCGGGAAGGGGAACAAAGAGCTGGGGAAGGCCGGTGGAGATGACGGCGACCTCCAATCCGGTCCCTCGAATCAAATCCTCTTCGACCCCTAAAGCAGCCGCCAATTCCTGATAACCTGTAATGCAGGCCCCTAACTCTGTTTCTTTCTGCGTCATGACCACCCGGTCGATCTCTCCATTCCTCAGGTAAATCTCCAGGGGAAGGACGCCTATTTGCAGCTCCTGATTGATGACGGTGACGGGCTCTTCAAGGGGAAACCGGCCGAGATCCGCCATAACGAAGGCGGTACCCAGAGAGGGGTGACCGGCGAAAGGAATCTCCGCGGCGGGAGTGAAAATCCTCACTCGATAGGCCGCTTCTTTTGCTTCCGGCCGGAACACGAAGGTCGTCTCGGAAGTGCCCATCTCCCGCGCAATGCTCTGCATCTCCCCCTCAGAGAGGCCGGAAGCGTCCGGAATTACGACCAGAGGGTTGCCACTGAAAAGCTTGTCCGTAAAGACGTTCACTCGATAAAAAGCGACTGTCTTCATGTTTCCCCTTCCTCCTTTTACAAATCTTTTTCTGTCCCCAGCGGGACAGCCTCGATCGAATCACCTCCTTCAAGGCTTTTTTCAAATCCTCTAAATTCGAGCCTCAATCAAGGTAGGATACGATCTCCGAGAGAGGTCGGCGAGACCGAAGCTCGCCTTCTTCCTCGGGGAAACCAACAGGAAGCAGAGCCACCGGGCGAAAGCTGGAAGGAAGGGAAAGGGCGTCAATTACCCCGTCCTCATCGAAAGCGCCGATCCAGCAAGAGCCCAGGCCGAGTTCGGTGATCGTCAATAGCATATTCTCCACTGCTGCAGCTGTATCCTGGATCGCGTAGAGTTTCTCCCCTCGCATTCCGTAACGTGACGCCGAGCGCGCCGGTTCGGCGCAGACAACGATCAAGGCCGGGGCTTGGGCGATGAAATCCTGATCGTGGGCCGCATGGGCAAGAGCCTTCCTCATCTCTGCGTTTCTCACGACATAGAAGAACCAGGGCTGCTTGTTGCCGGCGGAAGGCGCTCGCTGGGCCGCAATGAGGATCCGGTGGATGCTTTCTTCCGGGATGGGATCGGGTCGAAAGGAACGGATACTGCGCCGCTCACGGATAGCCTGAAAAGCAGAGAGCTCTCTCATGTAATTCCTCCCTTCAGAGTCCCAGGTGCTCTCTTACTTCCCGCATAGCTTCAAGGGCTAAGCCTACGAAATCTGCCAGGAGGTAGCCGATCGTCTCGCAGGAGGCGATCTGTTCCCTATTTGCCCCTGCGGCGAAGCGCTTCTCCTTGAAGCGCTTCAATACGGAATCAGCAGTCAGCGTGGCCAGCCTGTCGGGACGAATGAGGGCAGCAGCGGTTATCAAACCGGTCACCTGATCAACCGAACACAGGGCTTTAGCCATCAAGGTGCGGGGTGTTTCTCCATTGTTCTCTCCGTTGTGGGCTCTGACGGCATGGAGAATTTCTTCGGGGAACCCCAACTCGGCCAAGATTTCTGCTCCTTTGCGTGCATGCTCCTGGGGAGAAGTTTCCTCCGCGTCCAGATCATGCAAGAGTCCCACGATCCCCCAGGTCTCTTCATTAAATCCGCGCTGGCGAGCGACGGCTTTCATCACGGCTTCGCTCGCCAGCATGTGCTTCACCAGGTTTTCGTTCTTGATATGTCTTCGAATTAAAGCGAGAGCTTCCTCTCTATCCAATATGTCACCCCTTCTTTTGAGTAAATTTTAGAGTGAGAGGGGCAAAGGAGCAATACTTCTCGCGCCGGACGAGAAGTCACCCTTGACGAGAAGGGCCGGCAAAGGCCAAAATACATTTTGCTGGGGAGTCGTCTAGCGGCAGGACTGCAGACTCTGGATCTGCGTACGGTGGTTCGAATCCATCCTCCCCAGCCAGTATCCTCAAAAATGGAGACTGCCAGGGAAATCCGGTCTTTCTCATTTGTCAAACAAAGAAAAGGCCCGCGTTCCTGTCGTTGTCCCTTAAATCCCGAAAAGCAGTTTTCATGAAATTAGTCCTGGCTGAACATTTCTATCTATCCCCAAGATACCGATTATTCCTGCCCCAAAAGACAACCAAGTATTTTAATATCAAATCAAGGGTTTTTTGGACTCGTAAGTTTGTATTTGTAGTTAATAGAACCGAAGATACTGTAGATATGTCCATAGGTTTAAATTATCAGCCCGTCGTAGGCTATTTCATACCCATATTGACTGGCATATTTTGACAATTCACCATGAGTGGGGTTGCCTTCGTGGGAAATGTGAGCTACAACGACAAAAAGCCAGAGGATAGGAGGTGGCAGCGGCCGTACCCAAAAAGATGATCTTCATGAGTGAATTATATCCAAACATTAACAAATATATTTATCTTGAAGTTTTTCTTGTTTGGAAAAAAATTTCACAGAAAACTAAACATCGTACCTGAAAGATGCTAATATGAGTTTTACGGCTTAACTGCTAAGCTCGGGTAAGGGAGGATCTGACTGAACTTTTATCCGATAGACCCTGCCAGGTGGATGGGAAAGCAATGAACATAAGGCTAAAGCAGAGAATCGGATCCTCCCTGAGCTTTCTTCGACAATCCTCTCAATCACGATTCTACTTTTCACATCGTCCTGAGGGCAACTCTTTTCTAAATACTATGCGGACTGCCCTTGAGTCCTTTTAGACAGGAGGTGGAGAGATGATCACCTATGAAGATTTCCTGAAAGTGGAGATGAAGGTGGGAACGATCGTAGAGGTTGCGGACTTCCCTCGAGCACGGAAGCCTTCGTATCGCCTGAAGATCGACTTTGGGGATCTGGGGGTAAAATCCTCCTCCGCTCAAATTACGGATTTCTACTTAAAAGAGGAACTTTTGGGAAAACAGGTGATCGCCGTCACTAACTTCCCGGCCAAGAACATTGCCGGTTTCCCCTCCGAGGTCCTGATTTTGGGCGCGGTGCTCGGGGACGGAAAGGTGATCCTCTTACAGTTGGAGCGGAAAGCACCCGACGGTACGCGGATTCTCTGACCTCAGCGCAACCACCAATCCTTCGCTCTAATTCGGGCATCGTAAATCATACGGGCGATGATGTCCGGCAGTTTATTCATTTCGCGTAGATCTTGGATCTGGTGGAAAGGCACCCAACGCACCTCGCGGGCGTCAGTTCCCGCTCGGAGAGAACCCTGCACATAGCGAGCAAGGTAACCAATCAGGAGGACCTGCTTTTCGAAGCGGGTCTCAGGGTCGAAAGAAAGATAAGCGCCGATCTGCTGAAGGATTTCCACCTGACACGCCGTCTCCTCCATGGCTTCCCTCCGGGCACAGTCCTCCAGCGTCTCGCCCATCTCCAGGCTGCCGCCGGGAAGAACCCAGAGATCTTTCCAATAGCCATCGACCTGCCTGATGAGAAGGACCTCATCTTTGCGAATTATACAAGCGTAGCAGGCGACCGGATATTTCTCCCTCATCGCCAAATCACCTCTTATTTGCCTGATCCGATTCTAACCGAGCCTTAGCCGTTTTTCAACCGGCGGAGATCGTACCACCACCGAGGACCTCTTCGCCCTGATAAATGACGGCAGCCTGCCCGGGAGTGACAGCGAATTGGGGTTCCTGGAAACATACTTCGGCGCGATCGGGCAGCAATTGGATTTCCGCCCGGGCTTTTGCGTGGCGATAGCGAATTCTTACCTCTGCCGCGAACCTACCCCCTTTGGGGGGAAATGCGACCCAGTGGAGATCCTCCAGATACAGCCGATTGCGCATCGCTTCCTCTTTCGAACCGACCACCAGGGTATTATCCTGAACTCGAAGCTCCAGCACATAGTAAGGGCCGCCTGCGAGTCGGAGTTGCCTGCGCTGACCGACGGTAAAGGATTGCAGGCCTTGGTGATGCCCAAGCAGTTTATTCGATCGATCCAAAATGGGACCCGGAACAGCAACGATGCCCGTCTCCTCCAGGTACTGCCGAAGGGAAACGCTCTGAGGAAGAAAACAAAGGTCCTGGCTTTCCCTGGTGCCATGCCAGATGGGTGCTTTCCCCATCTTGATTTTAACATCCTTCTTCTTCCATTCCCCCAAGGGGAAGATGATGAAAGGGAGCTTGTCTTGACCAAGCCGATAGAGCATATAGCTTTGGTCCTTCTCTTGGTCCCTGCTCTCCAGGAGGAGAAAAACACCTCTTTCCGCTGAGAACTTCACGCGCGCATAATGGCCTGTGGCCAGGAATTGAAAACCCTGCTGGCGCGCATAATCGAGCAGAAAGCCGAATTTGATCTCCGCATTACAGATAGTGCAGGGATTCGGCGTCCTCCCCCGCCAATATTCATCGAGAGAGCGCTCGATGACCTTTGCATGAAAAAGGTCATCCAAATCCAGAGAGCGGAAAGGGATAGCCAATCGAGTCGCGCAAAGCCGCGCCTTGGCCTCGGCTTCGACAGGACAACAGCGTGATCGTGGGGAAAGCTTAAGGAAGGCTCCCTCCACATCGTAGGCCGAATCGCGCAGTAACCGGGCAGCGAACGAGCTGTCGATACCTCCGCTCATTGCAAGCAGCACTCGTTTTCTCAAAGTCTACGCCCTTCCATTCTCACCATTTTGCTCAATCATAATCCCTCTGCCCTTGACATGATTCGAATATTTGTTCGAAAATGATCGAAATGAGGACCGCCTCGTTCCTCTGCTTCGACCTCATTCCCTCCCTTAGACATGAGGTATAAACACGAAGGGAGAGGAACTCTATCGCCGAGGAAAGATCATGGAAAGAAGACGCCGCCGCATCATCCATATAGATATGGATGCTTTCTTCGCCTCGGTGGAGGAGCTGGACTGCCCTTCCCTACGCGGGCTGCCTGTCATTGTCGGGGGGCACCAGACGAAACGTGGGGTCGTCTCATCGGCTAGTTATCCGGCTCGCGCTTTCGGGGTAAGAGCAGCCATGCCCCTTCGGCAGGCTAAACAGCTGTGCCCGCAGGGCGTTTACCTTCCGGTACGCATGGAGCGCTACGCTGAGATCTCAGAACAGCTGAGGATGCTCTTTTTTGAATATACCCCTCTCGTCGAGCCGATGGGGTTTGACGAAGCCTACCTGGATGTCAGCGGCTGCGAGCATCTCTTTGGTTCCGCCCTGGAGATCGGGCGGACTATCCGGCTTCGCGTGCAGGAGGAGGTCGGCCTCTCCTGTTCGGTGGGAATTTCCTACAACAAGTTCCTGTCGAAAATCGCCTCTGGTTGGAAGAAACCCGGTGGAATAGTACAGATCTTAGAGGAAGACGCCCTGGATTTTCTAATGGAACTGCCTCTGGAAGAATTACCGGGGGTCGGTTTCCAGACGCAAAAAAGGCTCGAGCGGATGGGGTTGCGCCAAGTAAAGGACCTCGAGACCATTCCTCGCCAGGTCCTGTTTGCGAAGTTGGGGCAGTTGGCCCAGGAACTCCTTTCCTACAGCAAGGGGATTGACCCGCGTCCGGTTGTGCCGCTCGCTGAGCCTAAATCGATGGGAGAGGAGTGCACTTTCGCGGAGGACATAAGCGACTCTCAGGCGCTTCTGCAAGCTCTCTTAGAGATGAACGACCGGCTGTCAAAGAGGCTACGGGAGGAAGGGTACCTGGCCCGTCGGGTGACAATAAAAATCCGTTACCCTAATTTTCAGACTATTACCCGTTCCTTGACCTTGAGCGCAGCCACGAACACCAGCGACCTCCTCCTGCAGGAGGTAAAAACCATATTTTTGAAGGCCAATCCCCCTCAAGTTCGTTTGCTTGGATTGAGCTTCTCCCTGCTTTCCCCCGGCGAGAAGACCGTCATTCTCTTCAAGGACCACAGCCTGGAGAGGCAAAAGTCCCTCTGTGCGACCCTGGACAAGATCCAGGAAAAATACGGCAAGGAAGCCATCTCGAGAGCGATCAGGGCTTCGTCCTCAAGGAAGAAGGATTAAACAAATTCCGGAAAACCGGGCTCAAACCCCTTTTTCTCCCCGGCCAGCTTGATGAACAGTTCGTTGCAAGCGGGGCCCGGGGACCCAGCAAGGGCTCGAAATTGATCAGGATCGCCGAGAAGCCACGAGTTGCAGCCAGCAGTTCGAGAGAGGACGGGCGCCAGCGTAAGCCCACTATTTCTCCTTTCAATCTATCCTCCCAGAGAAGGGAACCGGAGTCATCGTAAATGCCGAGTCCTCCATTCGCTTCGCCCGCAGCCAGGAAACCTGCAGGATGCCAGCAGAGGCCACGTCCCGCGTGAGCAAGCTGTAAAAATAACCTCGAGTTCCCTTTTCCTCCATCCAGCCAGATGCTTCCGTCATCGCAACTCACGGCGAACTCAGAGCCGTCGCTTCTCCATGAGGATTCGATCCCGGGATAGCTCCGTTCCACCCTGAGCATGCGACCATCCATTCTCAAGAGCGACCAGCCATGGGCGCGCGTCACGGAGATAGCCGAGCCGTCCGGCTTCCAGGAGACGTTGAAGGTCTCGTCCTCCAGGCACCAGGTCCTGAAGGGGATCCTCTTTCCCCAGGCGATGATCTGAACTACTCCATTGGCGCCAACTGCAGCTATATAGCGCCCGTTAGGGGACCAGGACGTACATTCCACAGATTCCTGCTGGAATAACTGAAGCACCTGAAGCAGCTCCCCGTTCCTTGACCAAAAGCGGACCGAACCATCCCAGGCAGCAGTGGCGATTACATTCTGCAACGACCAGGTGGCTGAGTTCACTCCCCCCTCATGACCGGAGAGCAGGGTCCGCTTGCCTTCGATTAAATTCAGCAGATATACTTTCCCCGGCTCTTTGGCGGCAGCTTCGGTTAAAAACTGGCCGTCAGGTGACCAGGAAGGCCACCAGAGGTAGGGGGACCAATCTTCCCTGATCAAGATCTTTTTCAGTTTATCCTGCCTCCCCTTAATTTCCTTCATCATGCGATTATAAAACCTGAACCACGATAAGTCTCCTGATGCTACAATCAGCTGAGAGGAAAACGATGGTTCTTCTGTCAATTATTATAGCCACGGTTGGCATCAGCCTTTTTTCTCTTGTCGGCATAGTCTCCGTCTTTTTCAGCCAGAAGCGGCGGCAGGAGATAGTTTTTGCCCTGGTAAACCTCGCCACCGGCGCGCTTATTGGCGGGGCGTTTTTCCACTTGCTCCCTGAATCCTTCGAATTGAGCGCCTCCACTCCCTATTACCTGGTCGCCGGCGTACTCCTGTTCTTAGTTCTGGAAAAATTCCTCTACTGGCGGCACTGCCACAAGGGAGAGAAATGCGAGATCCATAGCCGCTCCTTCAGCTATCTTAACTTAATCGGGGACGGCCTTCACAACCTGATCGACGGGATCGTGGTGGCTGGAGCGTTCCTCACTGACAGCCGGCTCGGAATCATCACAACAATAGCTGTGGCCCTCCATGAAATCCCCCAGGAGCTGGGGGATTTCGGCATCCTGCTCTACGGCGGCTTCTCCACCAAGAAAGCACTCTATTTCAATCTCTTGAGCGGTTTGACAGCCGTAGTAGGAGGGATCGCCACCTACTTCGTAGGAAGCGGGATTGAGCCACTTAAACCCGCGCTCCTCTCCCTTGCTGCCGGAGGGTTTCTTTACATCGCCCTGGTCGACCTCTTGCCTGAAATGCGGCACCGCAACAGCCTGAAGGAATCCGCAACGCAAATTCTCCTGCTGGTGCTTGGGCTCGGTCTGATGTGGGGGCTGAAAGCAGCTCTATCGGTATGAATGCAGGGGTGGAAGGCTCGTCTGTCGCCTTATCGCACGCTTGAGCAGCAGGGTAAGAGCGAAAGAAGCCGCTGATTGAGGACTGGGAGAAAAATATTGAACAGAGGTGATAGGATGAAAGGCGGAGGGGAAAAAGGAGGGTTGACATGCTCCTCGAGGGTCTGCGCCAGGAATTGATATTTTACGGAAGACAGATGCTTCAATCTGGTCTCACGCTGCACACCGGGGGAAATATCAGCGCCAGGGACAAAAGAAGAGGCCTCATCGCGATTAAGCCCAGTGGGATCCCCTACGATTCCATTAATCCACCTGACATTCCGATCATCGATGCGGAAGGGAAAAAGGTGGAGGGCAAGTTAAACCCTTCCAGTGAATGGCCTATGCACACGCTCATTTATAGACAAAAGCCCGGGGTGATGGCTATCGTACACACGCATTCGCCCTACGCCACCGCCTGCTCCGCCGCCGTGTTAGAGATCCCCCTCCTCTACCACGAACTTGCTATTTATTCCTCCGAACCAATCCATATAGCTCCTTTCGAGATCCCAGGCAGCCTGCAGCTGGGAGTGGGAGCTCTCAAATATCTGGAGAGTTCCAATATAGTGCTCTTGCAGAGCCACGGGCCATTGGCCGTTGGCGCATCCCTCTGGCACGCTTTTGCTGCGGCCTGCGCTGTTGAACAGGCCGCCCGCATTCTCTGTATCACCCTGAGCGTCGGTAAGACACCCACTTTGATCCCCCCGGAAGGGCTGACGGCCTTACGCGATTATGACCCGTTGGTTCATCCGGGATCAAAAACCTCTTTCCGAACAGCGTGAAGGAACGGAAGCGTTCCCGGAGAAAGACCCTTAACGAAGGAGGAAAGCCGATGGCAATCATGCACGTCGCCGGACACAAGCGGAAGAGGATACTGCTCTACGCGCTCAGCACCTGCGTCTGGTGCAGGAAGACAAAGCAGCTCCTGAACGAACTGGGGGTCGCTTATGACTATCTGGACGTGGATCTGCTGGAGGGAGCGGAGCGAAAACAAGCCGAGGAAGATATCGAAAAATGGAACTCAAACCGCAGTTTCCCCCTACTTTTAATCGAGGAGAAGGAAGTGATCATCGGTTTCGATGAGGAGAAAATCAGGAAGGCCCTGGGGTTCTGAAGATGCTCAAAGAGATAGAAATCGATGAGAAATACGAGGAATTAAAAAGGGAGGCGGAAGCCTCCGGCTACAACCTCAATCCGGACAGGATGTTCACTCTGGATTTAATCCGCGGGTTGCTGGTCAATGAAGGGCGTTACGGGTACATGGCCTGTCCTTGTCGTTTAGCTGCAGGCGTGAAAGACCGGGATTTAGACATCATCTGTCCATGCGATTACCGCGATCAAGACCTGAACGAATACGGAAATTGTTTCTGCGCCCTCTATGTCTCCGCGAGAGTGGCAGCCGGCGAACAGAAGACCAAACCTATCCCTGAGAGGAGGCCGTCGGAGGGCAAAAGGCACATCAACAGGGCGCCTTTCCTCCCTTCAAATTCTCTCCCCGTCTGGCGCTGCAGGGTGTGCGGCTATCTCTGCGCCAGGGATACCCCGCCTGAGATCTGCCCAATTTGCAAAGCCAAGCGAGAGCGATTCGAGCGTTTTAATTTATCATGAGAATCCTCGTTTGGGGAGCAGGTCCGGTGGGTTTATTCCTCGGAACTCTGCTCCAGAAAAGCGGCGCTGAAGTGTATTTCTGGGGTCGCAAGCTGGTGCTGACCCCGATTAAGAAAGGCTTCACCTTCATTTTTCGAGGCGCCAGGCAGGAAAGCGGGGCTCTTTCCTGCCTCCACACCCTAGAGGAGGTATCGCCCCTTGAACCATTCGATTTTGTGTTGATCACTTTCAAATCCTTTCACAACCCCGAGGTCTTCCCGACCCTGCATAAATTCCTCTCGCAGAAATTTGTCGTGGCGCAAAATGGGATCAATAACGAGAAATTCTTTTCCTCCCACGGCAAATCTGTGATCAGTGCAGCCCTAACCACAAGCGTACATTGGGTGAACCCCGCTCTGTTGCAGGTCGGGAAGGGCGGGGTAGCTCTTGCTCCCCGGCTGGAAGCCCTGCACCTGGGCAGGCTGTGGCGAAAGAGCGGGCTGCCCGTGCGGTTCTTCCCCGCCTACGAAGCCATGAAATGGAGCAAGCTCCTCCTGAATAACATGGGCAATCCGATCTCTGCCGTCTTAAAGACCCCGCCGGAAAAATACCTGGCTGAGCCCGAAGGGCTGGCCCTTGAAAAAACGCTGCTCAAAGAATTGCTCCAGTTAACCAGGAAAGCCGGCATACCCCTGGTGAATCTGCCCGGGTTCCCCGTGCGATTGCTTCCACTCCTCTCGCTCCTTCCCTCGAGCCAGTGGATAAAATTGGTGGGCAAGGGCAGAGGAGAAAAGCCGCCCTCCATGCTCCTCGATATCTGCGCCGGCCGCCCCTTAGAGGTAGAGGCTCTCCTGGGCAAACCCCTGGAGCTCGCCCGATCGTTAAACTTGAAGACTCCCCTGCTGGCCCTGGTTTACGAGGCCCTGAGCAAGAGCGGCGCTCCTTCAGTTTCGCCCCGCCAACTCCAGGCAGAATTGGAGAAGTTCACTCGCCTTCCCTGAGGCTCTGAGTCGTTATTGGTCGGGACTCTGGCTGTGGGTAGCCTTCTGCATTCTCGACGGTGACTTTCAGCATTTTGTCGCCGACGGCGATCTTCTTCACCACATCCATGCCCTCCGTCACCTGACCGAAGACCGTGTATTTCCCGTCAAGTCCCGGCTGAGGACCGAGGCAGATGTAGAATTGGGAACCAGCCGAGTCCGGATCCTCCCCGCGGGCCATAGCTACAGTGCCCTCAAGGTGCGGCCTCGAATTAAACTCGGCCTTGATATCGTAGCCGGGGCCGCCTGAGCCATCCCCGTTCGGGTCTCCTCCCTGCACGACAAAATCAGGCTCAACCCGATGAAATGTGAGCCCATCATAAAAGCCAACCCTGGCCAGGGCGATAAAGTTATTTACGGTGTTGGGCGCCGAATTGGGAAACATGACAAACTTGAACGAGCCCTTCTCGGTCTCAACTGTGACAAGGGGAGGGGCAGATGGAGTGAGTGTATTAGAGGGGGTAGCTGTCAGCGACAGGGTTTGCGATTCCAGGGGTTTCGGTGTCTGCGTTGGATTCATTTTTACCTCTCTGCAACCGCTGGCAAACGAAATCAACGAAATAATCAGAAAACAGAGAAAGAATATCAGTCCTTTATTCAATGAGACTCCTCCAATTTTTGCTTCAGTTTTCGCAGCATCTCTTGCTTCAATGAGGGATCGGTAAGCCACCTCTTTACCTCTTGCCAGACAATCCGGCATTCGTCGGTGGCTGAATACCCTAAAATCTCGCGCAACCAGCGGTCGACCAATTGGCGATTTTCCCTGGTATTGGCCAGGCCTGCTTCTCCCATCAGGTCTCCCAGATGTCTCGTGTAGCAGGACATATCTTCTCTCCTTTCAAAGAGTTTACTATTTCCAATCTTTACCCAATCTTCAAATCACTTTTACCCTCATTTTAAACTTCATCTGGCAGAATGAACCATAGCAAGCATTAGAAAGGAGGGACACTATATGAGAAAAACTATTATCGCCATCGTTGCCGCTGCCATCATGCTTTCTCTGGGCGGCGGCCTAGTCTCCGCCGCCCAGACTTCCACGGCTACCTCCGTGGCGACACCTGATGAGGCGACTTCCACTGACTTCGAGAATCAGACCATCGACCAGCGCCTCACTTTTATTGAAAAAGGCGTTCAGGAGCTGCTCCAGCGGGTCCCGGACTCAGAGAAGCTGCCCCCGGAGATGCCTCCTGCTTTCGGAGGCCCCGGACATCGCGAGCGCAGGGGCACTGGCGACCAAATTGATCTGTTCAAGAAGAAATTCGGCCTCACCGATGATCAGGTCAATCAACTGAAAGCTATCTTCGAAGAAAACCAGGAACCAGTGAAAGGGCTGCAAGAGTCCATTAAGAGCGCCCAGGAGGAACTTAAGCTGGCTCTGAAGAGCAATCCCACCGACATGAATGCCGTTCAGCAGGCCACAGAGGAGCTGGCCTCTCTGGAAAAAGATCTGCTGGAAAACATGGTACAGCAGATTCTTAAAATCAAGGAAGTCGTCGGGCCGGATATTTTCCAAGAAATCGGCCGCTTCTGGGGACCATTCCGCTTAATGCCATAGCCTCCTCCTTTTCCCATTTCCCCTCTTGCTCGGTCGCCTGCCAGGCGACCGAGCCTTTTAACCCATTAAGCCGAAGGCGTACCAGAGAGCGGCGGAGACCTCCCTCCCCTCCGCTGCTTCGTTCAAGATAAAGCGCATCAGCTCTTTCTCTGGTACCAGGACAACCTCGATCTCCTCTCCTTTTTCCAGAGACTGACATGGACTGAGGTTCTCGGGGAGGCTTTCGTCGATCTCAACCCTTGCGATACGGACGCTTTGATCCATGATGCCGCTCATGATGCGCAGAGAAGGGCTGAGGTAGAGAATTCGACCGGAATAGCCTGTCTCCTCCTCCAATTCCCTCAGTGCTTCCCCGCCAGTATCCTCCTGTTCCGCAAGGCCAGAGGGAAAACTGAGGATCCATTTCTCAACCGCAGGTTGATATTGTCGGATTAAAACCCAGCGTCCGGTTGGGCTCAAGGTAGCAGCAATGACCAGGGCGAGACGATTATGCGAGCGCTCGATCGTTTCCCAGCGGATCTCCTCTCCCCGCTGATTAAGGAGGGTAATATGCTTAAGGGTGAGCCAGGAACCACGGAAGAGAACACTCTCGTCTATCTTGCGCATAGTCACTGCTTGTATCCAAAGCGGCGGAGCAGCTCTCTCCTCTCGGCAATTTCCCGCTCGCCTTCGACTCCCCGGCTTTTCTGACCGTCAATGACGCCGAGAACGCCGCGGCCATCCTCGTTTTCCGCCAGGATAACGGTCACTTGATTCGCGGTGGCGCAATAGATCTGACAGACCTCGGGTACCATTTTTACGGCATTGAGCACATTGATGGGGTAGGAATCCTTCAGGAATACAATAAAGGTGTGGCCAGCCGAGATTTGTAAGGCATTTTTCCTGGCTAACTCTATCAGATCTGGATCGTTGCCGGTCCAGCGAACGAGGCAGAGGCCTGAAGACTCACAGAAAGCCAGGCCGAATCTGATCCCCGGCGAGGAGCAAATCAGGGCTTCGTAGAGATCCTCCACGGTCTTGATGAAATGGGATTGGCCGAAAATCAGGTTAAGTCCTTGAGGGTTTTCCAAATTTAGAGCCTTTATTTCCATGACTTTTTTCCTCCGAAATTCTCGCGTGCTTCTTACATTTTAGGGGATTTAGGCGCAGATGGGGAGGGAGCAGGAGAGATCTGCCCGCCGCCGCCGGTTTCCCGGCAAGATGATTGACTGCCATAGTGCATAGGGCTATGATTGCCGCGGGTTTTTACCTAATCACGAAGTGCAGGGGGGTGAAGTTGAGAAGTTGATCTGGCAGACATTGTTCTCCGGGGCCAGAGAGCTGGTTTTCCAGAACCGACAGTTGGTGGACCAGGTTATGGTCAGGCCCTTCCCTCTGAATGGTGCAGCTGTGCCGAGGTGATGTCGATAAAATGGGGTCGCTGCAGGGCGTATTGACTGCGGTTCTCGAAGAACCTGGAGGGAAATGACCAGCAATCTCCCGCAGCCAAAGGGCGCATTCCCCTGGCGAGAAGCATCAGGCATCCTGGTGGCGGTTTTCTTCCTGGCTGGGCTGCTCGTGCTCGAAGCACGAGTCCTTGCCTTTTCCCTCAACTTCTACCTCTCCTATCTTCTGCTGGGCTTCATCATCTTAGCGATCTCACTCGAGCCGCCGGCACCTGCATGGCGGCGGCCTTTTTCTTACGGCGAAGGACTGCTCCTATTCGCGATCATCATGTCTATCCGCCTTCCCTCCTATGCTTCCATGGGCATGCTGCTGGAAAAGGTGCCCACGATCCTACTGGTCCTCTTATGGTCTTTCTACCTCCGGGGTTGGAAAGCGGGGGATCTCGGATTGAGCCTTCGCAAATTCTGGAAACAGGTGTTGCAGGGAGCAGGATTCGCCCTGCTCTATTGGCTCCTCTATCATGCCACCATCGGCCTTTACACGGCCTTCGACCGGGGCATTTCTTCGCTCGGGTTCGAGTTTATCCCCGATGTCTCAGTCTATTCTCTATTCTCTCACCCCTTACTCTCCGCCTTTTTCCTCTTCCTCTTTTCCAATTTTGCGGAAGAGCTCTACTTCAGAGGTTTCCTCCTGAAAGAAGCGCATGCGGCGCGAGGCTGCCGCTTCTGGAGGCTTCTCCTCTTCCAGAGCCTCCTTTTTGGCTTCTACCACATAAACTACGGCCTCTTTCCACAAAATGGAGGAGGGGCGGACTTGCCCTTTCTCTTCTGGTACCTAGCCTGGACAGGCCTTTTCGGTGTGGCATTCGGCTTTGCTTTCCTGGTCACGCGCAGCCTGGTCGCCAATGCCATCTTCCATGTCCTGGCCAACATGATGCAAAGCTTCTGGATCGTGGTTTTCATCCCAACCGAGCTCCGGGGGCAGACTCCGTTCGAATACAGAGACACCATCCTGCTGACCGCTCTTTTAATTAATGCCGTGCTCTTCGCGCTTATTTCGTGGGCGATCTGGTATCTAAAAGAAAGCGGATCTCGGGCTGAAGGATCTTCTTCCTACCGAAAGAAGATCTCAACCCCCTGGCAATAATCTCTCGATTTTCCCCCGCACGTTGCCACGGGCCAGAGAGGCAAAGGTGCCCAAAAGGGAAAGAAGAGCAAACAGGAGAAAGGCCACGCGGGAGCTGAGAAGGAAATCTGACCTCGAAGCGTAACTGATCCTCTCACTGCCGAGAAAAATGGAAAAGAGTAAGGTGATCAGGGCCATACTTATCGTCTGACCGACAAGTCGCATGGTGCTCAAGATGGAGGAGGCCACCCCGTAATGGCTCAAGGGAACTGAGCCCATCACGGCATTGGTGTTGGGAGCGGAAAAAAATGCCAGGCCGACCCCCAGGAGGATCAGGTTCATGATCACCAACCACAAGGGCGTTCCGGGGCTTAGAAATGCGAAGATCACGAGGGCCACAGTAGCTAAAGCCATGCCCGTAGAGGCCACGATCCTTGGCTCCAGGCGGTCGGATAATCTGCCAGCGAAAGGAGAGAATATGGATTGAAAGAGCGGCTGCGAGAGGAGAATAAGCCCGGCGGTTTGCGGGTTCATTCCCCTTGTCGCCTGCAGATAGAACGAGAGAAGGACTCCGACAGAAAAGGTGGCGCTGTAATTGATCAGCGCTGCCCAGTTGGAATAAGTGAAAACAGGGTTTCGGCGAAAGAGGCGCAGCTCAATCAGCGGGTAGCGTACCCCCTTTTCTATAAGGATAAAGACAACCAGGACGATGAGGCCGACGAGGAGGGGAAGCAGGGAGATAGGATCTTTCGCGCTGGAAAAGCCATACATCAGGAGGGCAACGGCCGCACAATAGAGAAGGGTTCCCTTCCAGTCGAGCCGCTCACCCGAGGAATCGACCCATTCCTCTTTCAATCTGAAAATCGTGACAAAAATGACAATCATCCCCACAAGAACATTGAAGAAAAAGATGGAACGCCAGCTCAACTGGTTCGTGAGAAACCCTCCCAGCACCGGCCCGAGCGAGAGGCCGAGATATACGGCCGCGGCATTCAAACCCAAAACCCGACCCCTCTCCCCTGGAGGATAAGCCGAGGTAAGTATGGCAATGCTCGTGCTGAATATCATCGCCCCTCCAACTCCCTGCAGAGCCCGAACAATAAGCAAGGAAGAAATGTTAAAGGAAACAGCGCAGAGAAGTGAGGAAAGGGTATAGAGCAGGACGCCGATAAGGAACACCCTCTTTCGACCGTAAATATCTGCCAGGCGGCCGAAGGGTAGAACAAACATCGCCGAGGTGAGGAGAAAGATGGTTGGAATCCAATTAGCGAGGAAGGCGGAAATCTTAAACTCTACGCTCAAAGAGGGCAGCGCAAGGTTGATGGAGGAACTCATGAAGGGAGTGAGAAAAGAGGCGAGGACGGACACGAGCAGGGCCGACTTTCGCACTGAGATGTCAGTCATTCCCGCCCTGAGATTCTCCTAAGGCCGAGGAGGGACAGCAACTCCTCAAGGGGAGGGATTAAATCCCCCGGAGCGAGGAGCAGGTGATTAGCCAGGGGTAACCGCTTGATATCTTCAGCTTCTTCCAGCTGAAGGAGAGCCTGGGTACGGCAGAGGTGCTCACTTACCTCCCGGCGAATGAGATGAGCCAGAGCGAAGAAAATCCCCTTCAGGTCAGGGGAGATTTTGGCCAGGGTATAGAGACCGGGAGGGAGGTGTCCCTCCAGAGCCACGCTCTTCCCGGACTCAAAGTGCGGTCGGAGAACAAGCCGGTCGACCAGGCGAGTGGCAACGGTGCAGTGGGCAAGAAGGATCTGCCCGTGTTCGACCCAGGACGGATTTCCCATGAAGACCACCTGGTCGGATACCAGGGAGAGAAGATGCATCGTAAGCAGAGAGAGCAGATCTCCCTCACAGGCGGCGGTGATCCCCAGGTCATTTAGAAGGGAAAGAGCCAGGCAGCCGGAAACCCCTCTTTCCTCGAGAAGCTCGAAACAGGAGAGTGCCAGACCGTCGATGCCGGCTTCCCGCGCAAAAGATAGGAGGGAGGAAGCGAAGTTCAGAGCAGGGGGAAGGTCTTCCGCCTCTACTCCTCGTCGGGGAACGGCGAGCCAGTCTAATCTTTCCTCCAGCCACTCCGGCGGAAGAAGAGCCCTGATCTTCTTCAAGTCCAGCTCCAGGATCTCCATCCCCCATCTTCTCCCGGCCTGATCGGGCGTCAGGCGACTTCCTACGAGCCAGGGCGCTGGAGAACCAATCACGGCGAGGCGAGAGTGCACAAAGCGTCGATACGTTCGCCAGGCCTTAAAGCGTCGGGGAAGGGCCTGCTTCAGCTCCTCGAGACTGTAAATTCTCACTGATTTTCCGCGTGCAGCAAGAAAGGTGCGTAGTTCTAAAGCTGCGGGCAAAGAATTCATGGATGGGTGAACGAGCAGAAGGTATTCCTCTGCCTCATAACTTGCCCCGATAAATTCAGTCCCTCCTGTCATCAGAAAGAGCACTGCCAGGGGAGCTGGAGGGGGAAGCTGGAGGGGCTCCATAAGAATGGCGAAAGAACGCAAAAAATTAAAATGCTCCTCGGAGAGGGAGGATTCAGTTCTATCCCAAACTCTCTCCACGGAGGTCGGGTCATGCAGCGGTGAGGCCAGGGGGATCAAAGGGACCAGAAATTCCTCCTCCGGCCAGCTGTGGGATTCTCGGGTCAATCTCTATCTCCTCGCGCCCCATTGTACCGGATCGAGCTATCTGGCACAAAAATCGCCAAACTTGACAAAAATTTGATAGAAAAGCCCCATCAGCTATGATCAAATAGAGTGAAAGGAGGGAACAGGAAAATGAGGGTTCGTTTTCAGTTCAGCCTTGTCTGGGCGCTGATCATCATCTTGATCGGTGTTCTCCTTCTTCTGGAGAACACTGGGGTGATCTCAGGGATGTCCGCGCCATTCATTATTTTCGGCGCTCTCTTTCTTTTCTTCCTCGGTCTGTATTTCTCCGGCGGTCGCTCTTGGGGACTTTTAGTGCCAACCTTTGTCTTTTTAGGGCTAATGCTGCTCGTTTTCCTGGACAATCAATCTGGTATCCCCTCTCAGGTTGGAGCAGGGGCGTTACTTTTTTGCATCGGCGTCCCCTTCTTGCTGGCTTTTCTCATTGGGGGTTCTTCTCAGTGGTGGGGACTGATACCTGGAGGCATCCTGGCTTTTGTGGGGCTGGCCGTTGCCCTCTCCGCTTACGTAGAGGAGAGCTTCGTCCCCGCTATCATCCTCTGGGGACTCGGTCTCTCCTTCCTTCTCGTGTTTCTCGCTCAAAGACAAAATTGGTGGGTTCTGATACCGGGGGGAACTCTGATCACGATCGGCTTTTTACCTCCTATGGTGAACTACTGGGGGCTTTCCTCCACGGGCTGGGTGGGCGGCGCCCTGTGCGCGGGCTTAGCAGTCACCTTCGGCCTTGTTTATCTCGCCAATTACCGCTTCGAGACTCACTGGGCCCTTTACCCGTTCGGGTTCTTCCTTTTCGTGGCGGTCTGTTTCTTCATTTTCGGCGAGTTAGCGGCTCGCTGGTGGCCGGTAATCCTGATCCTGATCGGTCTATATCTCCTCCTGAGAGCAATTATAAGGAGCAAGGCTCATCAAGCCTAAAGAAAACCTGATCCTGATCACCGGCTTACCCGGATGCGGAAAAACCACCCTCGTCAAACGTATATTCGAACGGCACTCCTTTCTCTGCGGCTTCTGGACCGAGGAAATCAGAAAGGACGGATCGAGGAGAGGATTCCAGATCGTCACCACCTGGGGAGATCGGCAGGTCCTCGCCCTGAGGGATCTGCCCCTCACTCTGTCCCCTTGGGTCCTACAGTGTTTTCCTGGAAGGACTCGAGCGGATCTCCTCTCTTCTCAGGGCAAAGATGGGAAGGGAAAGCTTCCTGCTCGATGAGATCGGAAAGATGGAATACATATCCCCTCCTTCCGCAGACTCATCAAGATCATCATCACGCAAAATGGCTGCAATCTCCTGGCTACAATTCCTCTTAAAGATTTTCAACCGGGCATCTCCCTTTTCAAACAAACAGCTACAGTGGTCACGCTCGAGCGGAAAAACTTCGATAGGATTTACCTCGAAATCGATGAGAAGGTAGGGAAGTGGCGCTGAGTCACCGATCGATAAAACCAAGATCAGCTGGAGCTAAGGCGGCCCTTCTAAGAAGAAAGCCCTCTCAGCTCCATTCATGGCCCAGGGTTTATCAAAAATGGACCCGGTTCATGATCACCCTGTTTCCCCCAGGGACAAATTCGACCCCCTCCTGTTCCAGCAGTGCTCTTTTCATATTCAACCCCCCTTGATAACCCCCCAGGCTACCATCTGCTTGAATAGCACGATGGCAGGGAATCACGATGGGGAAAGGGTTGCGAGCCAGAGCGTTTCCTGCTGCCCGCGCTCCCCGTGGCACCCCTATCCAATGAGCGATCCGGCCATAAGTAGTCACCCAGCCGCGGGGAACAGAGAATTCAGCGAGGAGGACCTTCCTTTGAAAGCTCGGGCAGCGATCGAGTTCCAGCATCTCCAGCCTGAATGACACTTCCTTTCCTTCAAGGAAATTCTGGATGTCCACACAAAGTGATAGAATGTGCGGATGCCTGCCGGCTTTACTTTCTGGGAACAGGGAAAATATTGACTGCTCGAGCGTATTCCGTTCTCCTGGCAGATAGATCTGTTGCACACTGAGGCCTCCCGCTCGCTCTTTCCAGACGAGGGAAAAAAGACCAAAATGAGTATCGAAAAAGGCATGAAAATATCGTCCCAATCCAGAACTGGTCGCCATTTGGATCCCCTTGACTGACAAACTATTTCTGACAATCAGGACAGAAAAAAGACTTGGTGCCGGCTACCCGGAGCTGTTCAATGAGGGAACCGCATTCAGGACAGGGCTCTCCCGTCCTGTATCCCACAAGAAAGCGGGAGAAGCGTCCCGGTTGATTGTAGAGATCGCGCTCATAAGGTATACCGCCTAATTCCGCAGCCTGTGCCAAAGTTTCTCGGATAACCTGGAATAGCTTGTATTTTTCCTCTTCTCTCATGCTCTCTATTTTGCGGGCGGGATGGAGCTTAGCCAGGAAGAGAATTTCCTGCACATAGACGTTTCCGATACCGGCGATGTTACTCTGATTCACCAGGAAGGCCTTCACGCTTCCTCGTTTTTTAGCCAGAAGGCGGGCAAAATTTTCATAGGTGTACTCCGCCGGATCGAGAGGCGAGAGGCCCAATGAAGCTGTCATCTTGTGTTTTCCCAGTTCAGAATCACCTGCCAGGTGAGCGTAGCCAAACCACCAGAAGTTGATCGTCAGAAAGGCCTTCTCGTCCAGTCCGAATTTCAGGCGATATTTACCGGGAATCGTTTCCGGATGATTGTGGTAAAGGACCTCTCCTCCCATTCCCAAGCTCAGCAGAAAGTGAGTTCCCGGGTTCAAATCAGCCAAGATCCACTTTCCTTTCGATCTGACGTCGCCGAAGATTTTTCCTGAAACCTCGCTCAAGAAATCCTTCAGCGGTAGGTTCAGGCATTTTTCCTGCCGGACCTCTACTGTGGTGATCACCCTTCCTTTCAGTTTTCTATCCATCTGTTCTGCAAGGTGATAAATTTCAGGCAGTTCTGGCATGAGCGCCTCCTTTACGTCGATTTAAACTTTACCTCATTTCAGCCCCGGTCCCTCCCAGAGATGCTGGTTCATGTCGATCGACCCGTCCAGCCGGAAATGAACTCCTTCTTCCTCAAGCCTCCGTCTCTGCTCTCCCGGGCCGAAAACAGAATCCGGTGGGAGCTCACCGCTACTCTTTACAACGCGGTGGCAGGGCAAATGGAACTCCTCGGGAGTGCTTCTCATCGCCCAACCGACAGTGCGGGCGGCATGAGGAGTCCCCAGGAGCGCCGCAATCTGGCCGTAAGTTGATACCTTTCCCCTGGGGATCTGGCCCACAAGTTCGTAAACCCTTTTGAAAAAACTCGCTTGTGCCATAGCTTTTCTCCTCTAACTCTCCAGGCCCAGCTCTTTCCTGATGATATCGATATTGCGCAAATGCTCTATTTTTAAAGAAGAAGGGTAGTGCAGCTCATCCAGCAATCCCTCGGCGCGCATGAGGTCCCCGCAGAGGAGGGTCTCTTTAATTAGGGCGAGGTAACGGGCATCATTCACTGCCCTGCGCTTCATCTCCTCTGGTTCAAAAGTGACACGCCCGTGGCCGGGGATGAGGGCTCGCACTGAATGCTGAACCAGAAGCCTGGCTGCCTTCTCAATGGTTCGTTGGTACTCACCCAAGGAAAAATAGATGAAAGGGAATTCGATGTCGGAGAGGTAATCCCCTGCGATCAATACACCCAGCGGCGAAATGAGGGTGAACAAGCCGTCATTTGTGTGCCCGCGTGCCTGGAAGAAGAGCAACTTGGTCGTCCCTTTCCGCATAAGCCGCTCATCTTCGATCGCGATGTCGAGCTCAGGGTAAACTGGAGGGGAGGCGCGGGCAATTCCTTGGGTTCGATCGAATTCCTTCAACTCCTCGAGAATCTGTTCCATGTCCTGCTTCTTCATGTTGGCACTCCCCACCTGAATAGCCCCAGGGAAGAGGGAGGCGCCGGCGATGTGATCCCAGTCCGAATGGGTAAATACCAGGAAGAGAGGACGCTCTTTTCTTCTTTCATCGATCCAGCGGCGGATGGCCTTGATCTCCGAAGGAAGATAGCCTGGATCAACCAACAGCAGCAAATCTGGGGTCTCTACGGCCGTGGAGTTCATCTGAAATATGCGGCTCTGAAAAACCGTCAATCCCTCCAGGCATTGCAGCCCGGATGAAGCGATCTCTTTGTCCTCAAATTGCTGGAACAGATTTACCCTCACCGCTCTATGAATTAGATCGTGCGGCGCGCTGATCCGTTCAGGAAACTTCTGCCAATTGCCGAAAAAAGCGGCCAGCGGTAGATTTGAGCAGACTCAAAGAAAAGGGGTGAAAAAATCATGTCATGGAATTGGGATCCATTGCTGATCGTCAATCTCTGCCTCTGCCTCATCATCCTCTTGATCGGAGTCCTCCGGTTTTCGCGGAGATGGGCTTTCCCGCTTCTCATCGGTCTGGCTTTCGGCCTCTTCGCCATTACCCACCTCTTCTCCATCATGGGACTTTCCTCAAGCTGGGAAACCCTGTTGATCGTCCTCAGGGTCTTGGCCTACCTCTTGGTGATCGGAGGGCTGATTGTAGCTCAGCCTGTAAGGCGCTGAGCCGGCGATCGCTTACTCTTCTCTCAGAACCTTTTTATAACTTACCCAGGCCGGTGTGCGCTGGAAGCCCAGCCGTCTGTTCAAATCTAGCATCGGCTCGTTTGTCGATTCATTGTCGGTGCGAAGTCCTGGATACCCATGCTCCCTGGCGTATGCTATTCCCCTGAGCTTCAGGGCAAGAGCGATACCTTTCCGGCGGTAGGCGCGCTTAACGCCGGTCAATCCCTGAAGTAGGTCGGAGATGTTTTCGTTGAGACGCAAGGTGCTCAATCCCACGTACTCTCCCTCGTGGACCATGATGAAAAAAGCATCTGGAATAATAGCGGGGTTCTTCAGCCATTTCTTGTAGATTTCAAAAGAGACGTCCGTCTGCTCGTCCGGATACGGTACATCCCGCAGAATCTCCCTCTGCAGCTGATAGAGCTTCTCGTTTCTTTCCAAGTCTGAGCTCAATTCTTTCAGAGTGCGGATATAGAAACCCTCTCCTTCCAGCCTCTCGATTAGACCAGCATACTTGGTGAAGTCGAAATCGAGTGTGTTTAAGCGCGACGCGAGCAGATAGGTATCGCTGCTGAAGCCCCGCTGTTCCAGGAAAGCACGGGATTGGTTCATATCCTCCTTGGTCCAGGCTCTCAGGGAGAGGGGATTGTGTTCCTCCAGACCCTTCAGGGCCCTGAGATAGAGGGATGACCCGATTCCCTGTCTCTGATAGGAAGGATGGACTGCCAGCTCGAGCTGGAATTTACGGGGGTGAAACATTTCCTCGTATTGGCCATATTCACTGTATCCCAGAACGACCTCATCCTTCTCCGCTACCCACCTGCCCCAGCGGCACTTCGGATCCTTGTTCTCATCCCAGAAACGCCATTCTTCGACTGTAGACTGGTTGTCAGGAAAGTTAGCGTTGTTAATTTCCAGGATCGCTTCGTAGTCCTCAATTTTAAAGTCACGTATGGTAAACAATACTCGCTCCAGGGTAATATAGCGAACCATTCTACCACGAAGGACAGTTCCCCGATATTCCCAAAGGAATTCCGCTGAAGCGAGGGCCTGCGAAAAAGGACCTGATTAAGAATCAAAACTTGACAAAATTTTGACAAATATGATCGACTGAGCAGGAATATGTACATCTATTTTCTTTTGCAGGCACTTTCATCGTTACTGGAGGAGAGCAATGGCAGAGTCAGCAAGACGTGGCTTTAATCGGCCCACAGGGATGAAGTCCTTTCTCATAGTGTGGAGTGGCCAATTTCTCTCCCTCACCGGAAGCGGGATGACCGTATTCGCGCTTTCAATCTACATCTGGCAACTTACAGGGCAGGCTACCTCTTTCGCTCTACTCGTTTTCTTCGGGAGCTTGCCGCAACTGGTATTCAGTCCCTTCGCCGGTGCTTTGGTTGACCGCTGGAACCGCAAACTGACGATGATGCTGGCCGATATCGCCGGATTTGTGGTCAATATAGCCACGCTTGCTCTTATCATCTGGGGGAACCTCCTGATGTGGCATCTTTACGCCTTAGCCATCTTCAACGGGGTGTTCCTCGCCTTCCAGTGGCCGGCTTACTCCGCCGCCATCTCCCTCATGATCGAGAAGAAACATTTCGCCCGTGCTTCCGCGCTTCTCTCCCTCGCACAGAGCGGATCGACAATCCTCGCCCCGATTATCGCCGCCGTCCTGATCATCTCGATCGGTATCCCAGGAATTATCATGCTTGACGCAGTCACCTTCCTCATCGCCATCGGGACGCTGATTATCGTCCTGATCCCGCAGCCGCCGAAAACCGGGCTGGCGATGAAATCTCAGAGCAACATATTCAAGGAGGCCGGCTTCGGCTTCCGCTACATATTTGGTCACCCTTCCCTTTTAGGCCTGCAGCTTACATTCTTCTTCGGCAACTTGCTCGCCTCCTTCGCCATGATCCTGGCTACCCCCATGATCCTGGCCCACACCAACAACAATCCGACCGTGCTCGGCACTGTACAGACGGTAGCCGGGATAGGTGGGGTATTGGGGGGCCTGCTGATATCAATCTGGGGAGGACCGAAGCTGCGCATACGCGGGGTTATCGGAGGCTGGTTCATCTCTTTCTGCGGCATTATCTTCCTCGGGCTGGCGAATACCACTGTGCTCTGGGCAGCGGCCCTTTTCCTCGAATCCTTCTCCATCCCCCTGGTAAATACATCGAATCAGGCTATCTGGCAGTCCAAGATCCCGCCGGAAATCCAGGGAAAAGTTTTCTCCGCCCGGCTTGTGATCGCGCAGATAGCTGGACCATTCTCCATGCTGGTCGCGGGACCGCTCGCTGACCGGGTCTTTGAGCCAGCGCTGAGCCAGGGGGGCAGCCTCTCCCAGCTTCTTGGGCCTATTTTTGGGGTCGGCCCCGGAAGCGGAATGTCCTTCATGATTTCAATCGCAGGATGCCTGGGTATTATTGTCGCAATGACATGCTATCTTGTGCCTGCCATTCGCCGGGTGGAGAAGATTGTTCCCGACTTCACCCTGCCTGAAGCGGGCAAAGAGGGACTGGTGGGTTCGGGTGCGGCACCTCTCGCAGAGTAATTCGGGAATAAGGGATCGAGCTTTTAGCCTGGGTTTTATTCCTCTATAAACACAGAGTCAACGATGCCCACAATCACTGAGATGACGCAGGCATCTGGGTTTTGAAGCACCTGGCGGGCACCGTTTCCCTCTCGATTGACGAGGACCGTGTCTCCGATTCCCGCGTGGGTGGTGTCCAGGGCCAGGAAGTCCTGATCAGGTGAATCCCCTTCAAGCCCGACAGGCTGGACGACCAGGAGCCTCCGGCCCTTGTAGTCCCGGTGGCTGATGGTGCTTACGACAGTTCCCACTACTTTTCCCAGGGTCATTTTATTCCATTTTCTTCCTCAGCTGTACTCCTGCCGACCAGGACGTAGGATAAAATCGAAGGTCCCCTCGTCGAGGACTTCCAGTTCGTCCACAACCCCAACTATGGCCAAGTCCACGGGAACGAATTTCACATCCGGCAGGGCAAGGGATGCTTCCCGAGCGCGAACGAGCACGCAAAGATCCCCGGGGCCGGCGTCTACCACATCGGCCGCGACCTGAAGCGAGCCGACATCCTCCAATCTTTTATTCAGCGGCTGGACGAGAAGGAGCTTTATCCCCTCTATTCCCTGATACTTGAACGTAGAGACCACCGTCCCCTTCACCTTGCCCAATAGCATGCGCTCAGCTCAATCCTGTTTGGCTCATTACTCGCTGGATAATGGTCTCGAGCAATGTTTCGTCGACCTGGGAACCTAATTGGACTAAAACAGCAGCTCGAATGCGTTGCTTCAGGTCGGCCTGCTGTTTCTGTTGTTTCAGGTCGGCGCTCTCTTTCCCTCCGCCCAGCTGATCTTTCCTCGCGTCAGACAGGGAGCCCGTACCTAATTTGCGAGAAATATAGGGACGAACCGGGGCACAGGGAGGATTCTCCGCTTGACCGAGGATGAGTTTCATTCCCAATCGTTGCGCTTTTTCGTAGGCTAACTCCGTGAGAACAACATCCTCTCCCGCCTCAAGGAGCAAGACCCCGTTCTTAAAGAGATCTTCGATATCCTTCTCGGTATAGAATTTCTTTGCCATCGTTGCCTCCTTTCCCGTCCCCTCTCAGGAACTCTCTCGTCCTTCCAGGCTTGCCAGGGACTGAATGGCGGCATTTCTGGCCGTCATAATTTCCGCCTCACTGCCGGAGAGCCACATCCTGCCGAAACGACCTACGGAGGAAACATGGATCAGCTTGATAGTCGCCGTCTTCTCCGCCTCATTGCAGGCGAAGTTGATATAGGCAGCCGGGGCGCATTCCAAAACAAGCATCGTTTCGCCGGGAACCAACATGCTTCCGCGACGGAACCGGTTTAAAAGCTGGGCCTGGTAGGGATCAACACGGGTGATAACCTGTGTGGAGACGACCTGGGGACGCAATCTTTCCCCCGTGGACAGTCCCAGACGCGTCAGCACCACTTCGCCTGCTGCGAGGACAGCGGCCTGGCTGTGCGAGTGAACCTCGAACATGCCAAATTCTCGCTCGACAATCTGCGCTCCGGGTCTGGCCTCTGTAGCCTTAACCGCTATATCCACCACGCGAAAAACCTCGTTGCCGGGGGCCATCTCCACATAGAGAGCGGCCATTCCCTCAGTCGGCAGATCTCCCTGGGTAACAGTTCCCACGAAGGCGGCGAATTGCGGCTGCATCCGATCGAGATAGCAATAACAACGCAGGGAAAAAGCTTCACTCATTGACCTTCCCTCCAATCGATTTCTTTCAGTGGAGCGGGTTGTGCCAGGCTATTCCCAGGGGTGTGATGAAAACAGGGTTAGGGGGTATGGAGGTTCGAACGCCTGTGTAGTCCTGGATGACATCGGCCATCCCTTGGAAGGCAGACCCTCCGCCGACCAGGGTAATCGAGCTGACGTTCCAGCTGCGTGTATGCCGGACGATAATCGAGGCCACTTTTTCCATCACCGGGCGCACGAGGGTATAAAACCTCGCTTGCTCATCCTTGTTCAGTTTGAGCGTTTCAGCCTGTTCGAAAGGAATTCCCAGGGCGCCTGCCAGGACGAGGGAAAAGTGCGTGCCCCCGGTAGGCTCATCCGCAGTATAGACCACATTCCCGTCGCGCAGCACAGCGATCCCGGTGGTGCCGCCGCCCACGTCCACAATCGCGCCGTCGCGCAGGTGAAGAATGTTGTTGGCGGCCTCAGGCTCACTGACCAAGCCACTGCAAGCCATCCCCGCAGCTTCAACAGTGTGCGCTGTGGCCCGCACTTCCGCCAGAGGGACACCGGGAGGATAACCTGTGGCCGCCTGTTTCAATTCTCGTCCGATTCGCCTTTCCACCCTTTGTTTCATCTCTCGTACGAGGTCAACGGCCCCGATGAAATCAACGACCAGGCCGTCCCGCACCACCTTTGTGAACTGCCATTCCCCGGCCAAAGGCTTACCGTCTTCGCCGAGGACGACAAGCACTAGGTAGGCGGTCCCCAGATCGACCCCTACTCTCAGCCGATAATCCTGATCCGCCTTGATCGGCTGAGCGATTTCGGAGAGATGCCTGGGGAGAATCCGGCTTTCGGCAAGCGCGAGGTATTTCTCGAGGCTCACTCCGTCCAAATACTATTTTCCTTTCGCTTCAGTTGAGATAGGCTTGGCCTCGCCGCGTCCGCCGAAACTGCCCTTGCTGCTCTTCGGTAAGATCATCTCCACCTCGGAGTGCGGCCGGGGGATCACATGAACGGAGACCAGCTCACCTACCCGCTTGGCGGCAGCAGCGCCCGCATCGGTGGCGGCCTTTACCGCTCCGACATCGCCGCGTACCATCACGGTCACATAACCGCCGCCCACGTATTCCGATCCGATCAGCAGAACGTTCGCCGCCTTCACCATTGCATCGGCGGCTTCGATCGCACCGACTAGACCCCGCGTCTCAACCATTCCCAGCGCGATCAAAGAAGTGTCTAAAGCCATTCTTTTCTCCTTTCTTTCCACTTTCTTCTCTTTACGACTTGCTCAGAAGAATTTCACTTATTGCCCGGCGTACCGCCTGTTCGAGCTCCGCAAGCGAAGGCCCAGCGGGAAGTCCGTCAGGCAGGAAAGCCTCTGGGGGTGGGGCGACAGTCTCGTAGGCCAGCCGTTTAATGTTGACCAGGTGATGGGCAGAAATATTGTCGCCCGTTATCGCGCCTCCCAGTCCGCCTGGAGCCAGGGTGAGAGAGGGCATCACGCCTGAGGTAAAACCTATCGCCCCCAGTGTACCCATGGTGTTTACCAGGATGCGGAAGACCGGTTTCTCCAGCCCAAAGGCCATGATCGCCTTTTCGTCCCTCGCGTAAATAATCTGAGTGTGACCTCTTCCACCCGTCTCGATGATGGAAATTGAGGCCTCGCAGCCCTGCTCCCATCCATCCGCTACGTACCAGCCGAGAACTGTGGTCAGCTTCTCCCGCGACAGCGGCTCCTCCTTTCCTGCCTTTCGCAGGGGGACGAGGAGTACCCTGGTATCTTCCGGGACCTTGAAGCCTGCATAATCGGCCACGTATTTTGCGGATTTTCCGATGACCGCCGCGTTCATAGCGCCATCGGCATGGAACAGGCTGCGGCGCAATAGTCCGCTTTCCCTCTCGTCTGCGAAATACGCGCCTTCAGCTCTCATCAGTTCGGCCAGCTGACCTGAAACGGGGCGGTCGGCGATGACCGATTGCTCAGTGGAGCAGATCGTAGAATGATCGAAAGCCTTTGACGCCACGATATAACGGGCCGCTTTCTCGATGTCCGCGCTGCGATCCACGTAGACGGGGACATTCCCCGGGCCAACGCCATAAGCTGGCTTCCCCGTGGAGTGAGCGGCCTTCACCATCGCCGCTCCGCCTGTAGCCAGTATGATCGCGGTCTGCCTGTGACTCATGAGTTCCTGGGTGCCGGCGAGGGAAATGTTTTGCATGCAACCGATCAATCCTCGAGGCGCCCCTGCCTTTTCCGCAGCGAGGGACATGGTCCGCACTGCCTCATAGCTGCATTTGACAGCAGCCGGATGAGGGGAGAACACGATGGCGTTGCGGGCTTTCAGGGCAACCAGGGACTTGAACAGAACAGTTGAAGTTGGGTTGGTGGAAGGAATGAGGGCAGCAATCACCCCCATCGGCCAGGCAATCTCATACAGGCGGCGCTCCGGATCGGAACGAATCACCCCTACTGTTTTGAGATCGCGGATGCTTTTCCAGACAACTCTGGAGGCGAACTCGTTCTTGAGTTTTTTATGGCGGGCCACTCCATATCCCGTCTCCTCCTGAGCCAGGCGGCCCAATCTCTCCCCGGCCTGAAAACCGGCCTCAGCCATAGCTGCACAGACGCAATCCACCTCTGCCTGCGATGCTTTTCTCCAAGATTGCCAGGCTTCGTCGGCTGCGCCGACCAGATCGCGCGCTTCCTGCGCAGAAGCGAGGTCCTGATCGAGCTTCATGTTTTCCTCCCGGCCCCGAACATTCCTATCTCGACTTTATGAACACCGTTTCTCCGTCCACTTCCAGTGAATCGATCACGGACATGATCACCGCATCGACCGGGGTGTCCTTCGTCATCGTCGTTTGCCTGGCCGAGGAACCAGCACAGGTAAGGACGAGATCCCCCACCCCCGCATCGACTGTGTCCACAGCAACAAAGGGTTTCCCCACGGGGCTACCGTGCTCGTCCGTCTGGCGGACGATTAGAAGTTTCCGTCCCGTCAATTTTTCATCCTTGATTGTAGAGACAGTGGTACCGATCACTCTGGCGATCAACATGCTCCTCGTCCTCCTTAATTCAGTAGCCCTTTTCCTTTAAAAAGGAGGGGCCTTTTCATCGGCGGGACCCTGAATGATCTTCACACCAGCACTGGCCCCGATGCGGGTGGCTCCGGCTTTAATCATGTTCTCTGCCTCCTCGTAAGTGCGCACCCCACCGGCCGCCTTCACTCCCATTTCCGGGCCAACCACTCGTCGTATGAGCTCCACATCGTGCACTGTGGCCCCACCTGAGGCGAACCCGGTCGATGTTTTCACGAAATCCGCGCCTGCTTCCTTGGCCAGAAGACAGGCGATCGTCTTCTCCTCGTCGGTCAGGAGAGCAGCCTCGATGATAACTTTGACCAGGGCTCCGCCGGCGTGAGCTGCCTTCACAACCCCCCCTATATCTTTCGCCACGAGCTCCAGATCACGTGCCTTCAGCGCCCCGATGTTAATTACCATATCGATCTCCCTCGCACCGTGCTCAATCGCGTTCTGTGTCTCAAATGCCTTCACCTCGGGTGCGGTTGCACCGAGGGGAAAACCGATCACCGTGCAGACTTTGACCGACGAATCCTCGAGCAACTGGGAGCAGAGTCTAACCCAGGTAGGATTCACACAGACAGAAGCGAAGCCGTACTTGCGTGCCTCGAAGCACAACTGGGCGACCTGTTCCGGAGTGGCATCCGGCTTGAGCAAGGTGTGGTCGATCAATTTGGCCAGTCTCAGATCCTGCGGGATGACCCCGACTGTGGAGGAAAGCCTTTCCGCTCCGGCACTGACCACCTTCCCCGCGCGGTCGAAACAGGTCTTCAGGCACATGCCTTCCGCGCAGGACAGATGGCACTGGAGAGCTCCGGGAATTGCCTCGACCTCCTGCCGCTCGAGCATGGTGATTAGCACCTCCCGAGCTATGATCTCCACCAGCTGCTCGATGGTCTTGAGATCATGAATCATGGGCCTCCCCTTTCTTCAGGTACTGTTTTTCGATGTCTACGATCTTCTGCACGCGTCGCGCATGCCTTCCACCAGCGAACTCCGTAGAAAGCCAAACTCTCAGGATCTGTTTGGCCAGGTTCACTCCGATGAGGCCGGCCCCCAGCGCGAGCACGTTGGTGTCGTTGTGCTCCCTGCCGTTCAGGGCCGAAGAATAATCGTAAGCCATTCCGGCTCGTACCCCAGGAACCTTGTTAGCCACAATGCAGCTGCCGATGCCTGCCCCGTCAACGATGACCCCGCGCCAGGCTTCCCCGGAACCGACCATCTTGGCCACCTCGTGCGCGAAATCGGGGTAATCGACGGCTTCCCGACCTTCCGTACCAATATCGACGGTCTGGAACCCGAGCCTCCTCAGTTCTACCTTGAGGATTTCCTTGAGCTCGAACCCGCCATGGTCAGCGCCAATCGCCACAACTTGGCCGGGGTCCTTCCCGGAACCCTTCGCTGCCCCATCGAGGCCTGGTGAGGGAAACTGGATGTGCGTGCCCGCTCCCTGGGAAATCCCCAGGACCTGGCGCACCACGCGCTGAACAATTTCCTGAATATCGGCTTCCCGTATGTCCGCTCTCTCTTTCATCTATATTTTGCTCAATTAAGTGGTAATGACTACATGATGACATGACATTATAATAATTGAAGGACAATTGTCAAGAGAAGGAGAAAAGAAATTTTTCTCCAAAACGAAGGATTCTGCTCGTGGAGGGTTCTGCTTCTGGGAAGTTGATCCTCCTCGGCAGTGAGAGGACATGTCCTTTCCCCGCCTGAACCACGGTGCCCGCGGGAGAATCGTTCCCTGGAGAAGGGGGCTATTTATCGCGTCAGCTTGGCATAGTAGCGATAACGATCCACGCGGTAGAGGATCTTCACGAACTCCATCACCCGGCGATATTGAGAGTAGGTCGTGCGCTCACTTAAAAGCAGGGGTGTTCCTGGCTTGATTTCGAGAAGGGAGGCCTCCCGAGCGGTGGCGAAGGTCACCTCCAGAGTTTCATCCGCCTCAGTGGGGATCAGATGAAGCCTTTCCTGCAAAATTTTGTAAATCGATCCGGTTTTCTCTACATCTTCCCGCGTGATGGTCTGCCCTTCAGGCAAAAGGAGGTAGGAGTTTTGCAAACCCATCGGCTGACCATTCCCCAAGCGCAAGCGCTCTATCTGCAAAACTTTATTTTGCGCTGCAGGCAATTCCAAGTGACGCCGCACATCTTCCGGCGGTTTGACGTAACCGATTTGCAAAATCCTTTGGCCGGGGACAATTCCCCTTCGTTTCATGTCTTCGGTGAAGCTCGTGAGCTCAGAAATACCTTTTTGCAATTTAGGAGGGGATACAAATGTTCCTCGTCCGTGCTCCCGATAGAGAAATCCCTGCCGCACGAGAAGATCGATGGCTTGGCGAATGGTCGTTCGGCTGACTCGGTAAATCGTCTCTAATTGCCGTTCCGAAGGAATCGATTGATGAGCTTGAAGCTCTTTTTTCAGTATCTTCTCCCGCAGAATGTTTGCCAGTTGGTAGTAGCGGGGCAGGACATCATGTGGGTCCACAAGATCAGCCATCGCCCTCATATCCTCCTCGGCATTTTAACTTCAATAAGGCAGCATGAGCACAGTTCAAAAAATGCCTTACATATTTCATTTCTGCAATTCATCAAAATCTATCGTAATTCCGCTCTTAGTCTTCGTGTAGTAAATGATTCTGGCCTGAATGCCTTCCTGTAGTGAAGATTTAGTCTTATATGATTCAGGCTTTATTGACACTGGAATTTCTCCCAGCCACCCGTCAATACCCTGCGATTCTTCCTCTGAGGTTGCCAGACGAAGAGGGCTCAGGCCCAGGTTATCCGCTACTTTCTTTAGAATTACCTGCTGAACTTTAAACCCAATAAAAGTTTTCACTATAACCAGATCCCGAACCCACTTTTCAACCATATCCTGACCTATTTCCTTTATAGCCTGGTCCAGTTTCCCCAAATATTGCATATCCTCTTAGTTGCTCCTGGATGCTTCTGGTTGCTTTTCGGCGTAATACTCCTCCCATTCTCTTACAGACCTTCCGGTGAAATCATGCATCAACTGACTCATTTTTCCCACAACCTTGGGTCTTGTTCCCTGAGCGAACTGATTGGCCAGGTTGAGCAACGGTGAAACATATTTAGGTAAATCGGGAGAGCTGATTTTTAGAATCTGCTTGATCTCTTTAAAGCTTATTTTGAGCTGCATCGGCTTCAATGACAGTATTTTCTTTGGCCCGCACTAATTGGAGAAATTTTGCTTTCAGGGCAAAGTCCATTTCTGTTTCCACATTGACCAACCCACTTCTGATTAAATGGGCATTGAGAAAGGTTTTGTTGGTCAAATAAAGATAGCAAAGAAGATTATTGTCCCGATCGTATTTGGTTTGATCGAACCTTAAAAAAACCTTTTTACCCCTTGCTAAGTCACGAAGGAATTGCATTGCTTGTCTTCTGGTTTCAGGTCTTTCGCGGACTCCGAGCAATCGCACCTTTAAGCCGTTACTCAATAAGAGCAAATTGGGATATAGGATATCCTTAATAGTGTAAGTGTTCGCCCCTTTGTTGTCCTCCAATTCAATTTTTGAGCCGAAATTCAATGTCCGAGGATCGATTTTTTTATCAAATTGCACGGGGTCGTGAAAAATATAGGGAAGTCTTTTTATTCTCTCCTCGAAGTCAACTTTTAGAGGTTCCTGCTTAATAAATTCAAAGCTCGCTCCGGCAAACATGCCTCCCTGCTTTGTCCCGACTTTTTCCTTGATTAATGGCAAAAATTCCTCGTTGATCTCATAACCCACTGAGTTGCGGCCCAAGTTTCTGGCAGCCAGACTGGTGGTGCCACTCCCCAAAAATGGATCAAGAACCATCTCTCCGTAAAAGCTGAACATCCTGATCAAGCGGCGCGGCAATTCCTCTGGAAACATTGCCAGGTGCTTGCCTTGCTTTTCTCCTGGGAAATTCCAGTGTCCGGCGAAATACTCGTTCCATTCCTCCGGAGTCAGTCTGGATAAATCGCGTGTGCGTTTGCTGACCGTCGGCGGTTTGCCGTGTTTCCTGAAAATCAGAATGAATTCATAATCCAGCTTGACAATTCCGTTGCGTGGATAGGGGAAGGAACCCATTATTGTCGCTCCGCCCGTGGTATTACAGGTAGTGACTTTCTGCCAGATGATGGCGCCCATGTAATCAAAACCAACAGTCTCACAGAACTTGATGATTTCCGTTCGGATAGGGATGATTTTGTAGCGTCCGTAATATACAGACCTGGCGAATTGATCGCCGATATTCACGCAGAGGCGACAGCCGGGGTGTAGCACCCGATAGCATTCGTTCCACACCAGGTTAAGGTAGTCAATATATTTTTCATAACTATCATGAAACCCGATTTGCTGGCCATTGCCGTAGTCCTTGAGCTGCCAATATGGCGGGGAAGTAACAATCAAGTGGATTGAGTGGTCCGAAACCTCTTTCATCCACCTGGAGTCGCCAATTATAATCCTGTGAGCGGTTATATCCCCCATCTCTTCGTTTCTATCATACCAATTGAGGCGCATTTAGTTTCAAAAAATCAGCGTCGCTGCCAATGCCCCAATCGGTGTCATTAAGGTCGGGTATTTCAATTTCAAATATTCTCAGAGAAGAACGAGCCATTTTTCCGCTTCCTCGTGAGTTTCGAAGGCGCGGAAATCGGCTTTCCTGTTCTCCTCTCTTATCATCTCCCCGAACTTTCCTCTTTCCATCAACTCACGAGGAAGAACAGCGGCGACCTTTATCCGGTAATTACGGAATCTCTGCAGAATGGCACCGGCCTCGCCGGAGCTCAGGTCGAAGAAACGCGCCGGCAGATTTTCCTTGAAAAGGAGTACCCGCTCGATTCTCTGGTCGAAGCAATAACCAATAACCTCTATCGCATCGCCCTCCTTCTGAATGAGCAGCTTGCCGGGAAGGCCTGCTAAGATTCTTTCCCCCTTCTCCAGGATCTCAAAATTCAAATTTGAATTCTCTACCAAGGTTCCGCTCCTTCTTCCCTTATCCATCACGCAGAAAAAGCCATAGAGGATTATAAAGCGCAAAGGAGGGAATACCCAGCTAGTTCGCTACGATCGTTTCTACATTAGTCAAGCACGCGCAATCCAAAAGCAATTATTTCTTTCAGCCTATTTAGGCTTGCTGGCAAACTAAGCAGTTTAAAGCAAGGGCATTTAGCGAGGAGAAAGAGAGGAGCACCTACTCAGACCTGCTCAGCTATTTCGCGGTCGTTCCTCGTTTATAGCAAGGGGGACGCTCTCCTTCGGCACGGCGGGAGACTTGAGGGCACGAGTTAAAAGATAAAAACCACCGCCCAGAAGGATGCAGCCTGCGGCAATGGAGATCTCCGCCCCGGGAGAGGCGAGGAAAAGGGGACAGATCCCGGCAATCCCCATGCCCAACAGCCCCAGCACACAGAAGAGTAGCCGGGCAGTTCGAGCGGGAACAAAATGGGAGGGGCCCTCCTTCTCCTCTCCAGTAGGTACGCCCGGTTTCCAGAGCGTGAGCAAAGTAAAAAGGCTTCCCGCGACAAAGGTCGCCAGGAAAAGGGAGTAGGGCTGTTGGGTGAGGAAGGCAATAAGGTAACCAGAGAGAAGGCTGAGGACGGCTTTCCAGTTCACTCCCTTTCGCTCCTTCCACCGCCGCCGTTTAAAAATGAAATGATCCAGGGTATAAAGGAACCCCAGCGGCGGAAAGATAAAGGCCTGCTCCTCCAGGAAGAACCCGAGATTATCCAGAATACCGGCCATGGCCAAGCCCACTCCTAAGGCCACAGCGAGCAGCGTGAACCACTGGCGGGCCTTTTGCGAGCTGACCCCGCTGATACTGGCCAGAGCGAGACCGGTGGAATACAAGTTCACAACCCGGGCGGGATTCCATTGGGCGATAACAATCAACAGCAATGCCCAGGACGGAAAGCCAATATGGAGGAGCCCGATGAAGAGATCACTGGTGAATATCAGGGAAATCCCCAAGATATAACCAAAAGCGTAGAGTATCACGCCTACAGGGAGGATGCCAGCGAGGGGAAGCATGAGGGAATCGGGCAAGACTCGGCGGGACAGCCTGGCATAATCGGAAAGCATCACGAATTGGGCGGCACAGATGCCAGTCAGCCAGACTGTGCCTGTGGATAGAGGCACACCGCTTTGAGGATGCATGACCAGGTTGAGGGAGCCGAGGGAAATCTTCCCGACATATTCCAAGGCCAATACGGTACCCCAGATGCATACCGCGAGGAGAGCAATGGCGGAGATAAAGTTGGTCCAGATTAAGAGTCTCTGGCCAGCGATTGATGGGAAAGCAAAGAGCAGGCCGATCAATGCAGTCACCAGAAAAATAGCGAAAGTGTTGAGGGAAATCCCCGGGAAGGGTGATTCAAGCATGATCAAGGCTGCACGGGAGGCGATGGCGATGTGTACTCCGTACCAGCCCAATCCCTGCAGCGCCAGAAGGGGAGAGATCCCGAAGCGGGCTCCTGCCGTGCCGAATGTCGAGCGCGGGATGACGGAAGCGGGAAGGCCCAGATCAGTACCCACGGCGGCATTCATCCAGTCAAAGACCAGGATCACGAGAGACGAAAGGCCGACGACGACGCTGATTTCCCCGAGGGAATAAAGCTTCACCAGCATGGCCCCGACAATTACCAGAGGCATGGAGGCCATACAGCTCATGAAGACGGGGGCCAGGCGCATCCAGCGGATCCTGCTGTGGGCGGGAATCGGCCTGAGGGTGAAGGCCTCCTCAGACGGTCCCAATCTATACATTTTTTTGGATCGGAGGGTTCGCAATTTTTTCGCCAGAATTCCTGCCATTGTCCTATTGTAGGTGCTATTTGTCCCTTTTACACAAAAAGTGGAAAGTGACAAAAAATTGTTCGTGAAAACGTCATAAATGTAAAAAAATGCAAAAACCCTTGAATCCTATCGGTCAACTTCCTATACTGAGGAAGGGCAATTATGACAAAAGAGCATGCTTCGAATTCCAGCGGACTGGGAGAAAAAATCAAGCAGCTTCTGAGCGAGAGGCGAGTCTCCATCACAGCTCTCGCTGAATATACCGGGATCTCCCGCCCCACCCTTTATCGAATTCTCGAGGGAAGAAGCGAACTCAGGTTCAAGGATGTCTTCTCCATCAGCAAATTTTTCAACATACCTCTGGAGACTTTCTATGCATTGGAACAGGAAAGTCCGGCTCCTTCTGCGGAAGCTGCCCTGCATTTCGGCCTGTCCAGATTTGATGAAACCACATGGTTGCAGAAAATTTACAAGAATCTGGCCCGCAAGGAATTGGCCAAGATTTTGCGGGAAGCGGCGGATATGTTGGAGAGTGACGAGAAGTAACAGTTGACTTGCTGGGCGCTCGGAGTCCCTTGGGGGGATGTGCAGCTTGCGGAGCTTGGGTGAGTTATTAAAAGAGTTCGCATCCGAAAACGTGATTGTCGTCTTCCGCCGCATGAATTTTTGGTCGGGGATTCTATGCTACGTGAAGCAGCAATGGTTTTGCTATGTAAACTCCACCAATCCCATTCCCAATCAGCGCTGGACTGTCGCCCATGAACTCGGTCACTATGTTCTGCATAAAAAGAGCGGCCTCTATTTCACTGACGGTATCTTTCAAGCAACGGAGGTGGACGCGGAGTGGCAGGCCAACCGTTACGCCTCAGAAATATTGATGCCGCAGGATGAGGTGGCAGTTCTGATAGAAAATATCTCGCTGCCCTCCGAAAGGGTTCTTAGTACATCCGTCCATTTCGAGGTTCCAGAAAAGATGGCAGCCTGGTGGCTGTACGAGCTGGGTTATATCCCGAAGAGGTGTTTCTTAGAGTTCCAGCAGCCGCCTCGCCCTGAAAAAGACTCTCAAGTCGAGGTCTAAACCGGGATTCAGCTCGGGTTTTCGACTCTTGCTCTCCCGGCGATTCCTACTGTAAATCCAGCAATACTGCTGTTCGTTCAACTGTAATTTTCCGGTGCTGTAAAATAATGATTTGATTTCGTAAAAATATTGACAATGATGATGGGTTTGACCCATAATTCTCTCGGAGGATGATGCCGATGTAAAAGCGTAGCAAATAACGGGCATCTTACCAAGTGCATCGCATCAAAAGGAGGGAATTAAGTACATGTCGGAGTACCGCTACGAATACGAGCTGGGAAGGGCCAGTAAGATCCTGGTTGAGGAACTGTTCAAAATCAAACCCGGGGAGACATTTGTCATTACGGCAGATACGGAGAGCGATAAACGCGTGGTGGACGCCACAGCGCGGGCCACTTTCGCTGCCGGCGGAAAGCCGATGGTGATCTGGTTGGCCTCTCCTCTGGGTGTGGGCAAGGCCGCCGACGCCATGCTTCCGACCGAAGCACTCGCTGGGGCTCTCAAGGGAGCGGATGCTTGGATTGAGTACAACAATGAGTGGCTGCTCTATTCCACTCCTTTCGATATCGCCATGGCGGAGAACCCCAAGCTGCGTTATCAGAACGCCTGCGGCATGACAGTGGATATGATGGTGAGGCTGATCGGAAGGGTCGATTTCCCGGTGCTGGAAAAGTTCATGACCCGTCTGATAGAACTGACCATGAACGCCAAGCATGTAAAGGTGACGACGCCGGCAGGTTGCGACCTGGAGTTTGACCATGTGCCCGGACGCAAACCCACGCTTGAAGTCGGCTACGCGGATACCCCCGGCGCGCACATGCAGCCCGGCCAGATTGCCTGGTCGCCAGACCTGGACTCCATTAACGGCGTGCTTGTCTTCGATGGCTCCCTCGTCCCTCCCTTCGTCGGCGTGCTGAAGGAACCAGTAGTCCTGCACATCAAGAAGGGGAGCATCGTGAAATTGGAAGGTGGCAAGGAAGCGCTGGAATATGAGCAATGGCTGAAGAATTTCAATCATCCCCAGATGCTCAGGTTGGCACATATCTCCTACGGCGTACACCCCAATGCCCGCCTCTCCGGAGATATTGTCGAGGACGAGCGGATTTGGGGCGCCACTGAGTGGGGCATCGGCAACGTCGGGCCCTTCCTCGTACCAGGCGGCATCAGCGGTCCTTCTCATTCCGATGGGATTTGCCTGAACAGCTCTATGTGGCTGGATGGATTGCAAATTCTGGACAAGGGACGTTTTATCGAACCGAGCCTCAAGGAATTGGCTAAGAAATTAGGAAAGGGATAATTGAGGCTGTCCTGAGAGAAGAAGCATGCGCCAGGAAGAATCGAGGTAAGAGATCGGCTCCGGGCATTGAATATGGCATGAGCTTGTTAATTATAAGTACCCTGGCAGGGTAAAAAATAAGGTTTGACTTATTCAACCTTCCCCCCCTATTGCCGGAGGGCTGCACAGCCAGCCCTCCGGATTTTTATTGGGTTTTCCTCTCTCACTTCCAATCAGTTTTTTCTTATAGATCAGTTAGGATTTCTTCAGGATGCTATTGACACCTTAATTATTATATTAAGAAATATTAGTTGCTTCCCTCTTTATTGAATTTCTCAAGGGAGCAATGGGTTTTTAAAAGGAGGAAAAAATGAAGGTCTGGCGTGTGGTCGCTGTAACTCTTCTCGTGGCTCTGCTCTCGTGGTCCCTTACCAGTGCGAGCTCCGAAAGAAATATCGAATTGACCATCAATTCCAATATCGCCCTTGTCAACGGAAATGAAGTGCAGCTCGATGTGGCGCCTTTCATCAAGGATGGGAGGACCTTTATCCCCCTGCGTTTCGTCTCGGAAGAGCTCGGCGGGGAGGTCTCCTACACTACTAAGGCAGATGGGACGGTGGACAAGGTCTTCGTCAGGATGCCCTTGACCGATGGCTCAAGTACCAGTCCCACCCCACCCCTCACCGACCAACCTTCTTCGCTTCGAGCGGAGGTGAATGGGGTGGTCCTCGCTGTGCTCAGTATTTCCAAGGCCGCGAAGCACGACATGTGGGTACCGGAAGAGGGAGACATCTTCCTCGACCTGGAGGTCATGTTCGAGAACGTATCGCGGGAAGGCGAATTCTCCGTGAACAGGCTCTATTTTGCCCTGGAGGACGGAGCCGGGCATGAATACGGCTACGTCTGGCTGGGAGGTAAAGATCCGCAGATAGAGCTGACTAAGCTCACCAAGGGCCAGAAAACGAGTGGCTATGTCACCTTCAGCGTGCCTGAAGGGTCAAGTGGATTCACCCTGGTTTATCGCGATATGTCCGAGCATCCTTTCAGAATTCCACTGGGAATTTAAATAAAGCGTTCACCGCCGGTCTAATCGAAGAGGAAAACGCCTCACTTCATTGCGGCCTCAAGATTCCGGCGAAGACCTGCCAGGCAAGGAGGGTCTTTGCCACGAGGCTGAGGAGAATGTAAACCCTTTCCCCGAAAAGGTAATCCTTCCAGCGCCCTACCTTCTTGTACTGGAGAAGCATATTCAGGGCGAAGATATTGAAGAAGACAAAGATCGAGGCCAGGATGGCCCAGACGAAATCGGGCACCGTGGCGTCGAGGTTGCTCTTCAGGGTTACCAGGTAGATCACGATCACTATCCATGGGACGATTCCTGCCAGGCAGCCGAAAAGGAACGGGGTCCAGTTGGTCTTATGAGGAGAATTTCCGGAAGAGGATGCCGGTAAAGGCTGATTGTGCACCTCCATCATCAGGCCCCAGAAGTTCATTAGCGCGTTCAGGACAAACATCATCAGCAGGCTGGGCAGATCGTAAATTCCGTTGAGCATGGCGATGATCACGATCATCACCGAGGAGCTGAAGGCATACTCCCACCAGCGGATATAATTGATCCTCCTTCCCAGATTCTTCACGTACCAGGGATAGATCCCCGGCAGTACGGTGAGGAAGTGCGCCAGAGCTGAGAGGAAAAGGAAAACCGCCACCAAAGGTCCGATCCTCAGCTCGAAAAGGACTTGCGGCTGAGCGGAAATGGTCTTTCCGGCAATGGCGAAGCTCAAAAACGGAGATTGAATCGGAAGCTTGAACTGGTTGGAAATGATAATCATGATAATGCCCTGGATCAGGTGCAGGGAACCCATGAGGGCGTTATAAAGGCGAAGCCTGCGGAAAACGCGATCGTCTGGAGAGACACTTAAAGACATATTTACCCCCTCCTTTGAGGAAAAAGTCAACTTATTATAGCGAAAGGATCCGTCCCTGTAACAGAGGGGCAAGGGGTGAATCGCCGTCCTCAGGGGAGCGCGGCTTCCTCGTCGGGGGGAGGAGTTCCTAATCTACGATAAAGAGCCTGGCTCCCACTTCGGTATAGGAGCGGTGAGGCTCGACGCGGTCGCCCACCTGGTAACTCATGCCCGGCTTAAGGACAAAGATGCGGCCGTCCCTCAATTCAGTGTGCAGTTCGCCTTCCAGACACAGGAGGATGTGCCCTTTCTCGCACCAATGATCGGCCCTGTAGCCGGGGGAGTACTCGACCATCCGCACCCGGATCGGCCCGAATTGCCTGGTCCGCCAGATGGCCACGCCGCTTTCTCCCGGATGCTCCGTTGCTTCTACCGAGCTCCAGTCTGTAACACCGAAGGGAGTTTTTTTAATTTCCATACCACCGATTCTGCCACAAAGGAGGTGGATTAGCTATTCAGTGGGGTAGGTCACACACGATAGCGAAAGATGCCAATATTTCAGCGCCAGTGGACGAGGATCGACTCCCTCTGGAAGAGAATGACTGCCACTCGGACGAGAAGGATAGCTATTACAAGAAGGATCGCCGCAGCTACGAGCAATGCCTCCACTGTGAGCGGGATAAACCCCAAAACTTGAACCGTAACCCAGGCCAGGATCGGAAAAATCATGGGCAGGGCCCATCCCTGCGCACTTTTGGCATCGCTGGCGCGGGAGGAGCCCACGACACCCAAAAGGAAGCTGATGAAGGTAACCAGGGGGGTGACCAGGAGCAGGGAGACCAGCCAGTACGGGGTGAGGAGAAAGGGTAGCAGGTGCGCCGCCCCGATTATGGCTACACCCCCTACCGCCAGAGCCGCAGCCACCCAGCTCATGAGGATGGCGGGAAGGGTCCCGGACAGGACCTTTCCCAGGAGCAGCTCCCAGGTGCGCACAGGGGTGGCCAATAGAGGTTCCAACGTCCGGGTCTGCTTCTCTTCCACGACGGAGAAAGTGCAGAGCACGTTAGACACCATCATCGGTACCAGGAGCAGGTAGACAGGAAGTTGCATGAGGAAATAGACCAGGAATTGATCGCTCAGGGAAAGTCCGCCGAGACCGGGAAGCGATGTTCGCAGGCGGTCGAGCCCATTCTGCAGGATGCTCGAGGCGAGACTCTCCGCCGGAATGAACCGCACGAGCAGGTAAATCGCTGCCAGCACCTGGATCAGGATCAAGAGCGGAAGCAAGGTCACCATCAAAGAGGTGGAGGGATTGCTGAAAAGACCCTTCGATTCTTTACCCAGCACGTTGAGGACGCGCTTCCTGGATGTAAGGTTCATCGGCTGCCCTCTTCCGCCTTGTCCCCCGGCGAGGCCATGAGAGCGAGGTAGACCTCCTCCAGAGTATGGGTTTCTTCGGAGGCGGATAGGATTTTTCCGCCCAGCTCCACCACCCGGGCGATCAGGACCGGCCTCTCCTTTTCAAAATCGGTGAGGGAAACAAAAAGGCGATTACCTTCCATCTCTACTCTGCAAACGTAAGGAAGCGCCTTCAGGGCAGCTGACAGGGTCGGATCAGGTCGCTCCAACTCCAGGACCAGCCTGGGCTGGAAAAGTCTCTGCCGCAAACGATCCGACCGATCCAGGGCAATCATACGGGTGCGGAAGAAAGCGATGCGGTCGGCCAGCTCCTCCGCTTCTTCCAGGTTGTGAGTGCAGAGAAAAATCGTCCGACCCTCCCGTCGCAATTCTTTGAGCAGTTGGCGAAGGTCGCGGGCCGCTTCCGGATCCAAGCCGGCCGTAGGCTCATCCAGAAAAAGGAGCTGGGGCTCATGCAGAAGGGCGCGGGCAACGGCCAGCCGCTGTTTCATCCCCTTGGAATATCGCCCGACCTTCTCTCCTCTTCTTTCCCACAGGCCGAGGAAGCGCAGGTATTTCTCTGCCTGCGCTTGCGGATCGATCGGATAGAAGCGGCCGAAAAACTGGAGGTTTTCCCACGCGCTCATCCACTCGTAAAAACCTGGGGTCTCCGTGAGCAGCCCGACTCTTTCGTGAAGAAGCTCGGGATTACTGTTTGGTGAGATGCCGCAGACGGTTGCGGAACCTGAGGTCGGCGCGATCATGCCCGCAAGCATCCTGATCGTCGTGGTTTTGCCCGCCCCGTTGGGACCGAGGAAGGCCACCACTTCCTCTTGATCGACCTCTAAATTCAAATCATCTACTGCTGAAGTGCTGCCAAAGATCTTGGTCAGTCCGCGAGTTTCTAAAATCCAATCCATAGTCTCAGCCACAACTCTTTTGTCGCCCAACTACACGGCTGGGCTCTCAGGCGAAGGGGAGTGTTGCGAATTCACCCCAAGTGACAGGTCTTGCCGACTACTCATCCTTTGCCAGATCCCTGAGTATTTTTAAATTCTTGCCCTTGTAGCCCTCAGTGATGAGCGCAAGCTTGGGGCAATTTTCCAACAAATGGCACTCTCCGCAGGTCCAGAAGCTATTTTTCTGAGCACACTTCCTGATTTTACACCAGGGGTTTCCTCCCCCTCCACGGCAACCCCTGGGACAGCGCAGCATTGCCAGGCCGTCGAGGGTCTTTTTGAAGGGTTCGTACTCGCCGAGGAAGGGTATTTCCTTCCAGGAATCTCTCAATTTTGCAGCCCGTAGCTCTCTCTTCAAATTTTTCGCCGCTTCGGAGAGGGTCATCTTATAGGAAAAGCACTCCTCGCAGTCGAGCCCGCAGTAGCCAATCAGGTCCTTTTCTCGTACCGACACGGCTCCCTCCTTGTTTCTGGAAATCTCCCCGAGGAAATCACATGTCCCAGGGAGGTGCAAAGATCTGCCTCAGGCTAACACATCAAGGCGCGAGTAAGGAAGGGTCAATACCCGACCCCCTTGGTTTCCATCACTGACCCCGGCCGCGCTCGCCCTTTTTATGATCAGATCGGTTATCACCACACCCAGGTCTAAAATTCAAGATTCCATCCATGTTCGGGTCCTTCAAATCAAGCGAGCCCTTTGCTGCAGTTATAGATCTGCAGGCCCAAACGCAGTTATCGGAGGTCTCTAATAATTGTCTACTCTTAAATCTATGCCGGCACGGCAGGAAGGAATAATGTGGTCCAGGGAAATTTTTGTCTGTCCGCAGTAAATCCACACCCGATCTATAGCTCCCACTCTCTCATGTGACCTCGAGCATTGGTAGGCCGGAACATCTCGCCGGAAGTAAATGCTCCTTACCGATCCGATTTTGGACGCCGCTTGGAGAATCTTTGAGCAAGCATGCTAAACTTGTGGCAATCCAGCGCTTTCGCCAGGACCAGATTTTATCTCTAATTAAGGAGATAACGGATGTCGGAGGAAAATAGCTACAGGGATTATAAAGCGGTTGCAACCGCGCTTCTTCTTGTTTTCTTCTTGACTTGTATTGTTCCGACTTTTGCGCTAGCCGAAGAGCCCTCGTCTCCTGCTCCGGTATCTGTGACCTATCGCATCAATTTCTACATCAAGGGCGAGAGTTACGAAGCGGCCAGGTATACGATCTGGAATGTGGGCAAAGGCGGAGGCTCTCAGTGGGAAGGGGGAAGAGCTGTACTGGGCGATCTGTCCATGGAGAGCCTGGAGCAACCGGACGGCCAGGTCCACGTGGACTACCACACGGTGCCTTGCAAGTTCAGTGGCGGCCCCGAGGGTATACTGACGGTCGAGGATCGTCTTTACCGGCTGCACGACGGGTTCCTGATCATGGAGGAAATGGGAGGACAGATTTCCCCGGAACCGGCCGATGCCTTCGATTGGTGGCGCGAACACCCCGACGCTACGACATGGGTCGTCCCTGAAACAACTGCGAGCGCTTCTCTCACCCCGGGACAGGTTGAGGAGGCAAATCCCTCTTCCTTCAGTCTCACGAGCCGATGGTGGTTCTGGCTCTTCGTTGCTTCCGGAATGCTCCTTCTTGTCCTCCTTTCGCTTCTGATTGTGCGCAAGAGCAAGAAACAATCAGCTGATTAGGCGGAAGAAAGCTTTTCAAAAGGCTCTCCCTGGAATAAGATGAGGGCATCACTTAGCTCGGAGGTAGATATGCCCAACCAAGAGCTGCTTTTAATCCACGGCCCCACCCCGGTAGTCGATGAGATTCAGGAAGCGCTCGGCCGGGAGACGTGGGCCCACACGGATCCGCGATTCGTCGAAATCTTCTCCAGGAGCCTGGAGCTCTCCAGGAAGCTCTTCAACAATCCGGAAGGCGAGGTCTTCGTCGTTGCTGGAAGCGGGACCCTAGCCATGGAGACGGCCCTGGTAAACACTGTGGCGGCGGGCGAGCGCATACTTGTCCTGAGCCAGGGCTACTTCGGCGATCGCTTCCTCAAGCTCGCGGATAGTTTTGGGATTGAAACCGACTGCGTCAAGAGCGAATGGGGAAAAAGAGTCGATCCAGCGGAAGTCTCACGCAAGTTAAACGAGCATCGGTACAAAGCCGTCACGATCACCCACGTCGACACTTCGACCGGCGTCCTGGCGGACCTTGAGACCCTGGTTCCTCTCGTCAAGGGCACAGGCACACTCCTGATCCTCGATGGAGTCTGCGCCACCGCCGCCGTTGAAGAGGATATGAGTAGAAATTACCGGCGGGAAGGCTGGAATATAGACCTGGTTCTCACCGGCGGTCAGAAGGCGATCGGAGTCCCTCCCGGTCTGGCTATTTTGAGCTTCGGGCCTTCGGCACTTGCTGCTCGCCGGGAACTGGGCAGAATTCCGGCCTACTATGCGGACATCGACAACTGGATCCCGGTAATGCATGACCCGAAAAAATACTTCGCCACTCCCGCCGTGAATATGATCTACGCCTATCACCGGGCGATGGAGATGATCTTCGAGGAAGGATTGGAGACCCGCTATCGTCGCCACGAGGGATTCGGCAAATCTATCCGTGCCGCTCTCCGCGCTTTAGGGCTCGAACCGCTGGCGGAAGAAAGCGTGGCCTCGCCGACGACCACCTGCTTCCTTTACCTCGGAAAAATAGAGGACATTCCCTTCCGTAAACGATTAACGGAGAGGCAGCTGGTCGTCGCCGGCGCACTGGGGAATCTTGCGGGCAGGGGGTTTCGTCTCGGCCACATGGGGAATGTCAGGGCGGAGCAGCTGAAGGAGGCAGTCCGTCTGATCGGAGAGACCCTCCTCGAGCTGGGGCATCCGGTCGACCCCGAGCAGGCAGTAACTGAGTTCGAGCGAGCATTGCTCTGAGGCCTGATCGAACATACACAGATCTATCAACAAAAGGCAGATCACGGCTATTTTATAGCCGTGATAAAAAGGTTCCCACCTGCCGATAAGAATCCCCTAGGTTCTTCCCCAAGGATCAGGCAGGTGGGTCGTTTCTCGCAAGACAATAGGATCTGTGGTGCAGAAGCAATTTAATAAAAAATGCGTTCCTTTAGAGCTGAATTCAAAATTCCCCGATTCGTCGATAAATAGATAGGCAATCTTATTCATCATTAGTGCGTTCAGGTGTCTCTCCCCATCAATTTCTCGTATTCTAATGCCAAGCCCGATCCCTTAAGAACATCCTAAACTCAGGCAATCGCCTCCCTCAACTTAGCATTATACAGATACCCTCTGATTACTCTACTCTAAAAGAGGAACTGTTTTAAGCTGACACTCAACTGATTCCTTTAGACGTAGATGTCCTTCCGCTGGTAAACAACGAAGGTTAAAACTATGAAGAGGGCGCTCAAACCCAGGAAATAGAGCAAGCGCCACCAATCAAAACCATAAGAGCCCTGGAGCACGGGGAAATCGGCGAATTTGAAAGGAGTCGCCCAGCGGAGAAAGCTCACTTTCTCCGCGGCTTTGGCGAAGGTGTCGAGGATGTATGTCACAAGCACTAGGCCGGTACCCACACCGACCAGAGAACGACCTCTCTTGATCAGAAGGGAGAGAAAAAGGCCCAGGGAACCGAAGAGCACGGTGAAGATAAAGCCGAAGAGCCCGAGGGAAAGCACTACCTTAAAGTCAAAAGCTGCGTCAAAGAACACTTGCAGGCCAATGAGCCCGGCGCAGACCTCCGCTAGGTTGAAGACCAGGAGGTAACTGAAGAAAGCCAGGGCCTTGCTCGCCACAATTTCCGATCGCGTGAGCGGTCGGGTGAGGAGAAATTCCGCCGTGCGGCGGTTCTCCTCCTTAGAGATGATTTCCATGGCGAAAGTGATGGAGAATATCCCGCCCAAGAGGTAGGAGTAGAAAACGTGGTAGGTTACATAGATACCAAGAGGGCTGCTCCAGGCCTCGGGGTCCATCCCGAAAGCCTTTTTTAAGGCCTCGGGGTAAATCTTGAGAAAGTTTTCCAGCTGAGCCCGATCCTGCAACATGGAGGGGAGAATGGAGACGGTAAAGAGGATGAAGCCGGCCACGAGCAGGGTCCAGATAACAAATCTCGTCCGGTTACGTTTCAACTCCTTGGAGTAAAGGTTCCAGTTCACGCCTCTCCCCCGTAGTAGTGCAGGAAAATTTCTTCGAGCGATGGTTCCTCGATGCTCAACCTGTCCAGGGGAAGTCCGGCTAGTTTTTCGAGAAATTGATTGATCTGGCCGGAATGGAGGATTTCTGCATGCTGGCCCTGGACATCAAGGGAGATAACCTGGGAAGAAGTGAGCTGCTCTGGCTTTATGGGCTGGAGGAAATCAGCTTTTACCCTGTTCAATTGCTTCTTTCTCAGGCTGTCGAAGTCCTCTACGGCCACGATCCTGCCTTCCTTGATAATCGCCACCCGTCTGCAGATCTTCTGCACCTCGGAGAGGATGTGGGAGGAAAAAAATACGGTCACCCCTCGCCTGTTTTCCTCCTTGATCACCTCGTAGAAGCGCGCCTGCATCAGCGGATCAAGCCCGCTCGTCGGCTCATCGAGTATCAGGAGCTCAGGTCCGTGCAAAAGACATTGCAGGATCGCCACTTTTTTCCTGTTGCCGGAGGAAAGATCAAAAATGCGGCGATTAAGCTCAACCTGGAAAATGTCTGCCAGCTCGTTGAGCCTCCCTCCTGCGGAGTTCCCGTAAAAACGGGCCGAGTACTCAAGCAATTCCCTTACACTCATTCCGTCGTAGTATTCCACTTCGGAAGGCAGGTAGCCGATGCGTTGCCTGATTTCCTTCGGCTTTTCCGCGATGTCCATCCCAAGGACTGACGCCCTTCCTCCGCTGGGAAAAATCAAGCCGACGAGGCAGCGTATCGTGGTAGACTTCCCCGCCCCGTTTGGGCCGACGAATCCGAATATCTCGCCCTGGGAGATTTCCATGTCCAGGTCGATGATTCCCCGGTGCTTTCCGTAATACTTGGTCAACCTGCTCGTTTCAATCGCTCTCATGATGTCCTCGAAAACCTATCTTACAACTTCTGAGATGAAACGGGCTACAGGGATAACTGGAGATCTTCAGGAACAAAAATCGGCCGTCCTTCAGCAGTCCTGGCTTTCTTCAGGGGGCAAGTTCCTTCCACACGCCTGCGACGGTCTCGAAGTTCGCCTCTTTGACAAGCATCTTTACCGGGGAAGGCTCGGGATCGAGGGATTCGATTATGACCTGGGGACTTGTGACCGTGACCTGCTTTTCGCTGGAAACGTCCGGCGCGATGAGCCAGCTTCCTCCCTCAGAAACTGCTCCGTTAGGACCGATTCGCGCAGCAAAAGCATCATAGGCGGTGGAGAAGGCGTCCGTCGTTCCCAGGAGAAGGACACCGCCATCTGGAAGGAGGGCGCCGGCCAGGCCGAGCTCCTCGCCGGGTTTGCCGGAGAATGCTTTTTCCGATTTTCCCAGGGTGCGAATCCACTCCACGGAGCCGCTCCCGTCCAGACGGGCAATGAAGGAGTGGTAATGAAAATACCCCTTGTGGCCGAATTCTGTCGTCTCGCCGATGGCGTAGATCCCATCGCCAACCGGTACCAGGGATTGCAGAAGTGTGTATCCGCCGTGCCTGGGACTGTGGATGCGCGTCGCCCATAGGAGGTCGCCCTGCGGATCCAGTTTGCAGATTATCGACCCGGTTCCCACATTTTCCACGGAGGCGTGCCCGAGAAAGATCTCCCCGTTTGTATTAGGGTTGCCGAGTTTGAAATCGCTCAGAATGTGACGCGATACGCTTCCATCCCGGGGCAGGCAACCTCCTACATGGTAGGCATGCAAGAGATCCTGAGGTTGCGTCAAAAGTCCCAGGAGGCGCTGGGCGAAGAATTTGATCTGAAGGAGTTTCACAATAAGATTTTAGTGCAGGGAGAACTCCCGCTCCCCCTGCTCAACGAAGTGGTGGAACAATGGCTCCGGGAAGAGGCGATTAAGATTGAGAAGTCTCACCATAGAGGATGTACCCCAACCCTTGGTGCAAAACCTATTCCCCGCACGGTGCATATCCAAGGGAGCCCACCCAACGTTTCGATACCAGCACCCGATCGGCACAAGCTACGCATATGATACTTTCAGATATTGGCTGAGGCATCATAAGGCATTGTGGTTATTCACGTCATAACTTACTTCAACCGTCGATTCGATTGTCTTTCCATCATCTTGACTTTTTTTCCATTCTTGCTAGCATTTGCCCAAAGCGCGGGTTTTTTAGCTGAAAGGAGGGAGAAGACTGTGGTGAAGAGGGTTTTGCGCATCTCGTTATAGCTTAAGAGGAGGGATGAGATGGAATTTCCCTTGAAGTGGCTTCAGTCATCTGGCGGAGAGACCGGGATTCGAACCCGGGAGCCGGGTTTCCCCGACCACTCGCTTAGCAGGCGAGTGCCTTCAGCCTCTCGGCCATCTCTCCGCTTTGATATCTTAACATAACTTACTTGAGAGACACTTCCCCGATATCCACGCCGGGGCCCGGTGAGGGCGAATCGAGGATATTCAAAGCCCTGCGTGCCCGCCGAATGAAAGAAGGAAGGCTCTCTGAGTGAATTGCAGAAGGGGAATCTGAATGAGAGAGATGAAGGGTCTCCGAACCTCGAAAAAGCTGAGGTTTTTCGCTATGAGGGCGCTGGTTCGCCGCCATCGAGGATGCTGCTTGCAAGCTCAACAGGGTCGAACTCCTCCTCCAGGTCGATCCAGCGAATCCTCCGGTCGCGCTTGAACCATGTCATCTGGTGCTTGGCGAACTTCAAGCTGGAATTGACGATCTTCGACTTCGCGTCCTCAAGTGATGAGCGCCCCTCGAGGAATTCGAGCGTCTCCTTGTAGCCAATCGAGCGGAGGGGATTCAAGTCGGTCGAGTAACCGCGCCGGAGAAGATCCTTCACCTCATCGACCAGGCCACGATGGAACATCTCCTCCGTCCTTCTCTCCAGCCTCCTGCGCAAATCCTCGCGATTCATGCGCAGGCCGATCAGATAATAGGGGCAGTCATCCATCCCTCGAACGGAGAAGGATGACAGGGGTTTGCCCGTGAGCTGCCAGACCTCGATTGCTCGGATCAGTCGGCGGGTGTCGTTGGGATGGACGCGCTCCGCAGAGACGGGATCCACCGCTTCGAGCATCCTGTGCAGAGCGGCGCTTCCCTTTTCCAGTACTTTCTTCTCGAGTTCCCGGCGCAGGTCTGAGGCGCGGCCGACAGTGGGGAAGAAAAAACTTCCGAGCAGCGCATAAAGGTAGAAAGGAGAGCCGCCGACGATGAGGAATGGCGTTCCTTGGCCGCGCAATTCCTCCATTTTGCCCTGCCCGATCTTCTGAAAATCCGCCACGGAGAATGGCTCGTCCGGCCAGGCCAGGTCGAGGAGATGGTGCGGCGCCCTCTTTCTTTCCTCAAGGGTTGGTTTCGCCGTTCCGATATCCATCAAGCGGTAAATTTGCCGCGAATCTGCAGAGAGGATGTGCGCTTTCTGAGAAGCTGCCAGCTCCACCGCCACTGTCGTCTTCCCTACCCCAGTTGGCCCTAAGACGACGAGGGGAGTTTCCCCTGCAAGGACCATGCCGTCGCCCCTTCTACTTTCACCTTCACAATTTGGCCAACGAGCTCATCTTGACCGGGGAAATAGACTTCCTTGTCAGTGCGCGTCCTCCCGCGCAAGAGTTCGCTCTTTCTGTCCTTCGCTTCCACCAGCACCTCGATCTCCCGCCCTTCGAGCTCTCGATTGCGGGCCAGGGCGTCCTCTTCCATCTGGCTCATCAGAATAGAAAGGCGGCGTTCTTTCTCCGCGCGGGGGACAGGGTCCCCGAGAGCGAAGGCCTGCGTTCCCGGCCGGGGCGAATAGGCAAGGATGTGCGCCCGGTCGAAGCGAACCTCCCTCATCAGGTCGAGGGTATCCCGAAAATCCTCCTCGTTTTCGGTGGGAAAACCGACGATGATGTCCGTGGTAATGGAAGCGAAAGGGATCCCCTCGCGGATGAACCGAATAAGGGACAGGAAATGTTCGCGCGTGTAGCCGCGATTCATCTCCGCCAGCACCCGATTGGAACCGGATTGCACCGGAAGGTGAAAGTGCTCGCAGACGCGAGGCAGTTCTTTTATCCTCCTGACCAGATCGAAATTGAAATCGCGAGGGTGGGAGGTCATGTAACGGATCCGTTCGATTCCCTGAACGGTTGAGATCTCCTGGAGAAGTCGGGCAAAGTCCCAGCCTCCCTCAGTTCCCTCCAGTTGAAACCCTGGCAGGAATTTTCTGCCGTAGGCGTTCACGTTCTGCCCGAGGAGGATCATCTCCTTGAATCCGCAATTGGCCAAGTCCTCCGCCTCCTGGACGATCTCATTGGGCGACCGGCTCCACTCCCGACCTCTCACATAGGGAACCACACAGTAGGAGCAGAAATTATCGCAGCCGATCGTGATGTTTAAAAAAGCCGTCACGCCGGGATTTCTCCTGTACGGAACCTTCCGCGGGATAGTTCCCTCCCATAGACCATGCCGACGCAGGAGATCCGCCAGAAGGCGGGGGAAGGTCTCCAACTCCTCCGGTCCGAAATAGAGATCCAGAAAGGGAAGCCTCCCCAGTTCCTCTCTCGTCCGTGCGGCCATGCAGCCCGCTATTCCGATCAGGAGATCGGGTTTCTGCTCCTTCGTTCTCCGTAATTTCCCGAGCAGGGAGCGAGCTTTCTGCTCGGGATTCTCCCTCACCGAACAGGTGTTGAGGAGGATCAGATCGGCTTCCTCCAGCGCGCCGGACTCAAGCCCGAAGGATTCGAGCACTCCCCTCAAGTACTCGGAGTCGTGGACATTCATCTGGCAGCCGTAGGTCTTCAGAAAATATCGCATAAAGCAAAAAGGGGAGAGGCCCTCTCCCCTTAAGAAAGCAGTTTTCCTCCCCTGTCAAGGCTTCTTTCTTGGCTCCAGCAAAAGCCGGATCGCTGTCTTCTGATTCCCCTCGACCTCCACCTGCGCAAAGCCCGGTATGCAGACCAGGTCGATCCCGTCATTTTCAAGGAAATTGCGCGAAATCGCGATAGCCTTGATAGCTTGGTTCACTGCCCCTGCACCGATGGCCTGGATCTCCGCCCGGTGCGATTCTCGCACCGAACCGGCAATGGCACCGGCGACAGAATGTGGATTTGAGTTGGCTGATACCTTAAGCATTTCCTCTCACCTTGGCTCAATTGTGAATCTGATTGCAGACCTGGGTGACCCATCAATCTCCACCTCTGTGAAGGCTGGGACGCAGATTAGGTCAATCCCATTCGAGGCCACGTAGCCACGAGCGATGGCAATCGCTTTAATGGCTTGGTTAACTGCTTTGGGTCCGATCGCCTGAACCTCGGCATGCGCTCCCTCACGCACTGAATTGGCCACGGCACCCGCCACAGCACGGGGATTGGATGTTGATGCTACTTTCATGGTTGCCACGTACATGCCCTCCTCTCAATGTGCGAGCTTTGCGCCCATATTCTAACACGCCTGTAAAGGAACCTGGAAGCGTTCCAGGGTCAAGGCTTTGCCTGTGATCTCATCCGCGGTGATTTTCACTCCGCACAGCCGCACATCGCCCTCCGCCACGTCAAAGCGGACGGGAAGCGCCGTCAGGTAGCGCTGGAGTATCGCTTCCTTCTCGACTCCGATCACAGAGTTGAAGGGCCCGGTCATGCCAATATCGGTGATATAGGCTGTGCCAGCCGGGGAAATCCTTTCGTCTGCCGTCTGCACATGAGTATGCGTTCCGCAGATCGCGGTGGCTTTCCCGTCGAGAAACCAGCCCATGGCGACTTTCTCCGAGGTGGCTTCGGCGTGAAAATCCACGATCACGACAGGAGCCAACTCCTTGAGGAGGGCGATCTCCTCTTCCCCGCGGCGGAAAGGACAATCCACAGCCTCCATGAAGACGCGACCCAGGAGGTTGAGCACCGCCACCCTTTTCTCCATCCTTTCCCAAAGATAGGAGGAGAAACCCGGTACCCCGGGGGGGTAGTTGGCGGGCCGAATCAGCCGCGGCTCTTCCATCATGTAGGGGATGATTTCCTTCTGCTTCCAGATGTGGTTTCCGCTCGTGAGCACGTCCACTCCCCAGGAGAATAGATCCTGGGCAATACCCGGGGTCAGTCCGTTTCCCCCGGCGGCGTTCTCCGCATTGGCGATGACAATATCTGCGGCGAATTCCGTCTGAAGAGGGGGAAGGATTTCCCTCACGGCCTGCCGCCCGGGCTTGCCCACTATGTCGCCGATAAAAAGAATCTTCAACATTATTTTGCGTAGTCCGTAGCCCGTACCTCCCGGATTACGGTGACCTTGATCTGTCCCGGATAGACCATATCCGCTTCGACCTTCTTGGTGATATCGTGCGCCAGCTTCACCGCCCCCACATCGTCGATCTGATCGGGCTTGACCATGATGCGGATTTCGCGTCCGGCCTGGATGGCGTACGCTTTTTCCACTCCCTGGAAGGAGTCGGCGATGGATTCCAGCATCTCCAGGCGCTTGATATAGGTTTCCAGGCTCTCACGACGGGCTCCGGGGCGAGTAGCGGAGATGGCGTCAGCCAGCTGAACCAGTACAGGGTAGACCGATTTTTGTTCCACATCCGAGTGGTGGGCGGCGATAGCGTGAAGCACTTCCGTGTTCTCGTTGTATTTACGCACCAGGTCGGCACCGACCAGGGCGTGCGGGCCCTGCACCTCGTGCGAAACCGCCTTGCCGAGGTCGTGCAGCAACCCAGCGCGGCGGGCGATGTTGGCATCAACCTTGAGCTCGGCGGCAATCAGCGAGGCCAGGTGAGCCACTTCAATTGAGTGCTGAAGCACGTTTTGGCCGTAACTGGTCCGGTAGTACAGGCGACCCAGTACCCTGACTAGATCAGGGTGGAGCCCACGCACGGATGACTCCAGCACGGCCCTCTCTCCCTCCTCCTTGATCCGCTCATCGACCTCTTTCTGCGCCTTCTCCACCATTTCCTCGATCCGGGCGGGGTGAATCCGTCCATCCACGATCAATTTCTCCAGGGCGAGGCGGGCGACCTCCCGCCTAACCGGATCGAAAGCGGAGAGGGTCACGGCTTCCGGGGTATCGTCAATCACTAAGTCCACCCCTGTGATCGTCTCGAAGGCACGGATATTACGGCCCTCTCGGCCGATGATCCTTCCCTTCATGTCGTCCGAGGGGATGGGGACGACGGAGACGGTGGTCTCCGTGGCATGATCTACCGCCGTCCTCTGAATAGCGGAGACGATAATATCCCGCGCCCGGGACTCGCTTTCTTCCCGCGCCTCCTCCTCCAGCTCCTTCATCCGCTTAGCGATGTCGTGACGGTACTCCTCCTCCATTTTGGCGAGTAGGATCGCCCGTGCCTCCTCGGCCGAGATTCCTGCGATCCTCTCTAATTGCTTTTTTTCCTCCTGCAGTTGTTGCTGCAGGGTCTCCCTCATCCGGTTCAGCTCCTGATCGCGGGCGTTCAGGTTGCGCTCCCGACGTTCCGAGTTCTCCACCCGGCGATCGAGGGACTCCTCCTTCTGCTGCAGTCGCTTTTCCAGTCGTTGAACCTCTGCTCTTCGCTCACGGCTATCTCGCTCCGCTTCCGAACGGATACGATGGGCCTCGTCTTTAGCTTCCAGAAGGGATTCTTTCTTTACTGCTTCCGCTTCCTTCCTCGCGTCCTCTACGATTGTCGCGGCCAGAAGTCGGGAAGCGCCAAGCTTTCTCTTTTCAATTAAAGCGTAAAGAAGGTAACCTGCTGCAAAACCCAGGACGAGTCCAATAAGAATCCAAACAATTGTCATCATAAAAGCTCATCCCTTCTTTAGGCAGGGATGAGTGAAACGGGTCAGAGCCGTAGCAATCTCTCGAGGATCCTGCTGATCACAGATGTCGGGAATCCCTTGTTTTTCAAGTAGAAGGCCAGTTTTTGCTTACCCCGGGGAGAATGAGCCAATGCCTCCCATTTCCTCTGCGCTAAATTCATGGCCATTTCTTCCTCCACCTGAGAGAAATATGGTCCTACAAGGGAGTCGATCAGGTCCTGCGGGACCTTCTTCCTCCTCAATTCCTGTATGACAAAAAGCCTTCCGCGGGGCATGGCTTTCGTGCGATGGTAAAGCCAGGCCTCCACGAAGTTACGGTCATCGATCAGACCGTTTTCCTCGAGCTTTATCAAAACGGATGCCCGGGCCTCGGAACTGAAAGATTTTCGCTCAAGGTAATCCTCTAACTCCCCCCGAGAGCGGGGACGTATTTTCAGGTAATTCATAGCAGCTTTCAAGGCCAGAGGGCTCTCCTCGTTTCCACTCATCACGTGCGTTATTTACTGCTCTAAGATTCCGTGCTCCTCCTCTCCTAAAGTCATAGGCAATTTCATTTGTCCTGCGCTGGTGCGGATTTTCTCCTCCAGCTCCTTCAATAAATCCGTGTGTTCCTCCAGATAAGCTTTCACGTTCTCCCGACCCTGTCCCAGGCGCATATCGTTGTAGGAAAACCAGGTGCCGCTTTTGCTCAATATGCCCGTTGAGATGGCCAGGTCCAGGACACAACCGGTCCTGGAGATTCCCCTCCCGTAGATCAAGTCGAACTCCGCCTGACGGAAGGGGGGGGCCAGCTTGTTCTTGGTCACCTTTACTTTGACGCGGGAACCGATCTGATCGTTTCCCTGCTTGATAGTGTCGATCCGCCGCATCTCAAGGCGCACGGACGCATAGAACTTCAGGGCGCGCCCGCCGGGAGTGATCTCCGGGTTGCCGAACATAATACCTACCTTCTCCCTCAACTGGTTCGTGAAGAGGACGCAGGTATTGGAGCGGTTTATGGACCCGGCCAATTTGCGCAGGGCCTGAGACATCAGGCGAGCCTGAAGGCCGATATAAGCCTCCCCCATCTCCCCCTCGAGCTCGGTTTTAGGAACCAGAGCGGCAACGCTGTCTATGGCGACCACGTCGATTGCCCCTGAACGCACCAACATCTCGGCAATATCGAGGGCCTGCTCGCCGGAATCAGGTTGAGAGACGTAGAGATCCTCCAGATTCACGCCCAGAGCTTTGGCATAAACTGGATCCAGAGCGTGCTCAGCATCAATAAAAGCGGCTTTGCCTCCGGTCTTCTGCGCCTCGGCGATGATTTGCAGAACCAGGGTGCTCTTCCCGGAAGCCTCCTGCCCGTAGACCTCCACGATGCGTCCGCGAGGAACACCGCCGATGCCGAGCGCCAGGTCAAGGGTCAGTGCCCCGGTCGGGATCACCTCGACGCTCAGTGCGGCGGATTCCCCTAAGCGCATGATCGAGCCCTTTCCGAACCTTTTCTCAATTTGCGTCAACGCAATATCTAATGCTTTCTCTTTTTCGTCCACCACGGATCCCCTTTTGCAAAAAAATTTTTGTCTGCTGGGATAATTTAAGAAGATTTGTTCGACAATGTCAAACAGGATCAGCCCTCAGCCTCGTTTCCTGCTGGCTGGAGTTGCTGCATTCAGGCCTTATTCATCCTGCCCATGTCATCTTAGACATAGCGAGGGTTCCCTCAATCCCCTGTCGTCCCGAGGCCGCAGGCCGAGGGATCTCTCCTTGAAGTCCTAATATTCCTCGCCTTCTACAGGAAGGCTCGGAGGGACATGTGGGGGAAGATCCGGAAGGACACAGGGGCGAGGGCTTCAGAATCTCCGAAAAACAAGGCCTACAAGCCGCCGGTGCCTCGGAAAGGACATCCTCAGAGAATCAAGCCGTATAACCTGAACCCCCAGAGCGCGCTGACCGTGGCCTCAGCCGCGTAGGCGTCTCCATCCTCGGAGGCCCAGCTGCCGTCCGGCCTCTGTTTTTCCATCAGAGCGCGAAGGAGCTTCTCTATCAGAGGATGATTTCCCGGGAGTCCCGCCCTGGCGAAAGACGAGAGAGCCCAGGCCATCTGAGAGGCTTCCCATAATTCCGGCTCTCTTTTCAAGAGGTAATCCAATCCAAGCCGGGCAGGGGCCAGGAAATCCGTGCCTGCGAGGAGCAGAGCGCTCGAACCGATCCAAGTGGTGTGCAGGTATCCGTAGAATTTCCCGTTCTCTTCCTGATGGGAAAGGATAAAACTAATAGCTCTCCTCAGAGGAATCGGCCGCTCATTCAATCCGGCGGCTTCCAACCAGAAAAGGGCGTGTGCGGACAGATAAAGCCGGGCCTTGAGATCGCCGGGCATAGACCAGGGAGGAAGCTCGAGAGGCGGGGGAAGAGATCTTTCGTCCCATCCTCCGTCGCTCTCCTGCCTTTCCAGCAGAAACTGGCAGGATCTGGCGCAAAGGGGAGAGGGTATCAGGCCGAGCTGATCGAGCCAACCGAAAACGAAAAGAGTGCTGTCCAGGGTACTGGAGCCTCCCTTTTCCTGGTAGAGAGGGAATCCACCGTCCGCATTCTGCAGGCGGGATATCTCGCCCTCAACCGCCACCGGCGCTTTCCCACCCGAGATTGCCCGGAAGGCACGGGCCTTCTCTATCTCCGACCCCCTCTCATTCACGTATCGGAGGGCCTTTTTCGCATCCATCTCAGACCTTCCCGCTAACCATACGAGTCACGGCCTGTCTATGCCGAATACCTCCTGAGTCTCACCAATCCCCGTCCGTCCGAGCCGGCTATCTCGCCATCGTGGAGGAGCCAAGTACAAAGGCGCCGATGGACCGGTAAATGGGCCCGCGGGGAGTGAGGGTGCTCGAATAGAGGAGTATCTCCGAGATCGTGAAGGACCTTCCCCTGAGAGAGAGCCTCTGGCGAAGAAGGTCTTTAATGCCGCCAAGCCCCTTAGGCGACCGGGCCCGGCCCAGGGTGAGGTGCGCGTGGAAAGACTTATCCTCAGGCGGAAACCCCCTGGTCACCAACTCCTCCTCCAGGTTCATCGCTAAGTCCCTCATCTCCTCCTGGCCCTTGTCGAGTCCCAGCCAGATTACCCTGGGCGAGGAAAGGGATGGGAAAGCCCCGATCTCCCCCAGTTCGGCGGAAAAAGGGAAGAACGAGGAAGAAGAAGCTCGCATTCCATCCTGCAGCTCAAGAAGGCGAGTCTCCCCTGTTTCACCCAGGAAACGCAGGGTGAAGTGCAGGTTTTCTCGTTCCACCCACTTGATGTCCGCTCCCCCTTCCTTCAGCTTAGATTGAACATTCTGGATGTCGTCGAGGAAAATTTCCGGTATCGGTATGGCGATAAATAGACGCATTTAAGGCTCCCTCCTCAGCCTATTGTACCGGTTTAGAGCTTCTCTTGCACTAAGAGAAGGACTACTGTATCGGCTCCTGCCTCGCCTCTTCCAAGTCGGCAAAGACCACCAGGCGATAGCGGTCCGTCCAGAGAGGGGTGCAGGTTACCATCACCAGGGTGGGGTTCGGCCGCTCATTGTAGATGGAGAAATCCGTGGGCTCGACGACGATGCTCTCCTTCACGATATAGCGAAAAGCTCTCTCATCCCAGTAGATCACGACAAGATCGCCTGGCCCCAGCTTATCCAACAAATAGAAGTATCCGGTGGAGGGATCGAGGTAGTTCAGGAAGCGGTGGCCGTAGAGGATGCAGACACCGTCCTCTCCCGGCTTCTTGGTGCTGGGGTCGTGGCCTACTCCGGCCATCAGGCTGTCCCAGCTCAGATCGGGGACGATTCCCGCCTCGAGTCCGATCTTCGGGATAATGATCATCTTGCTGGGGGGTTCCGGCTCGGGAGTTTCCGCAGGGGGAGTGGGAGTGAGGGTGGGAGAAACACTTGAGGATGGGGAGGGGCTGTTGGCCAGACGAACTATCTCCTCAGCCTGCACCGAGAGGCGCTGGGGCCAGATATAATAGCGGATCGCCGGATAGAAAGGCCAAATGATCATAAAAAATCCACCGACCAGAAGGAGGATGCCGAAAATCCTCCCAACCTTCTTCCCGCTCGATTGTTTCTCTACTCCCTGATTTTTCATCCTGTTCTATTTTAACCCTTTTCCGCGGCATCTTACTGCCTGAACCCCCGAGGAATATAGAGCAGCGGAAGATGATCAAAATTTTAATTATTTTTTTGGAATACTGTTGACAGGAAAGCTGTTGGAAGATATAGTAAGTCCACGAAAAAGTGAATAGCTTACGCGGAAGTGATGAACCTTTCTGGGAGTCTAATGGGCGCGCCAGGGAAGGGGAGCTTGTGGCGCAACCGGCCGCGATCCAACGCGAGACCGGTTTTTTGTTTTTAAGGGAAATTTTAAAAAAAATAAGGAGGAGAAAAAGAATAAATGATTAAACGAGAACTCGGGAACCGACTCTGGTTCAAGTACCTGGTGGTCCTGATCGCCGCCTCGTTAACCCTCGGCTTTGGTTTACCCTCTTTGAGCACGAGCGCGGCTGACACCGGGGAGCTGGCTGAGCCCTCTCCCCCTCTTTTAGCAGAAGACGATGTCACGCCTGCCACCCCTACGGAAGAGATAGGAGGGCTTGACCCTATCGGGCCGATCGATCCGATCGTGGAATGCCATGCAACAATAAAGATCCATAAGACCGGCTTCGGCGAGGCAGCTTTAGCGGGCGCTGAATTTACCCTCTATAAAGACAATAACAAGGACGGCGTTCATGATTCCGGAGAAAACACTGCCATAAAAGGTCCAACCCCAACTGGCACGGATGGAAAAATAGAATGGACGGGCATTGACGCTAGCGACAAATACTATGTGATAGTGGAGACCAAGACACCGCCTGGCTATAAGAAAGTTGGTGATATTGCGATACACCTGAAGTCTAGAGACAACGGGAAAACATTTACTTATGATTTAGCGGATTGTTGCATCAAGGGCTCCGTCAGCTTAGAGAAGCTCGACCAGAGCGGAGCACACCTGGCCGGGGCGCAGTTCACCCTCACCGGGCCGAATGGATATTCAAGCGTCAAGACCACGGACGGGAC
>CAZTNW010000004.1:0-244230 GCA_964614945.1 uncultured bacterium
TCAGTTCGATCCTCGACGATTTTGGAGAAAAACGACGCCCAATCTGTCTCGTGCCGGTACCCCTCCTGAAGGTTGCTCAACACCGGATCGGCATTGTCAAAGGATGCGAGTTTTCCCTTGATGTACTGAAAAAGGCTGTCGAAACAGGTGGAGGAATCAATGGGGTTCGGCTGGTTTTTCAAGACGGGATTGAACTTCCGCCATTCCGGAATGGCCTGCGTCCTGAGCGCATCCAGGCGTGTTCCATCAAGCCAGGGCTCGATATCCAGGCTCATCGTGACGAGGGCAACGCGATCATTCGCGTCGGCCACCTCGCTGATCCAGATGGAGTCTGATCCGAACTTCTCCTCCAGCCACATGTCCAGGCGGTGAGTCCGCCGCGCCTTGCACGGATTGCAAGGCATTTGCTTGTCTGTCCCTGAGCGGCTTCTACGCACAAGACATACCGGGCAGACATGGCCATCCGACGAATCCTGGTCAGGAATCCTCCAACCGCGGAAGACCGGCACGACCATCGTCTCCCGTGCCTTCCGGATTTCCGCCGTCATTTTCACGAGAGAGCGTGAAGGCTCGCTGATGCCGCAATAGGGAGGCATCTCGAGGTTGGCGTCACGAGCATAACCGTCTATCTCTTCAGCCAGCCAACTTTGCCAATCGGCGATCTGCAAATCACCGCCTTGTTTGTCATGGTCGAGTTCCCCTGGGAACGAAAAGACACAAGTCTCGCCGTCCCTGTATAAAAGGGAGCCTACAGCCAGATCGACCTCAACGAATTTGCAGACTCTGGTGAAAAACTCGTCCAGCGCCAGCCGCGCCCCGGTCCAGTCGCCGATCTTCACCGCCCGAGTCTCGTAGTGGTCCGCACCGATCCCGACTGTTAAGAGCCGCCAACGGGTCTGTTGTTTGAGGTTAGTGTTGGACCAGGGAAACTTATCGCCTTCCAGAATCGCCCCGGCTGCAGCGCTCTTGAACAGCGCGGCCGCGACATAAGACTGATCAAACAGCGTGACATCGTTGTTCGGCAATCTGGTTTCGGCCAGGGTGCCGGTAAACGCCTTGCGCAGCCATCCTTCGGGGCCGACCGTGCCATCCCGCCAACGCCACCAGCCATCAAGATCATTCGCGAAACCGTTGTTACCGAGCCGCTGCAGCTCGGTAAGGAGACCCTCGATTTGTCCGAGCAGGCGTTTCCAGCCCTCATCGGTGAGCAATGCAGGCGGGTCATCCAACAGATTGCGGACCGGATGGCCGAAAGCTGTGGACAACCACATGTGGGTGACATCCTGACCCAGATATTTGGCAGTGGACGACGGAAGATTCTTCTCGATACTCGATGCCATAGCGTGGCCGGCCTGGAGTAAGCCGACAAGGTTGGGTTTTGATTTACGGTCTGCATGCTCCCTGATAAAACCTGTCAGCGTAGCGGGCCATTCGATGTTATTGGCAGAACTCTTCTGGTAGTTATCCTTTACCCATTGCAGCAGGTTATCCCAGGGAAAGGGTGGGTTCTCCTGCTCATGCCACTTCTTGTAGTCATAATTGTTCCTCTGGCCACCGTGCTCCCGCAGGAAATCGATTTTGGCCTTGCCGGTCATATGAAGCCAGCCGATTGCCTCACACGCCAAAAGCAGAGGGCGGTGTTGGCGCAACGTGTCCGGAGGTTGAAATCCCGTCATTGTCCACCTCCCTTACTGGTAATCCTGTTTTTCATCTCCGCTTTGAATCCTTCCGCGTCCTTGTGAGTGAAGGAACCGGCTGGGCTCTGCTCACGTACCAGAGTGCCAAGGTCCTGGAGGCTGTGGAGGGTCTTCTTTGTGGATCGCGGCTCAACCTTTGCGGGTTCATTGGAGGCTTTCAAAAGTCCTGTCCATGTATCGATTCGAGCAGTGCCCCATCCGGCGGTGCGTTTGGCGGAGATGCCATAGGTTTCGAGAAGCGCCCTTATGCTGTCGATAAAGCCGTCGATGAAGTCGGCGGGAGTAACTTTATTGTTTTCAATTTCTCCCGGCAGGGGCGCATAAAGTAGCTGTAGCCTCCCTGTCGTTCCTGCCGGGACGACCTCATAGTAAATGGGCTGAGTCCCGGCCCGGCGGGTACGGCTGTGGGGATTGATCACCTCAAAGCCGATTTTGTTGAACCAAGTTGGGTAACAAGCAAGGGCTCCGGAGCGGAATTGCTCATCCTCTCCTTTCTCGTTGCCGAAGAGATGGAGAATCCAGGAAGGGTCCCTCCAGCCATTCATTTTCATGTCGTGCGAATCAAGATGTCCGGACAAGCCCGCCTGCATCCTACAGGCCCAGCGAAGAAGACCCTTCCAGGAGGCCGCTGACATGAACGGCACACCGAATACCCTGTCCTTGCGAACCGGGTTATCCAGCACGTGAAAGGGGCGGTCGTCCTTCGAGTACCAGGGTGATACCAGTGTGAAGGAAACGTCGATGCCGAACCAGGTCGAATCCGGTAGGGAAGCATGGTCTGGCTCAAGGTGAAGGCCCGGAGGGAGGTTGAACTCCGGTTTAGCCGGCCGTTTCATGTAGCATTGACGTGCATTGTTCTTCTCCCCGTCACGGCAGGACCAGACCACGCATCCATCCCCAAAGCCGGAAGCGAGACCAGCCTCGTTCACCCGTTTCGGGCACGCCTTGTTTTCGGCCAGGGAGGCGTAATAATCGAAGCTCATGAGCGGTCCCCTTTCCCGGTGAATAGTTGATCTATGATCTTGTCCCCGGCGAGAAAATCCCACCCATTCTGTCCCCAAGCATTCGTGAGACGTCCCTTCATGGTGTTGAAATCGATCAGTCCAGGTTTCACGAAGCCAAAGGTTCTTGCGGGGTCTTTGAAGCTGAAGACCTTTTTGCTTTCCGCTTCGACATTGTTTCTTCGATCAGGTCGGCAACCAGCGATCCATGAATCGTTATGACCGCTTTGTTGCTTGGGCTCAGGGCGCCCAATAACACAGTTAAATGAGCTGGAGATGCCGTTCTGTCGTCCAAGATACTTTCCGTTCACGCACCAGAAGTGCTGCAAAGAAGCCCAGGCGAATTCACCGTGATTGAGCTTCCGCCATTTCGATAGATACTTTTCCAGATCATCACGACGTGTTTCAGCGAATTGCCGAGACGAGACCATCTGCACCAAGCCGTAGTCTTGGTGGTGCTTTTTTCCAACCCACCCATCGAGTTGGGTTTCCCTTGAATTGCGCCTGACCGTAATCGGGAGAGGAAAACCAACTTCTTTGCCTTGCAGTTGGTTTTCCAATTCCTGTACACTCCCGACTCTTTCCCCGCCTACTTCAATGATTTGATCGTGGTGTTTCAATGGTGATCCATAGGTCCTGTTGCTGACCCTCAAGGACCCGTTTATCTCAGACAAGGAAACATTCGCTATAGCTGGTTCGTCACTTGGCTTGAAGACTGTCTTGCCGCCGATAGCCCCATAGTCGGCGATCAGCCGAAGAGTAGCGTCCAGGATGGCCCACTCTTCATCCCGGATCGGGCGGAGGGGTGTGAACCGGATACTGAAAGTTTCGTTTTGTTTGATCTGGTCTGCCTTGGTATTGCCATTCCCACCCAAAACTTCGAATCTGAACTTCCGCGCCCAGCCGGTGCAGCCGAATAGCTCACAGACAACACAATGGTTTCGATCTTCACATTTCGTCTGTGTTGGGTCGCAGGCACTGCCTCCCAGACCACGGACCAACACCTCGAACCACCAGCGGATGGAGCCGAGCAGACCGGTGGTAATGAGGCGGTCCGGTTTCCCTTTTATATCGCCGGTCCACAAGTCCGTCAGGGCCTTGAGTTGATAACGCCTGTCTTTTAAAGCCGTCATAATTTACCCCCCTCTTTTGGAACTAGAGACTTACGCCCCGTTTCCTGCAGGTCTTCTTGAGATGAAGGTGTAAACATTCGGCGGTTTAATTGGGCGAATTCTTCGAAAGCGAAGCATTCGATGATTTTGCAGACGCGCATATAAGAACCAATATCCCCCTCTTCTCTTTTAGACCGTAACGTCCTCAAGCCAGATGTGCAACTGACCAAATATGAGCTGTTTTCAGCTGGATCTAAGCGAGTTTTGGGGGTCCTTATTATCCATTTTCCAGTCTGATATCGATTAGATTGCAGATACCGATCTGCCGAACTAAGCCCTCTTGGCTCGATGCGGGACATTGTCTTCTTTTTTCCCCAATACAAAAACACGCCGCCTTCCCGCTCCATTCCCTACCACTTAAGTTTAAATGGTGGATCTGAATCCTTTGATATATGTTATCTCGTTCGCAAGGATAAAGCGAACGAAGATGCTAACCTGCCGAATCCGAATGACTCGCCCGCATTTTCCCTTGTTGTAACCACATATTCCTAAAATTGCTTTAGTCGATCGTCCGGCAGCTGCATTGAAGCGGCGGTTATGTGGTCAAGAAGAAAAGTCTCAAGATCTTCGATATGATAGTCTCCCTGCATGTATGTTCGAGCCAGGCTCTTTCAGGATGCAGTAGGCTGTGAGTCCCTTAGCACATTCTGCAGCTCCCAGAAAACAATTTGAGATTCTTCCCGAAGCAGCAGAAGACTATCGTCAGCACCTGGAGATGCCGGAAGATAACGGACTGTTGGATGTTCAAATGGAGTCCCCTCCGCAGCATGATCCAAAATAGGCTACAGGTATGGACGCAACAGCGCAAGATGAAACTAATTCACGTCATGGCCAAATCACGTGAACAGAACGGGCACGAGACAGCCCGCTTCCGGGCCCCGTACGAGCCTCGATATAGAGAATAATAAGGGATGTTGTAGGAGACTTAAGCGGCCGGAGGCCAATAGAAACGATAAATCCCTCGGAGATCCAACCCACGGATCTCCGTTAAATAAAAACCGCTGAAATCAGCGAATTGAAATCTGGCTGCCTGGGCAGGACTCGAACCTGCAACATGCTGGTTAACAGCCAGCCGCTCTGCCAATTGAGCTACCAGGCAGTCTTTCTCTCTGCGTTAGTTTAGCACAGCAGTGGATTAGGGCTCAATTGAGCGACAAAAAATCTGGGCTGATTTTAGGGCAGTGTGTCGTGATTCTCGTCAGGGTTTCACGCCTTTCTCCACGCCGTCTGCCCGCGTCGCACAGGAAGAGCAGTACCAGAAGAGGTTGTTTGGATCGAGACATCCATTGCAGTGGATGTCCTCTGCCTTAAGGGGTTTCTCCTCCGAGGACCACTCCTTGGCCACCTTTATTCTCTTTTCCTCGCTGTTCTCCTGCGTGGCGATGAACACCGCGCATTCGTTGCAATTAATACCGCAAAAAGCAACGATTTTTTCCACTTGCGTGCCCTCCCTTAATATCGGAAATAGACAGGGGCATTTCCCCTTGGTCTTGTTTATTAGAGTTCTGAGTTGACCTGAAAGTTTATTTCTTGCCGGGGTAAATTGATATTTTTAAGTTCAGAAACAGCAGCGCACTTCCAGCTTGATCTTTGCTGCCAGCCCTTCCAATTTTCTTCTCCAGCCCTCGCGGAAAAAAGTCGGGTTCTTGCGGTATTCCTCCCAAGCGGGAAGGAGGTGGGGAAGCTTCTTAGTCAATACTGGTTTTATCTTCACCCAGACTTTGGGATAAAGTTGGAGGGAATCGACGAGGACGTAATCCACTTTTGCTTTTTTCCCTTCTTCAAGCAGTGCAGCGAGGCTTTCTTCAGAATCAGAAATACCAGGGAGCAGAGGAGCCACAAACAACCACGTTTTTATGTCTTCATTTTTTGCGAGCCGCAAAGCATTCAGCCTGAGGTCAGGTGGAGGTGTCTTACTTTCAATAATGGCGATGATCTCAGGATCGAGCGAACAAAGGCTGATCCCGATCTCCGCCCGGGGAAATTTCTTTACTAAATCAAGATCACGCAATACCAGAGGGGACTTGGTGAGTATTGAGAGGGAGAGGTTCGAATTTAATAGCTCTTCCAGACAGGAGCGGGTGATCTGAAAATGCTCTTCCTGGGGTTGATATGGGTCCGTAACAGTTGAGAAGCAGACAACACCAGTGGAGGCCTGTCGGAGTTTTCGTGTGAGCAGCGAAGGAGCATTGATTTTTACATCGAGGAAAGAACCCCAGCTCTCCTTATGGCCGGTAAAACGTTGGATAAAATCTGCATAACAATAAGTGCAGCCATGCTCACAACCGATATAAGGATTTACTGTGTAATCGATGCCGGAGATGCGGGAACGGTTCAGAACAGACTGAACTTCAATGACCCGGGGAAGCATCAGGTTCAGATCGATGAGTTTCTTAGAGAGAGGGGTAAGTAATTATCGATCCGATTCCAATCATGACCTGCTCCTTCGGCGGCAGTTTTGCCTCGCTTCCCTTTTCATTCCAGAAAATCTTTCAATTTCCGCGAACGGGAGGGATGTTTTAATTTGCGCAGGGCTTTGGCCTCGATTTGCCGAATGCGCTCGCGGGTGACGCCAAAATAATGACCGACTTCTTCCAACGTTCGAGGGTGGCCGTCCTCCAGGCCGAAACGCAATATCAGGACTTTTTGTTCCCTGTAGCTCAGCGTACCCAGGATATCATGCATTTGGTCGCGCAGGAGGCTCTGGAAGGCGGCGTCCGAGGGAGGAGTGATCTTCTTGTCCTCGACAAAATCTCCCAGATGGGAGTCCTCTTCTTCGCCGATGGGGACCTCCAGAGATACCGGCTCCTGGGCGGCCTTCAGGATCTCCCGCACTTTATCCACTGTGGTCTGCATCTCTTTGGCGATTTCCTCTTCCGTAGGCTCTCGTCCCAGCCGCTGAACTAAGCTGCGAGAAGTCTTCACAAGTTTGTTGATCGTCTCCACCATATGCACAGGCACCCTGATTGTGCGAGCCTGATCGGCGAGGGCGCGGGTGATGGCCTGACGGATCCACCATGTGGCATAGGTGGAAAATTTATAACCGCGGTGGTAGTCGAATTTTTCTGCGGCCCTGATCAAGCCGAGATTCCCTTCCTGGATGAGATCGAGAAAAAGCAGGCCCCTGCCCACATATTTTTTGGCAATGGAGACCACCAGGCGTAAATTAGCTTGAATCAAGGCCTTCTTCGCCTCTTCCTCTCCCCGTTCGATCCTTATGGCCAGTTCCACCTCCTCCGGTTGCTTGAGCAGCGGCACCTTCCCGATTTCCTTGAGATAAAGACGGACCGGATCATCCACATCGACCCCGGCGAGGAGATATTCATCCTTGAGCTCTTCTTCGCTGATCGCGGCAAAAGCACGGCTGTGCTCGTCCTGCACCCTCACGCCCAGGTCGTCCAGGGTCTGGTACATCTCGTCAATTTGCTCAGAGGAGAGAGAGACCTCTTGCAGGGCATTCATTATCTCCTGATAGGTCAACGCTCCCTGTTTTTTCCCCTTATCCAGGAGCTCCTGGACCTCTACGGATCTGAAATCTTTGCTCTCAGTCCTCAATTTATCGATAACATCAATCATCTCCTCGTTTTCGCGGTCTTTCAATAATATCTATCCTCCTTAAACAGAGGAAGCGGTCTATTTATTCGAGTCATCGAGCTAATCTTTCTTCCTCCAGCTGTTGTCGATTTGTTCCTTCCATTCGCGCAATTTCTGCAATTCCCTCAGCTTTTCCTTGAGTAGATGTTCCTCACCGGCTTTCTCCAAAAGTGGCATCTCCTCTTTTAGACGACGGATATCGCGGGAGATTTTCTCTTTTTTAATGCGGGAAAGACAGGAGCGAGTTTCTTCTCCGGGGTTTTCGACCGCGATCTTGTTCATGATGAGGCGAGAGACGAGGTTCATTCTCTCCGGCTTGAAGGAAAATTGGATATTATTCCCCCATTTTCCCTGCGCCAGGCATGCTAACATTTCCTCCAGCATTTGCCCCAGGGAGGGGTCGCGAAAATCCGAGGGATCGATTTCCTCCTTGAATTCAATTAGGAGCTCAGGGTAATGCAGCAGGAGGTGGAGAAGACGCTCCTCGGCCCCGGGCGGCTTTTTCAGCACGATTTCCGCTTCCTCCAGGGAAACCGCAGCCCGACTGCTCCCCTTCGGCTCCTCCTTGCTTAGCCGCTTCATCTCCTGGAAGAGAAGATCTTCTCGCAGGCCAGCGTCGATCGCGAGACGCTTGATGTAGGTCTCCTGTTCCAGAATATTGGAAAGACTGGAAATGAAATTCAGGATCTGCTGTACAGCTTTCCGCCTCTCCTCGGGCACCTGCCAGTTGTAAGCCCGGGCGATTTTGTTATAAGCGAAGTCGAAGGCGGAGATCGAGCGAGCCAGGGAAACGGTGAAAGCTTCTGCCCCTCTGCTCTGGAGCAGGCTATCCGGGTCCTTGTGCTCGCCCAGCGAGGCGACCCTGACCTCCATCTCGGAGGAACGGAAGAGCTCAAAAGAGCGCAGGGTAGCGCGCACGCCCGCCAGGTCGGCGTCATACGCTAAAATTACTCTTTTGGAAAAGCGGGATAAGAGCCGCACCTGGTCGGGGGTCAGGGCTGTGCCCAGGGAGGCTACCGTGTTCTTGAAGCCGAATTGATGAGCGGAAAGGGCGTCCATGTATCCCTCCACGACGATGGCTGTCCTCCGCTCGGGGATGACTCTTTTGGCGATATGCAGCGCGTAAAGATGCCTGCTTTTCTCGAAGAGGGGCGTCTGGCCAGAATTGAGATACTTGGGGATGCTCTCATCCAGGGCGCGGCCGCCAAAAGCGATGACCCGCCCGCGAAGATCCATGATGGGAAAGATCAGCCTTTGGCGGAAGAGATCGCTTCCTCCGTCTTTTTCCGTTCCCAGTCCAGCCCGCAGGAACAGGGGAATGCTGATTTCTTTCTCTTTGAATAGCTCCGTGAGTCTATTCCCCGATGGAGCGTACCCCAGGCGGAAAGCCCGCCAGGTTTCCTCCTTAATCCCCCGCCGAGCCAAGTAATCGCGAGCTGTTTTCCCCTCCGGAGACTGGAGCATCCCTTCGAAGAAGGAACAGGCTAATTCGTACAGCTTCCAATACAATCCCTTCTCTCCCTCCCCCTTTATAGGGGATTTCTCCGGGACAGTCAGCCCCAATTTTTGCGCGAGTAGTTCCACCGCCTCCGGAAAGGAAAGGTTCTCAATCTTCATGAGAAAAGTGAGGGCGTCTCCGCCGATCTGACAGCCAAAGCAGTAGAACATATTCTTTTCGGGAGAGACGGTGAAGGAGGGGGTCTTCTCGGAATGAAAGGGACAAAGCCCCAGGAAGTTCTTTCCGGATCTGTGCAATGGCACATAAGCCGAGACCACGTCCACAATGTTTGTCCGGTCCCGAAGTTTATTTATAAATTGGTCGTATTCTGTCATCTTCTTGCCTGCCGGAGGGAGAATTTTACCATGGTTGGGGAAGGAATAGTTGCGCGAAGGCCTTCACCGCAAAGCGGTCTGTCATCCCGGCAATGTAGTCGGTCACCTTCTCCACCGCGGCCTCTACTGTCGATTTCTCCATCTCCAGCTCTCGTTTCATGTATTCATCGAAGAGCAGGCGTAGCATCTTTTTAGCCTTGACCTCCTCCCCTTTGGCCTCAGGGTCGCGGTAAACTTCGCGAAAGAGGAAATCTTTCAACAGATCGAGCTTTTTCCGTATTTCGTCGCTGATCATGATCATGGGCTGGTCCTCATTTTTGCATACCAGGTCCTTGACGACGATATCTATCAACTCTGACCCGCCCCGGCCAAAATCCTCGGCGAAGGGTAAATCTCTCGCCTGGAGGGTCCCGGCGCGGAGGGCATCATCGATATCATGGTGAAGGTAGGCCACGCGATCGGCAAAGCGCACGATCTGACCCTCCAGGGTGGAGGGACCGGTCAGACAGATCCCCTCTTCGCCCTTGGAGTGATTTAGGATCCCGTCCCTAACTTCCCAGGTCAAGTTCAAACCATCGCTTTCCGATCCATCAGCCACTCTATGCTTTTCTAGCAGATCTACTACCCGCAGGCTCTGCTCCGGGTGAGAGAAAGACCGCGAGGGAAGATAGAATTGCACCGCCTCGTTGAGGACCTCCTCTCCCGCGTGACCGAATGGAGGATGGCCGAGGTCGTGGCCGAGAGCGATGGCTTCTGTCAGATCCTCGTTCAAACGCAGTGCCCGCGCGATAGTCCTGGCAATCTGGGAGACCTCAAGGGTGTGGGTCAATCGGGTACGATAATGATCTCCCTGGGGATCAGTGTACACTTGCGTTTTATGCTTGAGGCGGCGAAAAGCCTTAGAGTGAATGATCCGATCACGATCACGCTGGAAGGAGGTGCGGATCGGGCACTCACTCTCCGGTTTTTCCCTGCCCCTGCTGCCCTTGGAAAGGGCAGCGAAGGGAGAGAGTATCTCTTGCTCGAGCGCTTCCTGTCTCTCCCGGATCAGCATCCTCGTTACGCTTCACCCAATTTTTCCGCTAATGAGCCCCTGTTCTTCAAGGCCGCTTGCGCTGCTGCCAGGCGAGCGATAGGCACACGAAAGGGAGAACAGGAGACGTAATCGAGATTGACTGAATGGCAGAATTCGATCGAGGAAGGATCGCCGCCGTGCTCGCCGCAAATCCCAATTTTCAGTTCCGGGTTTGCCGCTCTTCCCAGCTCGACAGCCATTGCTATCAGCTTCCCCACGCCCTCGCGATCGAGGATCTGAAAGGGGTTATCTTTCAGAATGCCCTTCTCCACGTAGGAGAAGAGAAATTTTCCCTCCGCATCGTCTCTCGAATAGGCGAAGGTCATCTGAGTGAGGTCATTCGTGCCGAAGGAGAAGAAATCAGCTACACTGGCTATCTGGTCCGCGGTCAGGGCAGCACGAGGCACTTCGATCATCGTGCCGAATTTGTATTCGATCTTCGCCCCGGTCTCCTTCGCTACCTCCAACGCTACCTTCTCTAATTGCTCGCATATCACCTTGAGCTCATTGACATGCCCCACGAGAGGGATCATGATTTCCGGCAGCGGTTTGACTCCTTCTTTGGCGACCTCGGTGGCAGCATACAGAATAGCGCGGGTCTGCATTTCGTTGATCTCCGGCCAGACCAACCCCAGGCGGCAACCACGGAGGCCGAGCATAGGGTTCATCTCTCGCATGGCCTCCACTTCCTTCAGCAACCGCTCCTTTTTCTTAAACTCAGGCGACGATGAATCCTGCAGCCTCAAGGTAGCAACCTCTACCAGCAGCTCTTCATAAGGGGGGAGGAACTCATGCAGAGGGGGATCGAGAAGGCGGATCACTACAGGCAGGCCGTCCATGGCGCGGAAGACTCCCTTGAAATCCTCCTTCTGGATTGGGAGGAGTTTGTCAAGAGCCTTCATCCTCTCTTCCTGATCCTCGGCGAGAATCATCTCGCGCATGAAAGGGAGGCGATCCTGTTCGAAAAACATGTGTTCTGTACGACAGAGACCGATGCCCTGTGCACCGAAGTCCCGGGCTTTTTGGGCGTCACGAGGATAATCGGCATTCGCCCAGACCTGGAGCTTGCGCAGTCCATCAGCCCAGCTGAGAATCAGCAGGAGCTCTGCTTCCTTCTTCAGATCGGTCTCCTCAGTCTTAATCCTTCCTCGGAAAACCTCGCCAGTAGTACCATCTATCGAGATGAAATCCCCCGCACGGATGATTATGCCATTAGCCTGGAAGAGCTTTTCGCTCTCCTCCACTTTGAGAGCCTCGCAGCCGGTTACGCAAGGCTTGCCCAGTCCCCGGGCCACGACCGCAGCGTGAGAAGTGGCACCCCCACGAGATGTGAGTATGCCCCTGGCCATGATCATCCCGTGTACGTCGTCCGGGGAGGTCTCCGCACGAACGAGGATGACCGCTTCCCCGTTCTTACCGAGCTCCTCCGCTTCGTCCGGATCGAAAACAGCTCGCCCCATGGCCGCGCCGGGAGAGGCATTCACTCCCTTGGCCAGGAAGTCGCCCCGTTTGACCGCCTCGGCTTTATCGGCCTCGTCGAAGTGGGGGAGAAGCACCTGGATTATCTGGGAGGGTTCCACTCGTAAAATGGCCTCCTCTCTGGAGATCAGCCCTTCCTGTGCCATATCTACTGCGACTTTTATTGCCGCACGCGCCGTCCGCTTACCGGAACGGGTCTGCAGGAGATAGAGCTTTCCCCGTTCTACCGTGAACTCCACATCCTGCAGATCGCGGAAGTGCTTCTCCAGAAGCTGGCAGGTTGAGATGAACTGCTCGTAGGCCTGGGGCATCTCCTTCTTCAGGAGAGAGATGGCTTTAGGCGTCCGTATGCCTGCCACGACGTCCTCTCCCTGCGCATTGAGGAGGTATTCGCCGAAGACATCCTTTTCTCCAGTAGCCGGATCACGGGTGAAGGCCACACCTGTGGCAGAGTCAGCCCCCATGTTGCCGAAGACCATCATTTGCACGTTGACTGCCGTGCCCAGGGCCTCAGGAATCTTATTGAAACGGCGATAGGCGATCGCCCGGTCATTATTCCAGGAGAGGAATACAGCCTTCACGGCCAGCCTTAGCTGCTCAAGAGGATCCTGGGGGAAATCTCTGTCAAGCTCTTTTCGCACAAGGGCCTTGATGCGGCTGACGATCTCTTTCAGAGCTTCTGCGTCCAGATCTGTATCCAGTGTGACCCCCCGTTTCTCCTTCGCTTCCTCCAGCACTTCCTCGAATTTATGATGGGCAACGCCCAGCACCACGTTGCCAAACATGGTGAGGAAACGGCGATAGGAGTCGTAGGCGAAGCGCGGGTTCGAGGTCAACTGGCCGAGAACCTTCGCCGTCTCGTCGTTTAAACCCAGATTCAGGACGGTATCCATCATCCCCGGCATGGAAATGGGCGCCCCCGACCGTACGGAGACGAGGAGGGGGCTCTGCGATGATCCGAATTCTTTCTCTGTTTTCTTTTCCAATTCGGCCAGGTGTTCAAGTATTTCCTGCCAGAGCAGCGGGTCTATCTCTTCTCCGCCCTTCCTCGAGAATTCCCGGCAGGCCTCGGTAGTGATCGTAAATCCGGGAGGAACCGGCAGGCCTATCCGGCTCATCTCGGCCAGGCCGGCGCCCTTTCCTCCGAGGAGATCCTTCATTTTCCCGTTTCCCTCGTTGAAATCGAATACACGTTTCGGCATTGTTAATTCCTCCAGTTCATTTAAAAGGGTAAAGCAGAGAAATCCCCGAAGGCGCTCAAGGTTTGCATAACTTTGTTCAGGAGCGCCAGCCGGTTTTCTCTTTTTGCTCTTTCTTCCGTCATGATCATGATTTGATCAAAGAAACGACTGATTTTTGGGGTGAGCGCGCAAAGATGGAGAAAAAGGTCCTCCGGTTCACCCCCGGGATCCACTTCGCCGTTGGCTCGATAGAGATTTTTTTCAACTTCCTCCATCAGTTCGAGGTGGAGCTCGGCGGCAAAGGCTTCGTTCCGGCGGAGAATATTCTTGATCCTTTTGTAAGAAAGGACGAGCTCTCTTAACTCAGCTTGATCTAATTTCTCCTGAAGGATCCCTCCTTTTTTTACTACCGAAGAGGGGATTATCGATTCTGCCGGCTGATTGCTCAGGTTGAGTGCGCAGCTAACTATTTCATAGGAGAGGCCGCGATCCTCGAGCATCGATCGCAGGCGAGAGACCAAAAAATCGGCCAAATTCTTCACGATGCCTGCCGGTAGGGAGATCTTCTTGCTTAATGCCTCGCTTCCCAGGGACAGGAGCTCCCCGAATTGCCAGGAAGGAGCCCCTGGCTGTACCAGAATGACATTGAGACCAGAGGCGCATCGGCGCAGAGCGAAGGGGTCGGCGGAGCCGGTTGGCTCCAGGCCGAGCGAGAAAAAGGAGAGGAGGGTGTCGATGCGATCGGCGATTCCCACTATCATCCCCGCAAAACCTGTAGGGAGAGCATCCCCGGGAAAACGAGGCAGGTAGTGCTCGGCAATTCCCCGGGCAACTTCCTCCTCTTCTCCTTGAAGCAGAGCGTACTCACGACCCATAATCCCCTGGAGTTCAGGTAGTTCCTGCACCATCGCGGTAGTGAGATCAGCCTTCGCCAGATAGGCAACCCGGGCTACCTGAGCTTCGCGCGAGAGGTCCGAAACAAGCGGAAGGGAGGAGAGGAGGCGTTGGCTTGTTTCCTCGATCCGCTCCACTTTGTCCCTTATCGAGCCGAGTTTCTTATGCAGGAGGATGTCCTCTAAATCAGGGATACGGTCTTCCAGCCTCTTTTTCTGGTCGTTGCGGAAAAAAAGACAGGCATCTTCCAGTCTTCCCCTGAGGGCTTGTTTATTCCCTCGGACGATAAGTTTCTCTCCCAGACTGGGTCCGTCGCGAAAGCAGATAAAGTAAGGGATGGGGTTTCCCTCCTCATCCTTAATGGGAACCTGCTTTTGATGATGACGCATGACCGTGATGAGAACATCCTGCGGCAAAGAAAGATATCGCTCAGGGAAGCTGCCGAGAAAAGGAGTCGGGTATTCAAAAAGGTGCACGAGCTCCTCCTTGAAATCGTCAGCCCAGACCGGCTTCCCTCCGATTTGCTTGGCCAGATCATCGCTCAATCGCTCGATCCTCTCTTTACGCGCGAGCGGATCCAGGAGTACGAAGTTCTCCTCCATTCTACTTCGGTACTCCTCGGCACAATCGAGCTCGATTGTGCCGGAGAAGAAACGGTGACCAAGAGTGCGTCTTTCGCTCTCTATTCCGAAGAGTCGCAGATGGATCAATTTCGCGCCCCAGAGCGCACAAATCCAGCGTAAAGGGCGTACGTAGGCGTATTCTCCATCCTCCCAGCGCATCATTTTGGGAAAGGGGAGAGCGGCGAAAATGGAGGGCAGGATTTCGCCTAACGCCTCGAGCGGTGTAGCGGCGGGAAGCTGCGTGATAAAAATGTAGCCGTTTTCTCGCTCGACCTGTGAGAGCTCAGCGCTTTCCTTTCTGAGAAAACCTAAAAGAGCGGCTGTGGGCTTCCCTGTCTCATCATAAGCGATTCTCTCCGGGGGTCCTTTTTTTCGGCTTGCGGTTCGATCCTTATCGAAAGAAAGCTCTCTGGCGTAGAGAGAGAGCCGGCGGGGGGTCACCCAGGAGGAAAGAGACTGAAATAGGAAGCCGTTTTCTTTTAAGGCCTCCTCCCCTCTCCTTTTCAGCTCGAGCTGAGCTGAAGGAAGAAAGCGGGCAGGAATCTCTTCCAGCCCCAACTCGCAGAGCAAATCAGCCATTTTCCCGCTCCAGGTAAAGTCGGGCGCTCTCGCGGACGATAGAGCGAATGCGAATGATCAAATCCGTGCGTTGAGCCACGCTCAGGGCACCGCGGGCGTCGAGCAGGTTGAAAAGGTGGGAGAGCTTTAAAGCAAATTCGTAGGAAGGCAGTATCAGCTCCCGGCTTAAGCACAGGTGACCTTCCTCCTCGTACAGGCGGAGGAGTTGCCAGAGGCGATCGATATCGGCTTGGTTGAAGGCGTATTCACACTGCTCGATCTCGTTTTTCTTCTGCATCTCTCCGTAGCTGGTATTCTCGTTCCAGGACACGGCGAAGAAATTTTCCGCTCCCTGGATGTACATGGCTAATCGCTCCAGTCCATAAGTCAGTTCAGCTGAAATCGGTTTTAAATCGACCCCCCCGGCCTGCTGAAAGTAAGTGAATTGCGTGATCTCTAATCCGTCGAGCAAGACCTGCCACCCGGTTCCCCAGGCGCCGAGCGTGGGAGCTTCCCAGTTATCCTCCTCTAAGCGAATGTCGTGCTCCTTCAGGTTCAAGCCGATCGCCCGCAGCGATTCCAGGTATAACTCCTGCACATCAGCGGGAGAGGGCTTGATAATTACCTGGTATTGAAAATGCCGATAGACTCGGTAAGGATTTTCCCCGAAACGGCCGTCTGCGGGTCGGCGAGATGGCTGTACGTAGGCTGTACGCCAGGGCCGCGTTCCCAGAACACGAAAGAAGGTCGACGGGTGCATGGTGCCGGCTCCCACTTCAAGGTCGTAGGGTTGCTCGATCACACAACTGCAGCCCGCCCAGAATTTATCGAGCGTGAGGATAAGATCCTGTAGGGTCATCTGCTGATTTGAAGCCATCATTGTAATCGCTCAAGCATAGCTTGTCAAAACAATCCGCCCAAAGTTAAGTTTTTTAGCCGGTGCTCGACGGGAGTTATTTGTCATCCTTTCTGGATTCTAGCATTTGGGAGCGGAAGCGCATCACCCGGGACGGGCTCCTGCTAAAGTTGGCCGATAGAAAGACCTGAAGAAGTTTCCAGAGTTCCCGGTCCTCCTCCCTTCTGGTTATTTCCTCCCAGGAACTGGTGAGGAGCTGCCGCGCCCGTAAAACCGCCTGCCCGCTTACAATCAGGCTCGCTCGCAGCAGAGGGAGGCAGGAAGCGCACAGGATTCCTCCCGCTTGGGGTCCGAAATGATAGACGGACTCCTCGAAACTTTTCCCGCAGATGGCGCACTTTTCCAGACGAGGGCCGAACCCTAAGAGGGAGAGAAGCTTCAGGACGAGCGCATTTCCCAGGGAGAGGAGGTCGCCTTTTCGCTCCAGGGCGGTTAAGGCCTCCTCCAGTTCGTGAAGCACTCCTGGATTCGGATCTCCCTCGTGAGTGAGCTCGTCTACGATCTCGGCGAAATAAGAAGCGGGAACGCCGAGCTCCAGGTTGGTGCGCAGGCGATGATGGTTGTGTTTGATCTGCCACTGGGTGATCACGTAGTTGTTCTCCTTTTCGAAAAGGAGCATGTCAAGAAAAGTAAAGACCTCGAGAGCAGCCCCCCAGTGACTTTGTGGCCTACGTCCACCGCGGGCAATAGCCCGTATTTTCCCCTGTTCGCGCGTGAATAAGGTCACCAGCTTGTCCTGTTCACCCCAGGGACGAGTGCGTAGCACTACTCCAAAACAATTCAGGAGCGACATTCCGTTTCCTCAGGAGCGAAAGTGAACGATGCGGAGAAAACAGTCAGCCTCTAGACTGGCCCCACCGACAAGGGCACCGTCCACGTCGGGCATGGCCATCAGGGAATCTATATTGTCCGGCTTGACGCTTCCTCCGTAGAGGATGGGAACTTCGCCCCCCCATTTTTTGGCCAGTTTCCGCCGGAGGAAGGCATGAACTTCCTGAGCCTCATCGGGAGTGGCGTTTTTTCCCGTTCCAATAGCCCAGATCGGCTCGTAAGCGATAACCATCTTGGTAACTTGAGAGGGGGAGAGGTCCGCTAATCCTTCCTCTAGCTGTTCCTCCACAACCGGGAAAGTTCTCCCTCCTTCTCGCTCGGAAAGTGTCTCTCCCAGGCAGAAGATCGGTCGTAAATCCCAGGTCAGCGCTTTTTTGAGTTTTTGATTGAGCAGCTTGCCATCCTCATGGAAGTGAATCCTGCGCTCGGAATGCCCGATAATCACGAACCGCACGCCTAATGAGACGAGCATGGGGGCGGAGATTTCACCGGTATACGCCCCCCAGTCCTCACCCCAGATGTTTTGCCCCCCCACTTGTACTCCCGTTTCTCCGGTCAACTGCACTGCCAGACTCAGGTAGGGGAAAGGCGGACAGATGACCACTGTCCGACCCACCGGCGGATGCACGCCAGCCAGTATACCTTCAGTTAATTTCCTGGCCTCCGGCATCGTTTTGAAGCATTTCCAGTTGCCGGCGATGATTTTCTCTCTCACGGAGACCCTCCTTGCCCAGTTGGTTTGTTCGCACAACCTGTGCGCAGATTATGAAAGGGGAGTGGCAGGAGCTCCTTCATATTGATCAGGCACCGCTCCCCGTTGGGATTTACGAGAAGGACGGGAAGCTCAGGGGAGAACTCTATGATCACCTGACGACAGGCTCCGCAGGGAGCGGAAGGGGGTGAGGAATTCGTCGCCACAGCCAGGGCGCAGAATTCTCTCTCTCCCTCGCTTATGGCCTTAAAAACCGCCACGCGCTCGGCACAGAGGGTAAGAGAAAAGCTGATGTTCTCGATATTCGCTCCTCGGTAAACTTTACCCGAGGATGCAATTAGCGCTGCTCCTACGGGGAAGAGAGAATAGGGAGCGTAAGCTCCCTTGCTTGCCCTCAGTGCCTCACGGGCCAGATAATCCCAGTCAATTTCCATAATTTTCTTCCTTTTTTACCCGGACACGCAGAAGACGGTTGCCCCGCACTTCCTCCACCCTGAAATGAAGCCCGCCATGAACAATTTCCTCACCAACGCTCGGTATGTGTTGGAATAGGTCGTAGAGAAGCCCCCCCAGGGTGTCGAAATCTTCTGATTCGATAGTCGTGCCCATCAGTTCATTCAAATCCCTTAGAGCAAGGCCGGCGGAGACAAGATAGGCACCCTGATCGAGCTCCTGTGTCAGTTCCGCTTCCCGATCGTGTTCGTCTCGAATCTCACCCACGATTTCTTCGAGCAGATCCTCCATTGTAACTAAACCTTCCAAGCCGCCGAACTCATCTACCACCAGGGCCACCTGAGTTTTCTTTCGCTGCATCTCCTGTAAGAGCTCCGAGATCCTCTTGCTTTCCGGCACGAAAAAGGGCTCACGCATCAGAGATGAGATGAGCAAGGATCCTGTTTCCCCCAGGGATGCCCGCAGCACGTCCTTTTCTAACAGGATGCCGACGATATTGTCCATTTTCTCGGCGAAGACGGGCAAACGCGAGCGGCCGCTGTTTACCATTAGGCGAATCGCTTGTTCGAGGGTGGAATCTTTCTCGATCGCGACAATATCCACTCTTGGTACCATGACCTCGGAGACCTCTTTCTCCTTAAACTCGAAGATAGCCGAGATCATCTCCCTCTGGTTATCCTCCAGAGCCTCCACTTCCTCACGCATCTCCGCCAGTATCTTAACTTGATTTTCCTCGCTGTCCTCGCACTCCCCCTTTGAGCGAAAGATCGTTTGCGCAGCGAACTTAAGAAGGAAGCCTGCGGGGGAGAGAAGGACCCGAAAAATCGAGAGAAAGGGGAAGAGCGTCAGCAATACTTTGAGCGGCCTATTAGCACCCAGAGTGCGCATCCCGATCTCTACGAGGATCAGAAGAAGGGCACCGAGAACGATCAGCCCCCAGAAAGCCAAGCCGCCTTCGAATCTCCAGACCCACCAGAGATAGAGGGTGGCGTAGATGAAGATGGAGATGTAGTCGCCAATGACAAGAACGGAGATGATCGACTGAGGCTCCTCTCGCCAGAACAACAATTTTGCCGCACGAGGGTTTTTCGTCTGTTCCCATCGACGCTTTAGCTGGCTTCTTGAGATGGATAAAAAGGCAGCCCCGCAGGTGGAGAATAACGCGAGACTCACAAGGGCGAGCAAAATAAATAGAGGCCCGAAATAAGTACTCCAGTCTTCCAATCCACTTTTCCTCCCTTTTATTATAACAGGTTCAGATATGCATGAGAACCCGTTTTACGGCTTTATCGGACGCTTCAACGATCTTGAAGCATACGGAACCGAGGGCAACTTCTTCTCCGCGTCCGGGAATCCTCCCCAGAGCTTCGGTCAGCGCTCCCGCCACGGTCAGGGAATCGCTCTGGATTTTTACTCCCCACTTTTCTTCCAGAGAACGGAGGGGAGTCCGGGCATCTAAAAGGTAGCCGCCACCCAGCAGCGGCTCCAATTCCGCCGTTGGTCGATCATACTCGTCCCAGATTTCCCCCACGATTTCCTCCGCCAAATCCTCCATCGTTACGAGGCCGGCCACTCCACCGTAATCATCCACCACGATAGCCAGGCTGGATTGTCCCAGCCGCATTTTCTCAAGTGCGGCAGGCAGAGAAAGATTCTGCACAAGAAACAGAGGCGGCCGGGCGAACTCCTCCGCCCTGATTTCTGCCGTGATAGCCTTACCCATGAGGTCTTTAAAATAGAGAACTCCCACGATCTGGTCGATATTCCGGTCGTATAGAGGTAGGCGGGAAAATTGCATTTCCCGGCACGCCCCTAAAATCTCGAGCACCGGCTTCTCTCGAGGGAATGCCACGATATCAATGCGCCGAATCATGATATCCCCCAGGCTCTTCTCGGAAAATTGCAATGCCTGGTTCAGCATCTCCCTTTCCTCCAGCTTCTCCCAAGCTCGAGCCATGGCCTCCAATTCCTCTCGGGAGATAACGGAAATTTTGCCCAGGGAGGGAAAGATTTTTCGCAGCAGGGAAAGCCCAAAATTGAAGAGCAAGCTGAAGGGGTAAAGAAGGAGGATGAAGGCCAGGAGGGGATAAAAGAACCAGTTGGAAAAATGAAGGGGGAAGCGAGCCGCGATCCCCTTGGGTAGAAGCTCGCCCAGGAAGAGCATAATGGCGGTGACGGAAATGGTAGAGAGCAGGGCGCCAAGAGGTCCCCACCATCTTAAAAAGAGGACGGTGAGGACTACGCTGGCCGAAATTTCGGCCAGATCGGTACCGATTAAAACTGGAGTGAAGAAGCGTTCTGGTTTCTCCCACATCCAGATGATCCACTTAGCGCGGCGATTTCCGGATTTAGCGCGCATGTGCAAGATATGCTTGTTAAGCATGGTGAAAGAGGTCTCGCTGGCGGAGAAGAAAGCGGCAAGGATCGTGCATAAAAAGAAGATTACTAACTCGAGCATCGTTCTGCCCTGATGAGTTCAATTCGCTGAGGAGAAGCTTTTACGATGGAAAAACGCCAATGTTCTGTCTCAAAGACCTCCCCTTGCTGGGGGATATGCCCGCTGATCGCGAGGAGATAAGCGCTCAAATTGTCGTGCCCTTCCTCCAAAATTATTCCTAATCTCGCCAGTTCATTGCGAGAAATGCCTGCGGAAAGAAGGAACCCCCCGTCTTTGAGCTGTTGATGGGAAACAAAGACGAGATCGTGCTCGTCCCAGATTTCGCCGACAATCTCCTCCAGCACGTCCTCAAGGGTGACGAGCCCGGTGGTTCCGCCATATTCGTCAGCTACTAAAGCGATGTGAGTCCGACGTCGGCGAAACTCTGCCAATAATCTCTCGAGGGTGATCCCCTCCGGTACGACAAACACAGGGCGCAGCAGTTCGCGGATGGTTATTTTCTTCTCGAGAGTGGTGCAGCGCAGAAGGTCTTTGGCATAAAGCACACCGATGATGTCGTCATGTGTTTTGAGATATACAGGTAAGCGCGAGACCCCTTCATTGGAGAAAAGGGTGACAGCCTGATCTGCGGTGGCGGAAACGGGCAAAGCCACTATTTCCGTACGGGGCGTCATAATTTCCTCCGCGGTTTTTTCTCCAAAGGCCAAAATGCCCTCGAGAATTTCCCATTCTCTCCTCGAGAGCCAGCCGGTTTCCGCTCCCGTCCGGATTGCCTCCTCGATCTCCTCCCGGCTTGAGGTAGACTTCCCCTCCTGCCGCTTGCCAAAAAGACGGGACAGAGTAAATTCGGTTCCACGGGCGAACACAATGGCAATAGGCCGGAGGATTTTTGACAGCAGGGAGAGGAAAGGAGCGTAAATCGGGGCAATTTTCTCGGAAGTCCCGGCGGCGATAGTCTTGGGCAGCAATTCGCCGAAAACAAGCACTAAGAGCGTGATCAAGCTGGTGAGCCAGACCAGAGGAACATCCTTCCAGATGGATACAAAATATGCCGTAGCCAGGGCGGAAAACGCCATATTGGTGAGGGTGCTTCCCAGGAGGATGAGGGAGAGGAACTCCAGAGGCTTTTCCAGTAAATTCCGTACCCTTGGAGGAAAAGGAACCCTCCTCCAGCTGAGGGAGAAGAAAGTGGTTTCGGCGGAGGAGAAGAAAGCCGCTAGGGCGAGAAGGCATAAAAGGAAGAACGGGGTCATTGCAGGTAATGCGCTTCCCGTTCTCTCATCAGCTTCCTTTCTTTATCCCTGGAATCCTCGAAACCACAAAGGTGCAGGATTCCGTGGACGACGAGAAGGCGAACCTCATCGAGAAAGCGAGTACCAAACAGAGGTGCTTGCCTGCGAGCCGCATCCAGGCTTACATAAATATCCCCCAGAATCGGCTTCCCCTCTATAAGAAAAGAGAGCACATCAGTCGCTCCCCGGATTTTGCGATAACGCCGGTTCAGATCTGCGATAAAAGGATCGTCGACGAAAGTAATAGAGATTTCCCCGGAAAACTCCTCCCCGCGGCAGACCCTTTCGGCCAACTCAATCAGGGGTTTTTTGGCTACTCGAATCCTGGGATGTAGATTGTTGATGATGACCATTTCCCCTCTCCGCTCTGGCCCCGCCCCCCGGGTATTCGGGGCGAGGATGATAGGCCGAGGTCAGGGCGCGCACGAAACTTTCCTCGATCTTTTCCAGATCGTGGAAGCTCAACTCTGACTTCGAGAGCTGGCCGTCCCTCAAGCGATCCTCGATCATGTTCTCCACCATCTTGGCAATTCGCTCCGGCGTTTTCTCCTTGAGCGAGCGTACCGCCGCTTCTACCGAATCCGCCAGCATAATTATTGATTCCTCCCTGGTCTCCGGTTTGGGACCGGGATAGCGAAAAGTCTCATCTGGCAGGAAACCCTCTGTGCTTTTCTGAGCCTGCTTATAGAAGTAAGAAGCCAGAGAAGTGCCGTGGTGACTGGCAATGATCCTCACTACTGGCTCGGGGATGGAAGAAGAGCGAGCCACCTCCACGCCGTCTTTGGTATGTGCCACCACCACCTGTGAGCTCAACTGAGGAGATATACGCTCATGCACGTTATCTCCCTCCTGATTCTCGACGAAATATTCTGGCCTGACCATCTTTCCCAGGTCATGTAGAAAGGCAGCAGCTCTGCAGAGAAGCGCATTTGCCCCGATCGCCGAAGCAGCGCTTTCCGCCAGGCTGGCCACCATGATGCTGTGATGATAGGTGCCTGGGACCTCAAGCAGCAAACGTCGCAAAAGAGGATGATTCGGATTGGTCAGCTCGATGAGGTGAAGTGGCGAGGTCAGGTCAAAGAGGCTTTCCGTAAAGGGGATGAGGAGGATGGCCACGGAAAAAACCCCCGAGAGTCCCCCGTTCAGGAATGCCCAGCTCATGTCCTCAAAAATCGAGAGGCCTTTCCCCAGTATCAGGCTGACGGCTCCAACGGAGAAAGCCAGCACCAGGCCGGAGGTGAGGCCGCCACGAAGGAAATCAATCGGACGGAGGACCTGACGTGTCCTATATGCGCCGAAGGTCCCGCCCAGTAGGAGGACGAAGGAAAGAAGGAAATCATTGCCCTGGATCAGGCCGATGCCTAAGGCGGAGAAGACTGTGAAAGCGAACGCGAAAGGGAAGCCGAATAGGGAGGAAAGGACGATACTCAGCAGGGGCAGAGGGATCAGGTAGATTATCTTGGCGGGGAAGAAACGAGCAGCCAGGATCAAGAGGATGAAGAGAATTCCCACGAAAATGAGCCTTCTTTCGGTAAGGAAGCCTCGCGCGAAGTGAAGTGAAAAGAGAAACCAAGCGCTGAACAGAGCCGCAGAGATCAGGACTGTTCCTGAAAGCTGCTTCCAGGGAAAGCGCTCTCGGTATAGCCCCAGCGCTTCGAGAGCGGCCAGGGTTTCCTCGTTGACGATATCCCCCTTCTTTATGACGAGCTCTCCACGGGATATCTGGCGGCGGACAGGTTCCACGCCCGCTCTGGCTATTTGTTTTCTCTTTTCCGTTTCTTCCTGGTCCAGGGTCAGGTTTGGTGAGAGCACGGAGAGGACGACTGCTTCCATGACTGCTTTTGCTTCCATAGGCAACCCGAGCACGCCGACCTTCTCATTCACCCTCGCCGGTAGCTGGGGTAGATCTTCTTCTCTTACCCCTGGGGCTAGGAATTGGAGCGAGACATCGATGGTGTAAGACAACAGGGTGGTAAATAGCTCAGGGTCGACCCGGAGAACCGATTGCAGCGTTTCCTGATTGAAAGTAGAGGGGAGGTTGTTTTTCAACCGATCCAGTTTTTCCTGCGTGGGGAGGGAAGCGTTGGAAGCGATCTGCTCCATAAGATTGTAGTAATTGTTGATTTGAGCGCGAACCAGATCCTGCAGACCTGAGGAGAAATCTTTCTTATAAACTGGCATTACGGATTTCTCCGCCAATTCCTGAAGCTCCCTCGTCTTGGCGCGGTCGATGTACATGACGTTGCGCGGCGCGAAAATATCAGAAGGAGCGACAGCTCCAACTTCCAGGGCAAGAGACGGCGGGAAAAGATCGGCGGCCAGGATGCCCACGAAGAAAAGAAACAGGAGCAGGGTCAGAAGGAATAAACGAACCCCCCTGCCCTTGAAGGAGACTCTTCTTTTCTTCCAGAGCTCCCGGCCAGCCTTACTTCTGATCATAGGTCAGTCGGCAGCTGGTTTCTTTTTACGCGCTGCGGCTTGCTTTTTTCTTCGTAGAACGGAAGGAGCCACGAAATACTCTCGCTTTTTGATTTCTTTCATGATGCCTTCTTTCTGCACCTGTTTTTTAAATCTTTTCACTAACTCGTCCACGGACTCGTTAGGTCGTCTTTTCACTTCTGCCACTTTTCTCCCCTCCTTCCGCTTGCGAATCTAAGAAGGAAGCCAACACGATGTGTTTCCTCCCAAAAGATGAATGTGCAGATGGTCAATGGTCTGTCCTCCGCCTCGGCCGCAATTCAGGACGAGGCGGAAACCGTTTTCGGCAAAACCTTTTGCTATAGCCACCCTTTTCGCTACCAGGATCATATTCCCTAAGGTGTCGACTTCTTCCATTTCCATCAGACTTTCCACGTGTCTCTTCGGCATCACCAAGTAATGAAAAAAAACACGAGGGTTAATATCCTCAATCACGAGGATTTCCTCGTCCTCGTAGATCCTCTTGGCATCCTCAATCTGTAAAATTATACGGCAGAAAACGCAGTCTGTCTTCACGTACACTCAGCCTTGCAGAAAGAGGACTCGCAGGCGACAATTTTCATCTCCTCTATCTCCCCCGGCTCGAGTGGCGGGGTTCTCCTGAACCTGACACGTATGTAATTATCCGTCAAGCCCTCCCCCTCCCCTCCGCTTGCCACTTTTTCCACAAGTACGGGGAGCAGGGAGTCGATAAATTGCTGCCGATAGGAGAGAGAGAGGCCTTGAGCTAAAATTTGCAACCGGGCTGAACGTTCCCTTTTAGCCTGTTCTTCCACTTGATCGGGAAACCGAGAGGCCTCGGTGCCCGGCCTGGGCGAGTAGCGAAAGATATGCACCCGGGCGAAGAGGGCGGTCTCTACCGCCTTCAGCGTCTTTTGGAAATCCTCCTCGTGTTCCCCTGGAAACCCGACCATGACGTCAGTCGTTATAGCGGCGCGCGGCCAGAGCTGACGAATTTTTTCCACCAGGGAGAAATAGTGTTCCCAACTGTAGCCCCTCTTCATCCTCCTCAGGATGAAATCGGAGCCGCTTTGCAGAGGAAGGTGAAAGTGAGGACAGAGCTTGGAGATACGGGCAAACCCGTCCAGTAGCTGGTGGTTAAGGTCCACCGGCTCGAGGGAACTTAACCGAATTCTCTTAACGCCGGGAAGCTTTTCTAAAGATTCCAGGAGCTCAAGCAGTCCTCTCTCATTGCTGTCTTTCCCGTAGGCGGAAAGGTGAGTTCCCGTGAGCACGAGTTCGCGGTAGCCTCCTTTCGCCAGATGCCAGGCCTCCTGAATGATCTCCCCGGGCTTTCGGCTGCGACCGGGCCCCCGTAGGAAAGGCACAATACAGAAGGAGCAGAAATGGCTGCAGCCGTCCTGAACTTTGAGGAACGCCCGACTGCGGCCCCAGCTTCTTTTAGCGGGGGTACTTTCTCTGAGCTTCAGACCCAGGGCCTCGAAGAGATCCGCTTTCTCCGCCGGACTGAAGCAGGCTTTTACCTTCTCCTCGCTCGAGGGAGAAAAATTTTTGATGAAAGCACCGATACAGCCGAAGAAGAAAAGCCGGGCCCGCGCATTCTGACGAAGCGAACGGCGGGCTATTTGCCAGGCCTCTCTTACCGCTCTTTCCGTCACCGCACAGCCACAGAGGATGAAGGCTTCGCTCTCGCAGGACGGTGGGCGAAGATCGGCCCCGGCCTGGAGGAGCATTTCCTTCAATTGAGCGGCGTCATACTGTGAGACTTTACAGCCCAGGGATATTACGGAGACCTTCAACTGGCGAGGTCACCCCATCTCTCCAGGAGTATTGCGGTGGCAACGAAACCGGCGATTTCCGAGCGCAGAATGCGCGATCCCAGATTGACCAGGGAGAACCCCCGATCCTCCGCCTCCCTCGCTTCCTCGGGGCTGAAGCCGCCTTCCGGTCCGATTACAACCAAGACCGTGGTTGGCTTCTCTTCCCCTGTGAATACCTCCCTCAGGGGCCTCTCAGCGTTCTCCCAGAACAAGAGGGAGAGCGGATAGTCTAAGGAGAGATCCACGATTCGGGAAAAAGACACCAAAGGCTCAACTTTGACCGGCAGATCCCCCGTCACCCGGGCTTCCTCCTCGGCAATATTTCGCCAGCGCTCCTGTTTCCTCGAGCTTTTCTCTCCGGGAGATAGCCTGGGGACTGAGCGGGCGGAGAGGAAGGGGAGTAAGCGTCTCACTCCGACCTGGGAGGCGAGGGAGACCACCTGCTCGAACTTTCTTCCTTTCGGCAGGGACTGAGCCAGATCAACCGAGAAGTGAGGCGAAGGCAGGTTGGAGATGGATACTATTTTCCCTTCCAGCCCTCTTGAACCGCGGATGAGCTTCACCTGGATTCTGAGGTTTTCGCACAGTACCTCCACCGGATCCCCTTCTTTCATGCGCAGGACGCGAAGGATATGGTGCTCTTTTTCCGGTTTAAAAATCACCCTGTCCTCCTGACGGGACTCAGGTGGGAGCCAAAAGACGCGAGGCAAGGATTAAGTCTCCTCGACCTGAAGGGTTCTTTCTAAAATGCGGACGACGCAGCCCAATAAACGGATGGCTTTCCCATAATCCATCCGCATTGGCCCCAGGAGGCCGAGAGCCCCATAATTGGAGCGATGAAGCTGAAAAGGCATCGTAATCAGGCTCAGATCTTGCATTTCGCTTACCTCGTTTTCCCTGCCGATAAGCACTTGCAGACCTTGACTCATCAGGTGCCTCTCCAAAATTTCTTGCAGGAAGAAACGGCGATCCAGAGCCTCGATAATACCCCGGATTCGTGCCGCATTATGTAGGTCGGAAGAAAGCAGTATATTTTCCGTTCCCTCCACGATCAGGCGCTCGCTTTGCTCAAAGAGGAAGGCATTGCGCACCAGGTTGTCCAGCTGTTCCAGCAGGGGAGTGAAGCGAAGGAGCTCCCCCTCTTTAAGCATTTTAAGCACCTGTAGGCTCTCCCAGGGGGTTTTGCAAGAGAAATGCTGCGAGAGACGATGGGAAAGATATTCCAGGTCCTCTTCTTTAGTATCGGATGGCAGCTCCATAAGCTCATCCTGAATTATATTCACGTTGGTGACGAGAATAATGAGGGCATGGTTGGCGGATACAGGTACAAAATGGACGTGACGGAAGAATTGATGGGAAAGGTGGGGTGAAAGAGCTAGGGAAGTATAAGTTGAAATAGCAGCGATCAAGCGACAGGATTCAGCCAGAGCCTCCTTCAGGTTTTCGGAGTAACGGGAAAGGACCTGATAAATGTTCTCTTCCTCCTGAAGGGGAACGGAGGGAAGGGAGAGCAGGTAATCGACATAGAGCCTGTAACCCTTTTCCGTCGGCACACGCCCGGCGGAGGTATGGGGATGGGTTAGATACCCCATTTCCTCCAGCTCCGCCATCTCCGCGCGAACAGTGGCCGAGCTCATTTGCAATGCACGTCTGCGCAGTAGATTCTTGGAACCTACGGGCTGACCATGGAGGATGTACTCTTCTATTACATACTTTAAAATAGTCTTTCTTCTCTCGGTCAAATCCATTTTTTAGCACCTTAGCACTTCGAGTGCTAATTTATTTTACAACAAACGCAGGAAAACCTCATTGGAGATGAGGAAGTACTCCTCTGGCAGCCGCCAACGCTCGCCCTCCTTCTTCAAGAGGCCGGATTCCTGGAGAGAGCACAAGCGTTTTTTAAATACGGGGAAAGATCTCCTATATTTTCTGACCAGCTCCGACTCCTGGAATCCTTCGCTGGTGCGCAGATGCAGGATGGCCTCTTCCTCCAATGCTTTTAAGCCCTTCTTTTTTAAGGTTCGGGCAACAGGAAGCTCCTTTCTTTCCATGCGCTTGAGGTAGCGAGACAAATTCCGCAGATTCTGAACGCGCAATCCGTCGAGAAAAGAGACTGCACCCAATCCCAGCCCGAGATAATCCTGCCCGTGCCAGTAGCACTGGTTGTGCTGTGAACGCTTTCCCGGTCTGGCAAAATTCGAAATCTCATAGTGCTCGTATCCTTCTTCTTGTAAAAGCCGCGACGCTTTCTCGTAGATCTCGGCGGTCTCGTCTTCCGGCTGAGGGGAGATGATCCCTGCCTGAATCATCATCCCCAAACGAGTTTTTTTGCTCAGACTTAGGCAATATAGGGAGATGTGCTCGGGTCGGTGAGAAAGGAGGCGCTCGAGGCTGATCAGAAAATCTCCGCTCCTTTGCCCGGGAATGCCGAAGATCAAGTCGCAGTTGATATTTTCGAAGCCGGCACCGCGCCCCATTTTCAGTGCTCTCTCTCCTGTCTGAGAATTATGGATCCGGCCCAGCAGCTCGAGCTCTCGATCAAGAAAGGATTGAATTCCAAGGGAAAGACGATTGAAGCCGTAGCCCCTCAGGTCTTCCAACTTACTCTGGCTGACTGTCCCGGGGTTTGCCTCCAGTGTTATCTCGAGCGCATGAGGTGGCAGAGACCGTAGCAGGGTTCCCAGGTCCCTGCTCGGGAGGAGGCTGGGCGTGCCTCCGCCGAAATAGATAGTCTTCGCCTCCCTCGAGTTCATTAACGGACGATAGAGCTCAATTTCCCCCAGGAGACACTGAAGGTAGGATGCAATCGTTGTGCGGTCACCCTGGAACGATAAAAAATCGCAGTAAGCGCACTTACTCAGGCAGAAAGGGATATGAACGTAGACGGCTAGGCCCTTACCCGGCAGATTCACTTTTTCCGTCACTCTTGTTCGTTGTCGATCTTCAACATGCTGAAAAAAGCTTCCTGGGGGATTTCCACGTTGCCCATTTGTTTCAAGCGTTTTTTCCCGGCCTTCTGCTTTTCCAGAAGTTTCATCTTGCGGGTTACATCTCCCCCGTAACACTTTGCCAGGACATTCTTGCGCAGCGGTTTTACCGTCTCGCGGGCAACCACTCGACCGCCGATCCCTGCCTGAATCGACACCTCGAATAGTTGACGCGGAATGTTCCTGCGAAGACGGTTCACTGCCTTTCGTGCATGCTCGTAGGCTCTTTCCTTGGGTAGGATGTAACAGAGAGCGTCGACGGCCTTACCGTTTACAAGGATCTCCAGTTTGACGAGGTCCGCGGGACGATACTCCAAGAATTCGTAATCGAAGGAAGCGTACCCTCGGGAGAAGCTCTTCAGTTGGTCGTAAAAATCAAGCAGAATCTCGGCCAGGGGGAGTTCATAAGTGAGTATGAACCGGTTGCCCTCCACATATTCCATGTCCTTGAAAGCCCCCCTTTTTCTCTGAGCCAGCTCCATCATCGCTCCCACAAATTCCTGCGGCACGACAATGATCGCCCTGACGTAGGGCTCTTCCACCCGTTCAACCTGGTCCTCCGGGGGGAGTCTGGCCGGGTTGTCTATCTCTAATACCTCGCCCCGGCGCGGATAAACCCGGTAGACGACCGAGGGAGCTGTGGCCACGAGTTCCTGTCCGTACTCTCTTTCTAGCCTCTCCTGTGCGATCTCAAGATGGAGGAGGCCTAAAAAACCGCAGCGGAAACCAAAACCCAGCGCCGGTGAGGTTTCCGGTTCATAGACCAGCGAAGCGTCGTTCAACGCGAGTTTCTGCAGAGCCTCCCTGAGAGTGGGAAAATCCTCGTTACGCGAGGGATATATTCCACAAAAAACCATCGGCTTGACGTGACGGAATCCCGGCAGGGGAGTTTGAGCCGGCCGTTCTGCTGAAGTCACCGTGTCCCCTACTTTTGTCTGGGAGAGGCTCTTGATATTGGCAGCAATGTATCCCACATCTCCGGCTGATAACCCTTCCTGAGGTACCAGGCCCAGGCGGAAATATCCCACCTCCATCAATTCGAATTCCTGGTCGGTGGACATTAACCTGATTTTCTGTCCCACCCGCATCGAGCCATCCACCACCCTCAAGTAAGCGATCACGCCCTTGTAGGGGTCATAATAGGAGTCGAAGATCAGGGCGCGGAGAGGGGCGATGGGGTCACCCTTCGGCGGATGGATCTTGTTTACGATCGCCTCCATCACTTCCTCGCTCCCCCAGCCCTCCTTGGCTGAGACACAGATCGCCTCGTTCCCATCGAGCAACAGGGTTTCCTCGATCTCTTTCCTCGTGCGGTCAGGATCGGCGCTCGGAAGGTCGATCTTATTGATTACCGGGACCATATCCAGCTTTAGATCCATGGCCAGAAAGGCGTTGGCCAGGGTCTGGGCCTCGACTCCCTGTGTTGCATCCACTACGAGTAAAGCACCGTCGCAGGCAGCCAGGGCGCGGGATACCTCGTAGGTGAAATCGACATGGCCGGGCGTGTCGATCAGGTTCAGGCTATAGAGCTGGCCATCCCTGGCGCGATACTCCAGGCGTACAGGATGGGCCTTGATAGTTATGCCTCGCTCTCGTTCAAGCTCCATCTGGTCGAGGACCTGTTCCTGCAGATTGCGCTCGGTCATCAAACCCGCAGCCTCTAACAGGCGATCGGCCAGAGTGGATTTTCCATGGTCAATGTGGGCAATAATGCAGAAGTTCCTGATTCGATCTTGCATTAGATTAGTATATCAGGGAGCCCTGTGTTACAATAAGTGTTCAAATTGTTCCAAAGGAGAAGAGACGTTGCCGAGATCGAAATCCGCTTTAAAGAGAGAGGCGTTAAGCAAGAGAAGGAGCGAGAGAAACCAGGCGCTTAAAAGCGCCTTGAAATCTGCGATCAAAAAGACCGAAAGAGCCCTGCTGGCTGAGCCGGGTGAGAATAAGGATCTCGTTAAAGCCACAACCAGAATGATCGACAGGATGGCGAGCAAAGGGGTCATACACAAAAACCAGGCCGCCAGGCGCAAGTCCCGTCTGGTTAAGAAGCGGTCTTAAATTCGAGTATCAGCCTCTCGAAAAGCAAGGAGGGATTTTCGCCACCTTGCTTTATTTTTTTGTCGATCAGAGAAATTTTTTCCATCGCCCTCAAGGCCGCCAGCTGCGAAAAGCGGGCTCCTTTCGCCAGGCATTTTTTGACGACGAAGGGGTGCTCGGATAACTTCTGGGCGAGGCGGTAATAATCCAGGCGTTTAACCCCCCTCAGCCCCCCAATATAGAAGAGGATGCGGAATTGGCGAAAAAGCAGATATATTAACCTTCCTGTCATCTCGCGTTCCCTGAGGATAGGGCAGAGGAGACTGAGGGCGCAGGAGTACTGGCCGGAGACGATCGCATCCACTAGCTCAAAGACGACCGCTTCGTCCGCGGGATAGATTACCGCACGCACCATCTCCGGGGTGACCAGATCCTTTCCACCGGCGAAAAGTGATATTTTCTCAATCTCGGCGATCAAGGCTTCCAGTGAACGGTCTGTTAGGGAGAGAAGGTTCTCCACTGCCTGAGGAAGGGGCTTTTTTTCGCGAGAGGCAAATGAACGATTTATGAAACTCCGCAACTGTTTTTCGTCGAGCACAGGTTCTTTAACAAAGGCTCCCTCCCTCGTTTCCAGTTCCCTGAACTCAATATCCGTGTCGTGCTCGTATTCCACGAGCACGATCTCCCCGGGATTATCGAGCAGCAACGACGAGAGAAATTGTTGGCGCATGGCGGCCTTTAGCTTTTGTAGGTTCTTGATGAAATAAAGGCGGCGTGCGGCAAAGAGCCCCAGCGTGGCCTCCTCTTCAAAAAAATAGCTCAGGGGATCCTCCTCCAGATCGATTACCCTCAAGCTTCCCTCGTCGCCTAAGAAATTTTCCTTTAAAGTCTCAACGAGCTTTTGCTTGAGAAAGAAAGTGGAACCGATAAGGACATAGAGCGGGAAAAACTTCTTTTCCTCGCTCGCCTTGAGGGCCTCTAAATAGTCGATTGTTTTCATCTCTTCGTCTCTATTGTAAGGTTTTGGCCATCGCTTTGCAGGATTATCGTTCCCGCCTCAGAAGTGAGGAGGGTGCTTATAGCATGAGATTTAAGGAGCTCCAGGGTCCAGGGGGAGGAGTGCCCATATGCATTGTCCTCTCCTACGGAAATTACGGCCAGACGGGGAGAGAGTTCGCGCAGGAAGGGCTCGTCTAATGAGGTGGAGCTGCCGTGATGAGGGACCTTGAGGACGGTGGAAGTGATATCCTCATGACTCTGCAAAATATACCCCCGGGCATCGCCCTCGATATCACCCGACAGGAAGAAACTGGTCCAGCCAAACCGAACGCGGGCGACGAGGGAACTGTTGTTGATGCTCCAATCCTCGGGCAATGGAGTAGGGGGAGAGAGAAATTCGAATTCCAGTGTCCCACACTGTAGTCGCCCACCGTCCGCCATCCTTACTAAATGGATCTTCTTTTCCCTCAGTTCGACCTCGAACCTGTCCAGCTCCTCAGTCTGAATCCCTGCTGCTACAATCGCCAGGCGGACCGGAAATTGGTCCAGGATAGGGAATAATCCTCTCAGATGGTCGCTGTGCGGATGGCTGAGGAGCAGTATATCCAATTCCTGAGTTCCCAAGGCCTCCAGGTATCTTCGGCAAGCCGAGGAGCCCCCTCCATCAATGAGAACTTCTGCTCCTTCCGGAGTGCGAAAGAGAATGGCATCTCCCTGGCCGACGTCGATAAAGTGGACCTCCAAGCGCGCAGGGGGAAAAAGAATGGGGAAGAATCCCACCCAGCCTATGAAAATGACGGAGAGGAAGACCAACCCCCTGACCGCCCAGGCTCTCCATCTGGGCTGACGATATATTAGAGCCACGAACAGGGAGAAGAGCAAAATCCCCCAGTAAACGCCCTCGAGCCAGGGAGGCGGGTGAGGGATCACCCAATGAGAAAGTGGAATCTGGGATAATCCTCGGGCGATTTGATCCAGGAGCCAGGTTACTTTGGCGAGGAGAGAGAGCAAAAAACCGCCCACCTGGGGAGCGAGGAGAAGTAGCCCGATTGCGAAAAGACCGGCGGGTAGTAGAAACGAGATAAAGGGTAGGATCAGGAGATTCGCAAGGGGTGAAATCAGCGAAAGCAGATGGAAAGAGGAGGCTAGAAGGGGTAGAATGCCGATTTGAGCCACAGTAGTACTGAAGAAGGTCGTCTTGATCCAGAAGGAAATCTTCCGTGGAACCGAGGCTTTGACTTCCGGCATGAAGGCGAAAAGGCAGACTGTAGCCATAAAAGAAAGCTGAAAATCCAGAGAGAAGAGGGCGAGGGGATCCCATAGCGAGACCATTAAGCAGGCAAAGGAGATAGTTGTTAGAAAATCCTGTTGACGGCGGGATAAACTTGCAAGTATCCCGGTTAAGGCCATCAGGCTGGCCCGGGTGATGGACGGCACGAAGCCGCATAGAGCCGAGTAGAATAGGATCAAGGGGATGGAGAAAACGAGGATGACGGAGCGTGGGAGGTGCAACAGCCTGCCAACTGTAAAAAGGAATGCCACGAGGAGCGCTACGTTTATCCCCGAGGCTGCGAGAATGTGGGCGGTTCCTGTTTCGCGGTAAGGCCTTGTTTCTTCGGCACTCATCCCCGCTGTCCTACCGAAGATTATCCCGGTAAGCACTTTACCTGCAGCCTGGGCAACGCCATCGGATAGTCCATCTTTCCATAGCCTCCAGGCCTCGCCCAGAGGGGAAAGAGAGCCCCCCAGCCTGGTCAGCTCTTCCCCCTTCAGCGTCCAGAAACACCCCTTCTTCCTCAGATAGAGTGCAAAGTGTCTCTCCGGCCTCTCCATCTTGCCCTCTACCCGGATAAGATCGCCAAAAACAGGTAATTGAGTTCGCCAGAGCTCTACCCAGACCCTTTCCTCCTTCTCCTCGAGCCCCACCCCGGAGTCCTGGGCGAGCTGCCTGAGGAAGAAAGTGACTCGACCGTCCTCTATTTCGGGTTGAGTCTCAACTTCACCGATAAGGGTGACGCTACCTTCGCTCCCCTGCATTCCCGTTTCATGACTGGCGATTGAGGTCAGAAAAAATCCGAGGGGCAGAGCGAGGGAGAGGAGAAGAAAAAGCCAGGACAGGCGAAATTTGCGCACGAGCCAACAAGTCAAAAGAAGGAAAAAGAGGAAGAGAGCTATTGGAGGCAATGGCTGCGGCGGGAGGTAAAAGCCCGCCACCTGCCCCCCTAAGAAAAGGATGGTCCAGAGGAATAGGGGACGGCCTAATAATGCGTTCACTCAGTGATCTACGGTGATGAGGTCTTTAATTGCTTCGTATTTCTTAGCTCCGATGCCGGAAACGTCCTTAATCTCCTCCACTCTTTTGAATCCCCCGCGTTTCTCCCGTAAATCAATGATCCTTTGGGCGAGGACCTCTCCAATTCCCGGGAGAGTCTCCAGAAGATCCTTGGGAGCAGTATTGATGTTAATTTTTCCTTCTGTGGGGGGAATGGCTGCGGCGGAGGAAGGGATAGAGTCCGAGGTCTTCTCACTCCCGTTCTTTTTTGCTGGCACGGTTATTTTTTCCCCATCCTCGAGCAGGCGAGCAAGGTTCAGGGAGTCTACATCGGCAGCGCTCGTCGCCCCACCAGCCACGCGGAGAGCGTCAGCGACTCTCGAGCCCCGGGGGAGCCTGTAAAGCCCTGGAAGATGCACCTCTCCTGCGATATGCACAGCTACCTCCAGAGATTCCGGGGAAGGCGTGTTCTCCACAATAATTGCGGGAGAGCTATGGCAGCTGCACAGACAGGAAGAGATAAGAAGAAAAACAAAAACTATAAATCCCCTTCGCATGACCTCACCCCAATCCACAGTAGTAATGGAAATTTACTTTACCACAATATTGGCAATTTTGTCAGGCACAATTATCACCCTCAGAACAGTCTTCGAAACGAGGTATTTCTGTATCTGCGGATTTGCTAAGACGAGCTTCTCCGTTTCCTCCCGGCTGAGCCCTTTTCTGACCTCAAGGCGATCGCGCAGTTTGCCGTTGACCTGTATCACGAGGATGGCTTTCTCCTTCTGGAGAATGCTTCGATCATAGGTTGGCCAGGGCATCTGGTGCACATCCTGCTTTTTTCCTGTCCGCTCCCAGACTTCGGAAGCAATGTGCGGAGCAAAGGGAGCGAGGAGAAGGCAAAGAGATTCCAGGACACTTTGTTCCAGCTCATTGTCTCGGCGGGCGAGAGGAACGTTCGCCCGATAAGCCATCCATTCGTTTACGAGCTCCATCAGGGCTGATACGGCGGTGTTCAGACGGAAGCGTTCCTCGATATCCTGACTGACCCGGCGGATCGTATCATGCAGCTTGAGCAGGAGCGAATCTCCCTCAGGGCCCTGATTTCTCGAGCCCCTTCCGTTTTGCTCCTGCAGGAATTCGAGAGAAGTCCGCCAGAACTTATTCAGAAAACGGAAAATACCTTCCAGTCCTCTATCGGTCCACTCTGCATCCATTTCAGGGGGGGAAATGAAAAGGGAATACATCCGGACAGAATCTGCTCCGAATTGTCGCACAGTTTCGTCGGGGGATACTACATTCCCTCTCGACTTGGACATCACCGTCCCTCCCAGGGTAACCATTCCGTGAGCGAAGAGCCTGCGGAAGGGTTCCTCGAAATTCACTAGCACCTGATCGTAGAGCACCTTGGTGAAAAAACGCGAGTAAAGCAGGTGCAAGATGGCGTGCTCAATCCCTCCGATGTAGAGATCAACCGGCAGCCAATAATTGGCTCTCTCGCTGTCAAACGGTCGATCGCTCGGATTCCTGAGGGAATCGGGACTGGTATAGCGGAGGTAATACCAGGAGGAATCTACGAAGGTGTCCATGGTGTCCGTCTCCCTTCGGGCCGGGCCGCCGCAATAAGGGCAAGAGGTCTCTACAAATTCTTGCATTCGGGCCAGAGGAGAGCCTCCTTCTCCGGTAAGAGGGGGATTCTCGGGGAGAAGTACGGGCAGGTCATTTTTTCGAACAGGAACTATACCGCAGTGGTCGCAATATACGACGGGGATCGGGGTGCCCCAGTATCTCTGCCGGGAGATGAGCCAATCCCTCAGACGGTAATGAATTGCTTTTTTCCCTACCCTCTTCTTTTCCAGCCAGGCTGTTGCTGCTTCCCTGGCGTTTGCTGCCGGGGTGCCTGTGAGCTCGCCGGAATGAATCATCGCGCCGTAATCGTTGTGAGAGAGGAGATCCCGATAGTATTTATTAGATTGAAGCATTTCCATTACAGTCCTGTATTTCTTTGTCGGAGGGTGGAGGGTTTGACAACGGCGCAATATCTCTGCTTCATGCTCGATGGAATCCAGCTTCAAAGTAGCATCCGAAAAGATAAAATGCCATTGAGAACCTATGACGTCACACCAGTAATCCGGAAGCAAATGCTCCTGTGCAATATGGATGAAGAGCTCCACTTCGCTGTCGCTTTTTAAAGTAACGAGAAGGCCACCCTGTACTTTCTTGAGCTCAAGCCCTTGGGAATACAGTTTTTGATCAAACCCCTCTTTCGTTGAGCCTGAAATAATGTAACTTTTTGAGATCCCATCCGGGCGTTTAATTACCGGGATGATGGGAATCCCGTACTTTACGGCGAAGGCGAAATCCCGCTCATCATGAGCGGGGACGGCCATGATCGCCCCGGTACCGTAGGTCATGAGTACATAGTTTGCCACCCAGATAGGGATACGTTCGCCATTTGCCGGGTTCATGGCGTAAGCCCCGAGGAAGGCTCCGGTTTTTTCGCTCTCCGTGGACTCTCTTTCCACATCAGATTGGCGGCGGGTCTCCGACACATAAGCTCTGATTTCTGCCAACCTTTCGGCTGAAACGAGCTTCTCCACCAGAGGGTGCTCCGGCGCCAAAACTATGAATGTCGCGCCCCAGATCGTATCCGGCCTTGTCGTGAAGACCGTCAACCCGTCTTTTTCCTCTCCTCGAGAGATAGAGAATTGGACATCGGCTCCCTCGGACTTACCGATCCAGTTTCGCTGCATGGCTTTCACTCTCTCGGGCCAGTTTTTTAGGAGGTCCAGATCAGCAAGCAATCTGTCGGCATACCGGGTGATGCGAAAGAACCACTGTTCCAGATCCTTCTTCTCCACAAGAGTATGACAGCGCCAGCACCCTCCCTCCTCCACCTGCTCGTTCGCCAGTACAGTTTGGCAGTGTGGACACCAATTCACGGGTGCCATTTTGCGGTATGCCAGGCCTTTTTCAAGTAACTCGAGGAACAACCATTGCGTCCAGCGGTAATATTCCGGATCTGAGGAGGCGAAGCGACGATCCCAATTGTAGGAGATCGCCAGCATTTTTTGCTGTTTCTCCATCGTGTTGATGGCATCATAGGTCCAGTCCGCCGGATGTAAATTGCGTTCGATGGCGGCATTTTCTGCCGGCATACCGAAAGCATCCCATCCCATGGGATGCAGGACGTTTAAGCCCCTCATACGCTTAAAACGAGCCATCACATCGCCGATGCAGTAGGTGCGAGCGTGCCCCATATGCAGTCCTCCCCCCGAGGGATAAGGGAACATAACCAGGTTGTAAAATTTCCGCTTATCCTGTCGAATGTTCTCCTCTAAGAGTGAAGGCTCACTGGCCCAGCGGTTCTGCCATTTCTCTTCGATATTGCGAAAATCATATTTTTCGACAAGCATTGATCTCACTCCTTAAACAAAAGGATCCTTTCGCCCAAGGGCGAAAGGATCTCCTTCGCGGTACCACCTTGTTTTATTGGTGGAGCTGACGGGACTTGAACCCGTGACCTCTTCCATGCCAAGGAAGCGCGCTCCCGCTGCGCCACAGCCCCACAAAACTCTCTTTCGCTGTAACGGGCGCACCCGCGGCCGATTAACAATTTTTTCATCAGCCGGGCTCCGGGACGAGTTCGGCCCCGAGGGCCTACTACTTCCCTTCCTCGCCGATTGGTTTTTAATTATAAGGGTGGTTTGATGCTTGTCAAATTCCTCAGGTGCTCTACTCGACTTTCCACCCTTGTTTTTGCTGAACCAGCTGATTATATTTAGCCCTATAGAGCTTAAGATGGCAATTTTCCCTCCAAGGAAATCAAAAACCGGTTTGCAAACCTGCCATCTGGACGATGCTCATAAAGGGGAGACGGATGCCAAAGAGGAAAAAAGAACACAGATTGTTCGGGGAGATCGGGGTAGATCTCGGGTACTTCAACGAGCGGGCCGTACTAAAGGCGGTAAGAAGGCAGGAGCGTCTGGCTGAGAAGGATCGACTGCTGATAGGTCAAATTTTGCTTCAGTCGGGTGACCTCACCGAGCTCGAGCTGGACAGGATTTTAAATTATCAGCAGTCGAGGAAATTCGAGAACGGAAATGACTGGGACTGACCTCCACTCCGTGTTATGATGTAGACAATGTTCTACAATGCGGAGAGATCAGTGACTTTACAGGACGAGCCCGGACTGATTTTCGAAATCTCCCCCTTCTTCGACCTCATCATCTCGCTGTTAGCTATTTCCAATCCAGATCTGGAACCCAAACCAAGCTGGGCACGCTCCCTGAAAAGCAAGCTCTCCTCCCAGGCTAAGTCCACCCTCCGTTTCTTTTTTGAGTCGGATGAGCATATCGGCTTAAACGCATTATCCCTAGCCCTGCGCCTTCCTCCGCCAAGACAGATCGAGAGCCTCTTCTCTCTCCTCGAGTCCCTCTCATCCGAGGAGTTCTTTTACGCCTTGGTCTCGAATCTGGAGCCCTTTACTCCCAATCTGGCGGATTTAGTAGCAAAATCCGCCCTTAAGCAGGAGCTCGATTCCGAAGAAAGAGGGATCTGGAAGGATTTCGCCGGGCGCTATTCCCCCTCCTCTATTAAACGCCTGGAGAGCCTTTATCTGCAGCCGGGACACAAGGAAGACTTCAGGCTTCTTCTAATTGATTATTGGGAACTTTTCTTCCATCGGGAATTCCGCCGCAACCAGGAGTTGCTCTTAGAAAGTGCCAGATCGCTCCTAGCTGCCTCCCATCGGCTTTCTTTGCAGGAGCTTCTTACAAAAGTGGGAGGAGGCCTGTTCCTTTCTCCCGGGGCGAGGAAAAAGCAGGTCAGTTTTGCTCCTGCCATTTTCGCTTCCCCTTTCGTTTTCTCTCAGGAATCTGCGGACGAACTTCTCTTGATCTATCCGGCCCGCTCCAGGGACGAGCGCGAAAAGGAAGAATTGAAAGTTTTGCTTCTGCGCGCACTCAAGGCGCTGGCTGACCCCACCCGCCTGGAGATCATCCGACTGCTGAGTCAGAAAGAAATGTATGCCTTGGAGATCGCTCGGATGCTTGGGCTCTCCCATCCCACTGTTTTGCACCACATGGCTTCCTTGCGTATCGCCGGGCTGGTGGAAACGGAATTTAGGGCGGGCAATAATTACTATACCCTCAGGAAAGAAAGGCTCGGCGTCCTGTATCGGACAATGAGCCGCTATTTGACAAAGTAGATCATTTGTAGATAATAATCTACAAAGGCAGAGAGATGTCGAAATTTGAGGATTATATAACTTTAGAATTGCGTAAGACAACTGCTCAAATTCAGATGCCGGAGGCCCTGCTCGAGAAATTGGTACAGAAGTTCGCCTACTCCGAGTTCGAGGAAAGTTGTAGCTGGAGCAGGGACTTTAACCCGCCCGAGCCTACCTGGCGGGATTCCTTCGGTTTATTCAGCTGGAGCCTTTATTCTTTCCTCGTTTGACCTGAGCGCCGGATAACCCTTCCTCTTTGCAGAATTTGCTCATCTGTGCTACTTTCTATGTTATGCTGATGAGGCATTTTTTCTTTTTTTGAGCATGAAAAATATCTTTTTATAAAGCATAAAAGGGAGATTTTCTTGAGCAGAGTTTTGGGTGAAAGGGTATTGCAGGTGAAAGTTGAGGAGGAGATGAAGAACTCCTACCTTGATTACGCCATGTCGGTTATCGTAGCACGTGCGCTTCCGGATGCCCGCGACGGTCTGAAGCCTGTCCATCGCAGGATCCTTTACGGCATGTACGACATGGGCAATATGCCGGACCGCCCCTACAAGAAGTCTGCTCGTGTGGTAGGCGATGTCTTAGGTAAATATCATCCACACGGAGAGGGGGCTGTTTACGATGCCCTGGTCCGTCTCGCTCAGGATTTTTCCAGTCGCTGCCCTCTGGTCGATGGACATGGAAATTTCGGCTCCTTAGACGGAGATGAACCTGCAGCCATGCGGTACACCGAGGTTCGCCTCTCTCGCCTGGCTGTCGAGCTCTTAGCGGATCTGGAGAGGCAAACAGTGGATTTTTCTCCCAACTTCGACAGTACCCTGCAGGAACCGGTCGTCCTTCCTTCAGCGATACCCAATCTCATGATCAATGGTGCTTCCGGAATCGCCGTAGGCATGGCTACCAATTTCCCCCCGCACAACTTGGGGGAGGTGGTGGATGGCCTGGTGCACTTGATCGATAATCCCTCGGTGACTGTGGAAGAGTTGCTTCAATTCATCCCTGGGCCGGACTTCCCCACGGGAGGAATCATCATGGGGCGAGAGGGAGTACGGCAGACCTATTTGACCGGGAAGGGAGCCATCATTGTCCGCGGACGAATACAGTTGGAAGAGCTCAAGGGCGGGCGCGAACAGCTTGTTATTACGGAGATTCCCTATCAGGTTAATAAGGCCACTCTGGTGGAAAAGATCGCCAAGCTGGTGCGCGATCGTAAGGTTCACGGTATCACTGATATCAGGGATGAATCTGACCGTCGAGGCATGCGAGTGGTGCTCGAGCTAAAGCGCTACGCCAGGACCTTCACCATCTTCAATCAGCTTTACAAGCACACTGCCCTGCAAGTTTCGTATGGAGCCATGCTCCTGGCCCTTGTGGATGGTACACCCAAGTGGCTTGATTTACGCGGAGCACTGGATGTTTTCTTGCGCCACCGACAGGAAGTTGTGGAGCGGAGGACTCGTTTCGAGCTGGAGAAATCCCGGGCAAGGCAGCACATTCTCTTCGGCTTCCAGATCGCTCTCGATCACATTGATGAGGTCGTAAAGCTGATCCGCAAGGCACAAACCGTTGAGGAAGCCAAGAGGGGTCTGATCGAGCGATTTGCTCTCTCGGAAATCCAGGCCCAGGCTATTCTTGATATGCGTCTCTCCCGCCTGACAGGTTTGGAGCGCTCAAAAGTGGAGGAGGAGCTGGCGGAAATCTCCCGTTACATTGCCTACCTTGAGTCGCTTCTGGCTGATTCACAAAAAATCCTGCAGGTCATCAAGGACGAGCTCCTGGCGATCAAGGAGAAGTTCGCCGATCCAAGGCGGACGACTTTCGAGGAGAAAGTAGAGGAGATCTCGGCGGAGGACCTGATTCCCGAAGAGAAGTTAGTTGTGTCCATTACCGCTGATGGCTACTTCAAGCGGATACCAATGTCATCCTACCGGAGCCAGAGACGGGGCGGAGTAGGGGTAATGGGCATGACCCTGCGCAAGGAGGATGTGGTGGAGGAGGTTTTCGTCTGCTCGACCCACCAGAGGGTCCTGTTCTTCACCAGTCAGGGACGTGTCTGCGGAGTGCAGGCATACGAGATTCCGGAAGGGACGAGGACGGATCGCGGCTCTCCTGTACGGGCCTTCTTCTCTCTCAATGGCGACGAATCGATCACGACCGCGATTCCCATTCCCAAAAGCGAGCCAGAGGACTTTCTTGTCTTTGCTGCCAGGAGCGGACTGGTCAAGAAAACCCCGCTTCTGGCATTCAGGAACGCTGGGAGGCACGGAATCAAGGCTGTTTTACTTAAAGATGGGGATTCTCTGGCCTCCGTCCGCCGCATCAACCATGAGGATCATTTGCTCGTGCTCACGGCCTCTGGGTTTGCAGCGCACTTTCCGGCATCAGATCTACGGCCCTTGGGCCGCGGCGCAAGAGGAGTGAGAGGAATCCGGCTCCGGGAAGGAGACCGGGTTGTTGGCCTGGAGGTTCCTCGCTCAAGTTGCCGCCTCCTTCTGGTAAGCGAGGGAGGCTACGGCAAGAGGCTCGACCACGGTTCCATTCCTGTGCACAAGCGCGGCGGAAAGGGAGTCATCGTCTTCCGCGGGCGGCAGAAGAAGGGCAAGGTCGTGGCTTCACGAATCGTTTATCCTGAGGACGATGTGATTTTCGTCACCATGAATGGAAAGATTATACGCATTCAGGCCAAAGAGATACCCTGCCAGAGCCGGATGGCCTCTGGCGTACGCGCAGTCCGCCTGGAGAAGCAGGACCTGGTCGTCGCCGTGGCCCGGGCGAGCAAAAGCGGGGAGGATATTCAAGAAGAGCAGGCTTCTCTGATTTCCTGAGGCCTGGCCCTTTTCTAAGTCTTGGGAGGGTTTTTAGTTCCCCACTCCAGGCCTCGACGATAGAGCATCTCGAAATTCTCGTACATGCGCGGGTCTGTCTCTGCGCGAAAACCGGGCATTACAGCCTTAACTTTTTGCCAGGCTGTGTTGAGGCCGAAGCCCATCTCAAAGAAAATATCCTCGCTCAAAAGGCTTCTCAGGACGATCGTGCCGCATAGTTCGAAGAAGTTGCATACCGCGGAGAATTTCTTCCGTTCTGGGCTGCCGCGCGGATATCTCTCCTTGAAATCGAAGTAATCCTTGGCCGCGAATTGACAGGAGAGCCAGGAGAAGGCCTCGTCCAGCTTGTCGGAGGATCGTAACTTACTCAACTCCATAATCAGGTAAGAATCCCGCCAAGCTTGGTCCATAGTTTCACCTCCTTACTGCTATTATACTCCAGCGTAGTCCCTTTAAAAATGACAGGAACGAAATACCCGGTAGAACTCGGCCGGGAAGTCTGGTATTCCGAGCGAGGATGGGTTTCCGCTTTCCCCGTGGTAATCTGAACCCCCCGTAACTAGCAGGGATGAATCCCGAGCAATCTTCAGATATCGCTGGACATCCGCCGGGGAGTGCTCGGGATAGAATACCTCGATACCCTGGAGGCCGGATTCTAATAGAGAGGGGATAAGATCGTCGCGCCGGGAGAGGCCGGGATGAGCATAGACGGGAATGCCGGAGGATTTAATAATAAGGCGAACGGCCTGCCAGGGGGAAAGCTTGAAATGGGGAACGTAGGCTGGTCGAGTGATCCCGATGTATTTCTCGAAGGCTTCCTCTATCGAAGAGACGTACCCTCTTCGGCGCAGGGCAGAAGCTACCTGCGGCCGTCCGTAAACTCCCATCTTTCTCTGCTGGATAATTTCTTCCACATTCAAAACCAGCCCCATCTTTTTTAATCGGGCGACCATATGATAGATCCTCCTCAGCCTCGAACGCTTCAGGCGGCGGAGCAATGCGAGCAGGGTGGGATTTTTTGTGTCGATCCAATAACCGAGGATGTGGATTTCACTCTCCTCCACTTCCGTGCTAAATTCGATCCCGGGGATGAATTCCATCGATAAATCTCTCGCCGCCCGGGACGCTTCCTCTATGCCGCTCACTGTGTCGTGATCCGTCAGGGAGAGAACCTCTACTCCTTGCGTTTTCGCCGCACGGAGAAGGTCGATGGGGGAGAGTGACCCGTCGGAAGCGGTACTATGAGTGTGCAGGTCAATTATCATTCCCTTTCCTTCTGACCTTGATTTTAGAATAAAAGGGAGGACCCAAAAATGAATTACAGGATTAAGGACATCAGCCTGTGCGACGAAGGGCGGATCAGGACCCTCTGGGCTCGAAGGCAGATGCCTGTCCTCAGCGCCATTCACTCTCGTTTTGCTGCCCAGTTTCCCTTTCGGGGGAAAAGAGCGGGAGCCTGCCTGCATATTTCAGCCAAGACCGCCAATTTGATGCTCAGCCTGAGGGATGGGGGAGCGGAGGTCAGTCTCTGCGCCTCCAATCCCTTATCGACACAGGACGACATCGCCGCCTATCTGGCGAGCGAGGGCATCAATGTCTTTGCCTGGCGGGGAGAAGATGAGGAGGAATACTGGAGGAATATACATGAGATCCTCTCCTTTTCTCCTCACCTCCTGCTCGATGATGGAGGCGACCTGACTGCCCTTTACCACCAAGCGGATGGCCATAGTGTCGAGGGAGGCACAGAGGAGACCACAACCGGGATCACTCGTATTAGCAACCTGTCGAAACAGCGGGGACTGCGTTTCCCTGTCCTGGCGGTCAACTTTGCCCGCACAAAACATCTTTTTGATAACCGTTACGGAACGGGACAGAGTGCGCTGGACGGTATTTTACGCGCCACAAACATTCTTTTGGCCGGCAGCCGCACCGTAGTCTGTGGCTATGGTTGGGTGGGGCGGGGAATTGCCTGGCGTGCCAGAGGGATGGGTGCCAGGGTGATCGTGACCGAAATCTCTCCCGTCAAGGCCTTAGAGGCTCTAATGGATGGATTCGAGGTGATGCCGATTAAGGAAGCGGCGCCTGAAGGGGAGATTTTTATTACTGCCACGGGAGGACTAAAGGTGATTGGCGACGATTCTTTCCTGAACATGAAGGACGGCGCCATCTTGGCCAACGCAGGACATTTCAATGTGGAAATTGACCTCGAGCGCCTCGAAGAAATTAGCATTTCTCGCCGACGCTTGACTGACAAAATGGAGGAATACACCATGGATGATGGGAGGCGAATCATCATTCTGGGGGAAGGGAGACTGGTAAACCTGGTCTGTGGCGAGGGCCACCCTGCCGGGGTCATGGATTTAAGTTTCGCCAATCAGGCGCTATGCCTGGAATACCTGGTGAAAGAGGGAAGGGCTCTAAGGCCGGTTCTCCATCCCGTGCCGTCTGAAATAGATGATGAGATCGCTCTTTTGAAGTTAAAAGCCATGAGGGTGCGGATCGACAAGCTGACGGAAGAGCAGCAGGCTTACCTCGATTCTTTTTTCCGGGAATAAAGCACAGCAGTCCCCTGTTTGCCTGTGAAAAGAGACTCGGAGGAGGATGGTATGGTTATCGATCCAGTCTGCAAGATGACGGTGGACGAGGAGAAAGCCGAGTTCAGCTCCTACTATAAGGGCAAAAAATACTATTTTTGTGGGAAGGGATGCAAAATAGCCTTCGATAAAGATCCGAAAAAATATTTGCCCGTAGAGGATAAGTGACCGAAAGAAGGATGAAGATCCCCGTCAGGGGGATGACCTGTGCCTCCTGCGTTCTCCACGTCGAGGAAGCACTGAAAAACACTCCGGGAATATCTTACGTATCGGTCAATCTCTCCGATGAGAGCGCGTCCGTCCTCATGGAGGAGAACGCGCTTCCCCTCCTGGTCCAGTCGATCCGCTCCGCCGGTTACGATGTGCTCCATGATTGTTACGTCTTCGCTATAGGGGGCATGACCTGCGCTTCATGTGTGGAGAGACTGGAAAGAGCCATCCAGGCGTTGCCCGGGGTACTTAAAGTGAACATTAACCTGGCCACCGAACGTGCGAGCGTAAATTATATTGTGGGCTTGCTCAGAGCGGCGCAGGTGATTCATGCGGTGCAGAGGGCCGGCTATTCCGCTACTCTTCTTACCGCTCGGGGAGATCGGGAGGCCGAAGCAAGGAGCCTGGAACAAGGCAGATTGAGGCTCCGGCTGATCGTAAGCTCCGTTCTCTCTTTTTTTATCCTGACCGGTAGCTTTGCCGAGATGCTCTCCTTGGGCTCGACCTTTCCCTTCCTCTCTTCCCCTTACTTTCTTTTAGCGCTCGCCACCCCCGTGCAGTTCTGGTCAGGCTTTCCCTTCTTGCGAGGGACCTGGGCTGCCTTAAAGCGCAGAAGCACGGACATGAATACCCTGGTTGCCCTCGGTACCTCTGCCGCCTACTTCTACTCCCTTTTCGTCGCCTTATTCCCCCACGTCCTCACATCACGCGGCATATCAGCTTCCACCTATTTTGATACTTCCGCGGTGATCATCACCCTGATCCTGCTCGGAAGATACTTGGAAGGGCTTGCTAAGGGCCGCACTTCTCAGGCGATCAAGCGCCTCTTGAAATTGCAACCCCCGACCGCCATCCTGCTTGTCGATGAGAAAGAGGTAGAGGTCTCGATAGAGGAAGTGAAAGTGGGAGACCTGATCCTCGTTCGACCGGGGGAGAAAGTTCCTGTGGACGGCACAATCGTCCATGGGAGTTCCGACCTTGATGAATCCATGGTTACGGGGGAGAGCATGCCCGTTTTCAAGGGACCAGGCGACTCCGTCATCGGTGCAACCCTGAATGGCACCGGAGCTTTCCATTTCCGCGCAGAGCGAGTTGGCCAGGATACCTTTCTCGCCCATGTGATTAATATGGTCGAGGAAGCTCAAGGAAGCAAAGCGCCGGTACAGAAATCCGCCGATCGTATTGCCTCCATTTTCGTCCCCGTGGTCCTTTTGATTTCTCTCATCACCTTCCTCGCCTGGTTAGCCTGGGGCCCTTTTCCTTCCTATATCTTCGCTTTAAACAATGCCGTCGCCGTCCTGGTCATTGCTTGTCCCTGCGCTCTGGGGTTAGCTACTCCCACGGCAGTAATGGTGGGGACAGGCAAGGGAGCGGAGATAGGGATCCTCATCCGCTCGGGTGAGGCCCTGCAAAAAGCCGGTAGCCTGACCGCGGTCGTGTTTGATAAAACTGGGACCCTCACTCTCGGCAAGCCGACTGTAAAGAAAATCATTTCCTTGACGCGGGGAGAGGATGATGTCCTGGCCCTCGCTGCATCCGCTGAGGCCCTCTCCGAACATCCGCTCGCGCAAGCCATCCATTCCGCCGCCCACGCCAAGGGAATAACTTTAACCTCTCCTGAATCTTTTCAGGCCGTTCCCGGGCGAGGGGTGGAGGCGGTTATCGGAGGGAAAAAAATCAGGGTGGGAAACGCGGCTTTCTTCGAAGAGATGGAGCTCAGTAATGTTCCCTTTAGCCCGGAGGATCTTGGCCAGACCTCGATCTTTGTCGCCGAGGAGGGCGAACTGCTCGGCTCTATTCTCATCGCCGATATTATAAAAGTCGAGGCGCGGGAATCAATTAAGCGATTGAAGGCCCTCGGGCTCAAGCTGTTGCTGATTACAGGGGATAATCCAGCATCCGCTAAATCCGTGGGGGCTGAGGCGGGAATTGAAGAGACACTGGCCGAGGTACTCCCTGCGGATAAAGCCAAGAAGATCGCAGAGTTGCAAGCCAGGGGCGAGGTAGTAGCCATGGTGGGCGACGGCATCAATGATGCTCCCGCCCTGGCTCAAGCCGATCTGGGCATTGCTTTGGGGACCGGGACAGATATAGCTCTGGAGACTGCGGATATCGCCCTGATTTCCGCCGACCTGAACGGAGTGAACATTGCCCTCGACCTCTCTCGTCGGACCATGGCGACAATCAGATGGAACCTTTTCTGGGCCTTCATCTATAACATCCTGGGTATTCCCCTCGCTGCCGGAATTCTTTACCCCCTTTTCGGCTTGTTGTTGAACCCGATGATCGCTGCTCTGGCTATGGCCTCAAGTTCAGTTTTCGTGGTCTCCAACTCTCTGCGGCTGCAATTTTTCCCTCGCCCTTCCGCCTGAGCGAATACCGCTTTCCTCCCCTGCGTCTAAGAGAGTAGCTTGGACGGAAGGAGATGCGATGCGTCGCTACTTTGTTGATCAGAAATGCCTGTGGTGCGGGAAGAAGGTGCGGTTAGAGGAAGTTTTAGTCACCTTCCATCGCCATAGCGTTGTTATTTCTCTCTGTTCGAATGACTGCCTGGAAGGCCTTCAGGCAAGTTTCGCCAACGGAAAAGGACGAAAGCATTTCGCCACTCTTCTTGGGAGAATGTCCTCTTCGGCTCTTTAGAATTGACCGTTTTTCCCCGAGATGACAGAATCGAAAGTGAGAATTTTATGAATTCGGAGCGTTCTGCGTGTCGAAAAAGTCTTCTCCGCCTGAGCAAGTGGATATCAAGAATTTTGAGGAATTGGTTCGAAAATACGAGAAGCGGCTTTATTCCCTGGCTTATCATTTCATGGGAAACCATGAACAGGCGGAGGAATTCTCGCAGGAGGCATTCCTTAAAGCCTATCTGGCCCTGCCTCGCTTCCGTGGTGAGGCTCAATTCTACACCTGGCTCTATCGCATTCTGGTCAACCTCTGTATCGACGCTAAGAGAAAAAAGAAATTGCCGGAGGTGCCCCTGGAGGCTGTACAGCTGGGAACAGAGGTCGACACTGATCAGCGCGAGGATATTGTCATGATCAGAGAGGCCCTGGATCAGCTCCCGCCGCTTTTCCGTTCCTATCTGATCCTGCACGACATAGATGGCTTTTCTTACAAGGAGATCGCTCAGATTTTCCACTGTCCCGTGGGCACCGTCATGTCACGCATGAACTCGGCCCGCCAGCGGCTCAGAACCATCATAGAAAAACAATATCCAGATCTTCTGCCGATCAGGGAGGCAAAATGAAGCGAACCTGCCCCCTCAGGCGTTTACTCTCCTCTTTCCTTGACGATGAGCTCAGACAGGACCAGAAGGAGAAAGTTTCCGCTCATTTAGCCCGATGCCCGAGCTGCAGAGAGGAACTGGACAGGCTCGGGGAGATCCGCCTCTCCCTTGCTCAAATTCCCTCCAGGCATCCACCACCGGCTTACTGGGTGTTTTACGAGATGAGCCTGAAGGATAAGGTTGAAAAAAGCCGAGAGGCGTCGTTCACCTCCGTTCCGCGTTTCGTTCTGCGCTACTTTATTTTCGCTCTTACCCTGCTGCTCCTTTCTGTCAGCGTGGCCACTGGAGGAGGGACGCCGGTTCCCCTCGAGATCTTAAGCAGCGTTCCGGGAGCCACAGTCTATCTGGACGGACAGGTTTTGGGAATTACCCCATTTAAGACGAATGTCTCGTCCGGGAACCATACCATCTCTCTCCACAAGGAGGGTTATCGGGTCTGGGATGAACAATTTTTCGCTCTTTCGGCCAATCCCGTTCGTTATGAGGTGAGACTGATTTCCCTGGCTGCCACAGGTAAGATACAGCTTCAGGGTGTACAGGAATTCTCTTTCCCTTCGCTTTCTCCGGATGGCAAAACCCTCGCTCTATTAGGATCCAAGAATTCTTTTCTCCCGGGATCAACGGAACTATGGACCTACGAGTTTTCAGGCAAGACCTTAAAAAAGGAGGAGGAAGGACTGGCCTGCGTTCGCCCGGCCTGGTCGCCCGACGGGCGCAGATTGGCTTTTGTGAGATCGCAGGCCTCTCAGGATATCGTGGTCATCCAGGAAAGGGATACCGGGTTCACCCTTACCGCCTCAGTCCCATCTCCTGTGGTCTCAGCCCTCGTCTGGTTGGGTGAAAAGCATATCGCCTATTTGGCGGGAGAGAGCCCAAGGATTTATCTTCTGGATTTGACCAATCTTCGCGCTACTTCACTTGTCAGCGCTCCGGTTGAGAGCTTCTCCCTTTCACCTGACGGGCGCTGGATCTCTTATATTTCCGCGGAGGACGGCGGAGTCTATATTCTTTCCGCGCTCACCAATGTCAACCGACTGCTCGTTCCTCCCGGAAGAGAGTGTTTTGCCTTGGCCTGGTCACCTTCCGGCAGTCAAATCGCGGTCGGCTCGCGTCAAGGCCTCCACCTGCTCGCTGTAAGCGGTGCAGAGGAGAAAAAGGTTCTGCCTGAATCGACCCAGGAGGTCCTTTGGTCATCGGATGGAAGACTTCTCTTCCGGACAAAATCCCAGAAGGAGAGCATCTGGCTGTGGGACCCCGGGCAGGAAACCGCTACCCTCTTGCTACAGGATAGTGCGCGCAAGGAATCTTTGACCATATCTCCCAGCTCGGACTTCATCCTGTACAGCTCCGACCAATCCGGCTTTCAGAGGATCTGGAGCCAGAATCTCTGTCCTCCCTCAGAAGCAGTGCCCTTTCTCGCAGGGAGTACGCTCTCCCTTTCCTCTCAGCCGCAAGGGACGGAAATCTACCTGGGTCAGGCTTACCTGGGACGTACCCCCACAACCCTCTCCCGCGTGGATGCCGGATCCTACGGCCTGGTCTTGAAAAAAGAAGGTTTCCAGGACTGGAACTTGCAATTCTACCTCCAAGACGGCGAGACGAAGGAAATCCAGGCCGTCCTTCTTACTCAGGAGTTTCCCTATCAAGCCGTCACTCATTCGCTAGGCGATAAGCGCGAGGCTCTGGCTTCACCTGACGGCAGATGGTTAGTCTACGCAGAGCAGGGGCTTGAAGAAGCAAAGCTGACCCTTATAGACCTCGCTACGGGCAATGCCATTCCCCTGGGGGCTGGAGGACAACCGGCCTGGGCCCAGGACAGCAGTGAGCTGTACTTCACGCGTGGCACATCCTATAGCGATATTTGGTCATATCACCCGGCCTCCGGCCAATTCAAGCGGTTGACCAAGACAGGCGCGGCGCAAAACCCCAGGCCCTCGCCGTCCGGCAGCTGGATAGGCTATTTGCAGGGTTTGGACCCTCATCAGCTGGAGCTCTGGCTGATGAACGTGGATGGAGGAGATGCCAGGCCGCTGCTCAGGAAAGAGGGGAATATCTTCGATCTTGCCTGGTCTCCGGATGGAAAAGGGTTGGCTTGCCTTTCGCACAGAGAGGGAACTGACTGGGTCAGCTTTGTTGACCTAGAGGGGAAGCAGGTTGACCTCTTCCAGGGCGCGGGCTTGACCCCGGCTACCTGGTCGCCGAATGGACGCCTTCTCGCCTTTAAGGCCGAATCAGAGCATGGGAGTGAGATCCGCACCTATACCTACCCGGAGCTGGCCTTTTATTTCAGCCAGGCCGTCGAGAAGGGCAGGTGCTCTTTGTTCTGGCGAAGCGATGAAGAGTTAGCCTGGGCGAGCGCAGGAGGGGGCGCTCTCTCCCTCTGGCGACTGAAGGAAGATCAAGGCTTGCCGGATTTCTTGCTTCAACTGGACGATTGCTCCTTTCTCAGCTATTCCAACTCTGGCAGGATTTTCATCTCCAGCTCCTGGAACGGCACCAGCCAGATCTATGCGGTGCCTTTTCCCGACCCCTCTCCTTGATCCGTGTCATAATATCGGCGAATGACATACAGGCGAAAACTTTCCAGTTGGGAATCTAAATATCAGAGGAAAAAAAGAGGCAGGACGAGTGCGTGGCGGATTTTAGCCTATTTCGCTCTCGGCTTATTGGGGCTCATGATTTTAACCTTAAGCGCCTTCGCCATCATGCTCTATAGCTTGCCGTTACCTTCTGATCTTACCTTCCGCTTCTCGGAGTCGTCCCACATTCTCGATCGTAACGGTCAGCTGATCGCTACGTACTCTCCGGCTGAGAAGAGAGTCTACAGGCCTCTTTCTGAAATTTCGCCTCTGCTTCAAAAAGCCGTAGTGGCGGTAGAGGACCACAGATTTTTCGAGCACTCTGGGATCGATTTTACCTGCATTCTACGCGCGATCTGGGGCTATTTCACCAACCAACCTGATACTACGGGCGGTGGTTCTACTATCACTCAACAGCTTGCGCGCGAAGCCTTTCTTACCAAGGAAGTCACCCTCATTCGCAAGATCAAGGAGATCATGATCGCCTTCCGCCTGGAGCAGAAGTACAGTAAAGAGCAGATCTTAGAGTATTATCTGAACGCTGTTTATTTCGGGCAGAATGCATATGGGGCTGAAGCAGCGGCTCTGACCTATTTCGCCAAGCATGCCAAGGATCTGAATCTGGCGGAAGCGGCCTGGTTAGCTGGTGTGCTCAACGCTCCTTCCGCTCTTGGCTCCCCGGAGAATCGGGCTGCGGCCCAGCAGCGCCAGGAGTGGGTTTTATACAAGATGAAGGTCTACGGATTCGTGGACGAAGCCAGCTGGGAAAGAGCTTTGGCCACGGACTTAGTATTTTCCGAATCAGCCATCCGTTTGGAGTCGGATGCGCCCTACTTTGTGGACTGGGTTCGTGCCATCCTGGAAGAAAAATATTCCGCAAATTTCCTTCTTCAGGGCGGACTGACGATTCATACAAGCCTGGATCTGCGAATGCAGCGCTGGGCCAATGAGGCGATGGAGGAAGCTTACGAGTACTGGGAGGGAGAAGGAGTTCTCGATCCTGAGCTTAAGGACGAAAGGGGAGTGGCTCAACCGCAGGGAGCTCTGGTTGCTCTTGACCCCGGAACAGGCGGAGTATTAGCTATGGTGGGCGGAAGAGACTGGTATGAGACTAAGTACAACCGGGCCCTGGCTCCACGCCAGCCCGGCTCCTCCTTTAAAATTTTCGATTACACGGCTGCTCTGGAGAAGAAAATCGTCACCCCGGCTACGATCCTGGTCTCCGAGGAGATCGACGTCAACGGCTGGAAGCCTACAGAATACACAGGGGACGTAGATCCAGGAGCCAAGCATTTCTACGGCCCCTTGACGGTGAGGGATGCATTGCGCGTGTCCTCGAATGTCATTGCCGTCAAAGTGGCTCTGCAGGTCGGCCTGGACACAGTAATAGATTATACCCACAAGATGGGCGTGACGACGGAGATTCCAGCCTACCCCTCAATCGCTATCGGTTCGGCGGAAATTTCCCCGCTTGAGATGGCTCAGGCCTATTCGGTTCTGGCCAACATGGGCAGGCTGCAGGTTGCCACTCCTGTCTTCCGGATTGTGGACCGGGAGGGCAATGTCCTGGAAGAACATCAGCCTGCCCCGCAGCAAGTGATCAATCCCTCCACCACCTACATCATGACCGATATTTTTAAAACCGTATATCGGAACACCCGCCGTGCTTATGTTGAGGGCCTGATTGCGGCTGGCAAAACCGGCACCACCGATAGGTTTCAGGACGCCTGGTTCATCGGCTATACCCCAAACATCGTGGTAGCTGTCTGCAACGGCAACGATTCCCGCGACATCCCCTTTCTTACGGGCTATAATATCGGCGCCGGCATCCCTTCCACCATCTGGCGTGCTTTTATGGAGCGGGCGCAAGCGGCAATTCCCAACGAGGATTGGGAGATGCCGCCAGGTGTCCTGCGCAGAAATGGAGAACTCTTCATAGCCGGAACAGAACATATGGTCACCTTCACTCCCACCACCCCCATCACTCCTACTAGCCCCACCATTCCCGTGAATACCGAGACACCCTCTTGGCTGTTTCCCACTTTGCCCTCAATTTCCCCCAGCGGGGCTCCCTCATCCCCGAGCGAATTGCCGACCGAAACGCCTTCTTTTCCGCCCACGAACAGCCCCTCTCCTGCGCCTACAAGTAATCTCCCTCCCACCCTGACACCTACCTTTTTACCTACTTCGCCCACAACTGGACCACCCGTTTAACGAGTCGACCGCTTCCTCGCTCTTGGCATCATTCTTTCCCAGTAAGGCCGTTTGTGTTTAAATTTTCTTGCTTGAGAACTATTGAAAGAGGAGGGATTCTATGCAGGCCGTTGTAAAAACTCACCCCTCACCGGGCGCAGAATTTTTGGATCGAGAAATCCCCAAGATCTCTCCAGATCAAGTCTTAATAAAAGTCCGCGCCACGTCTATATGCGGAACTGACGTGCATATCTACAAGTGGGACCCCTGGGCTCAGAGCCGGCTTGGAGAAGAGCACCTGCCCCAGATCCTCGGTCACGAGGTGGCCGGCGTGGTGGTGGAGGTAGGGAGCCATGTCAAGCGCATCAAAGTGGATGACTATATTTCCGCGGAAACCCACATTTACGATCCATCTGACCTTACCGCCCTCCTGGGGCAGTTGCATATTGGGAAGCATATGAGGATCTTGGGCGTCGACTGCGATGGGGCTTTCGCGGAATATTTCGCAGTGCCCGAGAGCGTTTGCTGGGTAAATGATCCGGTTATCCCTCCGGAATTCGCCACAGTGCAGGAGCCTCTGGGTAATGCCACCTATTCTGTCCTTGGGGAAGATAACGACGTTGCCGGAAAAAGCATTGTTATAATTGGCGACGGGCCCATCGCCTTGCTGGCAGTGGGAGTAGCCCGCGCCTGTGGCTTAACGAGCATATTTCTGGTGGGCAAGTACGATTTCAATCTGCAAATTGGAAAACGAATGGGCGCTGACCACCTGCTCTATGCCACTACCCCTTCCGCAGAGCGGCTGGCTTTCGTACAGGATTACACGGGAGGAAACGGAGCGGACATTGTTCTGGACATGGCTGGCACGCCGCAGGCGCTGGAGGAGGGGTTCAAGATGCTCAGGCGAGGAGGTCGTTTCTCCGCTTTCGGCATCGCTGCTGAATCCCCTACGCTGATTGATTACAACAATGGTATCGTCTTCAAGGGCGCTCAAATCCACGGCATCAACGGGCGCCGAATGTTTGATACATGGTATCGGGTGCGGAATCTCCTGAGCTCAGGCCGCCTCGATATCTCTCCGGTGATCACCCACCTCTTGCCCCTTTCCGAGTTTGCCAGGGGTTTTTCAGCTATGATCGAGAGGCCTCGGACCTCAGCTAAGGTTGTGCTCTTCCCCGTCCTGAAGGAACTGGAGGAAGCGAAAAAGAGAAGGAAGGTCTAAGGAGGAAACATGTACGGTAAGATCCAAGAATTTCTCCGGCGAGAGCTGAACGCTATCCGGGAGCAGGGCCTCTATAAAGAAGAGAGATTGATTCAATCCCCCCAGGCGCCCCCGATCAACGTCTCCTTTCCAGCTGGAGCCCCGGCAAGAAGAGTCCTTAATTTTTGTGCGAATAATTACCTTGGCCTTTCCAACCATCCGGAGCTGCTTCAGGCAGCCAAAAAGGGTCTCGAACAGCGAGGCTACGGCATGTCCTCTGTTCGTTTCATCTGCGGAACCCAGGACATTCACAGGGAATTGGAGGAGAAGATCTCGACATTTTTGGGGATGGAGGATGCCATCCTCTACTCCTCATGCTTTGACGCCAATGGGGGGCTCTTCGAGACCTTTCTCAAGGAGGAAGACGCCATCATTACCGACAAGCTCAATCACGCCTCGATCATCGATGGGGTCCGCCTGTCGAAGGCGCAAAGGTATATTTACGAACATGGCGATATGCCTGATCTGGAGACAAAGTTAAGGGAGGCGCAGAGCTCCCGTTTTCGCATGATCGCGACCGACGGGGTTTTTTCCATGGATGGGGATATCGCCATGCTTGAAGAAATTTGCGGGCTAGCGGAAAAGTATGATGCCCTGGTGATGGTGGACGATTCTCACGCCACCGGTTTTATAGGAAAGCACGGGCGGGGGACGGCGGAGCACTGCGGAGTTTTGGGCAGGGTTGATGTGATCACCACTACATTCGGGAAAGCCCTGGGCGGAGCCTCCGGTGGCTGTACCGCCGCTCGGAAGGAAATTGTCGAGATCCTCAGGCAGCGCTCTCGCCCTTACCTTTTCTCCAACACCCTCGCCCCCGTGGTGGTCGCCGCCTGTATCAAGGCCGTGGACTTGATCAGTGGGAATACGGCCCTGCGGGATAAATTGGAAAATAACACCGCTTATTTCCGAGAAAAAATTACGGAGGCCGGGTTCGATCTCAAGCCCGGCGTGCACCCTATCGTGCCTATCATGCTCTACAACGCCAGGCTCTCCCAGGATATCGCTCGCGACCTGTACGATGAGGGCGTCTACGTGATCGGGTTCTATTATCCGGTCGTGCCGAAAGGCCAGGCTCGAATCAGGGTGCAGATCTCCGCCGCGCACGATAAGGAGCATCTGGACAGAGCGGTTGAAGCTTTCGTCAAGGTGGGACGCCAACACAATATACTGGGGAAAAACAAGGACGAAATTATTGGCCTTTACGGACTCTGAGAATGCGCTGTTTCCCCGCTTGACGAAACGTTTACAATGAATCTATGAAAAGGCGGAGGGAGATTTTACTCTTTCTGCTACTCGTGGCCTTCGTTTTTTTAAGCCGTGGCCTCTACCTGGCCTGGCCGGCGGACAAGGTTTTCGATGAAGTGCATTATGTCCGTGCAGCCTCCTTCTATCTGGCAGGACAGGAAGATCCAAACTGGGAGCATCCCCCTCTCGGCAAGATGTTCATCGCTTCGGGTATGTACTTGTTTGGGGATAATTCCCTCGGCTGGCGCTTTTTCCCATACATCTTTGGTTGCCTGATCGTGATTCTCGTTTATTTTCTCGCTCGTATTTTAGGCTTCGGTCCGGGGGGGGCTACCATCGCGGGTTTTCTCCTCTCCTTTGATTTCCTATCCTTCGTGCAGGGACGTTTGGCGATGCTCGATGTCTTCCTGGCATTTTTTATCCTCCTCGCCCTGCTTTTCTTTGCCCGTTATTATTTTTCTCGATCGAAATTGGATTTTTTACTCACCTTGGTGGCCTCTGGTTTGGCGTTGGCTTCCAAATGGTCGGCCCTGTATGTGATCTTCTTTATCGGACTGGGTTATCTTTTCCTCAAGCCCTTTGCCGCTACCTTTAAGGGTTGGCGGCGTTTCCTCCTGAACGGATTCATAGTCTTCATCAGCTTTGTGGTCGTCGTGGGCAGCATTTACCTTCTGTCTTACACCTATTACTTCTCCTTCGAGCACGGCCTTGGGGATTGGGTGAAGCTCCATCAGAGTGCCTGGGAATGGCATACGCGGCCGAATATCGAGCATCCCTATGCTTCACAATGGTGGACATGGCCCCTGATGACTACCGGAGTCTGGTATTACTATCTGACGGGTTCAGAGGGGAAAACTGCGGGTATCCTTGCTACCGGCAATCCGGTACTATGGTACCTGGGCGGCTTGGTCCTGCTCGGCCTGCTTGCAACCGTGCCTATCTGGATACGTGGCCAGAACTACTTTATTCCTGTCTTTCTCCTTTTAGGATTCGGCAGCAATTTTTTCCCCTGGATTATCTCCACCAAGGGAGGCTTCATCTTCTATATGCTTCCCTTGGTTCCCTTTTACGCTTTAGCCTTAGCCTATTTGATGCAGAAATACTGGAAGCACAGAATCATCAGGCGGTTAAGCTGGGTCGCTTTCGGCCTGACCTTTATCGCCTTCGCTTTCTTCTACCCCCTGCTTTCAGCCCTCCCCATTTATTCCGAGTCATTCCTGCGCGCGATCTACTCCGGAAGCTTCTTGCATTTTTAGGGTTAAAGCTCGACCTCCTCTCCCGGACGCATGATCAAGCAACGGCTGGAGGTGTTTTTTCCTATGAGGTCGGCAAAGAGCCGCGGATCCTGCTCGATCAGCGGGAAAGTCCCGTAATGCATGGGTATCACTACATCCGGCTCCAGCAGTTTTACAGCTTCCACCGCGTCCTCCGGCCCCATCGTGTAATGTCCGCCGATAGGGATCAGAGCGCAGCAGATCTTCCCCTCCTTTTTAAACAGTGCCATGTCGGAGAAAAGCGAGGTATCCCCTGCGTGATAGAAGAGCCGACCGAAGAACTGGATGAGAAAACCAGCCGGATTTCCGAGAAAAATTCCCTTGGGCCCCGATGAGCTGTGAAAGGCAGGAACGAGTTTAACCCAGCCGAAGGGCATGGCTATCTTTCCTCCAAAATGGGCGCCGATGACCGTTGCCCCCTGCGACTCGCAGTAGTTGGCGAGCTCGAATATGGCAATAATCGGAGAATGGGTCCGCCGGGAGAGCTCTACTGCTTCACCCAGGTGGTCGGAATGGCCATGACTGACCAGGATCAAACGCGGGTAGAAGTTCTGTGGGATCCGGCCAGATGGTTGATAGGGATCAATAACCACAAGCTGTTCCTCCTCTTCCAGAGAAAAAAAGGCATGACCCCAATACTTAACCCTGGTTTTCTTGCCTATTTGCATTTCTGACAGTCCTCCTTCTCGCAAAATGGGCTACTTTGCCTCCCGCTGGATCACCATGCGGTGCGGATCTACCTGGGTACGCAGAACTCCTAACTCTCTTTCCGTCGGCTCTTCAGTCGTTAGGGCCTTCCCTTTGACCAGGAGTTCGAAACCGGTATTTTCTTGAACATCCTCCAGGCTATATCCGGGATGAATTGATTCCACCGACATTCTCTTCGTCTCTTCATCATAGTCGAGTACCGCCAGATTTGTAATTACCTTGTACGGCCCTGTGCCCGGTGGCAGGCCTGCCCTCTCCCGTGCTCCCGGCCCGTTTAAATAACCTGGCGTGGTAACGAAGTCCAGCTTGGGAACGAAGCGCCTGGTGCTCTGGGGAGTGACGACGAGGATCTTCCAGGCTAAAGAACCGAAGTCGTTGGCTCCACCGCTTCCGGGGAACCTTACTTTCGGGTTGTGGTAGTCCTTTCCGATCATCGTGGAGTTCAAATTTCCATACATGTCAATCTGTGCTCCACCGAGGAAGCAATAGTTGACCATCCCTCTCTGCAGGGAATCCATCACTTCGGTCATCGAGGTGGCATAGATCGCCTTGTGTATTGTACGGGAATCGCCCACCGAGATGGGCATAACAGGAATCAAGGGGGCAATTCCCCCGGCCTCGAAGAATATGAGCAGGTTAGGCGAATATAGTTTCTGGGCGAGCATGGCCGCCGCGCAGGGAACACCCGTGCCCACTGAAACCGAAGCCCCGTCCTCCAGGAAGCGTGAAGCCACGCATACCATCAGCTCCATCGAGTTGTAATCGTTCATTTTCGATCCTTCCCTTCCCCCGGCCTCTCAATCAGGAATTCCATACCCCGCAGCTGTTTCAATTTTTCTAAGCCTCCGCAGAGAGCGAGATACTCATTGAAGTCGCGCGGATTGAAGATATAGCGATCGAGGAAAGAGCGATAGGTTTCCTCGCTTTCCTCCATGGCTAGCCATTCCGCCAGGTGTTCCTCGTCCGAATAGTACTCGTAGGGCATATTCCCGGGATAACTGCCGTAAGGAACCTCCGCAACAGCATCGACGAGGTAGTAGGGGATGCTCGTCTTCTCGGGATCGTTGCGGAAAAAATCGATCGGCACCAACCTCTCACAGGTTATGATTACTCGTTTAGAGGCTCTCGCCAGCTCGACGTCCGAGACCAGAATCCCTCTGATATGACTGTTCCCGTGAACATCGGCCTCGTGGACATGTATGATGGCCACATCGGGGTAGAGTGCGGGGACAGCCAGATACGTTTTGCCCGTGAAAGGGCACGCGATCCCTTTTGCTGCGCTGTAGAGCGCTGTATCCGTACCCAGCATATTTCGCACCGGCAGAAAGGATACTCCCATGGCGGCAGCCCTCAGCCGCCAGGACATGGCTGCATTTGTCCACTCTGTGCACTCAACCTGCCCGCTCTCGAAGTATTTTCTCGTCATCTTGGGAATACCCCTGGCCTCTAACCCGATCACGTAGGCAATGTCGCAGCGATTGAAGCATTTGCCAGCAGCCAGTATCTGACAGTCGTGCGTGGCAGTGTGCCCGGCGAAACCAAGGTCCTTTTTACCGGCTTTCACGACCTCATGGAGCACAGCTGTGGGAATACGTACGCCACCGAAGCCCCCCACGGCGATGTAATCTCCATCGCGAATAAATTCTCGTACGATATCTTCCGTGCACATCAGCTTGTTTGAGAGTTTTTTCGATTTCTGACGGAAGAAATCACGCGCTCGATCGGGGTCAACCTCGGTAAAGATCCTGCCTTGTCCCTCCATAAATCCCTCCTTCGGCTATCCTTTACGGGAATTTAATTGTAAAATCGTCCAGTCAATTCTTTCGCCCTCATCGCGTTATTTCTGGAAAACGCTCGATCTCTCCCCCTCGGGGAGGAAAACGCCCAGGGATTTGGGCACCACCTCCAGGGTAAGAGGGAGATCGGATAGATAATCTCCGTCAGCGTATGAACAAAACCTGGCGTCACAGGAAATACGGATGGTCCGGCTGCGAAGAGTTTTTACTTTCGGATGGTGGATGTGCGTTCCCTTGAAGACCTTGGGAAATGTGCGGATGAAGTCCAATTTCCCTACTTCCCCCACGATACAGATGTCAAAAAGCCCGTCATTTACTTTAGCTCCCGGAGCTAAAATCATTCCGCAGCCGTATACAGGGGAGTTACCCACTCCCACCATCATCGCCTTTCCTTCCCAGCTTCCCTGGTCGTGCTCGATATGAAAAACGGCAGCTTTGAAAGTAACCAGTTTGATGAAGACAGACACAGTGTAGACCACGGCTCCCTTAAGGATTTTGAGGCGATTGGCTAAGCGGTTCACTTCCGCGTCAAATCCAGCCCCGGCCATGTTGATGAAGAATTCCCCCCCCTCAGCTCTTCCCACATCGATCCAATCGGTTTGCCCTTCCTTGAGGACCCGGCAGGCTCGGGTAAGATCGGTCGGTATTCCCAAGGCCTGGGCGAAATCATTTCCCCGCCCGAGCGGCAGTAGCCCGAGTGAGGCGGGAGTGCCGATCAAGGCGCTGGCGACCATGTGGCTGGTGCCATCCCCGCCCCCGGCTACAATCAGTTCGTATCCCTCCTCAATGGCCCTCCTGGCTAAAATAGGGGGCTCATCCGGCGATCGGGAGATCTTCAGGGTGAAAGTAACCCCTGATTTTCTCAGGTTCTCTTCAACTTCAGGCACCAGCCGCAGAGCTCGGCCATTACCTGCGGCAGGGTTCACGATGACGAAAGTTTTCATAGGCTCTGCCTCCTCACAATCAACTGCACCCTCGATTTTATGCATTATCGAGGGAAAAGGATGAATTGACAAGGAATACCCTCTTGTCTACACTTCAGGGAAGTATGGGAGCTAATTCCTCAGTCAAAAAGCGAATCCTGACGGGAGACCGCGCATCCGGCGATCTCCACCTTGGCCATTATGTGGGCTCGGTAGTGAACCGGCTGAAGCTGCAGGAAATTTACGATTGCTTCTTCATGATTGCTGACTATCACGCCCTCACCACTTTATACGAGGAGCCCGCTTCGGTCCAAGCAAGTGCGCGTAGCATTTTCATAGATTGGATCGCTCTTGGTCTCGATCCGGAAAAAAGCACCCTATTTTTGCAATCAGCCGTCTCCGAGCACGCCGAGCTCTATTTGATCTTCAACATGTTGGTGACCATCTCCAGGGCGCAGCGGATTCCTACTTTGAAAGATAAGCTGGAGGACTTACACCTAGAAGAGGAAGGACTGGCCTCCCTGGGACTATTGAGCTATCCGGTTCTTCAAGCCGCTGACATCCTTCTCTATCAGGCTGACCTTGTACCTGTAGGGGAGGATCAGGTCTCCCATGTCGAGCTCACGCGCGAGGTGGCCAGGCGCTTCAATCACCTTTATGGAGGGACCTTCAGCGAGCCAGAGGCAATGCTCTCCGAAGTCTCTCGCTTACCGGGAATTGATGGGCAGAAGAAGATGAGCAAGAGCCTGTGCAACGATATTGCTTTCAGGCATGGAGCGGAGGAGGTCGAGGAACGGGTGAGAGCTATGGTCACCGACCCTCTTAAAATCCACAAACGGGACCCCGGCCGACCCGACATCTGCGCTGTTTTTTCCTTCCATAAGGCCTTCAATAAAGAAAACGCTGACCTCGTAGCCTGCGCCTGCCGCACCGGTGACTTGGGTTGTGTGGAGGACAAGCGCAATCTGGCGAAAATCCTCAACAACTTTATGGAGCCTGTACGTGAGCGCAGGCGGCAGCTCGAGGCAAAACCGGCTTACCTGCGAGAACTCCTGGAATATGGAACAGGAAAAGCGCGCCGCGCAGCCGGTGAAACGATGGGCCAGGTGCGGAAAAAAATTCGTATTGGCCTCCCCCTCTTCTGTGATTTTTAGCATTCTTAAACATTTTTCTGATAAAATTCCTCATCAGGAGAGCCGGTTTTGGAGATAGATGAATGGCTGAGAATAGCCAAAGCAGAGAATGCCTCTGATCTTTACCTCAAGGCTTTCGCCCCTCCTGTCATACGCGTCTATAACCGGTTGCATCCCCTTGCCTTGCCTCCCCTGAAGCCCGAGGAGATCGAGGCCATCGCCCTATCCATCATGAATCGTTCGCAGGAGGAGAAGTTCACCGATCAATGGCAGGTGAACCTGGCTTACTGGAAACCCGAGATCGGTCGCTTCCGCGTTAATATCTACCGCCAGAAAGATACCGTGGCCTGCGTTTTCCGCGAGGTGAAAAAGGAAATCCCCTCTTTCGAGGTTCTCGGACTGCCCTCAACTTTGCGTAAAATCGTCCTCGAGCGACAGGGACTCATACTGATCACAGGTGCCGCCGGCATGGGCAAATCCACCACCCTGGCGGCGATGATCGACTATCGAAACCAGAGCTCATCGGGTCATATTATTACGGTCGAGGATCCCATAGAGTTTCTGCACGAGGATAAACAATCCCTTGTGAGCCAGCGTGAAGTAGGAATCGACGCCGTCTCCTATCATGACGCCCTGCGGGATGCCCTGCGGCAAACCCCGGATGTGATCGTCATTGGGGAAATGCGTGACTTAGAGACAGTCACGTCCGCCCTCCACTTCGCGGAGACAGGACATCTGGTCCTCTCCACCCTACACTCGGTCAGCGCTTCCTTGACCCTGGAGAGATTGGCGTCATTTTTTCCAGCAGAATCTCGTTTCCTCGCTTTCATGGGCCTTGCCCTAAATTTGCGGGCGGTGATAGCGCAGAGGTTATTGCCGAGGTCAGATGGCCAGGGAATGTCACTCGCCTGCGAGATTCTGGTGAATACGCCATACGTGCGCGAACTGATCGGTGCTGGTAATATCAACGGTATCCAATCCGCTCTGCAGAAAGGGGCGTACGATGGAATGATGACCCTGGATGATTCGATTTTCGGCCTGCTTCAAGCCGGAATCATCTCTGCGGAGGAGGCGATCGCTTCCGCTTATAGCCCTAACGAGATGAAGTTGCGCATTAAGGGTTTTTGGGGAAAGGACTTCTGATGATGGCGCGACAGAGAATAGGGGAGATCCTTGTGGAGATGGGTTACCTTTCTTCTGACCAGTTGAAGAAGGCCCTGGAGGTTGCCCAGGCCACCCGGGCGAGCAAGCCTGCGGAGAAAGCGCTTCTGGGCAAGATCATGATCAATATGGGCTTGATAACGGAGGATCAACTGGCGCGCGCTGTCGCTGCACAATGGGAAATTCCTTATGTTGATCTGATGAACTTAAACCTCTCCCTCGACGTGGTCAGGTTAATTCCCGAGGACGTCTGCCGCCGACATAAGGTTGTCCCCCTGGAAAGGAAGGACAATCAGCTTTTTATCGCCATGGCCGACCCCCTGAATGTTTTTGCCATCGATCATCTGCGCTTGACCACCGGCCTCGTTGTCCAGCCTCGGGTAGCTGCAGAGAGTGCGATCCAGGCGACGATTGAGAAGGTCTTTGGAGTGGAAAAGTCCGTCAAGGAAGCAATGGAGCAGACCGAGGACCTTACGGCAGCAGGTCTGGTGACCGAGGAAGAACTGGCGATCGAGGAATTGCAGGAAATTGCCGATCAGGCCCCCATAGTTCGGCTCGTGAACTTGATTATCACTCAGGCTGTACGTGAAAGAGCCACAGATATTCACCTGGAGCCGCGTAAGACCGATGTCGCAGTTCGATACCGGGTGGACGGGCTCCTACATAGTTCGCGTCTTCTACCACGCCACCTTCATCCGGCGATCACCTCACGCTTAAAAATTCTCTCCCAGATGAATATAGCGGAACGGCGTATTCCGCAGGACGGGCGCATTCCCCTGAACATTGATGGGCGGGAGATTGATCTTCGCGTCTCCACCCTTCCAACCATCTTCGGGGAGAAGGCCGTTATGAGGATTCTGGATAAATCCAGCACCCTGCTTTCCCTCTCCCAGCTCGGTTTTACGCCGGATGTGCAGAACGTTTTCGAGAGGGTTATCGGCCAGCCTTACGGGATGATCCTGATCACCGGGCCTACAGGCTCGGGAAAGACGACCACCCTTTACGCCATTTTGCGGCAGCTCAACTCAGTGGAGAAGAATCTGATCACGGTGGAAGACCCCGTGGAGTACCAGCTTACCGGTGTAAACCAGGTGCAGGTTCACCCCAAGGCCGGCCTGAGCTTCGCGAATGCGCTGCGTTCCATTCTTCGCCAGGATCCAGATATAGTCATGGTGGGGGAAATCAGGGACTCGGAGACGGCAGAAATCGCCATTAATGCTGCTTTGACCGGGCACCTGGTGCTCTCCACCCTTCATACAAATGATGCTCCCTCGGCGGTCACCCGATTGATGGACATGGGGATTGAACCCTTTCTCATTTCCTCCTCCCTGATCGGGGTAACCGCACAGAGACTAGTTCGCAAGATTTGCCCTAACTGCAGGATGGAATACTCTCCTCTGCTTGACCCCTTGCGCTCGCTGGGGCTGGATATCCCCAAAGGAGTAGAAGTGAAGTTCTATCGAGGCCGGGGATGCGACAACTGCCAGGGGAAGGGCTATTCGGGCCGCACCGCGTTACAGGAGGTGATGGTAGTAGACGACCCGATCAAAAACCTCATTTTGAATCGGGCTTCCTCCATCCAATTGAAGGAACAGGCCCAAACAAGGGGAATGAAGACCCTCTTGGAAGATGGCTGGCTCAAAGTTCTAGAAGGAATTTCCACTATAGAGGAGGTGCTGCGGGTGGTAGCTACTGCCCAGATTTAGATGGAATTAATGGATCTTTTGAGAATTACAGCGCAAAAGAAGGCCTCCGACCTGCACCTGACGGTGGGGCGCCCGCCCGTGTTGAGAATTAACGGAGTCCTGATGCCGGAAGATTTTCCGCCCCTCACGCGGGAAGATATTGCCCGCATCGTCCTGAGCAGCCTGACTGATGACCAGCGAGCGCGCTTTGAAGCGCAATGGGAGCTGGATTTCTCCACCGGGATTCCCGGTCTGGCCCGATACCGGGTGAATGTTTACCGGCAAAGAGGCTCGATCGGCGCAGCGATTAGGCGCATCCCGTTTGAGATTCCTCAGCTCTCCGAGCTCGGCCTGCCGCCTGTCATTTCTAAATTAGTGAAGAAAGACAGTGGCCTGATCCTCGTCACAGGCCCGACCGGTTCTGGCAAATCTACCACCCTGGCGGCGATGATCGACATTATCAACGATTTGCGAGCATGTCACATTCTCACAATCGAGGATCCGATTGAGTATTTGCACCGGCATAAGAAGGGCATTATAAATCAAAGGGAGGTTGGCAGTGATACCCATTCCTTCGTTGTGGCTCTTCGTTCGGCTCTGCGCGAGGACCCTGACGTTATTCTTGTAGGCGAGATGCGCGACCTGGACACGATAGCCATCGCCCTGACAGCGGCGGAAACCGGACACCTGGTCCTTGCCACCCTGCATACGAGCTCTGCTACTCAATCGGTTGACCGCGTGATCGATGCTTTTCCGCCTCATCAGCAGATGCAGGTTCGCCTACAGTTATCGGAAACAATTGAAGGAATTGTCTCGCAGCGCCTGCTGCCTACGGCAGACGGACTGAGCAGGATAGCCGCTACGGAGATCATGATCGCCACCCCCGCCATTCGCAATATGATCAGAGATTCCAAGACCTACCAGATCCCCTCAGCGATTCAGACGGGGGGGAAGCTGGGGATGCAGACCATGGACCACTGCCTCAAAGACCTTTATCGGCGGCGCCTCATAACCTATGAAGAAGCTATTTTTCATGTCATCGATAAAGATGACTTCAATCGATCAGTGAAGCCGGAGCTGGCAAAGCCCCGAACCTAAGGCGAAAGGAAGAGTCGATGCCTTCTTTCGAATATCAGGTCAGGGATCAGAAGGGAACGATACTCAGGGGGGTAGTGGAAGCCACCGATTCTCGCGCCGCCGCTTCGCGCTTGCGCGCCATGGGCTATTCCCTCCTCTCTTTGAGTCCGAAGAGGCTTAGCCTGGGTGAACTACTGAAAAAGACCCCTCTCACCAGCAGGAAGGTCAAGCCAAAAGATTTAGCTCTCTTCACCCGCCAATTCAGCACCATGTTGCGCTCTGGCATCGCAATTACACGCTGCCTGAACGTGCTGGAGGAGCAAACGGCGAATAAGTACTTCAAAGAGGTCATCGGCATCCTGCGCAGGGATATTGAGGCTGGTACGAGCTTGTCAGCGAGCATGGCCCGATTCCCGGAGGTTTTTAACGCTCTCTACCTGAATATGGTCTCCGCCGGTGAAGTAGGGGGGACGCTGGAGGATTCCCTGGAAAGACTCGCCACCTTCAGCGAGAAAGATCTGGCTCTGCGCAATAAGGTAAGAAATGCCCTCACCTATCCCGCCATCCTTTTTGTGCTCGCTATTGGTGTCGTAATCCTCCTAGTAGCCGGGGTGCTTCCAACCTTTACGAGCATGCTGGACGAGATGAAGGTGCCCGTACCCCTTCCTACACAAATCACCATCACTTTCTCCAATATTCTGCTCGGATATTGGTGGCTTCTCATCATCGTCCTGGTTTTCATTTTCTGGGGCCTGCGGCGATACATACGCACGCCTACCGGCAGGTTCAAGTGGGATAGCTTCCGTTTAAAAATACCGGTCTTTGGCTCTCTCACTCAAAAGACCGCCCTTTCCCGCTTTACTCGGACCTTAGCGACACTCATCCAGGCCGGTGTTCCTCTTTTACAGGCACTCGATGTTGTCTCGCGTGCCGTGAATAACGCGGTATTCGAGGAGGAAATTCAGCGCATTCGCCTGGGCATTCAAGAAGGTGGAAGAATCGGGGCTCTCCTCTCTCAATCGGACCTCTTCCCCGCCATGGTTGTGCAGATGACCACTGCCGGAGAGGAATCCGGCTCGCTCGAAGAGATGCTGGCAAAGACCTCCGAGTTTTATGACCGTGAGGTAGAGTATACCGTAAACAACCTCACGACGACTCTGGAGCCACTGATGCTGGTCTTCCTCGGGGGGCTCGTTGGCTTCATTCTTATTTCTATGTTCCTTCCCTATTTCGCCCTTCTCGGAGGCATCAAATGAGTGATTTGAGGGGAAGCCTTGCGCCTGAATCCCGATTTTGCTAAAATCGAAGCCCACTGGAGGAAAAAGGACACGAAAAGAGTGGGTATGGGAGCTGGAAGAGGCTTGATAGGTTTGGACATAGGCTCTTCAGGACTCAAGGCCGCTCATTTTCTCATGAGCGGCCCCTCCCTTCTATTGAGGAATTTTCTATTTCTCCCCACGCCCTCGGAGAGCTTTCTCGAGGGAGGCGTCGTCCTGCCGAATTCTATTGCCTTCGACTTAAAACAGCCCTGGCGTAGGGCTCTTCCCTCAAGGAGAGTTTGCCTGGCGGTATCCCCGCAGCATGCCACTTTAAAGCAGTTCTGGCTGGAAATTACAGGGGAAACGCCGCTGAGCGAATTAGTGAAATGGGAGATGGAGAAATATATCTCTCTTCCGGTCGAGGAGATGGTCATTCATCACCAGATCCTGAACGAGGAGGGTGATCACTTGGAGATTATATCCGGGGCCGCACCCCGTCATCTGGTGGAAAATTTGACCCGTGTTTGCCAGCTTGCCGGCTTGAAACCCGTGGCCATAGAAATTCCCTACCTTTCCCTTCTCCGCCTGTTTCTCTCCTCCTACCGCCCGATTGAAAGAGGGATAGCCTACTTTTTAATCGAGGTCGGCGCCACCCAGACCACGGTCCTTTTTATCGCCGATGGAATCCTCAGCTTCGTTCGTACTATCCCTATCGCCGGTAACTCATTCACCTACGCAATCGGACAGAGCCTCAGCCTCACCTTCGAGGAAGCGGAGTCCCTTAAATTGACTAAAGCCACCTTGCTCGAAGAAGAGGCTCAATCCGAGCCTTACAGCCATATCCTGCGTGCCTTGAATCCAGTCTTGCGGGAGTTTATCCAGGAAATGCAACGCTCACTCGATTTCTACCAGAGCCGGTCCAACGCCGCCCTGGAACTAAAAGTCCTTCTCTTCGGGGGGAGTGCGCAACTGCGCGGATTGGGGCGCTATCTGGAGAAGGCCCTGGGCGCTCCAGTAGAGCTCTGGGCGCCGCTTCGACCCTTCATCAGAGAGGAGGATCCTCAACTGATGGAGGCTTTGCCCTTCCTTGGCCTGGCCGGAGGACTGGCCCTCAAGGAATTCGAGAGACAGGGGATTGGGGATCTCTATGAAAAGATGGGCATATCCCTTCTGGCCTGAGGACAAATGGTCCGACTAGACATTAACCTTTTACCTCCCAAAAAAGTTCTCCTGAGCAAGGAGGCGAAAAACGCCCTCCTCTTCCTCGCCTTGACCTTTCTGATCCTTGTCCTGATCTATATCAGCCTCGAGGGCATGGCCTCAAGCACTCGGGCTCAACTACAAACGGTGGAGCTGGAGCTTCAAGCCCATGCCCCTCTGGAAAGAGACTTGAATCAATTAGCCAGGATGGAAGGGCAGATCAAGGCCCTGGAGAACTATTACGGCCGGCTGCTAAGGATTCAGAACGACTGGCAGACCATCCTACTTGATTTGGGTCGGAATATGCCCACGAGCACGGTGCTGGAAAATTTCACTGCAGACGCCACGGGCAAGGTTAGCCTGCAGGGATTTGCGCCCCAGGCGCTGGATGTTGCCCGCTTTTATTTTTCCTTAAACAGGAGCAACTATTTCAAGGATGTATACATCTTAAGCATAGCTCCAGGCCAGGGGAGATGGTCCTTCAACCTCTCCTGTCAGCTCCCGAGGGAGACCCCATGAGAAAAGGCTGGCTGCTTACCATCGGCCTGATCTTATTCATCCTCATTATCTCTTACCTCGCTTACTGCCTGTTCTTCGCGCCCTTGTGGCAGCTCAATCTTGAGTTACGGGAGAAGGTGGTGGCTCAATCGAGTCGACTGAGCACCCTGGAAGAACTCAGTCGCTTCACCACCCTGTTCGAGACGAGGAGAGCCCTCTACGAAGAGAGGCTGAATGTACTGAATAAAGTTCTTCCCTCCTCGAGCGAAACCCCCACATTCTTTGTTGAAATTGAGCAGCTGGTCATGATTGAAAGGATAACGCTCAATGCCCTTACCAATCCTACTCCCCCCACCCCTGTCGACGGAGGCATCGTCTCCTCTTTCCAGATGAATGTAAGTGGCGAGTATTTCCGCGTTCTGTCCTTTCTCCGCCACCTCCTCTCCTTTCCCAAGATTCTGAACGTGAAGGCCATCTCCCTGAGCGGGGGAGCCGATATATCTGCCCAGCTGGACTGCGTGGTCTACTTAAAAGGGGAGGGACAATGAAGGAAAAAACGGATCCATCGATGAAGGCTGGGACAGCCGGGCAATTCAGGAGCTCGAGTGGCAAAGCTGCCCGGCTGATGAGAAAGGGCAGGGTGAAGGTCAGACCCTTCACCATAGTCCTCCTCTTTGTCTTTCTTCTTGTCCTCACCTTGGCTTATTTTATTTTAACCGACCCTCATTTTCTGGACTCAATTAACGAGGCAATTCTGGGAGCGAGGCCAATTGTGGCTCCTTCTATTGAGGAGATCTCCCGTTGGACGAAGACACCCACTTTCGATCAGAGCATTGATGAATCGATCAGGCAACGCTTCTTAGCTATTCCGCCACTGGATTTGCCGATCAGCGACACGGGGAAGGCCAACCCCTTCGTCGCTGTGACTCCCTGATATTTTGAAGGAAGGAGAGAACTTTGATGGTGAGAAGATTCAGGGGAATGCTGGGGCTGGGCATTTCCGCTTTGCTCCTCTGCTTCCTCGTTTCCTGCGCCGGTCCGGCTGTAACGACGCCTATTGCCACTACAACTAAAGCAGCAGCTAAGACGAAGGTTACTACAGAGGACCTCTTGCTGATAGACCAGCTTCTGTTAAACGGAAAATTTGAGCAAGCGGTGAGGATGCTCCAGGAGCTGCAACAATTGGAGCCACAGAACCTGCTGGTGCAGGAGAAGTTGCAGCAGGCGGCGGGAGAGCTGAAATTCTTCGAGGCTCAGAATTTGATGGCCCTGGGTGCCTATCAGGAAGCGCTCAAAAAAATTCAGGGAGCCCTGGACTTGCTCCCAAATGACCCCAGGTTATTCCTGGCCCAGGATGAGGCTAACCTGAAATTAGGCCAGCAGTACCTGGATTTTCTTGAGGTGGAAAAAGCGGGGGAGGCTTTATCTCGCGTATCTTTTGATCAAAACCTGCGCCTCCAGGCTCAAGCGCTGATTACAACAGACTTGCCGGCTCTGGAGTATACGAAGAAGGGCTATGCGGCTCTGGCAGAGAACAATTATGCCAAGGCCCTCGGCTTTTTTAAAGCCGCCCTGCAGCTTAAGCCGGACCTGGAGAAAGCCCTTTCGGGCCAGAAAGCTGCAGAGACATTGATCGCCAGTCGTCCCGCGCCCGCCCCTCCTTATTCGCCACCTGCGGTTTCTCCCCCGGCCTACACGGAACAATCCACGTCCATTCCTGCTCCTGCACCTACCGAGGAGACAGGAGGCTGGGAAAAATCGGAGTCCTCTTCAATCCCAACTGACTGGTCCGCTTTCAAGGAGTGGATGGAGAGTGAGATCGATCGGCTGATGGGAGGAAACTCTATTGACGAAAACCCGATCCTTGAATTTCAGAACCAGAGCCTGCAGGAAGATCCCCAGGCTTATAGCTACCTCTCGGAATCCGATTTTGCCAACTCTCTCTACCTTTCAGCACTCAAGGTTTATGGGGAGCGGGCCCTCTATCTAGCGAGCGAAATATCCAGGCTTTTTCCTCTCCCTACTCCCTTGGACCCGCAGTTCGTCTTGACCCAGAAGCGTATTTCCCGCCTGACTCGGGACGTCAATTTTGTCCGGGATGGATTGAATGGGTTGAAGCCGCCCACCCTGTTTCGAGAGACTCATCTGCAATTGAGCCAGCTTATCGAGGCGGAGGCCGGTGCCCTCTCCGCCGTCTGGACCAGGATGATCTTCACCCCTCTAAGCGTGAGCCAGCTTTCCTCCCTTTCACAGGCATATGTAGATGCTTTTGACAGGGCCCAGGCCATCACCCTCATGATTCCCCTCGAGCAGTTACCGCGCTGGACCCAGATAAGAAAGTATTACATAGAAGCCACCCTCAATGCCTATATGTTAGCCGAGGTGGCGCGGGACTTCGAGGATCTGCTGCCCCTGCCCCGGGTTTTCCCGACAGGGACACCTGTTTATTCGCCAGCCGTCAGCTTTGGCAATGTGCGAGCACAGTTGCGAGCGAGCAACGCCGCGCCCAGGGTGAATGAAGAATTGACCATCACTCTGATTACCTTTAACACTTCCACAGTCACTGTTTTTACCACCATTCGGGCCTCACTTCCTCCCGCTGTCTCTCTCTTAGATCAAGGAGCGGGAAGTTACAGTCTGGAGAACGGAGAGGCACGTCTCGTTTGGGATAGTATTCTTCTTCCTCCCCAGACTATCAGCCCCACCGCGAGCGAGGAAAGGCGCTTCACCGAACTTGACTTCAAAGTGAAAGTCAAGGAAGAGGCCCTGGGGCAAACCCTTGATTTTCGGATTTGGATATCAGGTGAGCAGGGACAAGCGACGCCTTATGTCTCCTCGGGAGGAATGAGTTTACAATTAGAGGTCGATAGAGGGTCGGCTCACCCGGGGGATTTCCTCGATTACACCTGCCGGCTAATATCCAGCAACGTTCTCCCCTTGGACTTTCAATTGAATTTTTCCCTGCCGGGGAACACGACCTTGGTGGGCACCAACCCGCCGGCATCCACTTTCAACCAGTTTGCGGGACAGTTGTCCTGGGTTGGCACAGCTTTACCGGGATCAACCAGCCTGTTTAAAGTGAGGGTGCAGATTAACCCCTCCCTTCCCCCAGGTTCGTTGATAGCCTATGCCCAGGCCATTCTGAGCGGGGCCAATGCCTTAACCACCCCTAACCTCCTTGTTTCCGTAATCAAGAAGGACCAGGCGGGCAAATTGGCTGAAACGCTGTCCCTTCCAGTTGGAACTGGGGCCGAACCAGGTTATCGTTCCACCCTCGATGAGGTCGTACGCCTCGTCAGGTACTCAGAGAACCTACATTTCAATATTTCTGCCACCAGGACACCGACCGATCTGGATCCGGTCTCCCAGGAGAACCTTAGACGGGCGGCCAAGGAGCTGGCCAGCACCCTCTACTGGATACCGATCAAATGGGCCTCCCTCTCCCAGTTGCCCTTCGAGTATTTTGTCGGCTACCCCGCCTATTCCTCCGGGGATGTGGATGCCCCCAATGCCCAGGGCCTTTTTGATCCTGTAACAGGGCTTGTGGAAAAGGATCCTTCCTCTTTCTTCACTATCTCGGCCGACCTCACTTACCATTTTGGCCATCCCGGCGAGTGGAAGGACATGATAGAATGGCTGCGAGCGCAATTGCTCCAGCGCCTGGCGGAAATCGGATACCGTTAGAAAGAGGAGTACCATGAAAAAGCTTTTGATCATCCTTCTTGCCATTCTCCCGCTCGCCTCAGTGCTTCCGGCGAACGCGGAGAACTTTCGTCCTTATCTCGCCGTGAACGCGACTGAGAGGCTCACCGTAGCGGATGTGGTCTCCCCGCGTTATTCCCCGGACGGCTCTTATATCGCCTTCATCGCCAAGGGACCCTCAAATACGATCGTTTATGCCGACCCGGACGGCTCGAACCAGCGGCAGGTCGCATTCATCGTCAATCCGATTTGGTCTTTGAATTTCAAGCCGGACGGGAGAAAATTGGTCTTGATTGTAGCGACCACAGGGAAAGAGACCGGTCAAGTCTACACCGACGTGGTGACGGTGGGAGCTGATGGCAAGAACGTGAAGTTTCTCACCAACAGTACCAACTATAATTCCGATCCCCTCTTCCTTCCCGATGGAAGGATCGCCTTCACCTCGCAGAGCGACGGTATCTATCAGGTCTGGGTGATGGACGAGGAGGGTAAAGATCAGAAAATGTGGATAAATCCAGGTCTCGAGCCCATACTGCTGGGGGTTTCACCAAGCCGGCCCGAAGTCCTGTTCATGGGGTACCCAGCTGGCTCCTCCATCCCTCAGCTTTTCCTCGCTGATCTCAGTGGGGGGAATGTCCGCCAGATTACCACTGTGGCCGAAGGAGCCAGGGCAGGTGTCTTTTCTCCTAACGGAGAACGCATCGCTTTTGTGGCTGGCGAGGAAGGCAAGCAGACGGTTGCCCTCGTGAACAGAGATGGCTCAAACCAATATTACCTGGCCTCTATGCAGACATCCCTCTGGCGTCCCTCCTGGTCCCCTGACGGAGAGTTTATCGTCTTTCCCGCCCTGGATAGTGTGGACCAGAAGTACCGCATTTACTCTGTCCTCCCAAGTGGTGAGGATCTCAAACTGCTCTCTCCTGATTTCTTACCTTCCGTCTCCTCCCAGCTGCAATGGCGCCCTGATTCCATGGAGGTTATTTTCCTGGCTCAAGGAGATTCGGGTACCAACAACATCTGGCGGATGAAACTACAGTGCATTATTCCGACTCCGTCCCCATCTCCCACGCCCACTCCCACCTCATCTCCCTCTCCCGCAGAGGAGGGCTTCTCCGATATCGCCGGCCTTTGGGCGGAAAGCAACATCCTCGCTTTGAAGGAGATGGGAGTGATCCAGGGCTATCCCGATAGCACCTTCCGCCCCGCTAAAAATTTGACTCGCGTCGAATTTGCTGCGTTCCTCCTCCGCCTTCTCGGGTTCCCGGAGGCACATGACCTGGAGCCGTTTTTCCTCGATCTTTCCTCTGCTCATTGGGGGTTTGGCACGGTGCAGGCGCTAGTCCTGAAAAAAATAGTGGCCAAGGACACCAGCTTTTTCCCAGAAGAGAATATAACCCGCCTGGAGATTATTCAGTGGGAGGTGCGAGCGCTCGGACTTGAGGACAAGACTTACTACCGTTCCCTTCCCTCATTTCCTTTTTCCGACCTGGATGATCTTTCCGAGCTTGAGAAGAAATATGTAGCGACCGCCTATGAGCTCGAGCTGATCGATGGATATCCGGATGGTACTCTTCGCCCCTTCGGCTTTGCCACACGGGCGGAGGCCACCGCCCTACTCTTCCGCTTGAATGGGAACCTGAACTGAAGCGTCTCTCAAATCATTGATTGCCAGAGGCGGTTTCTTCAGCCTCGGGCAAAGGTGGCAGGTATACTGTGACCTGTGTTCCCTGTTGCGTCCCACTCTTTAACAGGATTTTTCCGCCGTGGGCCTGGGCGATGAGCCTGGCCACGTAGAGCCCTAGGCCGGTACCCGGCATACGTCTTTTTTGTGACTCGCTTCCCCGCTGAAAAGGTTCAAAAATGCTCTTAATTTCTGCTGAGGGGATTCCCGCGCCCTGGTTGTGCACGATCACTCTCGCCGTACCATTTGTTTCCTCGAGGGAGATTTTCACCTCGCTGCCGGCTGGAGAGAACTTGAGGGCATTTGTAATGATATTCTCCAGCATGCGCTCGACTGCCTCGGCGTCAAGCCTCAGGGGATGGATATCCCTCAGGTTGAGGGAGAATCTTATCCCTCTGGTGCGCGCGTAGATAATGTTATCCTCGATCACTTTGACGAGCAGGGGTTTTAAATCAACGAGTGAGGGCAGCAGTTTAAATCCTGTGCTCATAGAGCGCTGGCTGTCCAGGACATTGTCGATCAGGCGGCGCAGGCGGGAGAGGTTTCTCTCTAAAGTCCCGCTGTACTCTAAGAAACGATCCTTCCAGTTCTCAGGTGGTAGCATCCTGGACAATTCAAACGCCGCCCCGATATTCATCAGAGGGGCTTTCATCTCATGTGTAATTGAGAACATGGCATCTATCCGGGCTTTTTGTACCTCTTCCTCGAACCTTTTGCGCTCGCTGATGTCGCGCGCGGCCCCCTGGATCCCGACGATTGTCCCCTCGGCGTCCGTTAGAGCCGCGCTGTTGATGGCGACTGGCACCTTTCCCCCGTCAGCCCGGAGCAAAACTATTTCGTAGGGAACTACCATTTCCCCCGCCAGCCGCTGACGGAATTTGTCCTTCAGGAATTGGTGGCAGGCGGGATCTACGAATTCGAAGATATTGTGATGAATCAGATCGGTAGGGTTGTGGCCGGTGAGCTTCTCTACGGCGGAGCTCACATAGGTGATTTCGCCTACGGGGGTAAGTGTGAATACGGTATCCAGCATGTTCTCCACCAGGCTGCGGTATTTTTCCTCGCTCGCCCGCAAGGCCTCCTCCGCCTTTTTTCTCTCGGTGGTATCCACGCCGATGAAAATACTCCCCAGCGATTCCCCTGCCGAGTCCTCAAGCTGACGGCCATACCAGGAGATCTGCCGCCACTCTCCGTCTTTCCTGCGAACCGTGGACGCTAAATCGGCCGAGGTGATTTTGCTTATATCCCGAGCTAGCTCCATTTGCTTCTTCAGGTAATCAGGATCCGGGTAAAGCCACTCCCAAACTTTCTGCGAATGGAGCACCTCCTCTTTCGAGAAGCCGGAAAGAAGCTCGGCTCCTTTGTTCCAGAACGTAATGTTCCCCTCTCGATCCAGGACGTCGATCCACACAAGCGGCGTTTCCAGCATTTGCTCCTGGAAGCGCAGGAGCGAGGAGAGTCTCTCCTCTGTCAATTTCCGCCGAGTAATTTCGTGCGCGTGCGCAATTATACCGGTGGGCTCACCGCTTTCGTCGCGGATAGCTACCTTAATAATCTCGAAGTAGTGCTGTGAGCCATCCGCTGCTCTTAGGTTTTCTTCCGATTTTACCGGACCCTCTCCCTCTAAGGCTGCCCGGTCCGAGCGCAGGCAGAACTCCGCCGCTTCAAGCGACATAATATCGCCGCTCGTTTTGCCAATGATTTCATCCTCTCTCAGATTGAAGTAACCCGCAAAGGCCGGGTTGACGCGTACGTACTTCCCCTCCGTGTCCTTGTAGAAAATGAGGTCCGGGCAGCAATCGATCAGGAGGGAGAGCTGTTCCCTCGTCTTTTTTAATTCCTCCCTCTCCTGCATCCTATTTATGGCACTCACAACGTGATCGGCGAGGAGGAGGAACAATTTCTCGTCCTCTTGATCAAAGTGAATCCGGGGATCATAACTCTGGACGACGATTGCCCCGATCGTCTCTTCTCCTTCCTTAAGGGGTGCACCCAGCCAGCTTTCCGGAGTCTCTCCCAACTTTTCTACTTTCTCGGAGCGGATGAGCCTCTCGTAGTCCTCCCGCCTGACGAGCAGGAGGGGTTTTCCTCGCTTGAGGACGAACTCTGTTAGCCCTTTGCGCGGCCTTCTCGGCAGAGCAGTTCGGGTGTGCTGATCCTTAAAGAAAGGAAAGGTGAGCAGGCCATTTTTTGCTTCCTGCAGGCAGACGTAAAAATTCTCCGCATACATCAGTTTTTCCAGGGCGCAATGGAGAGAGGAATAGAAGCCCTGGAGGTCCTCGAGGGAAGCAGTGGCCTCCGATATCCGGTAGAGGAAGTCCTTTAAGTACTCAGCCCGCTTGCGCTCAGTACATTCCTCTATTAATCCCTCTATTTCTCCGGGACTCTCTCCTGGCCAGGAGCAATCCCTCAGCCAGACTGTCTTTCCGTCCCGCCTGATCAATCTGTATTCGTGCTCAAAAGGCCGGCCGGTCTTAAAATCATCGAATAGGCGGAGGAGGGTGTCTTGGTCCTCGGGGTGAATGATCGAAAGCCAGAAAGAATGGTCGTCCTCCAGCCGGTCGGGAGGATAGCCCGTCCGAAGACTGAGGAAATTAGCGCGAAGGGGAAAGGGAGAAACAGTTGAACGGGAATCCCTTCGGTAGAAAAAAATCCTCGCCCCAATGTTTTCCGTCTCTTGCCCCTTCGTACTTCGCATCACCCTCTAAAACCTTAGAGGAAGATTACTTCTTTTTCCTTAGCTTGGCAAGGGTTTACAAGGTGCCCAATTGCTCAGGCGGACAATCAAACCAATCCATGCTCGGAATGCTTACGCGCGATACTTTGGGCGAGATCATTGAGCGAGAGCAAATCCTCCTCTTTAGGGAACCCTTTAGCCAGCACCGGTCCCAGGACCTCTGCTTGGAGGTTAGGGATCAATACCTGGAGTATTTCTACCGCGCGCGTACTCCATCCATAGGAGCCGATTACGCCGAGAAAGAGGGCTTTTGGTCTCAGGGCGTTGACCAGAACGGCCGCGTCCGCCACGAGAGGATGCGGACCCCCAAGCACCGTGGGGCAGCCAAGGACAATGGATCCGGCATCGACGAGGGACATGGCCAGCTTCCCTAAATCGGTGATGCTGAGATCAAAATGGGCCACCCTGACCCCTTTTTCCATCAGGGCGACTGAGAGATGATCCACCATCTTCCGGGTGCTGCCGTGCATGGAAGTATAGGCGACCAGGACCTCATTGCGCGGAGGGGCGGAAACCCAATTTCGGTATGCCTCTAAGATAAAGGAAGGTCTACGGTAGATAGGCCCATGGCTCGGGGCAATTAGTTCTATCGCCAGAGGGGCAAGCTTTTCCAGGTTCTTCCGGATGATGCTGCGGAAAGGCATCATGATTTCCGCGTAGTAGCGCTTGGCCGGTTCGTATACACGCCCCTCTTCTTCGTAGAGCTCAGAGGTGGCCAGATGGGAACCGAAGAGATCACAGCTGAAAAGGATTCGCTCCTTCTCCAGGTAACTCACCATCGTCTCCGGCCAATGCACCCAGGGAGTATGGATGAAGCGCAGGGCCATTCCTCCTAGGTCCAGTTCTTCCCCGTCCTCGACAGTGATGACCTTCCCCTCTGGAATGGAGAGATGATCGATGAGGATGCCTTTGCCCTTAGGGGTCGCCACTACTTGGGCAGCAGGATACCTGCTCAAAACATGGGGGATCGACCCGGAGTGGTCCTGCTCGGCATGGTGGGAGATCAGAAAATCCACCCTTTCTATTTCCTCCAACTGTGCTAAAAGGGTGGACACCATAGGAGGGTCTACCGTATCGAGGAGGGCTACCTTTTCCTCACCACGAACCAGATATGCGTTGTAGCTTGTGCCATCAGGCAAGGGGATTAGGGAATCGAAGAGGCGCCTGTTCCAATCTATTGCTCCCAGCGCCCAGACATCCTCGCTTACCTTTCTTAATCTCATTGTCGCCGCTCCTTTCAAAAAGGATTATTCATTCATGGAACAAATAAGAAGCGGAAATCATTCGCTCAAATCTCCTTTTACTGCCTCGCCCTTCTGGCTCGCACTTCATCTATGAGATTAACCGCTTCCTCGATTACCAGAAGCGGCTCTTCGAGATGGATATCCTGCGCGCTGTTTTGAGCCACAATCCAGCTATTATGTTCGGAGAGTTTCAGATAATTCCGGGTGAGCTCTTCCCGCATTCTCTCTACCTGCCGCGCCTCCCCTTCAGGCACTCCCCAGCGCACCATCTCCCTGATCATACGGCTCGAAGAATGGTAGATAATCTTCAGAGGAAAGTGCAGTTTCTTCAGATCCTGTAAGGCTCTCAGGTTTTCCCTGACTACCTCCTCGTCTGATTCCACCAGGGCGGTGTCGTATGCCTTCACGAGGGAATGGCCCTCGACAAGGAGAACCTGCACATCCAGAGGAAGGTCCTGGTAGGCTTCAAATTGAGGGGATTTTTTCAAAGTCGAGCGGGCGAAGCCGAGGAGCGCAAACAATCGTCCCCGACGGATCATGGGGGATTTGTTCCAGAAAAGTTTTCTCCAGTGGGGAGCATTCAGTTCGAGTAGGCGTTCCCTTTCAAGCGGCATGGGGTCAAGAAACAGCATTCCCTCCACTTCCTGGGGGAAGAGTTTAGCGAAATGAAGACTGTAAATTGCTCCCTGGGAGTAGCTGAGAAAGAGGTAAGGGCCGGGGATGCTCTTTCGCTCCAGGAGAGCATGCAGCTCCCTGGCGATATTTTCACCTGTGCGGGGAAGCGGCCCTTTTTCGCTCCAGCCGTAACCGGCGCGATCGTAGGACACTACCCGAGTGACCCTCGCCAGAGATGACTGAATCGGCCACCACTCGAACGAAGAAGCACCAAGCGCATTCTCGATGATTAAGGTCGGGCTCTCCTGGCCCTTTATCAGAAGATAGAGGCCGAAGCCCCCCAGGTCCACCCTTTCTCCTGGTGGCAGCGGCTTTTTTTGCCAGCGTCTCCCTGCCAGGTAATTGACGATCACGCTCTGCAGAATGAGGATTACGAAGAGCATGAGGATCCCGAGAAGAATATAAGCAATCATTTTTACTCTCCCTTCATGAGGAGGGGTGAAAAAAGATCGTAGTACTGCGTTCCATGAGAGTTAGTTTACTTCTTCATTAAACCCTCGAGCAATAGATCGATGCTCTGGTTAAAGGTCTCTCCGGATTCCCCCCCCAGTGGTTCTAATATTTCCTGCAGCAGAAGTCCGATGGCGAAGGATAGGACTCCTTGCGCGGCCAGTTCCGGATTGATGTTTTCCCGCAGAACCCCCTGCTCTATCCCGGCCTTGATCCATTGCGTGAAGAAATCCCTGTAGCGCCTGAGATAGGAGATCGTAGCCTGCCAGATATTATCGTCTCGCATGGCTTTGGTCATGAACTCCAAAAGGATCATGTATTTCCATTTGGCTTCCCGCAGGACCTGGAAGAAGACCACAGCAAGCTTGAGCACGCCCTCCTGCACGCTCCTGGCTTGAATGCTCGCCGTTTGCAACTGCTGATCAATGCTGGAGAGCCATTTATCCAATAATTCAAGGAAGAGGGCCTCCTTGCTGGCGAAGTGGTGATAAAATGCCCCTTTGCTCACCGCGGCCTGCTTGCAGATCTCCGCGAGGCCTACCGCATCATATCCTTGGCGGGCAAAACACTCCTCCGCAACCTGCAAGATGCGGGAGCGAGTTTCTTCGCCTCTCTGCTGAGAGCTTCGCTTTTTTTCCACTTTTTCCTCCCTTTGATTGAGGCGCTTCCTTTTGAAGTATCAATGTAATAATGGAAGCTGCTTCCAATAGAATACCGACCGTTCGGTATTCATGTCAACTAATTGATTAGACTTTCTTATCAGGACTGATCCAGGTAGGATCCTACGGTTTTCTGCATCTACATATGATTCACGAGAAAGAAAATACGATTTTTCTCGGTAATTTGTCCATGTTTTTCATTTTATTACAGGGTGATTGATCTGTCAGCAGCGTTAGGCTGGAGGCCTGCAGAAAAAAATTCTGTAATAATTTTCATTTTTATCGTCCTGTGGTATAATAGCAGCGAACCTGAAAAGGCGAAGCGAAGAGATGCGGAGAGAAGAGCAGAAGCGGATTATTACTATTTTCGGGCCAATGATCATCCTGGTCCTGGTTTTTCTTTTCCTCAATTTTCCCAGCAGATCTTCCGTTTCAGTCTTAGGTCAATCGCAAAGCGCTTTTACAGACATTGAGTCCTCCTGGGCAAGTGAGCAAATTCTTTACCTGGTCAACACTGGAATCATCTCGGGTTATCCTGATGGAACTTTCCGGCCGCAAAACCCGATGACCCGCGCCGAATTCACCCGGCTGATCGTCTCAGCCTTCTCCTCTCCTTCGGAAAGCCCTGCTGCTTTCCTGGACCTCTCTTACGAGCATTGGGTTTCTTTATATGTCTCCCGCGCTCAGGTGCAGGGGTGGGTGAATGGATTTCCCGATGGGACCTTTCACCCCCAGGACCCCGTCACCCGCGCTCAAGTGTTGGCCGTCCTGGCGAGGATCGAGGCCTGGCCACTTTCCTCCTGGCATTATTCCTCGGCACCTTCCTCCTGGGCTTCCTCTTACCTGGCTGCTGCCCTGGAATTGAAGATAGTGAGGGAGAACGACCCATATTTCGATTTCAATGGATCGTTTGCTGATCAGCCCGCCAGCCGCCAGGAGGTGGCTGCTTACCTTGCCCGATCTCTTCAACTTGACGCAGGAGCGGGTCTATCGACCGCTTCTTCCGTTTCTCCCTTAACTGACAGGGAGGAACTTCTTTTTCATCTGGTCAACTCCGAGCGCCAGCGCAATGGCCTTGATGCCCTGAGCTGGGATCAGCATCTGGTCGAATTCGCTCATGCTTATGCCCGGGAGATGGGGGTGAACGGCTTCTTCTCCCATGATTCACCCCTTTCCGGGAATTTCCCGACCCGTGCGCAGGTCCTCTTCCAGGACGGCTACCTTCTCGCCGGCGAAAACCTGGGTCGGGTTCAGAACTCCACCGCTTTTACGCTTGAGCAACTTGTGTCCAGTTTGCACGCCGGCTTTATGAATTCTGCAACCCACAGGGAAAACATCCTGCGCGGAGAATGGACATCCGTGGGTCTCGGTTTTTACGAAAAGGGAGATGTTTTTCTCGTAGTAGAGGTCTTCGCGCAGAAGTAGTGAAAGGGGCGAAAATGCTGTTTTGGTTGGTGAAGGATACAAAAGAGAGACTGTGGAACGAGATCGTAGCTACCATGGAAGGTTCGTGGCCGAGGAAAAAATTAAAAGAGACGGAATTGAAGGGCCCTTTCAAGACGGAAACCGAGGCCACCTCGAGCTTGATCGAGTCCAATTTAGAGATACTCAAGCAAGTTCAGAAATAGCCCCGAAAGGCACTCACTTTTGCTTTCTCCCAAAGAGATGGACGCAGAGTCTCGTATGGCTATATCTCTGCGCGAGCTTAGTCTCTTTCTTTCCTCCCTGCGTCCTTTGCCGCAAAAGCCCCGAAGAGACCACCGATGCCTATAATTATCAGAAACCAGGGCCACATAACTCCCCAGTCTAAATCGAACAGGAATATCAAGGCCACCAGAGTCAAGATCAGCCCTCCGATGAGCGAGCCACGAGCAGCCGCAGTAAAATGCCCCCTACTTCCACGGATGTAACGCCAAACATTCATAAAGGCGCCGAAAGCGGGGATCAGGATAAAGAGGGCCCACCAGTTGCGCAGCTCAAATGTTCCGGTTTGTCTCAGTAGAAAGACGACGCCAAGGACGACGAATATGACTCCCCACAGCCATCCGCTATTGCGGCTCCAGCTCGGCTTCCTTTCTTCATGGCTGAAGCTTTCGAATTTATCCTCAGGGTTATCTCAGGGGGGGGATCAGAATTCACTCTTTTTCCCCTCGTCTGCTGAAGCGGGCTCCTCAGGGATGATGATCCAGGCGACGATATAGGCAAATACGCCAAAGCCGCCAAAGATGACCGTGAACAGCCAGGCCAGTCGGATTATTGTTGGGTCCACCTTCAGGTACTCTCCGATCCCTCCACAGACGCCGCCGATCATCCTGCTGCGGCGAGAACGATAAAGACGCTTAAGATTCTCCATCTCCTCTCCTTTAATAAGTATCCGTGAACACTACGCTGATGGTCCCGCTCGTTAAATGCAGGTCCATCTCCAGTTTCGCAGGGGCCGTCTTGAAATTCTCAGATTCTACTTGCTCGTTGTCTTCCAGAGTTCGGCCGTCCACCACCACGCTTCCGCTGGTCTTTTTAACTGCTAATTGATAACCCGTCCCTTCAGGGACGAGGATTTCCACTATCCCGCTGGTGATATCAACCTTCAGTCGATGAGAGCCCGGGGTGAGGCCCTGCAGGGTAAACTTGCCCCTACCGCTCGTAAAGCCGATGTTCAAATCGCTGAAATTGGTATAGCCGAGGTTGCTTGCTTCCACGGAGCCGCTGGTAAAACCAAAATCTAACTTGGGAGTCAGAGCTGAAGTGACTGTGCCTGCATCCCAGGACACGCCTCCCGAGGTCATGTTGAAGAGGATGGTCTCAATGGGAATCCCCGTGGTGTCGGCATTCACGTTGCCGGAGGTTATCTTCACCTGCAGATTCAGAGGCAGGGAGGTATTCAAAGAGAGATTCCTCTCCAGCCGGACGTTTTCCCAGTTGGTTACCCAGTCGAACCAGCCCAGGTCCTGCTGCGCTTTCGCTCTTAAGACGTAAGTGTCCCCCTCCCTACCCAGGACGGGACCGGGGAAATCGAGGATGTTTGTGCGGGTGGTAAGGCGTAAGGAGATATTGTCTAAGGAATTTTCCGGGCGAATGTTCACGAGACCGATAGGTCCCTCGATCAGAATCTGCAGATCTCTGATTCCACTCAGTTCCTCTTTCGCCAGGGAGACTGCAGAGACCTGCAATTCTCCTAACTCCAGGGCTTTGCCGCCAAACATACTGGGAAAACCTGGAATTAGCATAGGCATTATACTGAAGGCGATCAGGACGATGATTAAGACCGCCATAATCGCTACAAGCCAGCCTGGAGTTCTCCCTCGGCTTAGGATGATGCCCAAACCGAGCACGATAAGGAAGATGGGCCAGACCACTGCCCAATTGATGTTTACCCCTAGCTGGCTGAGGAGAAAAATAACCCCCAAGGCGATGAGAATTAAGGGAAAGACAAAGTCGGGACGCGGCGGATGGGGAGGAAGTAGCCGTGACAAAGGAGCCGGTGTTTTAGATTCTGATTCCTCCTGCATATTCTCGTTCACTGGCTTTCCCCTTCTTTTCCCATTTTACGATAAAGCACGAAAAAAAGCGATCAGGCGATCCTTTTCAGCTCGGCGAGCGACTCGCGGATGACCTGGAGCGAGTACTCCAGGTCATCGTCGCTGTGCCTGAAGCAGATATATCCGTGATGGTAGGGCTGGAGGAATACTTTCCGCCGGATGAGCTGGGTGTAAAACTCCTGCCGCAACTCTTTGTAGTGCTTCTTTCTATCCTCAGGGAAGGTGATGAAAGGCATCCAGGGAGCTCCGGAAAAGACTGCAGGCAGCTGAAAATTCTCGATTATCTTCTTTACCTGATGGCCGAACCAGCTTCCTTTTTCCTGGATTTTCTCCAGCACTTTATCCCTCTCTAAGATCTCGATCGTCTTGAGTGCGGCCACCTGGGCATCGCTGTTGGGGAAGAAGGTGGAGGAGAGGAACACCCTGTCCTCGAGAACGCGCATTATCTTCTCTCTCCCGACCAGAGCGCTAATGGCGTAGCCATTGGCCATGGCTTTCCCGATGCAGGCGAGGTCAGGAGTTACCCCGAAAAGTTTCTGCGCTCCGCCCAGATGCACTCTGAAACAGGTTCTGATCTCGTCGAAAATGAGGACGCTGCCATAATGATCGGCAATTCTGCGAATCCCCTCCAGGAAGCCGGGCGCAGGCATCTGGATCGGCCGCCCAAGGGGATGTCCGATCGGGGTGATAATGATGGCTGCCACATCCTTCCCGTGTTCTTTCATCAGCCCTTCCAACTTTTCCAGGTCATTGTATTCAAACTCGTGGACGTCTTCATAGACTTTCTGGGGGACACCGCTTCTCACTTCTACGCACCAATCGTGCCAGCCGTGGTAGCCGCAGCGCACCACTTTCAATCGTCCGCTGTAAGCCCGGGCCACACGAATAGCAATGGAAGTAGCATCTGATCCAGTTTTTACAAAAGCTACCATCTCCGAACAGGGAATCAACTCCCGCAGTTTTTGCGCTAACCTGTTCTGGATGGGCTGGGTCAAAGAGAAGCAGAAACCCTTATCCCTGATTTGCGCAATCACCGTTTCATCGATCTCCTGCTCCCTATAGCCGATGATGATAGGTCCGTAAGCGCAGAGAAAATCGATATACTCGTTTCCGTCCACGTCCACCACCCGACCGCCCTGGCCATGATCAAAGAAGATGGGGTATTCCCCGGGAACGAAATTATACGGCCTGCGGATCCCGGCTACACCTCCGGGAACGAGCTTCTGTGCCTGAACGAACAACTGATTGGACCGCGTTAGGTTCAGCTTTTCCGCCATCTTCACTCCATAAGCTCGATATTACTGACCGACATAATTTTATCAGGCTCCCTGATTTTTGTCTTGGCCGGCTCAGGGGCAGGCATAGCAGTAAAGACAGGAATGGCGGCAGGTGTTGTACTGCCCGATGTCTATGCTGGGGAAGCACTGGCAGTCAGATCTTTGCCCTTTGTCCTTGACCTTTGTATCAGATGATGACTGGGTGACGGGGGGCGACTTCGCCTGACCGGCCAACCTATTTAAAAGTTCGACGTCAATGCAGTGGTTGTGTTCGATCCCGAGAGAGTTGAGCTCGATCCACTCGGCGCAAGTAGCAAGCTTCAGTCTCCAGGAACTGTTCAGCTCGGCGATCCCTTTAGCTAGCTCGGACATCAGAGATGATGTGAATTCTAAGTAATCGATACCTGCCCCCGCCATTCGCTGGCGCACCTTCCGATAGATGCCTATGTCCGCGAAGCTGAAGACGAGCCTCTCCGTATAGGAATAAAGCTGATCCCCCACGCCCTTGATCTTCTCGAGCAAGCGCTCGGGCGTCAGCTTCGCGGTGAGAACCAGGGGATCGAAGCGCCAGATCACCCGCTCTTTCCCGATTCTCCGGGAAAGCTCCTGGAAAGTCCGGATACGCTCGTCCAGCGGCGGAACGCCTGGCTCAAGGCCGTCCTTTTCGTAGTCGTTCAGGGTGTACTGGAAATAATAGATGTAGGGGTCAAGTGCTGGAAGCAGCGGAAGCAATGGAGTGGCATTTTTAGTCCAGAGGACGATGGCTCTCAATTTTTTCAAGGAGATCGCGCGGGGCTTTTGATTGAAAGGGCTCTGATAGAGAATATGACCTTCCTTGAGTTGCTGCAAAAACTGGGGAGCTTGGAAGGCCGGAATGTCTGTGCGTCTACTTGCCGAGAGTGCAAGGGGAAAAACGATCTCACTTTTCCCCGGCTCCTTACACTTTGCATCATTGCTCGGATAGGTTGGCTCTTTTATCATCACTTGCTTTTCCGGAAAATATCCTTGACCGTAATAATAGAGGAATCGAGCTAAAGGAGGAAAATGATGAAAGTCGGACTCTTTATTGCTGACCTCTTCAATGAATTTGAGGTCATTTACCCTTACTACAGGCTTTTGGAAGCCGGATTCAAAGTGCCATTGATCGGTCCGGAAGCGAAAGAATACCATTCTAGGTCATCCCTCGCTATGAAGGCGGAAATCGCGGCGAAGGATGCCGATACTGAGGAGTTACTGGGAATAGTCATCCCGGGAGGATTCGCCCCGGATTTCCTCCGGCGATCCCGAGACGTTCTGTCATTGGTCAAGAAGATGGATGATGCGCGGAAGCCCATCGCTGCCATTTGTCACGGCGGCTGGGTTCTCATCTCTGCGGGGATCGTCAGAGGACGAAAAGTTACAGGTTTCCTAGCCATAAAGGACGATTTGGTGAACGCAGGAGGCCTCTATCTCGATCAGGAAGTGGTGCTGGAGGGCAACCTGGTCACCTCCCGCCAGCCGGCGGATCTTCCTTCCTTCATGGTCACTTTCCTCGGGTTGCTAAGGGTGGACTGAACAATCGTATCGGCAGGGCCGGAAGGCCGAGAAGAGGGAGGAAATCTGGAGTCCGCCACATGAATCCTGCTGTAAGGTTACTTGGCAGCAATCCTTGATCCTGTGGACGCTCTCTCTTCCCCCGGCCAGTATCTGCGCTTGAAAAACAGAGATACATTCACGAGCGAGATCAGCACAGGCACCTCGACTAAAGGACCGATCACCGCGGCAAAGGCCTGGCCGGAGTTGATGCCGAAAATGGCTACTGCAACAGCGATCGCCAGCTCGAAATTGTTCGAAGCAGCAGTGAAGGAGAGGGTAGCTGCCCTGTGGTAATCTGCTCCCACTTTCTTGCTCAGGAAGAAGCTGATGAGGAACATGATCACGAAGTAGATGAGGAGGGGTAGGGCGATGCGCAGGACGTCCAAGGGCAAGCGTACGATCAGGTTCCCTTTTAGGCTGAACATTACCAGGATCGTGAAGAGAAGGGCGACTATGGTGATCGGGCTGATCCTGGGAATGAATTTCTTTTCATACCACTCCTTCCCTCTGGTCCGCAGAAATATGAACCTGGTCAGCATGCCGCTCAGAAAGGGAATGCCGAGGTAAATAAATACGCTCTGTGCGATCTGCCCGATAGAGACATTCACGACGCTTCCGCTTAAACCAAACAGGGGAGGGAGGAAGGTGATAAAGACATAGGCGTAGACTGAGTAAAAGATGACCTGAAAGATGCTGTTGAAAGCTACCAGGCCTGCCGCATACCCCGAATCCCCTTTCGCCAGCTCGTTCCAGACGATCACCATGGCGATGCAGCGGGCTAAACCGATCATGATCAGGCCGACCATGTAATCCGGATACCCCGCAAGAAGTAGGATTGCCAGGAAGAACATTAGAACTGGTCCTATAACCCAGTTCTGGAGAAGAGAAAGGCCCAGCACCTTCCAGTCGCGAAACACTTTCCCCAGCTCCTCGTAGCGCACCTTCGCCAGGGGCGGGTACATCATCAGAATTAAGCCGATAGCGATGGGGATGTTGGTTGTATCCACCTGAAAAAGGTTTATGAAAGATTCCGCGCCGGGCACTAAATAACCCAGTAACACTCCCAGAGCCATGGCCAGGAAAATCCAGAGAGTGAGAAAACGATCAACAAATGATAGACGTCCGACTACCTTTCCAGATTTTTTTTCACCCGTCACCTAAAGGGCTCCTTTCTCAGGATGTTTTGCCGTTTCCACCCGCCTTATTCCGTCAACCAGGCTACGACCTCTGCAACCATTGGTATCCGACCCACGGATTTGATCGTTTCGTCGATCGCAAGGGCGGGTACAGACAGGATTCCGTCTTCGGCCATCAGCTGAAAATCTGAGATTTTTTCCAGTTCAACATCAATTCCCGATTGCTGACTTGCCTGCTGCAGGACTTTCTCCACTTGAAGGCATTTAGCGCATCCCAGGCCGTAGATTTTCGCTTTTTTCATTCGCATCTCCTTTTCAATTTGCTTTTCTAAATTACCAAGTTAAAGAGGTAGCCTACTAAGATGATTCCAGCGCTCACAACAGACAGAAAGATGATAAGCAATCTGAGCCTCAATACCCGCCGCAAAATGATAGTTTCAGGTAAGGAAAGGCCGATTACGGCCATCATGAAGGCCAGCGCTGTGCCGAGGGCCGCCCCTTTACTCAAAAGCGCTTGAACCAAAGGGATCATTCCGGCAGCATTAGAGTAAAGAGGGACGCCAATTAAGACGGCAAGGGGAACAGACCACCAGACTTCTCTTCCCATAATTGAGGCCATGAAGTTTTCGGGTACGTAGCCGTGAATCCCAGCACCCACTGCAATGCCCAGCAGGACAAAAGGCCAGACTTTTCCAACGATTTCGCGCGTTGAAGTCCAGCTGAACCTGATTCTCTCCTCCCAGCCCATCCGCCGGCTTGCAATCTCTCCAAGGCGAGAGCGGTAGACCCAGGCTTCCACAAACCTTTCCATCCTCAAGTGACCCATTATTAAGCCCGAAAAGATTGCGATAAAAAGCCCGGTTGCAACATATAAGATCGTGACTTCCCAGCCAAAAAGACCAAAGAGCAAGACCAATGCTACTTCATTTATCATTGGGGCAGCTACAAGGAAAGATAGGGTAACCCCCAGAGGCACTCCAGCAGCAATGAAGCCTATAAATAGTGGCACCGCCGAGCAAGAGCAAAAAGGAGTAATGATACCCAGGCAGGCGGCGAGTATAGTTCCGACAACCTCGCTTTTTCCAGCAAGAAAGCGCCTTGTCTGCTCGGGCGTAACGAATGATCTGATTATCCCTACAAGGAACACAATCAGGGAAAGAAGTAGGAGCACTTTAGGCGCTTCGTAGATAAAAAAGGCCAGCGAAGAACCCAGAGAGCTGTCCTTTTCAAGATGGAGGAGAGAAAAAACAAACCAATTCGTCAGCCTATTGAGTTGACTGTAAAGAAGGCTCCAGATGATGAGGCTCAGGATTAAAGAAAGCCAAGAACTGAAAAAATGCCCGACTTTTTGTTTCGCTTGTAAATCGGTCTTACCCTTGCGTTCATGCGAGTCTGTTATCATGGTCTATGCCCTTTCTCGGTGATTTGAATTTTTGGCAAATTGGCCAAAGATCAAATACTATCGGGGTTTCATAGTGCTTCAGGGAATTTTTATTCCTTCCCCTGGAGCTTCAGGACCCGATCTATCGTGTCCGTAAATCGAATGATGCAGGGGCAGCGCAAACTGTAGTAAACCCGCTGTCCCTCCCTGCGGTCGGAAACAAGACCGGCTCTCTTCATCAATGCCAGGTGTTTGGAAATCGTAGAAACATCGGCACCGATGAGGGCTTGCAGCTCGCAGACGCATTTCTCTCCCGAAGCCATCGCCTCCAGCATCGCAAGCCTGCTGGGGTGCGCTAGGGCTTTGATCACCGAGGCCTTAAGTTTCCAGGTATCTTCTGTAAGAGGGTTTTCCATTTTTGGTATTTTAGCCAAACATCCCCTTTACTGTCAAAACCAACCTGACCGGTGCTGAGCCCACCTTTTGCCTTTCGGTTTCCGAAGTGCTTCTGGAGATTCGGAGGATGTACTATCTAAGTGGAGGATGAAGGACTTCCTTAATAAGAGAGAGCCACTGCAAGTGGCCGGCGTGGATGCTGCTTATTTAGAAGATCAAGTTACTGCCTGCGCAGTCTTGCTGGATTCGCTGACTTTTGCGCTGCAGGCTGTAGCTTTTGCCTCAGGCAGGGTAACTTTTCCCTATCGGCCAGGCTTTCTGGCCTTACGGGAGGGCTCGGCCGACCTTGCCGCCCTGAGGAATCTTCCCGCTCTCGATCTCCTCTTGGTCGACGGAGCAGGAATTGCCCATCCTCGAATGTCCGACCTGGCGGTATATCTGGGTGAGAATCTGAAAGTCCCCACGATCGGGGTGACCAAATCCCCTTTCGTAGGAGAGTGGGCGGAACCGGAGTTATCGAGAGACTCTTTTTGCCCGCTTTTGGTCGATGGGAAGAAGAGAGGTGCCGTCCTGCGTACCCGGTCAGGAATAAAGCCGCTTTTTGTTTCTCCCGGCTTTGGATTAAGCATAGAAGAGGCTGTTTTCTGGACTTTAAGAATGACGAGGGTTTATCGTCAGCCAGAGCCACTTCGTTTAGCCCATCACTTCGTCAAAAGATACAGGAAAGGCCGATGGCGAAGCCGGTAAGAATTGACGATTTAAATTTCCTCTTGTTAGGCTGGCTAATAACCATCGTTTAACTTGACCGTTTATCTACCTGACTAGGAAAAAATCCACGTCCGGCAGTATAAAAGATCAGGTCGTGAGGAGGTTACGTGATTGAGGATAATAGGAGCAGCCCTTGAGAACGACGTGCATGTAGCGGGCCTGGTGAATTTCCTTCACCTGGCCGAAGAATTTGGGCACACCTGCATCAATTTAGGCCCGGCCGTATCCGTGGCGAAGCTTTTAGAGGAAGCGAGTCGCCAAGAAGCGGATTTGATCGCAGTGAGCTATCGTTTGACTCCGGAAAATGCCAGGAGAATTTTTCAGGAAATCAGGAACAATATTCCCCGCTACGGATTGACTGGGAAAATTTTAGTCTGCGGGGGGACGCCCCCCGTGGCAAAGGAAGCGGAGGGAAGCGGAATTTTTCAAGTCGTTTTCTCCGGCTTGGAATCGATCGAGGAAATTCGCTCCTTTCTAAAAGGAGATCGGGAGAAGGGCAAGAGCGCGGAGTTTCCGCAGGACCTGGAGGCGCGCATCCGCTATAGAGCTCCTTTTCCCTTGGTCCGGCACCACTTCGGCTTGCCTGATCTGGACGCTACGATCGAGGGAGCCCGCCAGATCGCGGAAGCGGGCGTGCTGGATATACTCTCCCTCGGTCCGGATCAGAATGCTCAGGAATCCTTCTTTCGTCCTGAAGAAATGGATTGTTCCCGCGACGGAGCCGGGGGAGTTCCCTTGAGAAAACCCGATGATCTTGAAAGGATCTACGCCGCCACTCGCTGCGGCAATTACCCCCTGCTCAGGTGCTATGCTGGCACGCGAGACCTGATCAAGTGGGCGGAAATGACGCACCAGGTCATTCGCAATGCCTGGGGAGCAGTCCCTATCTTCTGGTACTCCCGATTGGATGCCCGCTCTGATCGCCCCCTGGAGCAAGCGATCGAGGAAAATCTCCAGGCCATGAGTTGGCACGCCAGTCATTGCGTCCCCCTGGAGATCAACGACGCGCATCAATGGTCCCTACGCTATGCCCCTGACGCCGTTGCCGTAGCAGATGCTTATATCTGCGCTCATATCGCCCGAAGCCTGGGAATTCAGGTCTACGTGGCACAATACATGTTCAATACGCCTCCGGAGACCTCAGCGGTCTGCGATCTGGGGAAAATGCTGGCGAAGAGGGAACTGATCGAGAGCCTGCGTGATGCGGACTTCCGCCCCGTACACATGGCCCGCGCGGGCCTGATGCATTTTTCGCCTGACCCTGCCATCGCCAAAGGGCAGTTGTCCGCCTCCACCGCCCTGGCCATGCAATTGGAGCCCCAGATCCTCCATGTCGTCGGTTATAGCGAAGGCGACCACGCTGTCCAACCGGGAGAGCTGATCGAGAGCGTTAAGATCGTTCAAGGAGTGTTACGCAACCTGCGCGAGGGGATGCCCGATCTCTCACTTGACCCTCGTGTCCAGCGACGTAAACAGGAGCTGCTGGAGGAATCACAGCTCCTGCTCAAAGCCATTCGCCTCCTAGGGAAAAAAGGCGACGAGTCCTTTCTCGACCCTCAAGTTCTTACCCAGTCGGTGAGACGCGGGATTCTGTTCGCCCCGCACATTTTGAGCGAGAGCATGGCTGGCCAGAGCCAAGTCACGACAAAAGGAGGATGCTGTCGTTCGGCCTCAACAGAGACGGGGGAACCGATAGAGGAACGGGAACGCCTGAGACTCCTAGGGATTGAGATGCAATAGGGAGTCAGGCTACGGGTTGAACAGGGAGAGTTACTTCTACCCGTGTCCCCCTTCCCTCCTCACTCTCCAGGAAGATTTTTCCACCGTGCGCTTCAGCGACCAGCCTGCTCACGTAGAGCCCCAGGCCCGTCCCGGAAATACCGCTGCGGATCGCGCTCTCGGTCCTGAGGAAGGGTTGAAAAAGGGAGGTCTGCGCTTCCTGCGAGATCCCCTCTCCCTGATCGATGAACTCTAAGATGGCATTGCCTTCCCTTTTCTTCAGCCGGACGACCACCTCTCCTCCAGGGGCGGAATACTTGATTGAGTTGTTCAGAAGATTGCCGATCATTTTCTGGATGGATTCCTGATCCAGATTCATCGGGGGAAGCTCCTCCATTTGCAGGATGATCTCAATCTTCTGCGCGTCGGCGAAGGGCTTTTCGTCCTTTACGGCTTTCTGCAAGAGGTCGGACAAGGAGCAGGGTAAGGGCAGCAGTTTCAGTCCGGTGGCTTGTGTTCTCTGGCTGGCTAGGAGGTTGTCCAGCAGCCTGTTCAGGCGCTGGAGGTTTCTCTTCTCCACTTCCTCATATTCCAGGTATTTCTTCAGGCGTTCCTCCTCCGGCAAGCCCTGCAGAAGCTCGCGGATGGCCCCGAGGTTCGTGAGAGGGGATTTCATCTCGTGCGTGATAGCGAAAAGAACGTCGGCACGGGCTTTCTCGATGGCCAATTCCAGTTTCTTCTTCTCCCTTAGATCCTGTGCGATCGTGGAGGAGCCGACAATCCGCCCGGAACCATTGCGAATCGGGGAGACGGTTATGAGGACGGGAATTCTCCTACCGTCTTTCCTCTGCCGTTCCGTCTCGAAGCCTCTGGTAGCTATCCCCTGACGTATTTTTTCTAAGATCTCGGTTACCTCTGCCCTCCTTTCTCGCGGAGTAAGTAAATGGATAGGCTTACCGATCGCCTCGGCGGGGGAATAACCATACATCCTCTCCGCCCCTCGATTCCACTCCGTGATTGTGCCTTCCAGGTCTTTGCCGATAATGGCGTCGGCTGAGGATTCCACGATTGCTGCAAGCCGGGCGTGCTCTCTTTCCCCCTTCCTCCTTTCCGTGGTGTCCCGGGCCAGGACGAGCACGGACTTCCTCCCGGCGTAGGCGATTTCACGGGTGCTGGTCTCCACCTCTACCAGGCTTCCATCCAGGCGGGGGAGCTTTCTCTCCAGAAAGAAGATTTTTTTATCGGGAGAGCTGCCCTCAAGCAGCAGGTGCAGCGAGTCGCGTACCGGCGGATAGAGCTTCTCGCACACTGGCTGACCGAGGAGCTGTTTTTCCTCAGAAACACCGAACAGGCCCAGTGCTTTGGCGTTGGCGAATACGATCCGCTCGTTGCTGCAGACGAAGATAGGATCGGGTGACAGCTCTACCAGAGAACGATAGCGCTCCTCCGATTCCCTCAGCTCTGCGTGAGTCCCCTCCAATTCCCCTACGGCTTTTTTTAACTCGGCCCTCTGATTGCGGATGATATCTAAGGCCCTTCCCACCACTGTCCCGATGAAGAAGTAGGCTATTACTCCTGTCCAGAAAGCGAACCAGGGCATTTCTGGAAGAAAAAGACCCTGTAGGAGGACGACCAGGGAGCTCCAGGTCGCGGAGACTATGCCGCCGCGGAGCCCCCAGCCGATTGTGGCTGCAATTACCAGCACTACCCCAAGGACTCCCCGCAAAGGCACCGGTGAAAACCAGGACGATACAGGGAAGACAACGACCGCATAGATGAGGACAGCGATCGAAAAAACCCTTTTAGAGATTACCATTTGATCACCTTAGGAATTTCCCTCTTCGCCCGAGATGGGCAACCGCAAGATAACCTTGGTACCCTTTCTCTCGCTGCTCTCCAGGGTGAGGGAGCCTTTGTGCGCCTCGGCCAACCTGCGGGATACGTAGAGGCCCAACCCGGTTCCCGGCACGACCTTCTGCCTGGCCAGCCTGGATCGCTGAAAGGGCTGGAACAGGGCCTTTTGTTCTTCCGGAGAGATACCCGATCCCTGGTCGATGACCGAGAAAAATGCGTAGTTTCCTTCCCGCCCGAGTTCCACTTTGACTACCCCGCGCTTCGGAGAGAACTTCACGGCATTGGAGAGGAGGTTGGTCATCACTCTGCCAATGGCTTCGCGATCGATGAGCAATGGCGGGATGTCGTCCCTGAGTTGAAAATCAACCTCCACTGACAGAGCCCTGGTGTATTCTTTCTGATCCTCCCACACGCTCTGCCATAGCTCTACCAGTTCGCAACTCTCCAGGCGTAGAGGCAGAGAGGTTTCTTGAGAACGCTGGCTGTCCACTAAGTTATTGATCAGGCTACCCAATCTCCTGATGTTGCGCTGCCATATCTCCTCGTGCTTTAAAAAAGCCTCCAACCTTCGTTCGGAAGGAAAGGATCGCAGTAACTCCTGAGCTGTCATCAGGTTCAAAAGAGGCGTCTTCAGCTCGTGGGAGACCGAGTAGAGCAGATCGGTGCGAGCTCGCTGGATCTCCTCCTCTATTTGTTTTCTCTCTGTGATGTCGTGCAGGATCATCAACTTTGAGATGCTCCCGTCCTCGCTCTCGATCGCGGTATCATAGATTTCGTAGATTTTTCCGGTTCTGCGAGAAAATAGCTCCTGTTTCACTTTACCCCCGGATGCTTCCGGCTTGTCGCATCCTTCGCAGGGGTTTTCCAGTCCCTGAAAATAATCGTAGCATTTCCTCCCAGCGACGGGTCCGAATTCCCTCTCGATTACCGGATTTACGAACTTCAACTCGTATTCCTGGCTTATGATGCTTACCCCATCCTTCATGGTATTGAGGATCCGTAGAAGCCTTCCTCTTTCTTCCTGCAGGGCCTCCTCCGTCTTTTTCTGCAGGGTGACGTCCTCTGCTGTTCCATCGTAATACAGAATTGACCCGTCGGATGCGTAAACCACTCTGGCGTTTTCCCGCACTTGAAGTTTGCCCCCGTCGCTACGGACCCAGGCGCTCTCGTACCCCTCCACCCAACCTTCTCTTTCCACGGTTTCCCGGAAATGTTTTCTGTGTGGGCTCTCTACTCCAATTTTCTCGAGATCCATTGAAGCCAACTCCTCTGAGGAGTATCCTGTCATTCGTTGGAAAGCAGGATTAGCCAGGAGCACACGGCCATCCGGGGTGGTTCGATAAATACCGAGCGGGGAATTTTCGAAGAGATCTCTGTACTGCTTCTCACTTTTTTGCCAAGCCTCCTCCATCCGCTTTCGCTCGGTAATATCGATGCCTATGCCGATGAAATAGTCCAGTTCCCCGTTTTCCTTGCAGATGGGCTTGCCGTACCATTCAACGAGGAATTGCCTTCCATCTCTGGCGCGCACGTGGTTTTCATTTTTTGTTGATTCCCCTCTCTCCACTAACCTACCGAATACTTCTCTCAACATATGATGCTCTTCCTCTGGCACAAAGAGATCCAGACTATCTTTCCCGATCACTTCCTCTTCACTATAACCCAGGGTATTTAGCATCAAATTGTTCATCAGGAGAATCTTGCCTTCCACGTCAAGTGCCACGAAGAAGGTGGGGGAGGACTGGATCAAGGTTTGGTTGAAATCCCTCTCCCTTTTCAGCTCCTTCTCTGCCCGCTCTCGCCTTTCCTCCTCCTTCAGGTGGTCGAGAGCGAAGGAGAGGTCGGCGGTCAGCTCGGAGAGCAGCTGGATCTCCTGGTCTGTGAAGAAACCGGCCTGGTCGGAGAAGAAACTCATAGCCCCCGCGACTGAGCCTTCCTGACGGATGGGGAAAGTGGCACTGGAGCGACAGCCTCGCTCAAGCAGATGATTTTCCACCAGGCCCGTCTTGGGATCAGGAGCGAGGTCGTTGCTGATCTGATGTTGGCCCTCCCTTACCGCCCTGGTCGTCACCTCCCATTTTGCGAGCATTTCCTCGAGATAGACGGGGGATTTCTCCGGGCAACCCTCGCCTTCCTTGTATAATGAAACCGTCCTGATCTCGGGCTTTTCCCCCTCGAGCACGCCAAGCCATGCCAGGCTGAATTTACCCTCCTCGACAGCAATGACGCAGGCTTTTCTGAGAAGCTCCCTTTTCTCCTTGGTGCGAATAATCATCTGGTTTATCTGACTTAAGACCCGATAGAGACGGTTGAGGTGATAGATTTTATCTTCCGCCTGCTTTCGTTCGCTTATGTTCCGGATGATGCTCTGGAAGCCTGGTTTCCCGAAGAGCTCAATCACCCGTGTACTGATCTCCGCAGGGAAGATAGTCCCGTCTTTTCGTTTATGCAGCGATTCGAAGATGCATCCATTCTGAAGATTTATGCTCTGCAACAGGTCCTTGAAGGAAACCTGGACATGAGGAGAGTGGAGTTCAGCTATATTGAGCTTTGTCATTTCCTCCTGGCTGTAGCCGTAAACCGATAAGGCCCTGCCGTTCGCTTCGAGAATGTTTCCCTCTGAGTCGGTGAGCAGGATGACGTCATTAGCGTATTTGTTCAGGTAATCCAGGCGCTGGGCCAGAACTAGGCGCTCGGCCTCAACCTGGTACTGACGATAGTAATATTTTCGCATTCTCCTCTGCCAGAACGAGGTGAGAATCGCCCCTGTGCCGAGGATGAGAGAGGCCACGAAGGTCAATAACAACCAGAGACTATCCCAGAGAGGTGCAAACACTTCCGCCTGAGCCTCTTCGGTGATGAGAAACCAGGAGGTCTCGGGGATCATCTGGATGGCCGCTAAAACCGCCACACCGCGGTAATCGATCCCCTCCACTGTCCCTCTTTCCCCCCGCGCTGCCATTGCCGCAGGAAGCTTTTCTGCAGTCAGAGGGAAGCGCAGTGAGAGGGCAGTATCTTTTGCGTGCCTCAATTCGTTTAAGTAAACGACCTCGTTTCCCTCGACGTGAAAGAGCATTGTTTCCCCTGTTTCGCTAGACGTTGGCCACCTTTGAATCATGGGGTAGAGAAAGCCGGTCGGATCAATGCGCAGAAGTAGAACAGCTTGCTCACCACTGTCTCCAGGGATGCTTACGGGCGCGAGAAGGTCAATGTGGATTGGGCCGATTCCATCCAGACGATGAAGATCGGAGAAGATTACTTCCCCCTTCCTTATCGCTTGGAGAGAGAGATCCTGCGCATAGGAACCGATAGGCTCGCTTTCTTCTCCGAGGGAAAGCAGTGCTTTTCCCGCAGCATCTAAAAGATAAATGATTTTATATTTGTGCTGTTCTAAGGGGCCTGCAAGCCAGGTGCTGATTTTTTGTCTTAACAAGCTATCTGCAGGGTTGCGGAGAAAGAGCGAGAGGTTCTCGATCGCAAGTGTGTCATTGCGCAGTACCTCCGCGTCCTGCCTTCTCTCTCCTATCCAGCTTTCGATCTGCTCTACTTTCAATCGAGCAATAGAGGAGAGTTCATTGCTTGCCTTCTGGAGCACCATCGCTCGCTGAGAGAGGAAGTACAGGAATGAAGCGCTAATGATGCTTAAGGCAAGTAAGATGAAAACCCAGATAGCCAACCAGGGGAGCTTAGGAGCACTTGATGTAATTTTCTTTTCCTCCATTTTTTTGCCCCGCCCTGTTTATCTTGCTTTAAAAGTAAATTAACATTGATAATTAATAATATCAAGAACTTGATCCAATTCAACAATTTGCATAAAGAAGAAATAAAGGCGAATATATCCCAATCCATCATGCTCTCATGCGGCGGCTGTTGAGGAGCGAGAACCAGAGCCGCCACTGGACAGAACTGCCGGGAAGTGAAAGCTTCTACGTCGAGTATGTCAGGAACAAGCCCTGGTCCGGCTGACTAGTTAGAGGGCTTGCCATTTTGGAGGGAGAAGAAGGAGAGATGGATAGAGAAGGTCAATATCGTCCAGGTAACCAGGACACAGACCAGCACATACTTGAGATTACTCACCTCAAGAGGCGGGAGATTCAGGCCCCAATAGCCGCATGTCTGATCAGAGGGTTTGCCAGAGTGATGGGTCGAGACACAGCCGTGGAAGCGGCCACCACAGCAATTCAGGCCGATGCGATGATGGCTGGCAGGGTGATGGCTGAGAAGTACGGCGGCAACACGATGAAAGAGTTGAGCCGTGTCGTAAGAGAGATATGGCTTGAAGACGATGCTATGACCATCCACGTTTTGGAGGAAACTGAGCGGCGTTTCAGTTTCGATGTTATACGCTGCCGCTATGCCGAGATATATGAGAAGGCGGAGATGAAGGAACTTGGTTTCTGCCTGTCCTGTTGTCGGGATGAACCCTTCACCAGGGGATTCAATCCTCGGATGAGGTTATTGCGTACTCAGACCATCATGCAAGGGGCATCCCTTTGTGACTTTCGATTTGTCCTCGAGTAGGTGGGGCAAAAAAGCCCTGACCTTTTTGCTGATTACGACCGCCCTTACACCAATTTGGGCAGGATTTAGTACAGGCTGTAGGAGGGACGCCTGAACATCCCGAGGTGAGCGTGAATTTAGCGCTTAGCGGCAGGGCCTGTCCTCCCAAGTGATCTGCGCCATGATAGGGCTTCGCTGGCTTTGCTTGAAAGAAGTAAAAAATCAGGGGCGCTTCAGCGCCCCTGATTTCAGGTGTAAATGCAAGAAGGGATAGCTAAGGGTTCATGCAGTAGGGACAAGCCAGGTTGCAGGTCTGGCTTTGACCTCCACGGGGGCCATTGCCCAAACCTCTGCGAGCATCGAGGTTCTGACCCTTCAGCCCAAAGCCGGCCTGGCCCTCCTGAGCCCATAGAGGACGGCCCTCAGCCTCACGCAGAACGTAATCCACTCCCTCTTTCCTGATTTGGAAAGCCACCAGGTCACCGTCAGCTTCGTAGTGGCCGCTTACTGTGATGGAATCACCCTCAGCCAGATTGAGATCGAGGGAATTCAGATACCAGACTGGGCCCACAATCAGGCGCAATTCTTTCCCTTCCCTCGTGCGCAGGACGATATAGGAGCTGCCCGTACCGCGATTCCCCTGTGATTCTCCAGGCAGGAAGTTAGCCAGATCTTCTATGCTACCCGAGACAGTTACCGGGTTGGCGATGTTGAGCTGGGCAGTTCCGCTTCCGTTTCCGCCGCCCGCAGCTAAGGTCACACCCGTCAGACCCATGAAAAGGGCCAGGCTCAAACCGAGGATCATCATTCTCTTTCTCACTTCGTTCGCTCCTTTCAGAATCTAAAGAGAGATTAATCCCGTCAGGTCAAATCTTGTTCAGAATAAATTCAAAATTCGGTAAGAGTACCGGCCGCCAGAACAGTCCAGGTAGCGATCGAGCAGAGCCGGTTGGACGAGGGCGAGTGGCCAGCAGAACGACACGGCCTAGTCTAGCAGCTGGCGATCACCCTTGAAATGGCTCAGGTTCCCACCTGGCTGGAGGCAGGAACACGGTTCAGAAATAGAGAAACGGGATCAGAAACAGAAAAAGCTCGATTGGGGTCAATAGGGAATAGGCTGTTGCGGGGGGGGAATGATTGACATACTTGACAAAAACCGACCGGTCGGTATTATAATGATTTAACCTTACCATAGGTCACTTTTTATACGGAGGTTAAAGTGTTCGAGCGAGCTATTAAGAAATGCGTTGAGGTTGTGCAAAAGTACAAGCTGTGGATCGCGGTAATCCTCATCTGGGTAGTGGGTGGTCTGCTGATGTATTTCCTGGCCCCCTCACTCTCCCGCGTGGGAGAAATGAATGAGGCCAGTTTTTTGCCTGAGAACTCACAATACATGCAGGCACAAGAGATTCTAAAGCAGAAATTCCCCGAGCAAGTGGCAGAAGGGCAGGGAGTGCTGGTCTTCTACGACCCCCAGGGCTTATCCGATTCTGATTTGGCATACGCCCAGCAGCTCTCCCATTGGTTGATATCGCCTGCTGCTCCCTCTCAGGTACAGAAGGTCACGACATTTTTCCAAGACCCTGACTTGAAGGAAGTGCTGCTGAGTAGGGACGGGCAGGCCATGCTGATGCCGGTGGATTTCTCCACTTCCAGCTACGACGCCGTAACGAATGAGGCGATCGAGATCATTCGCGAGCACATTGAAGAGGGGAGGCCCGAACCCCTGACCGTTTACTTCACTGGCTCCGCAGCTATCGGCCGTGACATGTTTGCTGCTGTGAATGAAAGCACCGATACCACTACCATTGTGACAATTGTTCTTGTAATTTTAGTTTTGCTCCTGGTCTATCGATCTCCCATTGCCATGCTCGTTCCCCTGATTACCGTGGGCCTGGCTGCCCTCGTGGCGCGAGGAGTTCTGGGTTTTATCGCCACCGGAGGCTTGGAGCTTGCCTCCATGCTGGATGCCCTGGTAATCGTTCTCATTTTCGGAGCGGGTACAGATTATGTGCTGTTCATGATCTCCCGTTTCCGGGAGGAATTAGGTAAGTCCAAAGAACAGAAGGAAGCCATTACTACTACCGTCAGTCGTATTGGACCCGTGATCACTGCCTCTGCTGGAACAGTGATTATCGGCCTCATGGGAATGATGGTGGCTCAATTCGGTATGCTCAGGACGAACGGGCCCGCTATGGCCCTGAGTATCCTGATCGCTCTCATCAGCGCCTGGACCCTCACCCCCTCGCTCCTGTTCATGTTCGGCCGCTCTCTGTTCTGGCCTTTCCAGAAGAGGTTGACCGCCTCCTCCCCTGCTAAGGGACTTATTAATTGGGAACGGCTGGGCAAGTTCGTCACCAAGCGTCCCTGGTTGGTGACGGCAGTCGTCCTCGTAGCCCTTCTCGCGCCCTATCCTTTCTGGCTGCAGATGAACAGCGCCTTCGATGTGATGGCCGAAGTCCCCTCGGGGATGGATTCTTCCCTGGGGTATTCTGTGCTCAAGGATCATTTCTCAAGCGGGGAAATGGCTCCGATGACGGTAGTTCTGACCTCCGAGAAGAAAAGCTGGCTGGAACCGGCTTCCTTGAGCCAGCTATCCAAAATTAGCGAAGCATTGGCCGGCGTCCCCGGGGTGCAGTCTGTTCGTTGGGCCTTGCAGCCCACCAATGGCTCCTCTCTCGTTACGTTCAGCGTCGAAGAGCAGCTGAAAACTATGACTGGCTCCATCGCGGAGATGCTGGCTCAAATCAAGGACCCGGAAAAAATAGAGCAGATGCTGACACAAAACCCCACCCAGTCTGTGGGAATCATCACTGACTATCTGGAAGAGCTCGTGCTCAATTTCCCGGAGATCAAGGATCAGCAAGCTTTCATCTCAACCCGAAGCATGCTTGATAAATGGGTCGGTGAGATAGGAGATTTATTAGAGCAGGCTAAAGTGAGCTGGCAGTTGGAGCGCATGGCGACCGAAATAGAGGGCCTCTCTGAAACCACCGATCCTGCACAAATCCTTTCTTCCTCCGGCCAGACGGACGACCTTTCCCTACTCAATCAGTACCTGGCCGAATTGGGAGCGAAAATTCCCTCCTTGCAAGAGGATCAATCATATATCAGGATTCTCGATGTTCTAACAGAACTCAAACAAGCCTCCGAGCAAATGCAGGATCAGCTCAAGGTCTCGTTTCAATTAGAGCAGATCGCCGATCAAATTCAGTCACAGGCATTGAGTCTTAGCGATCCACAAGCTCTGCTCGGCCAGGGAGGAGGGGATTCCCTCCAGGCTTTGGGCAGCTACCTTAATGGCTTGGCGCAGTCCCTGCCGGCTGTGGCCGGGGAACCTTCTTTCGCTGAAGCGCTTTTGCGATTGAATAATATTCAGACCCTGATATCAGGATTTATGCAAGAAGCCCAGGTCAGCCGTCAGTTGAACCTGATCTCGCAAAGCCTGGAGAATTCAAGTCAGGTTTTTAGAAGCCCGGAGGGCCTTCAACAGTCCCTGCCCGAATTTCAGAATGGGCTTGATCAGATCCTGTCATATCTCAAGGAACTGGGAGAGGCTTTCCCCTCACTTTTGGAGGATCCAAGCTACAGAGACGCTATCCTCCAGATCGAGAAGATGAGGCAGGGGCTGGCTCAATTGCTTCAACCTGGAGCAGAGGGAGCTACCATGACACCAACGCAGATGCAGGTTCTGGTCGCCACCTTCGCGGAAAGCGTCGGCTCTCTACAAAAAGATCTGAGCGACCTTGAGCAAATATTCGCGCAGAATGGCGTTCTCTTCCTCCCCCAGAGCATTCCGGCCACTCCTGAAATGCAGAGGGGTCTGATCCAATTGGGTCAGGAATTCCAGGCGCTCGATTTAGCCTTGCGTGCTCTTGCCGAGAGGGCAGAGGGCCAGACTTACCTGCCGCCCGAATATCTCTCATCCTCACAGGCGCAGGCAGCGATCCAATTGATTAGGGAGCGGTTCCTCAGCTTAAGCGAGGGGCTGCGCGGATTGGCCAGCTTCTTCCAGGGAACGGACAGGATTTTTATACCCCGAAGCTCAATGGCCGAGGAGCTTACCGCTACATCATCCACTGTGCAAAAAGAGCTCAAGGAAATCAATGACCAGATGGGCTCGCTGGCCGCTTTTTTTCAGGGCAAGCAAGCCCATCTCATCCCGCAATCCTTCCTCTCGATGGAGCCTCAACTCGCGCAACTGATAGACCGCTTCTTCTCCGCTGATCGTTCCGCCACCCAACTTACCATCCTGCTTGAGGGAGACCCATATGCCTTCGGAGCTTTGCAGACCGCGGAAGAGGTTCGCTCCCAGCTCAATCAGGAAGTATCCAATCTCGGACCAGGCTATCATGGTTATCTTGGCGGGGTTACAGCGATGTCCAGCGAGGCCAAGCGCACTGTGGATGAAGACTTCACCAGGGTACAAATCGTAGTAGTCGCCGGCGTTTTTCTGGTTTTTATTCTACTCCTCAGGAGCGTTCTAGCGCCCATCTATCTCGCTTTATCCGTTATCCTCAGCTATGGCACCACCATGGGGATCTGTACTCTGATCTTTCAGAACATACTGGGCTATACCGGGGTCAATTACGCTCTGCCCATCATTGTATTCGTACTCCTGGTTGCACTGGGAGCCGATTACAATATTTTCTTGATGTCTCGGGTGCGAGAGGAGGCCAGGCGGACGGGTGATATCCGCGAGGGCATCAGCCGGGCTTCAACTTTTACGGGTAGTGTGATCACTTCCTGCGGGATCATCCTGGCCGGAACATTCGCAGCTCTGATCTTTTCTCCGATCCCGATGCTGATGCAAATCGGCACCGCAGTGGCGATAGGAGTGTTAGTTGATACCTTCATCGTTCGTACCCTGCTCGTCCCCGCTATCGCCACTCTTCTCGGCCGCTGGAATTGGTGGCCCAGCAGGAAATAAACTAAATCCCCCGGACAGTGGATTCAGATCTCATAATCGCTTAAGCTGCACCCGGTAACGCAGGGAATTCGATGCTCAGCAAGGGGGTCCAGCCTCGACATGCATCCGAACATGGCTGGGCCCCTTGCTGAAGCCCATCGAATACAGCGACTTGTAGCGGAGGCTCTGCCCTGACGCTCCGTTTTTCGGGGCGAGCGTTTGTCGTAAGACGGGAACCCAGGCGCTATAATGAAGGCAGAAAAGGAGAAATAATGAAAATCAGGGCTATTTGTCTTGTTTTAATCTGCTCGACTCTCTTGCTTGTATCCTGTGCAGGGGACGCGAACCCCCCAGTTGCTGCGTCGATATCACCATCGAATACGCCGGCCCAATCCTCGGAAAGCGACAGGCCAAAATATATCGGGCTTCACTCACGCATAGTCGACTCCCTCTGCGATGATCTCAGGCGGGCCCTAAGAGTTGATATAGCGATTCCCCAGGTTGATTTCACCGATCCTGTCACCGGCCGGAGCGGATGGGGGCAAGCTCTGACTGCGGAAGGAACAGGAGAGGATTTTACAAGCCTCCACGCTACCGCCCAGAAGATAATCAGGGTATTGGAGGAGGATGGCTGGGTGATTGATCATGCCTATCAGGCTGATGGTCCGACAGGCACTCAATCAGGCTTCAAAAAAGAGAATGCGCTGGCCCTGATGACGGTGAGGTGGGAACCCGCGGATGACCTGGAGATTAATCTGGAGCAGCCGATAGAGGAGCAGGATATCCCAGCTCAGAAGATTCTTTATGAAGTGCAAGTGATCCTGGCCACACTTCCTTTTTGACGGAATTATGGCAGGAGTTGAGAGAAATGAATCGAGAGTATCCCTGTTGCCATCCGATGCCAATATTAGAAAACTGAGGGCGAATACCGACTATTCCTGAAGAATTCATTTTCTCCTTCACGCGTGTTGAATTGTGCAACAAGATCAACCAGGATTTTCTCGTGGTAGTTACGATTAAAAGAGGCGAAGGGGTATTTTGGTGCTATGGCCGAACCGATAGAGGTCCTGCGAAAAGATGACTTAAAGGACGGTGAAATGAAAGGGGTAGAGCTCAAGCGGAGACTGTTGGTGGCCAGGGTGGGGGATGAGTTTTATTGTTTGGAGGGTGCCTGTCGTCATCTCAGGGAAGACCTGTCCCGGGGACGCTGGAGGGAACGACCCTCACCTGTCCGCGATCGTTCTCAATTCGATGTCAGAGACGGTCACGTTGTCCGTTGGATGGACCTTCAGGGGATTCCATTGGCCATCGCCAAGGTTCTCAAGCCGCCGAAACCTTTGAAGGTGTACAGGGTCGCGCCGATAGGGGAGGGGTTTTGATTGAACCGTAGCAGGGGTGCTGCTATTTTTAAAACATCCGAAAGCTTAGGTCTGAGAAATGCCTTCAGGCTACAATGAGGGTTCAGGTAAATTAACGGACGCCCATGTGCATGCCGAACCCTTCGGCTCTGAAGAGTGGCCCCGGGTGCTTCTGCGCGCCAAAGAAACCGGACTGGTATGGATGGTCCTCTCAGGAATGGATCTAACCACTTCGCGGCAGGCTGTCTCCATCGCCTGTTCCTCACCGATTCTGCTCGCTTCTGTCGGTATGCACCCTTGGCTGTCAGCCAGGGGAGTGCCGGACGATTTGATCGGTGGTTTGAGTGCTCTGGCAATGAACTCCCGGGTAAGGGCCATCGGCGAGGTCGGCCTGGACGGAATCGATAACTGCTCAGGCACTACTTTTTTCAATCGACCAGACCTTCTCCAATTACAGGAAAGCGCTTTCCGCCAGCAAATCCGCCTCGCCCTTTCCTTGCGTCTACCCCTCATCGTTCATGCCCGGGGAGCCTATCCTCAGGTTGAAACCATCCTCAAGCAGGAAGGAGAGGGAGCGATCCGGGGCCTGATCCACAATTTCGATGGTTCGCTGCAGGAGGCCGAGAAGTTCTGGGAGTTGGGCTTTTACCTTTCATTCGGCGGCGCGCTCACCCATCCGGAGGCCGAACGACTGCACAAGGTAGCCAGGACCATGCCGCTTGAACGGATGTTGCTAGAGACCGACGCTCCTTACATGCCTGTCTTCGGTCAAAAGACCAGGGACAACGAACCGGCCTACGTCCTCCAGGTAGCACAGAAGGTGGCGGAGCTTAAGGGCGCTGGCCTGAATGAGATTGCAGGAAAGATCTGCGCTAATTTTGTTGATCTTTTCAGGCCGACGAGGGATCCTTCCCCGTAGCTCTACAGAGCAAATTCCGACTGGCTTTCTCCAAAACAGATCTATTTCGCGCTGGCAATCTCTTTGACCTTTACCAAGCGTCCTTCATTCCCTCGTATTGAGCTCGCAAATTCCAGCGCTCAACTTCCTCTTTACGCGGCGATTCGTACTCGTAGACTTTGGAATGTCCCCAGCCGAACCTCTGCCTGATGGTGGCCAGAAATTCGGCCTGTTTCAGGGCGGCGATGACGGGATCGATCACCGGGATTCTCAGCTTTTCCTGCAGGTCCAGGTAAAACCCGAACTGGAAGCCACAACCGAGGATCAGGGCCTCGGCAAGATGCTCCTTTATGGCTCTCTCCCCGACAAGCTGGATTCTCCGGGCGGTCTCTCCCTTGTCGCGCTGAAAGTCCTCCACTCCCATCTCCAGTGACTCCATGGAAGCCAGCCTGCCGTGGAGGCCGTAGCGGACTACATTTTCCTCCATTTTGGGAATGAATTTTTTTCGTCCGACGATAATTGAGAAAAGTCGGCCCAAAGCTGCGGCGGTAAGCAAGCTGGCCTCTTCCAATGCGGTGACCGCCATCCGCTCGGTGATCTCTCTTGCCTCCCGCAGTCCCGGATCATAGAAGCAACCGATAATAGCGGCATCATAGCTCTCCATTTCGGCTCTGCGCACTGCATGAAGGACGTCCAGCGTGATGAGGGCATCGTAATAGTAATACTCCAGGTGATGAGGACCACGGGGGAGAGAGATCACCTTGATTTCCGTTTCGGGCTCCTTGCTGGCATTCAGCCAATCCTCCAGGGGCCGGTCGTAGCCTGTTGTGCCGATAGGGTTGATCCAAATAATCTTTCTGCTCACTTTTGCTCCTTTCCGCTGCGCTACTCTTGGTCACCGGTTAATTTCCGGGGGAAAGAGATGGCAGCGAACGAAATGTTTTCCCGGCAGTTCGGTCATCTGAGGATCCACTTGTTTGCAGGTATCTATCATTTCCGGGCAGCGCAGGTGAAAGCTGCATCCCGGAGGCACGTTGACCGGACTGGGGATCTCTCCCCGAGACTGTATCTTTTTAGGTTTTAACGCTTCCTCCTCTTTTGAGACGACCGGGATTGAGGACAGAAGCATGCGCGTGTAAGGATGGAGGGGCTTTTGGAAAAACTCTAAAGCCGGTGCAAGTTCGCAGACTTTACCCAAGTACATGATCGCCACCCTGGTCGCCACGTTGCGCATCAGGCTCAGGTCGTGCGTGATGAAAAGGTAGGAGAGCCCAAGGTCCTTCTGAAAGTTCATCAGCATTTTTATGATCTTGGCCTGGATTATGACGTCGAGAGCCGATGTGGGTTCATCGAGGATCACGAGCTGTGGTTGGGTAGCCAAGGCCCTGGCGATGGCCACCATTTGTTTTTCCCCACCGCCGAGCATGCTCGGAACTTTGGTCGCATAGTCGATGGGTAATTGGACTTTCTGCAGCAGTTCTTCCACTATCTCCTTTCGTTCGCGTGGGGCGCCGATACCGTGTACGTTTAGAGGCAGCATGATAATCTGTTCGATTGTGCGGCGAGGATTGAGGGAAGTTCCAGGGTCCTGGAACACGATTTGAATGGAGCGTTTGGCATCAAGCGAACGTTTGGGAGCAAGTGCGGAGACATCCTTTTCCAGAAAGAGGATCCGGCCGGAGGTGGGAGCGTAGATCCCGGCCACCATATAGGCAACCGTGCTTTTCCCCGAGCCTGATTCTCCTACGAGGCCGAGAGTCTCCCCCTTTTCCATATTGAAGGATATGACATCCACCGCACGCACGATCCCCTGGTTGGTGTGAAAGTATTTCTTCAGGTCAACGATTTTTAGAAGCTGTTGCGTCTCTCTCAACTTTGTTCCTCTTTAAAGCAAGCAAGAAAATGATCGGGCTTCACCTCAACAAATTCAGGCTTTTCCAGAGAGCAGCGCAGCTTTGCTTTGCTGCAACGCGGCTGAAAACGGCAACCCACCGGAGGATTGAGATAATCCGGGATCCTCCCCGGGACTCTCTCCTTAAGGCCGCCTCCCGACAGGCGGGGCATTGCCGTCAGGAGATCGGTAGTGTAGGGATGGAGAGGGCGAGAAAAAATTTCCTCAGTTTTTCCCGATTCAATAATGCTGCCTGCATACATCACGTTTACCCGATCAGCCATCTCCCTTACGACCCCCAAACTGTGGGTTATAAAGATGACCGCGGTTTGACGTCTTTCTACAAGTGCATGCAGGAGCCGGAGTATCTGATCCTGTATCGTGACATCGAGAGAAGTTGTAGGCTCATCCGCGATCAGAAGCTCAGGCTCTGTGGCTAAAGCCATGGCGATACAGACTCGCTGCCGCATTCCGCCGGAAAGCTGGATTGGATAGTTGGAAAGAATTCTTTTCGGGTCAGGCATCTGTACTTCCTTTAAGGCTTCCAGTGCCCTTTCGCGAATTTCGCGATTGTTCATTTTCACCCGCGAACCATAGCGGATTACGGCCATTAATTGATCCCCGACAGTAAAGACCGGGTCCAATGCTGCGGTGGGATCCTGAAAGATCATGGAAATCCCGCTGCCGCGGATTCGCTGAATGTCCCGTCCGGATGCTTTAAGCAAGTCCATATTCCTAAAAAGGACCTGCCCTCTCTCTACCTTGCCAGCCTGCGGGAGGAGGCGCAGCGTCGCCTTCATCATTGTCGTCTTGCCGCAACCGGCCTCGCCCACGAGGCCGACCTTTTCTCCTGGAGGGACAGCCAGGTTTGCATCATTAAGCACCTTGAGTCGGCCTTCGTAAATGCGATAGGAGGCGTAGAGGTTTTTAACTTCAAGCAGCGGAACCATTTAGACCTGCTCCAGGGCAAAAAGGTCGCGCAGTCCGTCTCCCACGAAATTAAAAGCGAGCACCACCATCACAATCGCCAGCGCGGGAAATACCGATAACCACCATTGATCGGGAAGGAACTTCGAGCCCTCCGATACCATGGTGCCTAAATCTGGCGTCGGCGGCTGGGCGCCCAGACCGACAAAACTCAGGGCGGCTCCTACGAGTATAGCGAAGCCCATGTCCAGCGTGATCTTGGTAAAGATAGGAGATATGCACTGGGGGAGCAGTTCTTTGAAAATCAAATGCGCGCGCCGCGCTCCGATGACCTCCGCGGATTGGACGAAGAATTCGTTCCGCACTCCGCTCGTCACCCCGTAGACCAATCTGGAGTACCAGGGCCACCATGTCAGGGATATGGCCAGCATCGAATTGGTGAGGTTTGGCTCTAAAACAGCTGCCACAGCCAGAGCGAGGATCAGAGGCGGAACGGCGAGGAAGATGTCCGTCACTCGCATGCAGATCGTCTCTACGAGCGTCTCCTTGTAATAGCCTCCCAGCAGACCGATCATCACGCCGACAGGGACGGAAATGGAGAGCACGACGATACCTAAAAGTAGGGAAGTGCGGTAACCGAAGACTATGCGGCTCAGAATATCCCTTCCCATTGCGTCAGTGCCGCACCAGTGCGCTGAGCTTGGCGGTTGAAATCGTTCCTCAAGGTTGACGAATTTCCCGGCATGTTGAGGGTAAGGACTCACGAAGGGAGCGAAGATGGCAAGGAAGGCGATCAGCAGGATGAGCACGAGCCCTATGAGGGAGAGGCGATTGCGGGAAAACTTGTACCAGTTGCGTCCCCAGTTCTCGAAGCGGCGCTTGTGTTTAGGGAGAAGGTTAGCATTGGATTTATGCAGGATATTCATTGCGTTCTTAACCTGATGCGGGGATCGAGATAGGCGACGACGATGTCGACAAGGAGGTTGACCAGAATAAATATCATGCCTAAGACCATGACTACACCGACCATGGAATTCAGGTCCTTATTCAGGATGGCGTTCATCCCGTAACGGGATATTCCCGGCCAACCGTAGATAGTTTCCACCAGAAAGGCGTTAGCGAAGGTGTAAGCAAAGGAGAGTCCCATCATGGAGACCGTAGGGATCAGAGAAGGCTTCAGTAGGTACTTGAACATGATTTTGCTGCTTGGGACGCCGCAAGCTCTCAGCGACCCGACATAGTCCTTATTCATGTTATCTACAACCCCTGATCGGGTGATACGGGCATCTTGGCTCATTCCTCCCATGGCAAGGCTTAAGGCGGGGAGAAGCAAATGCAGGAAGCCGTCCCTCGCCGCGGCGAAGTTGCCGGTTGCGAGACTGTCAACAACAATCATCCCGGTGATACGCGGGGGAGGGATGATACCCGGCGAAAGCTGGCCAATGGCGGGTAACCAGTGAAGCCAGTAGCCGAATATAAGCATGAAAATGATGGCGAATACGAAGGGCGGCGTAACCACTCCAATATAGGCGATCACGCGAACTACGTTGTCGATCCATTTGTTGGCAAAGCGACCGGCGATTACTCCCAGTATTATCCCGCCGAGTCCTTCGAAAACAATTGATACCAAGCAAAGCTCCAGGGTGGCGGGAAAGAACTGAAGAATGTCCTCCGCAACCGGGCGGCGGGTGAACAGAGACATTCCCAGATCTCCCTGAACCCCATGCTTGAGCCAGACCCAGTACTGGACATAGATCGGCTCGTCAAACCCCATCAATTTGCGGAATTCATTAACCTGCTGGTCGGACGCCAAGGGGCCTAATGCGAGCCTTGCCGGATCGCCCGGCATTATGCGGGCGATGGAAAAAATGACAATTGAGAGGCCGATAAGGACAATTATTCCTTGAAGAAGACGTGTGCCGATAAATTTCCAGAGTTGCATGCTTCCCTTTCAAGAGAGGGCGGGTGATTTTCGCCCGCCCTCTCTGCTTTGATACTAAGGTTGGCTCAGAATCTTGGCTTTTTCTGTCAGGTCGATCTGGAAGTTGCGCAGGTTAATGTCGGGTCCGATTCCCACGTAGGACTCTTTCGGTCCCACGATGTAGGTGGATTTGGCGTGGATGGAGGGAGCCTCCACTGTGTAGAAGGCCAGGGCATCGTCCATGATTCTTGCTTGGATCTGCTTGTAGAGTTCTAAGCGGTCCCCCTTGTCGAGGGTGGCGCGGGACTCGTCAATCATCTGGCCTAGCTCTTCGTCAGCATACCAGTGACCTGCATACACCCCTCCAGTGACATCTGGGTGGTACATGAAAGAGAGGAAAAAATCCGGCGAGGGATAGCTTGACGTGAACCAAAAGCAACTGATGTGTGGAGTTGTCTCCGGTTTGGTGACAGCATCGGCAAACTGAGGCCACTGAACCGCGCTGACTTTCACATCGATCCCCAGTGGCTCGAGGTTGTGTTGCAGCAGAAGCGCGAATTTTTCCTCGATAGGGATACCAGAAGTGTACCAGACTTCGATCTCCACATTCTGTCCGGCGTATTTAGAAAGAGCCAGTTCCTCTCTGGCCTTGTCCATGTTTAAGGTGTACTGAAGGACATCGGGGTCATGCCCCAGCATTTTCGAAGGCATTGGTCCTGCCATCTGCTTTGCTCCGCGAGCCGATTTGGTCAGCGATTGGTAATCAAAAGCCCACTGGATCGCCTTGCGGAAATGGACGTCATCCGTCGGTGGCCGCTGGGTATTGATCCAGTTAACGTAGAGGATGCCCATCGGCAATTCGATGACCTCTACGCCGGGAATTTTGGCGGCCGCCGCATAGAACTCGTCTGATTCGGTCATGTCGGTGAAATCATGCTGATGGTTTGCCAGCATTGTCTTCAGGGCAGCTGCATCCATATTTTCGCGCAGGATGCCCTTTTCAATGGGCACTGAGTTGGCGCTCCAATTCTTCCAACCCATCCAGTAGTCCTTGAAGCGCTCGACGACCGCTCCTTCGTTTATCTTGTACTGTGTAAGGTAGTAAGGGCCGGAGCCGGCGTCATTGGATTGCAGCCAGGTGGATCCGTAATCGCCGAATTCGCCGTAGTTCCCCTCCGACTTGGCGTTCTTCATCACTAAATCCTTGTTGAGAATAGCCAGCAAGGCGAGCTGGTTGGGGAGAATTACATTGGGCTCGGACTGTTTAACCACGACTGTGTAGGGGTCAACTGCTTCCGCTCCGGTAACTGTCGCGAAGAACCCTGAGTACCCCTGATTTATAGTCTTCATTCTTTCGATCGAAAATACGACATCCTCGGCCACCAACTCGCTGCCGTCATGGAATTTCACTCCCTTACGCAGCTTGAAGGTCCAATCTTTGCCGTCACCCGAAGTGTACTCCGTGGCCAAATGCGGCTTGACATCACCATCCGGTGTGGGGTAAGTGAGGCAATCATAGATATTGAAGAGCGCATAGCAATCAAAGAAATCGGCCGCCAGGGAGGGATCCAGCTGGATAACAGGCCATTCATTGAACGCCATCACATTCTCCGGAGTGATTGTTGGGGTGGGGGAGGGTGAGGTCGTCGTAGGAGAGACGGTTGTTGCAGGCGTGGGGCTGGCTGAAGGTGCGCAGGATGTCAGGACAAGGGCAAATAGCCCGACCACCACTAAAACAGACATTACCAACTTACCTTTTTTCACTGCCATACTCCTTTCCCAAAAAGCAATCTCGGTTCCCCGGTTTTTTATAGCAACCGCTCGCCTTTTCCCTATACTCTTCCCTCCTTCCAGGATGAAAATTAGTAATTTAAGGTTGCTGAGCTTTCATTTTCGCCCGCAGCTCGCGAGTAGCTTCCTCATTTACGCTCATCTTCTGGGCATCGATTACTACTCCATAATCCTCTGCGGCTTTATCAAAAGATATGTACTCGTTGATTATGTCCGAGAGTACCATCCTTGGATCTCGCTCCAGAGGAGAGCCATAGCCTCCTCCTCCCCCGGGGCGAAAACTCACGGCTTCCTGATCATCGAGAGGCAGGTTGGAAGTCTTTCGCCAGCTCTGAACGCTGCCGTCGTTTTTATAGACCAGACAGATACTCGGCTCTCCCGGTTTTCCATCGAAGAGACCCCAAGGCGGTGAGTACTTCACCCGGTCTGCGGTAACGGTCATCCCGGCTTTGTGATTTAGGATGCGGTAATCTCTTGTCACGCCGAGCCCTCCACGGAATTTGCCCGCTCCGCCTGAATTCTGGCGCAGGGAGAACTGTTCGACTCGCCAGGGGAATTTGACCTCTATCACCTCGACCGGAACGTTGTAGGTGTCGCCAAGGTCCATGGAGAAGAGTGCCGATTCCCCGTCCTCTGTCGGTTTGCCTCCGTATCCTCCCGCGTCACCTTCGGCATGAACGTAATAGACGCCATTACGTGGATCGATGCCGTAGATGAAGTTGGCATAGGAATCACCGAAGTGTCCTGCTCTTACCCTCTCCGGAATTGCTGGTGCGAGTGCTTTTAGCATCAGGTCGGGGATGGAGGTCGTGGGGGTAGGCCACATTGCGCAAGCTGCGGGAAATTTAGGCTTGAGGATTGAACCGTCGGGAATGATGATCTTTAGGGGATGAAAGAAACCCTCATTGCTCGGTTGTTCGGGCGTGGTGATAATTTTGAAACCGTAGCGGGCGGAAGAGATGGTGGATGGTTCTGGAACGTTCATTGGGCCACGTGCCTGCGGTGCGGTACCAGTAAAATCTACCGTGAACTCCTCATCTTCCACTATTATGCTGACGCAGAGGCGCAGGTTATCGTCAAGCGGGGCGTCGTCATTTCCGTCCCCGTCCAGGTTGCACTCGGCCCTGTAAACGCCGTCGGGAATTCTGCGAATCGCCGCCCGGGCGATCTTCTCTCCCTGTTTAAGGATGGTGGCAAAAGCATCCAGAGCGATATCGCGTCCGTACCGCTCGAAGATTTCCAGTATTCTTTTGCTCCCTGTCTTGACAGCGGCGATCATCGCCCGGATGTCTCCTAAAACTCCGTCCGGCACGCGCGTGTTGGCACGGATCAGACGGAATACATCCTCGTTTGGCTTTCCTTCCTGGACGATTTTTACCGGAGGGAGGCGGAAGCCTTCCTGGAAAACCTCAGTTGTGTTGGAGTACCATCCTCCAGGGTAAATTCCCCCCATATCCACTGTGTGGCCGCGGAAAGCCGCCCAGCCTACGAGCTCATCCTGGAAGAAGGAGGGACTCAGCGAGACAACATCCGGACAATGTGTGCCTCCGCCGTTATAAGGATCGTTGCAGAATATCACATCGCCCGGTTTGAGGTTTTCCTTGCCGATGGTGTTGTAGGTGGACTGAACCGCATAATTCAGATTGGCTAAGAAAATGGGCAACCCAGGAGTCTCCGCAATCAGGTTTGCCTCTGCATCCAGGATGCCGCAACTAAAATCGACTATCTCGTACAGGACGACACTGTAAGCTGCTCGCTCCACTGTACGACGGATGTCGCGGCTCCCGGCGATCAGGCGGTTGCGAATAACTTCCAGCGTAATCGGATCGACTTTCATTTCTCCTCCTTTTTTAAAGCTGAATGATCAGATTTCCGTATCGGTCCACTTCGCAGAGTTGATCTGATTCCACTACGGTAGTGGCGGTTTGTTCCTCTATGATGGCTGGACCTCTAATCTGGTTGCCACAAGCCAACAAGTCTCGCTTAAATATGCGAAAATTCAGTCTCTCCCCGTTTCCCTGGTAGACCGAGCGCTGTGCTATTTCCGCCTCCGGTGGAGGGTTGGTCCCTCCTCTTCTGATTTCAGGCAGGAAGGGTTTCCCAACTTTTCCCAGGCCTACCACTTTCAGGGTGACGATCTCCTTCGGTTCCTCGGGTGCGTTATGCCCATAAACACGTAGATGCTGTTCATCGAACCTGGCGCAGATCTCTGCCTTTTCGCACTCCTCAAAATCAGAAGAGCTGGAAACTGTCAGGGTGTGTTCCTGTCCGTAGTAGCGAAGATCGAGTTCATGCAGGATCAGCCTTTTCTCCGCAGGGATCTTTTCCTTTTCGAATAAGTCCATGAGCTGAGTCTCCAATATTCGGAAATGGCGCTGAATCTCGGCTGGATCAGCCTTATCTACCAATCGAATGTAGGTCTGGTTGAAATCGTGCCTCAGGTCAGCCATCAGCATTCCCCAGGCAGAGAAGGCTCCGGAGTACATCGGCACAATCACTCGCGGAATTCTCAACTCCCGCGCTATTGCGACGGCATGTATGGGCCCGGCTCCTCCAAAAGCAACCATGGAAAAATCGCGCGGGTCATACCCCCGTTTTACGGAGATGGACTGCAAGAGGCCAGCCATGTTTGTGTTCACGATCTTGATTATTCCAAGAGCGGCTTCGTCGCGTGAGATATGAAAATACCCGGCGATTTTATCCAGGGACTGGGCGGCAAGCTCAGGGCTGATTTCCATTTCTCCGCCTAAAAAATATTCTGGGTGCAGAATGCCCAGGTGCAGGTTAGCGTCGGTCACGGTGGGCTCGGTTCCGCCCACCATGTAGCAGGCCGGTCCAGGGCATGCGCCCGCGCTTTGGGGACCGACATGCAGGGCTCCACCTTCATCAATCCAGGCGATACTGCCTCCGCCAGCGCCGATTTCTTTGAGGTCTACGACTGGCAGGAGTATCGGTCTGCCCTCCACCAGATAAAGGTCGATGGTCACGGGCTGACCATTGGTTATAATAGACGACTTGGCTGTCGTGCCGCCCATATCGTAGGTGATTACATTCGGGAAACCGATGAGGTTTGCCAGTTGGGCTCCGCCGATTGCGCCGGCAGCCGGGCCCGATTCCACCATACCGATCGGGATTTCCTTGGCCACGCTGCTGGCCATGACCCCGCCGTTGGATTGCATAATCTGCAGTTCCCGCTGGAACTGCTTTTTTTTCAAGTCGGCCTCCAGGCTTTCCAGGTAATTGCGCACGACTGGCATCACGTAAGAATTCTGTACGGCCGTGCTTGTCCGTTCGTATTCATAGTAACGGCGGGTGATTTGATGGGAGAGTGAGATAGTGACTCCCGGAAGTTTCTCCTCCAGATACCTCCCTGTCGCTTCCTCGTGGGCTGGATTACAGTAGGAGTTAAGAAGGCAGACTGCCACCGCTTCCACTTTTTGTTCCTTGAGATAAGCGATGATCGAATCCAGCTGGTTGAGTTCGAGGGGAATGAGAACTCTACCCGAGGAATCCACGCGCTCTCCAACCTCCAGCCTCAGGTGCCGGGGTACGATCGAGCGCGGGGTTCGATAGAGAGCGTCGTACATCTCCGTCCGATTGCTGCGACCGATTTCCAGGACATCACGGAATCCTCTTGTCGTGATCAGAGCAGTTTTCGCTCCCTTCCCTTCGATGAGGGCGTTAATCACTACTGTCGTGCCATGGGCGAGGAAGGAAACTTCGGAGAGAGGGACGGCAAATTTCTCGATTCCTTTCATTGTGCCGATCGCCGGGTTGACAGGGGTCGACAGGACTTTGCTGAAGGCAATGCGCCCGGTGGATTCATCGAGAAGTATTCCGTCTGTGAAAGTTCCCCCAACATCCGTGCTTATCCGGTACATAAACCCTCCTTTATCAAAAATGAGATATTAATGTAAAAATACTATGAAGAGATTTGAATTTTGTCAAGATTGAGAGATTTATTCGCTGTCCACTGCCAGCCTGCGTCCGCCCCAAATTTGCAGAAGAAACCCCAATCCTGTGATCAGGCAGCCAAAAATAACGGCAATTTCAGCCCAGGGCGTCGGCGTCCAAATTGGCAGGAGGGCGGAAATCCCCATTCCCAGGTAGCCTAAATACAGGAATGGGAGTGCCTCTTTTCGCCTTAAGATTACGGCTGGCCACGACTCAGGGCTGAAAGAGTTTCTTCTAATGCGAGATTGAAGCCACATGCCGATATAGTAAAGAGAAGCGGCCGTGAAGATCCCGATAAAAGTTGGATAACCCAGAGGAAGCAGGGCTCCCAGCAGACAGCCGCCGAGGGCGGCTAGGATGGCGATCCAGTTAACGCCTTTTCTTGACTGCCAGACCCGGTTTCTCAGGAGAAAATGATCCACGGCTAGGATTATTCCTGCCACAGGGCAGGCAAGGGCGATGATGAAGAGGAATGTTTCCAGGCGGCTCAATAAACCGAACATGGCGGCTCCGGTGCCGATAAAAACCGCCAGCACGGTGATCCAGGAACGGGAACGGGCCTTAGTAACATTGAACATGTTAGCCAAGGCCAACCCTGCAGAATAAGCGCCCACGAGGACGGTTGAACCCTGAGCGAAAATCAGAGAAGCCACCGCCCAGATGGGAAGGTTCAGATCTGAGACGAGGATTTGAATTACGTCCCAGCTGTTTCCATTCAAGGAGAGAAAGATACCGACCGCAAACAGAAGCAGACCGGCTGGCAAAATCCCTACGAACGGAATGAAAAATGTATCAGGCCACAGGCGACGGGCATAGCGGGAATAATCAGCGAGCATGAGAAATTGCGCCGCCGCCACTCCGATTAAAGAAGTGACTCCCGAAGTGAGAGGTAAACCGTTGTCCGGCCGCGCGAGCAGAATACTGAAAGTTGGACCGAATCCGCCAAACTTAAGTACGGTCAGGACTACCCCACCCAGACCTGTAAGCAGGATGATCGGGATGGCAATATAGTTTATCCAGGGAAAGAGGCGTGTTCCAATGACGGCAGGAAGGGCGAAGGCCAGGCCTAAAACAGCGGTCGTCAGAAAATACAGGGCCTGGTTGCCTGCTACGGTAGAATTGACGCCGAAAGCTAAGAGAGTCAGGCGTGAGGTGACCTCGACCTGAATGCTGTACCATCCCAGGCACATAAAAACGAGTAGAGAGGATATCAAGAAACGCGAGGCTGCTGTGCCGAAGGAACTGCGCGATATCATCGACGCCGGGCGTCCCAAATCTCCACCCAAAGCCGCATTAATCCAGTCAAAGACCATAATAGCCACGGCCGCCACAATGATAGCCAGGATAGACCTTGAAAACGAGTAATGCTGAAGGAGCAACGCTCCTACAAAAATTACCGGCAGAGAGATCATGCACCCAGCATAGATTAAGGTAGGCCTAATCCAGTGCAGGCGGTGTCGAACTGGTACCGCTTCTAAGCCATAACCCTCAAGCGATTGTTGCCGTGTTTCCTCACCAGGGCAGGAGAAGATGGCCCCCGGAAGCAGATACTCTTTCTGAGACGATTCCGCCTGGGGAGTAGGCTCGACTATTCGGGTATGATCTCGATCTCTACCTGCTCGGCGCCCTGTAGCCAAACTCTCTCGCCAATTTCCTGGGCCAGAGGGAGTAAATCCTCGCGAATGTGCCCCACTATATTTACAGGCTCATCACCCTGCGAGCTTCTGGCATGTTCCGGTCCGTAATAGAAGGACATCACGGGATTCTGACCGTCATCTCGCCAGGCTCGCCAATAGATGATATCGCCCTTGCTCACGTAAATGCTGTAGTGTTCCTTGGGGGCTAATACTGAAGACGGAATGGGAAAGTACACCTCGCGGCCGGAGTAGCGGGAATGACGGGCCAGGCTGGAGGCCTTTCCCATTTGTTTGAGTATGGCGATTGTCTGGGGCGCGCCCCACTCCTCTTTCAACTTACCCTCCAAGATGCCTCCTTTGGAGAAGCGCAGCACGACTTTCATCGACTTACCCTCCTTGTTTTTGATGTTCTTAGGATACACAGAAAAGTAGCTATTGTAAAAAAAGATATGAAATGTCAAAATACGGATAATTTATGTTCCAGGGAGGAGAAAATGGAGGCCGAGATTTACTTGAAACGTGTAAAGCGAATTCAGGAGGGTCTGGCAGAAAGGGGTGCCGCTGCCCAGCTTGTTTCCGCCGGTTCAAATTTCGCTTACCTTTTAGGGGTTCGGCCTTTAAGCCTTGAGAGATTGATTTTATTGTCTGTCCCTGCCCGGGGGAACCCGCGGCTGATTGTGCCTAAATTGAGCGAGCCCGAGTTCTCCGCTTTTTCCTCCTCCATACAGCTCTCTCCTTGGGCGGATGGAGAGGAGCCCCAAGCCTTGGTTGAGGAAGAAATAGAGAAATTACCGCAGGATGCCCCGCTGCTTCTGGATCACGGTGTTTCCGCAAAAGTTGTTTTAGGGCTGCTGCGACGATTCCCCTCCCTCTTATTATCACTCGATGAAGAAGTTATCTCCTCTTTAAGGATTACGAAGGATACCGAAGAGAGCAAAAGGATGCTCGAGGTGGGGGCAATCGCCGATGTAGCAATGGCCGCGGCCGTTGATGCTTGCAGCCCTGGGGCCACAGAAATGGATGTGGCGGGGGCGATTATCACTACTCTGCTTAAGCACGGGGCAGCAGCAGACCCTCCTATGCCGATCGTGGCTTCCGGACCCAATGGGGCCATGCCACACCATTCCACCGAGCGCCGCAGGATGTCTGAAGGGGACGCGGTCGTCATCGATTTCGGCGGCCTCCTAAACTACTACTACTCAGATATGACGAGGACGATCTTCTTGGGAAAGCCGAATGACGAGTTTCTCCGTGTGTATGAAGTAGTTCGAACTGCACAGGCCAAAGCCTTGGCTGCGATAAAGCCAGGGGTACCCTTAGGGGAATTAGACGCCATTGCCCGGGCGCATATTACGCAGGCAGGCTACGGCCCTTTCTTCACGCACCGACTCGGTCATGGATTAGGAGTCGATGTGCATGAAGAGCCCTACCTTTATTCGGGAAACGCAAGGCCACTTTCTATAGGAATGTGTTTCAGCGTGGAGCCAGGTGTTTATTTGCCCGCGCGGTTCGGGGTGCGCATTGAGGATTGTATAATTGTGCAGGAGACAGGGCCGCTCGTGCTAACGAGATTTACTAAGGATATGATTTTGAAATGAGCGTGATTTATTGTCCCATATGCCCGCTATACCCTGGTGGGTATCGAGTCAAGAAAGGGAGGCAGCATGAAGGACTTTAAAGCTGAAGATCAGGTTATCAGAAGTCGTGTAGGAGAAAGTCTGCGCAGACTTCTCAAGGATCAACGACGCACCATTACCGAGTTGGCGGATTATACAGGATTGTCCAGGCCCACTATCTACCGTATTTTAGAGAGAAGGAGCAATCTCAGGCTGCAGGATGCCATTCGAATCGCGCGTTTTTTTTGCGTTTCCATGGAACATCTTTACGGCCTGGAAGCGGTGGATAACATCCCTCGGCAGGCGCGTGTAACGCCCGTTTTCGGTATGTATCAAAACAGTGGGACGCCCGGATTGCAAAAAGTCTATAAAAATCTGGCACGGAAAGAACTTGCGCAGGTCCTGTTGAAAGCGGCAGAATTGTTGGAGGAAGAGTAATATAGTCCAAGCTTCATAAAAAAGGGGCAGGAGGAATGGATGGAGCAGCTGCTAAATGAATTTAGTAAGCGCAACATCAAGGTGGTGTTTCTGGAGCTTAACTTTTGGGCTGGGCTTTTGCTTTATATGAAAAAACAGGACAGATGGCTGTGCATCGTGAACTCGCTCAATGAGAGAGCAGCCCAGCGTTGGACTCTCGCTCACGAACTGGCCCATTTTCTGCTCCACCCAGGCAACCGCTTCGTGTTTACCGACGGTATCTTTTTCTGCAGCTTGAATGACATGGAATGGCAGGCCAACCGTATGGCTGCAGAAATGTTAATGCCGCAGAAAAGCTTGAAAGATATAATGAATGTGGGCTGTGAGCCTGATCTTTCCGCGATTAAGAGCAGGGTGGAACAAAAGGCGTGCTCTCTTGAAGTCCCCTTCCATGCCCTGACCTGGTGGCTGTTCGAGTTGGGGCACCTCAGTCGACGCCTTTATAATGAATTCAGAATTTAAAGCGGGGATCTGCCCTTCCTCGATATCAGGCTTTTTCCTGCGTTTGAGCCAGATCAAAGCCGACAGGTTAAGAAGCACAAAAAAAATCACCCCGATCAGGATCCATAATTTCGCCTTTTCCGGAGCTCTTTCTTTCTCTAATACCTGCCTGGTCACCTCCAGTTGTGCCTTGAAATTTTCCCACTCCTCCAGGCGTTGATCGGAGGGGCTCTTCTCTTGAGTTGAGGTTGTAGTTTCCCGGGAGAAGAAAAATCGCAAGTATTTTTAGCTTCATAATCCTAGCACTCCGACACGTTGTTGCGATTGAATTTCTGGAACTGAATGTGTTTAAAATAGCTCTTCGAACTGCTATTTGCTTTGCCACGATCTTGATTTTCTGATCAGGAAGGAAGCTAAGGGCACTGCAAACAAAATGCCGCCCAGTATGATCATGCCGAGGGCGAACCAGCGGATGTCGGATCCGCCCCAGAAGAACACTACGATGCCGGAAATTATCAGAAAGAGGCCTAGCAAGATGAGGCTGAAACGGGGGTTACCTGGCTCCACCGCAAGCCGAATTGTGGTCAGGGCATATTGTTTCTCACGCTGCCATGCCCCGGGCTGGTCTCGCTCTTCCGGGCCAAAAATCTCCTTCGCCAGAGCGTGCTGGCGCCCTTCTTCCTCCCGGGCAGCCCTCTCCGCTGCTTCTTTAGTAGCTAATTCGCTTATCCGGCGTTCTCGTTCCCTCCGTTCCTGTTCGAATGCCAGTCGCTCCTTCTTTTCCCGTTCCTTATTCAGTGCGTCCCAGGAGTAGTGCTCTTTTGGGTTCTCTCCCATTTGTCTCACCTGCCCACTCGGGAAATCTCTCCAATATTATAGAGCGAAATATCGGCAGGTAAAAAACGCGATATCTCGTAGCCAGTGAGCTTTACCCCTTTCTTATCCTTCTTTTACCCGAGAGCTGTTCTGACACCAGCAGATAGGCCTTTCGGAAGGGCACTCCCTGGCGCACGAGCGCATAGACTCTCTCCGTGGAACGCACCTCCTCTGTGATCCCGTTCGCGCACGCTTTTTCGTCCGCCTCCAGTTCGCGGAAGACGAGACTCATTATCTCCAGGCAGTCTCTTACGATGGGGAAAGATTCCAGTAGCGGCCGTTTAAGCAATTGCAGGTCGCGGTGGTAACCGGAAATGAGATTTGAGGAGAGAGCGAGAGCCTGCATCTCCCACCCTGAAACTACGTGATAATAGGCCCGCACGAGCTCCAGAGGATCAGGGTTTTTCTTCTGCGGCATGATCGAGCTCCCCGTGGTGAGGTTATCGGGGAGTCGAAGATAGCCCAGAAGACTGAAGAAGATCAAGTCGCTGGAGAAGCGGTTAAGGTCGTGAAGCACCTGCACTAGAGCATGCAGCACCAGGGCGTCGAACTTGCTCCGGCTGTGCTGGGCGTAGATCGGGTTGGTTTGCAGACGGCGAAATCCTAACTTCTGCCGGGTCAGTTCTCGGTTCAGATCGAGCGGTACTCCGTACCCGGCGCCTGTGCCGAGCGGATTCTGATCCGTTATCTCCCTCACTGCTTGAAGTAGGATGAGGTCGTCTGCGAGAGCGTCGCCCAACGCGTTGGCCCAGGTGTTGAAAGTGGTGGGCATTGCCGGCCGGGTGTGTGTGTAGCCGGGGAATTCCACCGCGCCGAACCGTCCGACGAATCCCCCAATTGCTTCCTTCAGCCCGCGAATTGCTTTATCGATCTCTTCCAGCCGGTCGCGCACCAGGAGGCGGAGGGCAACGAGCACCTGATCGTTGCGCGAACGACCGGCATGAATTTTCTGACCCAGCTCGCCCAGTCTCGCGACGAGGGCGTTTTCAATTGCAGTGTGCCCGTCCTCCGCCCCTTGTAGGGAGAAAGAGCCTGCTTTAGCCTCTTTCTCGATCCAATCCAGAGCCTCTAGCATTTTAACGAGCTCATCTTTCGACAGGATGCCGTCTTCTGCCAGAGATTCAGCATGAGCGGCAGAGGCTTGCAGGTCGTAGAGGAGGAGCTGCCTATCGCAGGCCAGATCGTCTCCGACAGTGAACTCCTCCACCTTGGAATGGAGGGGCAGGCCCTTCTCCCAGAGCTTCACCGACTACTCCCCCCGCTCCCGCCAGCGGTAGGGATCTCGCCTCCGCAGAACCAGGTTGTGCGCCTTCAGCCTCAGCGCGTGGGTATTAATAAATCCCCTTGAATCGAACGAATTGAAGCCGCCCTCGATATCCATGCTCGAGAGATCCTGATTGTAGAGTGATGTGGGCGATTCCCGACCTACCGGTGTCGCATTCCCTTTGTAGAGTGCCAGAGTCACCTTTCCGTCGATCGCCTCTTGCGACTTGGCGAATGCCGTCATGAGGAAATCCATCTCCGGCGAGAACCAGAAACCATTATAAATCAGCTCGGCGAACTTCGGAGCAAGCATGTCACGAAGATGCATCACTTCCTTATCCATGGCGATCCCCTCGAGGTCGCGATGGGCGATCCAGAGAAGGGCTGCTCCCGGAGTTTCGTAAATGCCGCGGGATTTAATGCCGATGAAGCGGTTTTCCACCATGTCTAAGCGACCCACTCCATTAGCTCCGGCAATTCTGTTTGCCGCTTCAAATAATTCCAGGGGATCGTTCCAGCTATTTCCCCCCTTCAAGTCCTTCAGGGCGATTGGGGTTCCGTTCTTCAACTCAACCTCGATCAGAGTCTCTTCGTCAGGAGCCTCTTGGGGCGAGACAGTTTTGCTGAACACCTCATCCGGAGGCCGACAGGCCGGATTCTCTAAAATACCCGCTTCGTGAGAGATGTGCATCAGGTTGTCGTCCTCACTGTAAGGCTTATTGGATGTGGCTTTTACCGGAATCCCGTGTTTCGCGGCATATTCTAAGAGGTCCCGTCGTCCTTTGAATCGTGCCTGAAAATCGGTGTCTTTCCAGGGGGAAATTATTCGCAATGAGGGGTTCAGAGCCGCATAGGTCAGTTCAAAGCGAACCTGGTCGTTTCCCTTGGCGGTGGCGCCGTGCGCTACAGCCGCAGCGCCTTCCCTTTCAGCTATCTCGACCTGGCGGCGAGCCAGGACCGGACGGGCCAGGGCGGTACCGAGGAGGTATCTTTCCTCGTACAGCGCGTTTCCCCATAGAGCGGGAAAAATGAAATCGGTGATGAATTCCTTCCTCAGGTCCTCGACATAGACCTTGCTGGCCCCGCTCTCGGAGGCCTTTTCTCCAACTTCCGCGAAATTCTCTTCCTGTCCCACGTTCCCCACATAGGCGATTACCTCGAATTCCCTTTCCACGAGCCAGCGTAGAATAACGGAAGTGTCCAGTCCGCCACTGTAAGCAAGCACTACTTTTTCAGCCATGTTGTTCTCCTATCCGGGGGTAAAATTTCAGATAATATACTACTCGAGGCCTTCGGTTCCAATGGCCGAAGATTAATTGGTCAACCTAAGTGGAAATTCAATGAGCCCTCGGGAAAACCCTTAATAAGACCAGACCCTGTTAGTTGGAGGACCGAAACAAGGGCCTGGTCTCTTAAGGAAACGATGTCTTTAACTCCCCTTATGGCAGGGCTCCGCTCAGGTTTGTCTTAATAATCTGTCTCTACCTCCTATCCCTGCCGAAATTAAAACCTTGGCAGTTTTCCCAGGGTTATCTCTCTTCGCTTTGCTGCTGTCGATCCTGATGAATTCTTATCCATCTACGGTCACGATTTGAAGATCCCCGCCTTTGCGCCAGCCGGTGTAGGATCTGAGGATCGTGCCGAAAGTACTCCCTTTCTCCAACGATCCGAGGATGAAAGAGCGGGTTTGCACCTCTGAAGAACTATCTGCGCCTCTCTCATTTTGTAGATTTTGCCATGATTGCAATTTTCGTTGGGATCGGCGAATGCAGCAGAGATGCCGATAGTAGAGAGGAAAAATAATGCAAGAAGTTGAAGGTTTTCTTCATCAGATAAATAGCTCCCTTCTTTTTTCACAATCTTTATGGAAGCTATTTGACTTACAACAATTACCTTCCTCTAAGCGCCCTTACCATCAATGTTTAACCTCGAGGATATAAGTATTCTATAACCATACTTCAAATCACGTTATAAAGTAGCAGATTAGGGTTATACTGAATTCGTGGGCAGAGATAAGGAATATAGACTATTTCTACCTTCTTGCGACGCACGGTTCTTTCAGCGAGCCTTTCTTAAACTGGTTGCTGTCCCGTCGGATCGCTCTCGCCTGGCGACATTATTTTCTCGCACTTCGCTTCCCCTGGCAGAAGCGTTCCCTTTGTGCTCTGGAAGAGATCAGCCTCGGCATTAGAAGTGCGGAAGGAGCCGCACGCTCTACTTTTGCTGCTTGCAGAGAAGATGAACCTGCTCGATTTTGTAGGAGATGCAGAGGGAAAAGCGCTCTATCGCAAACTCCGATTAGAACAGAAGGGCGTTCCATGGAAAGCGAGGCGGATTCTGATGTCTTCTGGTGAACTATCGTGCCCTGGATGAACCATCGAGGGAATTACCGAGGATACGGAGGTGGGGGAAGGGGTATGCAATCGAGCCTTCAGGCTTAACCTTTCTGTATCTGGCGAGAGCTCGTTCGCTGATCCGGGAGGGTTTGACTGAAGAGGCCTTAGCTCTCTATCGTTCCTCAATCGATCTGGCACAGTCCCTCATCCCACCGGACTGATTGATGGGCTCAATGAGCTGGCCTGGTACAGCAGGTCAACAGATCCCAAGCGCTCCCTGAAAATACCCTGGAGGCGGCTTACACGGTGGGCTATTATTTTGAGACGGGTTCCGCTGGATGGCGGTTTTCGACACCCTCTTAGAAGCGGAAATCGGCGCACGATCCAGGTATCATGGAAACGGAGACGGCATGCAGGCCATCTACCCAAAGCTCCGCGAATCAGATCTGCTCTTTCTCGCCACCCCGGTGTACAATTCCCTTTCCGGAGAAATGCAGAATTTCATGAACTGTTGCCGCTTTTAGAACCTGTCTTGGAATTCTGGGACGGGCGCACGCGAGCTCGCCTACATTCGGAAGTGGTGATTGATAGAATTTTGCTCGTGGCTACTTAAGGCTGGTGGGAACTGGCAAATTTCTCTCATTTGATTCCCATTTCCGGAAATTTAGTACCTTACGCCTCGATCTAATTCCCAGGCCCGATCCTGCGCTCGCACACCTCTCTCTTGAAGAGAGACGTTAAGACGAAATTGTAGGGGTCTGTGCCGGTCCCATTCCTCCGTCGAAGGGGATTGTCTCCTCTGAGTCTGTTAGTGGTGGTTCAAGGGCATCGATTGGGACCTGTATGCGGCGAGAGCTCATCGCTCAGGCGCACATAGGTGAAATTCTTTCTGGATCGAGCAGGAGAAAGGATGCTCGTTCACTCTTCGGCTACTCTTAAAGTTTCTTGGAGCTCTTCCAAAGAGGATGGGCTTAGCCCATCCTCTTTAAATCAAGTTGTAGAGGAGTGGATGCCTTCATTTTGCCCTGGGCACGGATATTGACTGAATTCTATCCTTTATGGCGCTCCCTCTTCTATTAAGCCTGTCAGGACGTATCCTGCTCTCGCTATCGAGGCTGAGGAGTCCAATGGGCGAGCCGCTTAGAGGGAATTGATTTTCTCTTTTTAGTTCCAGTATATGCGATTGTACTTATTAGATTATGTTATTTATAATAAAGCAAAAGAATTTGTCTTCAGAGTCTAATTCTGGAGCGTCCGGTCGCGTTGAGCGAGGTATTTCCCAACAGTAAAAACCTTCCTCAGTTTCTGTTTACAGGTCGGGGAAAGGAGAGTCGGATGGTTGGAAAAGATGAGCGCGGCATGCCTATTGAGCACGACCGCAGGTTCATACTTAATGTATTGGAGACCACTCCCAACATCCTGTACATTTTCGATTTTTCCGAAATGAAAGATGTCTACGCTAACAACGCCTTTTACAAAATACTGGGGTACAGTGCCGAGGAAATAAAGTCCATGGGATCAAAACTTTATCCAAACCTTCTCCATCCCGAGGACGCCGAGAAGGTCTTCGAGCGCAATCAGAAGATGAAGGGAATGAAAGACGGTCAGGTGCTGGAGATAGAATACAGAGTAAAGCACCGTTCAGGCGAGTGGCGCTGGTTGCACGATCGATCGACGATCTTCTCTCGAAACAAAGATGGCTCAGTGCGCACTATCTTGGGAAGTGCCGAGGATATCACGGATAGAAAGAACATGGAAGATGCTCTGCGGCAGAGTGAAGCTCGCTTTCACGTAGCCCTGAAAAACGCCCCGATCACCGTCTTCAATCAGGATGCGAACCTCAAGTACATCTGGGTTCACCACCCTCAGACGGGCATCATGACCGTGATTGAACCCGGCAAATCCGACCTGGAGCTCCAGAATGATATGGATATTTCCGATTTCGTCGCGGCCAAGAAATCCGTCATGGCGGAGGGTTTGGGGATTCGCAAGGAGATTAAGATAGTCAAGAACGGGAGGCAATACTTTTTCGATTTGACCGCAGAGCCCCTGCGCGATCCAGAGGGGAACCTGCTTGGTATCACTTGTGCTGCTTCTGAGATTACAGAAAATAAGAAGACCCAAGAGGCGCTCGGCAGGCTTGTAAGTCACCTGAAGACCCTGCATGATATAGACCTGGCTATACTTTCCGCCCGTTCGGTGGAAAGGATATGTTCGATCGCGGTGAAGTGCCTGGCGGACATCCTGAGAACGGACCGTGCAGGCATTATCCTTTTCAACGCTGCGGGGAAAAAGGGAGAGGTAGTTGCCCTGAACACATCTCTTGCGACAGGGATCGGCAAGGGGGCAAAGCTTTCTCTGGGCATGTTCGGCGATCTCGGCCTTTTCCGCACTGGAAGAATTCGCATTTTCGGAAATCTTCCGGAGATCTCCCGTCTGCCGGAAGAACTGGAAATTCTGCAGGGCGAGGGAATCTGTGAATTGCTGGCGGTGCCGATCAAGTGCCAAAAAGATCTGATTGGGATCTTAGAATTAGGTTGGAAGGAACCAGGCCAGGCTACTAGCGAATATCTGAGCTACGCCCGCAATGTCGCTGATTCCCTCGCAGTCGCTATCCAGCATTACCAGCTCTTCGAGCAGGTGCGCACGGTGAATAAATCACTCCAGGCTGTTTCCCAGCAGTTAATAGAGGCTCAGGAAGCTGAGCGAAAGCACATCGCTCGGGAATTGCACGACGAAATCGGGCAGGCCTTGACTGCCCTGAAGATTAACCTCGAGGCCCTGAGCCATCCCGCGCGCGACGACTGGAAGAAACGCCTGGCGGACAGCATTCAAATGACAGGTTTCCTTCTACAGCAGGTGCGTAACCTGACTCTTGCTCTCCGTCCTGCACTCTTGGAAATAATGGGCCTGGCCGGTTCGATTAAATGGCAGCTGGAAAAAGAAGGGCTGCGGACAGGATTCCAAACTGCAATCCAGTCCGACGTTGTCGAAAGTGAAATCCCGGAGCACATGAAGACAATCCTCTTTCGCATTGCGCAGGAGGCGATCACGAATATCTGCAGGCATGCGAGAGCCAAAAAGGTGCGGGTGGAGTTGAAACAGAAGAAGGATAAAATCCAGCTGACCATCCTCGATGATGGGGTCGGCTTCCGCTTCCGCAAGCCCAAACATGCGAACGAATTTTCCGGCATGGGCTTGAAGGGGATTCAGGAACGGGCTTTGCTCGTCGGAGGGAAGAGTTTAATCAAATCGAAGTTGGGAATGGGAACGAAGTTATCCATTCAAATACCCATTTCCGATTCGAGACAGAAAGCCGGGCCTCAATGAGGCGGATCTCGCTTCTTATCGCGGATGATCATACCCTGGTGCGTGCAGGGCTGAGGGCGCTTGTCCAGGAAATTCCCAACGTGGAGGTCGTGGCAGAAACGGGAGACGGTTTCGAGACGTTATCGCTTGCAAGAAGCAAGAAACCGGATCTGGTCCTGCTCGATATCACCATGCCGGGGCTCAACGGTCTCGAAGTCGCCGCTCAGATTCGCAGGGAAAATCCCCGCTCAAAAGTGATCATCCTCTCCATGCACGCGGACGAGGATTGCGTCCACTTGGCCATAAAAGCTGGAGCCTCGGGCTATCTCCTCAAAGGGAGTGCCTTCATGGAGCTGAGGATTGCTATTCAGGCCGTAGCGCAAGGAGAGGCCTACTTCTGTACCGGGATTTCCAGGCAACTGGCGGACCAGCTCTCCCGCCCGAGGTCGTTCGATTCGGACGCCGAGCGACACCTTGCGCCCCGTCAGCGGGAAATTCTCCAGCTCATTGCGGAGGGAAAGACCGCCAAGCAAATTGCCAGCCTTCTTCATCTAAGCATTGCCACGGTCTATACCCATCGGAAGCGTTTGATGGAGAAATTAGAAATCACCGATATGGCGGGTTTAGTGCAGTACGCGATTCAGACCGGGCTGATTCCTCCCAAACCCTTAAAGGGAGTGCCGACACTTTCTTAACGTATCCGTATCCTTGTGCTGGTACAGTTGATTTTCAGGCAAATCCAAATTGTCATTTTTTTTATGACATCTCTTTTCCGATTTTTTTAATTGTCCCTGGATCGCTTATCCCTTTTACTGAAAAGAGAAGCTGTATCTGAACTGCTGAATTAACTACAAAAAACGAAAGCGGCGAGAGAAATGAGCAGAATTATTTCTACCAAGACGGAAATCGAAGACCTGGTAAGAGGGACCGCCTTTTTTGGCACCGGAGGTGGAGGCCAACCGGAAGTCGGTCTAGAAAGTTTGACCGATGAGCTGGAAGCTGGGCGGGAAATCCGCCTGGTCGATGCCGGCGAAATCTCTGAGGATAGCTGGGGTGTTTCTGTTTTTCTCATGGGCACCATTGCCCCCATGACTCCAGAGAAAAAGGAGGAGCTGGAATCCGCCGGCCTGAAAGATATCCGTTTTGACTCCAAGGAGATGCTGGTGGAGGCAGTGAAGGAGCTGAGTCTCTACACAGGCAAGAAGATTGAATTCATTATCCCGGCTGAACTTGGAGGAGCCAACACAGCCGCTCCTATCGCGGTCGCCTCCTATCTCGGGCTGCCCGCTCTGAACGGGGACTTTGTCGGCAGGGCAGTTCCGGAGCTTACCCAGTGTTTACCTTTTCTCAGAGGCAAGGAGATGTGGCCCCTTTCCAGCGTCGATGAATACGGAAACATCTGCCTTGTAAAGCGCGGCGCCAACGCTTCAGCTATCGAGAGGATAGGTAAATATATCAGCCAGATATCGGGCAAGCTAACCGCGCAGTGCGGCCTGTTGATGAGGGGTGCGGAGGCAAGGGATGTTATTATCAAAGATTCTGTCTCCGAATCGATCGAGGTCGGTCGAATCGTGCGGGAAGCCCGCAAGAACGGGAACGGGGCTCTTGCCGAGATCGCCAGATCAATAAAGGGTTGGCTGCTCTTCAGGGGAAAGCTGGTCGGCAAAGAGACGGATGACCGGGAAGGGTATTACTGGGGCAAGCATACTCTTGCAGGGATTGATGAATTTGCAGGGCATTCATTCGAAGTATGGTTCAAGAACGAGAATCACATGAGCTGGCTGGACCAGAAGCTCTACGTGATGAGCCCCGACATTATGCCGGTTATGAATCTTGATCTGATGGAGCCCGTTACCAACACACGCTTGAAACTAGGTGATCCCGTAGCCGTTTTCGGGATGAAGGCCCGGATGATTTATCGCTCGCCCAAGGGCTTGGAGGTGCTTGGACCTTCTCATTTCGGTTTTGACGTCCCCTATCGACCGATTGAGGACATCGTCAGGTAAGCTTCGGACAACCCTATGAACACCCTTAATTCCCATTTATTGAAGGAGGAGAGGCCTATAACGGGAAGGACCGTTCATTTAATCAGGCAAAAGGAAGGAAAAGGAGGAAATAGACAGTGAAAAAAGCTAAATTAAGTGGTCTGTCGTTAGGAATACTTCTGACTTGCGCGATGCTGGCGTCATGTGCTACAGGCACGACATCATCTCCTTCGCCAACCGCGAGTTCGTCCTCTTCTCCCTCGGCCAGTCCCTCCCAGACTTATTTACCCAAGCCAGAGGACTACACCCTCCGTTGCATGTACGACTGGCCTACCTACATCGATCCCGCGGTGGGGTCGGACATGTCTGATTCAATCGCTCTCTGCAATCTCTACGACTCGCTTGTCTTCCCTACTCCGGAGGGAGGAATTGAGCCCTGCCTGGCTACCGAATGGAAGGTAGAAGGGGAAAAGACTTATATCTTCACCCTGCGTAAGGGGGCCAAGTTCCACAACGGCGACGAGGTCACCGCCGAGGATGTGGTATTTTCCCTCGAGCGCCTGCTCACGATCGGAGAAGGTTACGCCTACCTCTACACTCCCTACGTGCAAGAAGCGAAAGCATTGGATATCTACACCGTCCAGATTGACCTGAAGGAAACTTTCGGGCCCTTCATTACCATCCTTCCCCGTTTTTACATTCTTAACAAGAGCCAGGTCATGGGGCACCTTGAGCAGCCAGGCGCCTACGGGGAATTCGGAGATTACGGCAAGAAGTGGTTATTGACCAACGATGCGGGCTCAGGTCCGTACAAGCTCGTAGAGATGAAGATGGAAGAGTACTTCTCCGCCGAGATGTTCCCGGATTATTGGGCAGGTTGGGATCCCAATGCACCCAAGTTCTTTCGCATGTCGGCAAGCCAGGAGCCATCTTCTCAATTTGCACTGATGGCACAGCGGCAGCTGGAGATAACTGATGGCTTTCAGCCACAGGAGAGCCTAACCGAATTGGCCAAGATCGATGGTGTAAAGGTCACCATGTTCCCTTCCGGTTCCACCTTCCAAATCATGTTGCATACCAAGAAAGCCCCAACGGACGATATTCATTTCCGCAAAGCCCTGGCCTACTGCTTCGACTACAAGACGATGGTGGGACTCCGTCCCGGCGTTCCCCAATCTCGCGGTCCGGTAGCAGCTGTTACTCCTGGCTTTGACAATACCATTCAGCCGTTCCGGCAGGATTTAGCCAAGGCTGAGGAAGAGCTGAAGCAGTCGAAATACTACGACCAGTTCGATCAATATCCGGTTCAGTTGGTCTGGGTTGCCGAGGTGGGTGAAATGGAGAAGATTGCCCTACTGTTCCAGGCAAACGCGGCAGCCATCGGCATCAAGGTGGAGATTACCAAGAAGCCCTTCGGCTCAGTCATCGCTGACGCTCAGTCGCCCGAGACGACACCGAACGCCTCCATGATCATTGTCGCTCCACACTACAACGAAGCAGGCTCCATGCTCTCTTCACGCTATCACTCCTCCTCCTGTGGGACATGGGAGCAGACTGAATGGTTGCAGGATCAGGAAGTGGACCGTCTGATCGAGGACGCTCTTTCCACAGTCGATAAAAAAGAAAGATATGCCAAGTACGCCCTTGCCCAGCAGAAGATCATCGAGCTTTGCCCGTCGATCTGGTTGTACGATCGTGACGAAAGATTAGCCTATCAGGCCGCCTACCTGAACTGGGTACCCGAGGATTCCTCCAACTGGTGCCCGATCATGGGATTGGCTCACTACGCCCACGACATCCAGATTTTCCCGGAAAAGAGAGAAGCATTGCTGAACCCTTGATTTAGCTCGTGCACAAGAAGGCAGGGCAAACTTGCCCTGCCTTCTTGTGAATCTCTTGGAGGCTTGACCTTATGAATACGATTATCTACCTCATACGGCGGTTAGCGCTCGGGATCCTGGTCCTCCTTGGCCTATCGATCATGGTTTTCCTGCTTGCCCGCGTAGTGCCGGGAGATCCGGCGCGAATGGCTCTGGGTCCCCGCGCTCCGCAATACGCGCTTGATAATTTGCGAGCGGAAATGAATCTGGATAAACCCCTACATGAGCAGTATGTCCTCTGGTTGGGGGGGGTCTTACAGGGTAACCTGGGCACTTCACTCATTTCGCGTCGCCCCGTGCAGGAGGACATCGCGGAGTATTTTCCCGCTACACTCGAGATGGTCATGCTGGCGGGATTCTTCATGGCCGTCGGAGGTATTTTTTTAGGAATTCTTTCTGCGCGAAACGCCAACTCTTGGCTTGATAGCCTGGTGCGCTTGCTTGCCTACATGGGGATTGTCACCCCCGCATTCGTTTGGGCAATCCTACTGATCCTCCTTTTAGGCTATACGATCCCTATCTTTCCTTTTCAGGGGCGCATTAGCCCTGGGATTACCCTGCCGCCAACAATAACAGGGTTGCTCACGTTCGACAGCCTGGTCACCGGAAATTTCAAAGCATTCTGGGATTCGTTCAAGCACCTGGTATTGCCAGCCATCGCCTGCTCGATGGGGGGTCTTGCCCAGGCCGCGCGAATTACCCGATCGAGCATGATCGATAATATGGGCAAGGATTATGTAGCCGCAGAAAGAGCCGCCGGCCTTCCGAGGAGGGTGATCTTTCTCAAGTACCTGCTTCGCCCCTCCCTGATTCCAACCGTTTCCATCCTGGCTTTAGATATAGCCTCCCTCTTCGGGATGGCTTTTGTCGTGGAGCTTGTTTTTAACTTTCCGGGGCTGTCGAGGTACGGAATGAACGCTATCCTGCAGAAAGACCTCAATACTATTTCCGGCGTGTTGATGGTATTCGGAAGCATCTTTGTGGGAGTCACGATCCTGATCGACATCATAGTCGCCTTCCTCGATCCCAGGATCAGGCTCACGGCGAGAGGTAACCAGTGATGGCAACTCAAACTCCTCGATCCGCCAGGCACGAATCGATCAGGAGAGCGTGGTACAAGTTCACCCGCAACAAGCTCTCGGTGATCGGCCTTGTCCTGGTAGTGCTTATTGTCCTGGCTGCGATATTCGCTCCCTTTATCACTCCCTACCCCCATCACGCCGGGACCTTTGTGGATTTTCCCAATGCCAGCCAGCCTCCCAATGTCAAATACCTGCTGGGAACTGATATCTTCGGGCGGGACATCCTCACCCGTATCATCTTCGCTTTCCGCGGCGCACTTTTGATGGGACTTGGCGTCATTGCGATGATTCTTCCCCTGGGAGTGATCGTGGGACTGATCACCGGATACTACAAGGGCACTTGGATTGATACTTTAATGATGCGTATCACCGATATTTTTCTTGCCCTTCCAGCAATTATCCTTGCTCTGGCAGTGGCAGCAGTGCTCCGCCCCACCCTCTTTAATTCGATGATGGCAGTTGCCCTCTCCTGGTGGCCTTGGTACGCCCGCCTGACATATGGGATGGCCTCCTCCGTGCGAAATGAATTCTTCATCCTCGCGGCTGAGGTTTCCGGCGGAAGCAAGCTCCATATCATTGTCAAGGAGATCCTGCCCAATTGCCTCTCGCCCATTTTTTCCAAAATGGCCCTCGATTTCGGTTGGGTCATCCTGATTGGCGCTACTCTGAGTTTCGTCGGGCTCGGCGAACAACCTCCCACACCGGCCCTGGGAACGATGGTGGCAGATGGCGCAAAATTTCTTCCCAGCCAGTGGTGGATTCCTCTCTTTCCGGCGATCGCCATCATGATCATAATCCTGGCCTTCAATCTCCTGGGCGATGGCATTCGCGATATGTTATCGACCGAAGAGGTGTAACATGCCAGAAAAAATACTTGAGATAAAAGACCTCGTGTTGTGGTTCCAGGTGTTCGGTGGGATGCTCAAGGTCCTGAACGGAGTTGATTTTACCGTATTTTCCGGCGAGAAAGTAGGACTTGTAGGAGAGACTGGCTGCGGCAAAACCACCACGATGAAGACAGTGCTCGGTATCCTGCCCAAACAGGCCCGAGTAAAGGCTGGGAGCGTTCGTTTTCGTTCGAAAGATGTGCTGAAAGCATCGGAAAGGGAGCTCTCTCAATTGCGGGGAAGTGGGGTATCCATGATCTTCCAGGATCCTACCGCGGCCTTGAATCCTGTTTACCCGATCGGGACCCAGCTTTCCGACATTATCAAATATGCTAGCTCGCACAGGCAACGGGAGGGAAAAAGCATCCGCGAGACCGCTCTGGCAGCCCTGAAAGACGGAGCCCTACCCGACCCGGGAAGGATCATGCGCAACTATCCTTTCCAGCTCAGCGGCGGAATGAGGCAACGAGTCTGCATCGCTATGGCGCTCTCGACCAGCCACGAGCTGTTGGTCGCCGATGAGCCCACAACCAATCTGGATGTAACAATCCAGGACCAGGTTCTTCGCCTTATCCGTAACCTGGTAAACGATAAAGGATTGTCCCTCGTTTTGATCACGCACTCCCTGGGAGTTGCCCGCGAGGTGACCGATCGTATCTATGTCATGTACGCTGGCTGTATGGTGGAAAGTGCCTTCACGGAGGAATTGTTCGAAAACCCCCTTCATCCCTATACCCTGGGGCTTCTGGAATCGATTCCTAAGCTGACTGGGGAGGGGATGTCAGATGGGATTCCCGGTCGCATCCCCAATTATTTCGATCCGCCACCGGGCTGTCGTTTCCAGCTGCGCTGTTCGAAAGCCCTATCGATCTGCGCGGAAAAGGCACCCCGGATGGCAGAGATCGCAACAAATCATGCGGTGGCTTGCTTCCTTCACGGGAAGCAGAGGGTTTAACATGACAACTGACAATGTGCTGACCATTAACAACCTGAAAAAATATTTCCTGATCTACAAGTCCCCCTTTTCCTCGAAGAAGAAAGTATTCTTGAAAGCCGTGGACGGGATCTCCTTTGCTGTTCAGAGGGGGGAGGTGTTCGGCCTCGTGGGTGAATCCGGTTCAGGGAAGAGCACGACCGCCTACTCGGTCATCGGTATGTACCCTCCTACCGAGGGAGAAATCCTCTTTGCCGGGACCAACATCAACATGGTGGTCACGAAGAGACCCCTGGCGATTCGCAAACGCATCCAGATCGTGTTCCAGGACCCGGGAACATCTTTGAACCCGCAGAGAACGATCAGGCAGATTCTCTCTTTGCCACTGCAGGCCCACTGGATCGTACCGAAGAACAAAATCACCGAGGCCGTGGAGGACCTGCTGAAGACGGTCGAGCTGCCAGTAGATTACAGGCTGAAGTATCCGCGGGCGATTGGAGGGGGAGAGCGACAGATGGTGGCAATTGCCAGGGCCCTGGCCACTCGCCCCGATCTTGTCGTGCTGGATGAACCCACCTCGGCTCTTGACGTCTCCATCCAGGCCAAGATCATCAATATGCTGATGAGATTGAGGAAGGAGTTTCAGCTTTCCTATCTCTTCATTACTCACGATCTGAGCCTGATGCGCAATATCGCCACCAGAATAGCAATCATGTACCTGGGAAAGATCAATGAGCTAGCCCCTGCTGCCGATTTCTTTCAGAAACCCCTGCACCCCTATACCCTCATGCTACTCTCCTCGATCCCGGTAGTGACCAAGTCGGAAGAGGCTTTGAAACCGACGAAGACCGTTTCGATGGGTGAGATCCCGAGCCCTATCAACATTCCTCCCGGCTGTGGTTTCTACGACAGGTGCAATTCAAGGATGCCCCGGTGCGAGAGAGAGAACCCGGAAATGGTCGAAGTGGAGAAAGGCCACTTCGTTCGCTGTTTCCTGTATTACCAAAAATCAAAAGAATAACAGGAGGTAAGAGGTAATGCCGACAACTTTGGATTTGGAATTAGCTGTTGCAGCCTACAAGGTCGTCCACGACCTTGCCACGGTCAAGCGTGGCGAGAGCGTGCTGATCACCATTGATTCAGCAGGGGCGTGGCGGGTGGCGGAGGAGACCGCCAAAGCGGCCGAGGCTATCGGCGCCAAGGTTATGGTGGCTTGGCACTCCACTCCACCAGGCTATGGCAAGGTGGGCGATCCCTTTTTGCCGGATGGCCTGAAAGCCGCCATTCCCAATACGGATGTCTGGATCGAATACAACTACCAGTGGCTGCTGTACAGCCAGCCCTGGGAAGCTACATTAACAGAGGCCAAGAGGGTCAGGTATCTCTTCCTCGGAGGCCTGAATGAAGAGCAGATCATTCGAACGATCGGCAAGGTCGATCTCGCTCTGCAGGAGAAGCTGCAGAACCTGATCGTGGAAAAAACGAGTAAGACCAAGCAAATGAGGATCACCACGCCCGCAGGGACGGATATATCTTTCACCAATTCGCCGGATCGTCCCATCGGTAACGAAGGATGGGCTCGCACGCCCGGAGCTCACTTCTTGCTCGGTCAGATCGGGTGGGCCCCGATAGAGGAATCCATCAATGGCACCATCGTGTTCGACGGCTCATTTTCCGGCGGAGGCGAGGCGGATCTGGGCGTGCTGAGATATCCCGTCTCTTTCAAGATAAAAAACGGCAAGTGGGTTGAGATCGACGGCAAGGAGGAGGCCGATTTCCTGCGCGAATGGTTCACCAAGCTGGGCGATCCGAATATGCACAATGTCGCTCATGTCTGCTACGGCTTCAATCCGGGGGCACGCCTTTCCGGGTTGTGCACCGAAGATGAGCGGGTTTGGGGGTCGACCGAATGGGGGTTCGGCTATCAAGGACCTTTCTTCAAGGGCAAGGCTGGCACCGCCATCACCCATGTGGACGGCATCTGCCTCCGCTCCTCAGTCTGGCTCGACGGAAAGCAGATTCTCGACGAGGGGATCTTCGTCGATTCCGAGCTGGCAGCCCTGGCCCATAAAATAGGAAAGCAATAAGGAAGTTTCCCGTTAGGAGGACTCATGGACAGGAAATTCGGCGAGAGCAGGATCCTTACGATCGATCTTAGCTCGCAGAGTTCAGAGCTTGAGGTTATGGACGGTTTAGTCGGCAGGTTCTTCGGTGGCAGGGGAATCAACCAGAGCATAATTCTTGCCAAGGGAGTGAACCGCGACGAGACCGGAATACCCCGGCGCCTGGTTTTAGGTGCAGGAAGCCTTACCGGTTCGCACGTCCCCGGCGCCACTCGCATGAATGTCGATTCGGGCAATATGTACAATGCGGGGATCGGCTCGGGCAACGTTGGAGGGAAGTTAGGAGTTTACATGCGCTTTGCCGGCTACGACCACCTGATACTCGAGGGAAGGGCGCAAAATCCTCGGGTTCTGGTGATCGAGAAAGACAGAATTTCCTTTGTCGATGCCTCTCATCTCTGGGGTAGAACGATAAGCCAGACCGACGAACTGCTGAGGCAATCTTTCGGAAAAGAAATTTCCACTCTCTGCATCGGCCCGGCTGGCGAGAATCTGGTGAGGATGGCCTCGATGCACGTGGACAAGTACAGGACGCAGGGTCGATGCGGTCTCGGATCGATATTGGGAGCCATGAAAGTCAAGGCGATTGTGGTTCCGAAGGCCCTGGGAAAGCTGCTTGTCGCAGACCAGAAGAAATTCGACCAGGTAGCGGAAAGGATGCGCAAAAAGATCAACCTGAATAGGGACGTAGTTACGGCTATCTCCGAGACCGGCTTACTCGGAACGATGGGGGCATGGCTGCAGCTTTCGATGCCCTACAAAAACTGCCAGGACGAATTCCTTTCCCCAGCGCAGCAGAAGAAATTTGACGGCGATTCTTTTACGAGGTTCGCCACCAAGAGCGCCCGTACCTGCTTTGCCTGCCCGGTAAATTGCGATGTGATCTATTCCCTTCCTCAGGGAAGATACAAGGGCACTTCCTGGGCGGCAGTGGAAGGAGATGCGGCCTGGGATTTCGGCAGCAACCTGGATATCCTCGACCCGGAAGCCATCATCATGCTTCACACGACATGCACCGATCTCGGTCTGGACATAGATTCGACAGGCGTCTGCATCGCCTGGGCGATCGAATCCTTTCAGAGGAAGACCCTTACTCGCAAGGACACGGACGGCCTGGTCTTAAAGTGGAATGATCCGGAAAAGGTGAGGATTCTGCTTCACAAGATTGCTCACCGCGAGGGCCTGGGAAATCTCCTCGCGGAAGGAAATAAGAAGGCCGCCGAGAAGGTCGGCCGCGGCTCGGAGGGCTGGGCGATGCACATGAAGGGACAAGATCTGGCGGAGCCTATGCGAGCGGATAAGGGCTGGGCATTAGGGGTGGCGGTTTCCCAGCGAGGGGGCACCCATCTCAGGGGCGCGCCAATGCCGAACTGCACTCCTCCGCTTTCAGATCCCTACGACCCTTCTTCCTACGAAGGCCAGGCGGAGCGGGTAGTGCGCACGGAGAAATTGCATGCCGCCAACGACTGCCTGGGTCTCTGTTCGATCCTCAGCCAATGGGTGAGCGAAGCCTGGCCGGGATTCGACGACTACGCGGGCCTGGTGAGCGCTGGCTCAGGAAAATCGATCAGTCCCAAGGAACTCCTGGACATTCTGGAAGAAGTTGTGACGCTGGAAAGACTCTACAACCAGGTCCACGCCGGCTTTACCCGCTCGGACGATTATCCACCTTCCCGCTCGATGGATGAGCCGCTTCCCCGCGGGCCGCTCAAGGGGCAGCGCCTGGTGCCTGAAAACTGGAATCGGATGCTCGACGAATACTACCTGATCCACGGCTGGGACCCGGCGACCGGCACCATTCCTAAAGAGCGGGTGAAAGATATGATGCGTCGCATTCGCAAGGCTTTCGCATGACAGCCGGAAAGGCTGGAACTTAAGTTTCCTTTCGTTTCCTCTCCTCAAGGAAACTGTTTATGGATGCCCCGCCGAGCGAAAGTTCGGCGGGGCATCCGCTTATTCTGTCGGCCGCTTTCCGTCAGGATTTTCCCCCGACTCTCTCTCTTCCCATTTTTCTATTCTGGATCCGATTTGCCGCAGCGTCTCTTTAACTTTGTTATCCAGGGTCGTGCGGTCGTAGCCGTCCTCCGAGCGAGCGTTGATCTCCATTGTTATCTCCGGTGCCGCCCCCTGACTTTTGAGAGGAGCGATTACGCCCGCTACCACCTGCGACACCTTGTCCCAGGGTACGCTCGCGCGGATGGATAGTTCATGTACCAGGCCCCTGCGGCCCTCTGCCGCTCTCGGAGAGACTTTCTCCGCCTGGTAGGGAGGAATTCCTTCCGCGGCTGTGCCTGTACCTGCGCCTTCGTATCCGGGGGAATAACTCTGCGCCGATTTCTTCTGCGGGAATCTCGAGCTTTGCCGCTGCCTTCCTCTCTTCCTCGGCCCTTTTTGGTCGGACGACAACGACGTCCAGGCCTATCTCCGGAGCCTGCTCCCGGAAATAAAGGATTGAGTCACCGCGCACCCCCAAGCAATCCGTTCTGTGCCCCTTGACGCACTGCCTCTAGCAACACCCTTTTTCCGGGCAGGTAAGCCTGGGATCTTCAGAAACACGTCGAGGGCGGCTTCGAGCGACTTCTCTTGCTCCTCTTCTTTTAGAGCTTTTTCCAGGATCAACTTGGGGGGTCATTCTCGTCAAGATTCGCTCGTGCGTGCGCAAATATTCCAGAACCCAATCCCCCAACGTTATCTTCTGACCGGTGGGAGGCTGATCCATGTCGCGCCAGACGACCCCGGTATTGTTCAGCCAGCCTATTTTCCTGTACACATCCAATGCCTGCTAGGGGAGCGTTTTGGCCCCAGTTGGCGTTCAGCACTCCTCTGTCAACGATGAGGAAGCTTTCGCCGAAACGCTCTTTCATCTCCCTTATCCATTGCTGCTTGAGATGGCCCGGGACGATGACGAGGGTGCGGTGCACCAGTCCGCGGTATTTGAGCTCTTTGAACAGCAGACCGGCCATAATGGTCTTGCCTGCACCCGGGTCGTCGGTGAGAAGAAAGCGGATGCGGGGGTTGGCCAAAATCCTGTAGTAAATCGCTTCGATCTGGTGAGGGAGAAGATCGATGTTGGAGACGCTGACTCCGTACAGGGGATCGAACTGGTAGGCATTACGAAGACGCATGCCCTCGAGAAAGAGAAAGGCCTGCTCCGGGTTCGCCGGAAAAATCAACTGGATTCAGGGCGACGCACTGAAGGAGAGGTCTATCTGGTGATCCGAGAGAACGGGAGAGAAGAACCTCTCCGTGTTGATGCCGACCGCTTCAATCATTGTAAGGTTATCGCCCATGGGGATAATAGACTTGACTCGAACCGGCTCGGGAAACATTGGCCCCGCGACGGTCGTCCCCACTTTGATCTGCGACTTATGCAACCTGATTTCCTCCCCTTTCGCTTCAGGTACTATTTTCCTATTCTACGAGAGGCTTCAGGGAAGTCAACCTTATCTTCTCCCTGACAAAGGAACGGAAGGACTCCCGGGGAAATTTTTATGGTTTCCGCGCGAACGGCGTAGGGCTTCGGAGGAAACCCTTATGCTGCTGTTTCAAGCAGTGGCGGATGAAGCGGCGTGTGGAAATACCACAGGCTGGAAAAAGGGGCTGTGGTGCCGAAGGGGGGAGTCGAACCCCCACTGGGATTCCCCAACTACGCCCTGAACGTAGCGCGTCTGCCAATTCCGCCACTTCGGCATGCCACAATTGTAGCGGAAAATGCCCCTCTTGTGGAAGAACTACTGCAAAACCCTGCCGGATAAAAGCTGGCATTTTTCCATGCTCCCGTGGGGGGGACTGAAAAAATTTATTTTTTACAAATTCAGGAAATACCTTGACTTATATACAAGATATAGTAGGTTGAAGATATTACATCCACCATGAGTGGTAGAAAAGAAAGGGGAAGGGAGAAATGTCGCTTGCACTGAGTAAAAATGCCATAACGGTCCTGGAGAAAAGATACCTGAAGAAGGGCGCGGATGGCAAACCGATTGAATCTCCCGAGGAAATGTTCCGGCGCGTAGCTCTGGACATTGCCTCTGCAGAGACTTTCTACGACCCCGAAGCCGACACCGAGGCTCTGACCTCCTCTTTTTACGAGCTGATGACCTCCCTCGATTTTCTCCCTAACTCACCTACCCTGATGAACGCGGGGAGGGAGCTGCAGCAGCTCTCCGCCTGTTTTGTGCTCCCGGTGGAAGACGATCTGGCTTCCATCTTCGAGTCGGTTAAAAATACCGCTCTGATCCAGCAATCAGGCGGAGGAACGGGTTTCTCTTTTTCCCGCCTTCGTCCGAAGAACGACGTGGTCAAGAGCACGGGTGGAGTGGCCTCGGGGCCGGTCTCCTTCATGCGGGTCTTCAATACGGCCACGGAGGTGATCAAGCAAGGGGGAACGCGCCGCGGGGCAAACATGGGCATACTTCACGTCTCCCATCCCGATATCGAGGAGTTCATCAACTGCAAGAACGACCCCTCTACCTTCACTAACTTCAATATCTCCGTGGCCTTAAACGAAGATTTCATGGAGAAAGTGAGGGAAGGGAAGGATTACGATCTCATCAACCCGCACACAGGTAAGGTGGTGAAGTCCGTTTCCGCCTCGGAGATCTTTGACCAGATCGTGGAGAACGCCTGGCGTACGGGTGAGCCAGGGATCATTTTCATCGACAGGATCAACCGGGATAATCCTACCCCTGAGTTGGGAGCGATCGAGAGCACGAATCCCTGCGGCGAGCAGCCTCTTTTGCCCTATGAGGCCTGCAACCTTGGTTCAGTTAATCTTGCCGGCATGATCAAACCCGGGGCGAAAGCACTGGTGGACTGGGACAAGCTTGGAAAGACCGTTAAGCTGGCCGTCCACTTCCTCGATAACGTTATCGATCGCAACTCCTTCCCCCTGCCCAGGATTGCGGAAATAGCCAGAGGGAATAGAAAGATCGGATTGGGCGTGATGGGCTTCGCGGATATGCTGATCCAGCTTGGGATCCCCTACGACTCTGAGGAAGCCTTGAACCTGGCGGAGGAGCTCATGGAGTTTATTCGAAAGGAAGGGCAATCCGCCTCGATCTCCCTGGCGGAAAGGAGGGGGGTCTTTCCGAATTTCGAGCGCTCCATCTATTCAAAAACTGGCTTGCGTCTGCGCAATGCCACTATCACCACTATCGCCCCTACCGGCACTCTCTCCATCATCGCCGGCTGCTCATCGGGTATTGAACCGCTCTTTGCGCTCATTTACGAGCGCATGGTGATGGACAGGACCAGGCTCTTGGAGGTCAATCCCTACTTCGAAAGGCTGGCGCAGGAGAAGGGCTTCTACTCGGAGGAGCTGATGCAAAAAGTCGCCGAGCGCGGTTCCGTTCAGGGGATGGAGGAAGTTCCTCCTGAGTGGCAGAGGATTTTCTCCATCGCTTACGACGTCTCTCCGGATTTCCACCTGCGGATGCAGTCCGCCTTTCAGAAACACACGGACAACGCAGTCTCCAAGACGGTGAATTTTCCCCAGGAGGCCAGGGTGGAGGATGTGCGCAGGGTATTTTTTCTTGCTTACAGCGAGGGATGCAAGGGGGTAACGATCTACCGTGACAAAAGCCGCGAGGAGCAGGTACTCTCCATTCCGGCGAAGAAAGAGGAAAACTGGGCCGAACTCGCCCGCTTGAGACATAAAGTGGCACGGGAGCGTCCCAAGATTACGCGTGGGACCACGGAAAGAATCGAAACCCCGCGAGGCCGCATCTACGTTACGGTAAACGAGGATGAACAGGGAATCAACGAGGTCTTCGTCGAGTCGCGTGACCAGGAGGCAGACGGGCTGTCACGCCTGATCTCCCTTGCTCTGCGTGCCGGAGTTGATCCAAAAGGGATCATTGAGCAGCTGTGGCGGGTGGAGTCACGGGAGGCCGTGCACGATTTTTCCTCTGATGGAACGCGGGTCCTGGTCCGCTCTATTGCCCAGGGTGTGGCGCTGGCGATGGGGAGAAGGATTTGCGGGCCGAGCTACTCCGGACCGTACGGAGCGCATCGCTTGAACAACGACTTTCTCTCCCTTTTCCCTCAAGTGGAGGAAAGAGCGGCAGAGGGGCAGAAGAAGGTCATCGGCGGAGTCTGTCCGGAATGCGGCAATGTGCTTGAATATATAGAGGGCTGCCTCCTCTGCCGCTATTGTGGTTATTCTAAATGCGCGTAAGGAGTAAATGATGACGACGGAAGAATTGATGCAGCTTTCCCTGGATATGGTCCAGATGAAGGAGATCCCTGCCGATTCCGCCATTCATGTCCCGGGAAGAAAAATCAGGAAGATCCTCTTTGCCGTGGATGTGGATCCGGCGCATATCCTCTATGCGAGAGAGGCCGGATTTGATTGTGTTTTGGGCCATCACCCGCGGGGAGAGGCGGAGATCACTTATTACGCCGTCCTGCAGCGGCAGACCCTCCTTCTGGAGTCCCTCGGCGTCCACAGAGAGGAGGCGGAAGGAGCGACCCGCCGCCTGCGCCAATCGTTTTTTTATTCCTCCCATCGCGCCAACTGGGAAAATTGCCTGCAGCTGGCAAAGGCTCTGGAGATGCCCTTACTGAACATTCATAACCCGCTGGACGAGCTCGGTCGCAGACTCTTGCAGGCGAAAATGGACGAGAGGGAAAAAGTGGGATGGCAACTGAAGGACATTCTCTCTGCCCTGCTCGAATTTGAGGAAATAGCCTGTGCCCCTCTTCCGCCCGTCATTGCCATGGGGGAAGAGGAAGACCTGGCCGGTCGCCTGGCCGTCTTTCACGGCGCGGGGACCAACGGAGGCTATGCGGTGGCGGACGCGCTCTTCCGCTTCGGCTGGAATACCGTCCTTTACATCCACATCGATTACCCGGAGCTGGAAAGGCTGCGAGAGGAAAAGAAGGGGAATCTGATCATTTCCGGGCACATCCCCTCGGATATGGTGGGGATCAACCCTTATCTACGGGAACTTGAACGGAGGGGAATTGAGGTTAAGAAGCTGAGCGAACTCTGAACCGCTTGACCGGGACTTTCCCCTATCTTAATCTTCTCTTATGAGATTCCGATGGCTTCTTTTGACGAGAGAGCCATGAAGAAGCCTTTCCCGGTGGGGAAATTATCCAACGAGGACCTTGTTCGTCTGATTTTCCCTTATCTGGGGAAAAAGCGAAGCGAGGTCCTGGTGCATGCTTCAGTGGGTGAGGACGCCGCAGTGCTCGATTTTTCCGATGGGCTCTGCGTGCTCTCAATCGATCCCATAACCGGCTCGCGCGAAGATATGGGCTGGCTCGCCGTACACGTGGCTATAAATGACATCGCCGCCACGGGAGCGGAGCCCATCGGCCTCCTCCTTACGGCCCTGCTTCCCCCCGAATTCTCCCGCGAGGAGCTTTCCTCTTTAATGGAAGATGTTTTGCGGGCGGCCAACAGCCTGGATATTGAGATCCTGGGGGGGCATACAGAGGTGACACCCTACCTCTTGCAGCCAATCCTCGTCGCCACCTCGGTGGGAAAGATCCCACGGGGAGGCCTGCTCCATGCCGGAGGGGCGAGAGCGGAGGACGTACTCTATGCCAGTAAAGCCCTCTGTCTGGAGGGAACAGCCCTCCTTGCCAAGAAATTCTCGCAGGAGCTGATCCCGATTTTGGGCGAGGAAATGGTGGAGCGGGCCAGCTCATTTTTGCTTGAGATCTCCGTGGTCAGGGAGGGACTGCTGGCACGCGCTAACGGTGCCCATGCCCTGCATGATGTGACCGAGGGAGGCGTCATCGGAGGAGTGCTGGAGATGATGCAGGCCTCGCAATGCGGGGTTCTATTGGACAGGGATTCCCTTCCCTTTCGCCCGGAGACCACTTTTCTCTGCCAGGCCCTGGATGTAAACCCTCTTTTCCTGATTTCCTCAGGTTCCATGCTCATCGCTGCTCCACAGGAATGCGAACTGAGGCCGATATTTGCCCGCGAAGGCATCGAGCTGAGCGAGATCGGCAAAATTATCCCGGAGCAGAAGCTGCTCGTTCAAGAGGACGGTAAGATAGGGGAATGGAAGCCCACGGTACACGAGGAGCTCTGGCGAGTCTTAGAAAGGAGGAGGCAATGAAGAGATTTCTTGCCTTTGCTTTTATCGTCATACTGGGCCTCGGCTTCAATTTGCCTCAGGCTGAGGCAAAGGATTATGTCTGGACCCATGTGCGCCTAGACCTTCACCTGGAGAGAGATGGCGCGCTCTGGGTAGAGGAGACCCGCTCTTTGAGGTTCTGGGGGAATTTCCATTTTGCCTACATTGAGATCGGAAAAAATAAGCTGGCGGGAATTGATCAGGTTTCTGTCCGGGAGGAGAATCAGAGCTACAGAGAGGATCACAGCGGTGAACCCGGCACCTTCTACGTGAGCGATGAAGTGAGCAGTTCCACTATCCGCTGGAGCTTTGATTACACCGATGAGGAACGAGCTTTTTATATCCGTTACCGCCTTAAGGATGCCGCCAGGCTGGGGACTGTGAGCTTTTTTTCCGATTACGACCAGCTCTATTACAAAGCCATTGGCGCAGAACACGACAGACCGATGCAGATGGCGGAAGTATACGTCCATATCCCTTCCGGGGCAGACGGGAGCGCATTACGTGTCTGGGGATACGGTCCGGAGCCGGGAAGCGGAAAGGTGGAGATTCTGGATGGGCAAACAGCCCTGCTCGCTGCCGCTCCTCTTTACGAAAATACGGGGATTGAAGTGCGCCTTCTCTTCCCGATCGGTTTAATCCTACAGCCCGCGGGAATCTCGCGCTCTCCGAACTCTATCTTAGAGATCGTGCAGAAGGAGCAAGCGGAAGTGGAGGTGGAGCTGCAGAGGGCCCGCTTGCTCAAAGACCTGGAATATGTACTGGCCCTGTTGCTGGTAGTGCTCACCCCGCTCCTGATGTTCGTCCGCTGGTGGTATAAAGGGCGTGAGCTCAAGCTTCCGCCTTCCACAGCCATGATCTCCGGCCCTCCCTCCTCCCTGGCCCCGGCCGGAGTGGAAATTCTCTGGCATCAACGCGCCACTAGGAAAGGGTTGATCGCTACCCTCTTCGACCTGGCACATCGCGGCTACCTGCAGATGGAACAGGTGGGGAAGGACTACCGATTGACCCTGCTCAAGGATCCCGACGAGGAGTTGAAGCCTTTTGAACACACCCTGCTTTCCGTGATTTTCGTTGATCGTAGCGAGTTCAATACCCTTTCTTCGATTGCCAGCCGCCTCCCCTCTTTTCTTTCCTCGCTCGAGCGAAGGACGTGGGCTTACCTTAAGCCCTTTCGTTTTTTTGATGGAGATCCCCCTCGCATCCGCACCAATTATTCCGCCGTTGGTACTCTGCTTCTTGTCGGCGGGTTCATTTTGTTTGGTTTCTTTGATATTTTTGTTCTGGGCGCGAGTATGGTTGTCGCCTCAATTTTTGTCTTCGCCTTTGGCCTCTTCATGCCCAGGAGGACGCTGCAGGGGGCGAGAGAAATGACCGCTTGGCAAGCTTTCCTGCATTATATGCAGGAGTTGATGAAACAGCCCGCGCTCAAGGACGCCACGAATATTTTCTCGGAGTATCTCCCCTATGCTGTGGTCTTCGGCATCGAGAAAGCCTGGGCGGACTCCTTCGCCTATCGGCCGGAGTTCTCCTCTCCAGCCTGGTGGGTCTGGAGTACCGGCATTACGTCGTCTTCCCCCGGAGGGCCGGCTTTCAGCCAGGCCCTCTCCCGCTCTTTTTCCGATTTCTACGCTCGCGTCTCCTCCGTTTTCGCCCCCAAGAGTGGGGGAGGGTCTGGCGGAGGTGGCGGCGGATTCTCTGGCGGAGGTGGCGGCGGAGGTGGCGGCGGGGGCAGCGGTGCGGGTTAAAGTTGTGGCCTGGGTCTCCCTGGTCCTCGCCCTACTTCTGGTTCTCTGGTTTCTGCTTGGCTATCTGTTGGACTGGAGCGATCAGATCTGGCTTCTTCTTTTCCTCTCGGTCCCCTTATTCGTTGCGAGCTTTCTACTTTTTCGCGAAGGGAAGGAGGAGGCAGACGGAATGAAAGGAGGTGCGTTAAAAAATAAGGAGGGGCTTCCGCCATCAGGAAGCTGACAAAAACACAGGAAGGGGATGACCTTGCGCGATCTCACTGACCTTTGTTTAAACAAAATCAAGAAATTGGGTTGCACCTATGGGGACATTCGCATCATCCGCCGTGAACAGGAGAATTTGAGCATTAAGTCCGGCAGCGTGGAGAGCATATCTCGCTCCGAGGACTTTGGTTTCGGCGTGCGTGTTTTGAAGGAAGGGGCCTGGGGTTTCGCCAGCTCCCGTTCAGTCGGGCCGCAAAAAATAGAGGAGATCGCCGAAAGAGCGGCTCGGATTGCCGAGGCCTCGGCCATTGTGAAGGGAAAAGGCGTGAGCTTGATGCCGGTTCCGCCGGTAGAGGCAAATATCCAGGCTCGCTACGAGATCGATCCATTCCGGGTTCCAATGGAGGAGAAGATACAGTTCCTGATGCAGGTGGATGATCGCCTGCGCCAGGTGAAGGGAATCACTATATCTCACGCCTTCATGGACTTCTGGAAGGAAAAGAAGGTTTTCGCCTCCAGCGAGGGCTCCTTCATCGAGCAGAATAAAGTGGAGTCGGGGGGCGGTATTGAGGCCATGGCTGTGGGAGAGGGGGACATGCAGATCCGCTCCTTCCCTAACTCTATGGGAGGGAATGTGGCCCAGGCCGGTTACGAGTTTGTCCTCAAGTTAGGACTTCTTGAGCAAGCCGAGAGGATAGCCGGGGAAGCCGTCGCTCTGCTCAAGGCTAAGCCCTGCCCTTCAGGCGAGATGGACATTATCTTAGAGTCCTCTCAGCTCGGCCTCCAGGTTCACGAATCCTGCGGTCACCCCACGGAGCTGGATCGTGTCTTCGGCACTGAGGCTTCCTATGCCGGCACGAGCTTCATGACCACGGATCTTTTAGACAAGCTGCAGTACGGCTCAAAATTGGTTAATATCGTAGCTGACGCCCGGTGTGAGGGCGGGCTCGGCACCTTCGCCTTCGATGACGAGGGCACTCCCGCTCAGACGGTCGATCTCGTGCGTGAGGGCCTGTTCGTGGGTTATTTGACGAGCAGGGAGACTGCGGCAATTTTGGAGATAAAAAACATGGGGGCCATGCGGGCGGATGGTTGGGCACGGATGCCGATCGTGAGAATGACAAATATCAATTTATTGCCGGGCCAGGGCACCCTGGAGGATCTGATCGCCGATACCAGAGAGGGGCTCTACCTGATCACGAACAAGAGCTGGTCGATCGATGACAGACGTCTCAATTTCATGTTCGGCACCGAGTTAGCCTATGAGGTCAAGAACGGAAAGCTCGGGGCGATGGTGAAAAACGCCACCTACACCGGGATGACCCCCAAGTTCTGGAATTCCTGCGATGCTGTGGCCGGTGAGAAGGATTGGGTACTCTGGGGTCTGACCAATTGTGGAAAAGGACAACCCTCCCAGGTGATGCACGTGGGGCATGGGGCCTCTCCAGCACGGTTCCGCAAGGTACAGGTAGGAGTGATGAAGGGATGAAAAAAGAACAGATCTTAGAAATTGCGCACAAGGCGATGGCGACCAGCGATGCTGATCAAACTGAGGTTCTATTATCATTCCAGCGCAGGGAACTGACCCGTTTTGCCAATTCCGTCATCCACCAGAATACGATGGAGGAGGACTCCACCTTGACCCTGCGTCTCGTTAAAGGGAAAAAAATTGGCCTCGCCACCACAAACATCCTGGATGCGGAATCAATAGCGATGGCGGTAAAGCGAGCCTCCGACATCGCCTCGCTTTCTCCGGAGAATAACGACTTCAGAACCCTGCCTGGTCCGAAAGCCTATGCCGAGGTCAACGCATACTTTGAGAGCACCGCGCGGGCTACGCCGGAAGAGAGAGCAGAGGGGGTCCGCGTCATCGCGGACCGCATCAAATGGCATAACGTGAAGGCCGCTGGAGCTTTTTCCACTTCCCATGCCGGTTTTGCCGTCGTTAATTCCTTAGGAGTGGAAGCCTACACGGAAAACACGAGCGCCTCCCTCTCCACTGTCCTCCTCTCTCCTACCTCCGCCGGCTATGCTGCCCGCGAATCTCCCGACGTTTCAGCGATCGATGTGGAGGGATTGACAGAGGAAGCCCTCAAGCGTGTGCTCGACGGTCAGAACCCTCGCACGATCGAGGTCAAGGAGATGGAAACGATCTTCAGCCCCTATGCAGTAGCAGAAATGCTCGAATACTTAGCTTATATGGGCCTCGGTGCCTTATCTGTGCAGGAGGAACGATCTTTCATGAACGAGGCGATAGGCAAACAGGTCGTTTCCGAGAAGATTACCCTGTGGGATGACGGTTTGGATCCACGTGGTTACCCCCTACCGATCGATTTCGAGGGGCAGCCGAAGCGCAAAGTGGTCTTCTTCGACAAAGGCGTAGCGCAGGAGGTCGCCTATGATTCCCTCACCGCTTTCAAAGAGGGAAAGGAATCCACGGGACATGCACTGCCCCAACCTAACTCCTACGGCCCTTTTCCCATCAACCTATTTTTAGCGACGGGAGATGCTACTCTGGAGGATATGATCAGAAGCACGGAGGACGGAGTTTTGGTGACCCGTTTCTGGTACGTTCGGCCGGTACACCCCAAGCTTACTGTGATTACAGGCATGACCCGTGACGGCACATTCAAGGTGGAAAAGGGGAAAATCGCCTATCCGATTTGCAACCTGCGTTACACGGCCAGCATTCTGGATAGCTTGCGCCAGACGGAGATGGTGGGGAAGGAGGCCCTCTTAACACAGGCCGACGTCGGTCTGAGCGATTTTGTCCCTCCGCTCAAAGTGAAATCCTTCAACTTCACGGGGCAGACTTCATTCTGAAATGTCGGGTTGGTACTGGTGGATCCTGATAGGGTTGGGTGTTGCCGTTCTAACTCACTTTTTCTTTCCCCAGAAGCGTGGTCTTACATTACCTCAAGGGATTCTCATAGCCGTAACAGGAGCAGTGTCTTCCGCTTTTCTCACTTTGAAGCTCGGCGGTTATCCCGGTACCCACTGGCTTCCCTTTTTCATGTCTTTTATCGGGGCGGTTGCCTTTCTTTGGCCGGTACGCCTCTTCAGCCCCCGACGGTTGATCTGAGTCAGCGATTTTTTCGAAAGAGCCCTCGCCCCCCTTTTTTGGGGCGAGGGCTCTTTCCTCCCTGCTTGAGGGACTGAAGTTTCTCAAGCAATTCCCTCTCTTCCTCGTCTAGCGCAGAGGGGATTTCCACCTTTACGGTTATGATCAGGTCGCCTTTCTGGTTCTTTCCCAAAAGAGGAAGGCCTTTCCCTCGCAAGCGGAACCTCGCCCCGCTCTCTGTGCCGGGAGGAATCTCGAGGATTTGCTCTTGCATCAGGTGGGGAACCTGGACAGTTCCTCCCAGAACAAGGGTGGGGTATGGAATCGCAACTGATACGAGGAGATCCGCATCTGATCTCTCGAAGCGCGGGTCCTTTTCCACTGTGAAGTATACGTAGAGGTCCCCTATTGATCCTCCTCGGGGGCCTGCTTCCCCTTCGCCTGTCAACCGGATTTTTGTCGTTTCGTCCGCTCCTGGAGGAACGCGCACTTTTATCCGATGGGTTGCCCTGCCTAATCCGCTTCCCCGACATTTCGGGCATGGAGACCTAATAATAGTGCCCTCTCCTCCGCAATCCGGACATTCGATCACCTGAATGAATTGGCCGAAGAGGGACTGGTTCACCTGGCGGAGCTCTCCCTTGCCGTTGCACCGGCTGCACATAGCGGGGAAGGTGCTGGCTTCTGCCCCGGTGCCGTTGCAGGCCGAGCATCGTTCCAGCCGGGGAACGACGATTTCCTTTTCGGTTCCTGTAGCGGCTTCTAATAGAGTTATCCGTACCTGGGCCTTGAGGTCAGCCCCGCGTACCGGGCCCCGCTCCCTTGTCCGTGTCGGGAAGGCTCCTCCAAAGAAGGTCTCGAAAATGTCTCCCAGGCCGAAGTCTCCGAATCCTCCCGTGAAAGGGCCGAATTCCGCTCCCGGCTCGACTGTACCGAATTGGTCGTAACGAGCGCGCTTGTCTGGATCGGAGAGGACTTCGTATGCCTCGTTGATCTCCCTCATCCTGTCGGCGGAGCGGGGATCGGAGTTCAAGTCCGGGTGGAATTCCCTGGCCAGCTGGCGATAAGCTCTCCTGATATCCTCGGTTTGAGCATCACGGGGAATACCAAGAATCTGATAATAATCCTTGTTTCCGTTCATCCCGTTTTAAAAGCCCTCAGGGGGCACTGGCCCCCTGAGAAAAAGCCTCTCTAATGGGAGGGCTTAATTCTTCACCTCGTAATCGCCCTCTATCGTCTTGTCCTCACCGGTTTTCTCTTCCGTTGCTCCGCCTTCAGCTTCCGGAGGGGGTGGAGGGGCTTGTTGCGTGGCCTGTTTGTAAACCTCCTCTCCTACTTTCCCCAGAATCTCGGAGACCTCGCGCATCTTGGCCTCCACCTGATCCATTTTGTTCTCCTTCAGCATTTGCTCCAATTCATTCAGGGCCTGTTCAGCCGTGCTCGTTTTGCTTGCATCCACCTTGCTGGCAAAATCCTTGAGAGTCTTGCGGCCGGTGTAAACGAGATAGTCTGCCTGATTTCTCAGTTCTACTTCGCGCTGCCTCTGCCTGTCTTCTTCTGCGAAGCGTTCGGCGTCTTTGGTCATGTGGTCGATGTCCTCTTGCGAGAGCCTGGTGCCGCCGGAAATGGTGATGCTCTGTTCTTTTCCTGTGGCCTTGTCCTTCGCCGACACGTGCAGGATGCCGTTGGCGTCTATTTCGTAGGTGACCTCTACCTGGGGAACGCCTCGGGGCGCGGGCGGAATTCCCTCGAGTATGAAATGGCCTAAAGAGACGTTATCCTTGGCCATCGCCCGTTCTCCCTGCAGCACATGGACCTCTACCGCAGGTTGAAAATCTGTCGCTGTTGTGAAAATCTGGGTCTTGCGCGTGGGGATGGCGGTATTGCGCTCGATCATCTTGGTGAAAACGCCGCCGAGAGTTTCGATTCCCAGAGAGAGGGGAGTAACGTCGACGAGAACCACGTCCTTGATCTCACCACCGATCACTCCGGCCTGCACGGCAGCTCCCATGGCCACGCACTCCATTGGGTCGATGCCTCGCTCGACCTGCTTCTCCATAAAATCCTCGACGAATTTTTGCACGAGGGGCATTCTCGTAGGACCGCCAACGAGGATGATCTTGTCGATTGCCTGAGGAGTGAGCTTTGCATCCGATAGGGCCCGTTCAATCGAGGGACGGCAACGCTGAACCACGGGCATCACCAGCGTCTCCAGCTTGGCGCGGGTAAGCGTCATGACGAGGTGTTTGGGGCCCGTGGCGTCCGCGGTGATAAAGGGGAGGTTCAGGTCGGTGGAATAGGATGTGGAGAGCTCGATTTTCGCTTTTTCCACCGCTTCGCGCACGCGCGGCATAACAGTCTTGTCGTTTCGTAGTTCGATACCGGTGTCTTTCTTAAATTCCTCGCAGACATGATCAATCAGGATGTTGTCCATATCTGTCCCGCCCAACTGGGTGTCGCCGGAAGTGGAGCGGACTTCGAAGACGCCCTGACCGAAATCCATAATGGTTACGTCCAGGGTGCCCCCGCCGAAATCGAAGACCATGATCTTGAGTTCTTTGTCGGATTTGTTGAGACCATAGGCGAAGGCGGCGGCTGTGGGCTCGTTGATCAGGCGAACGACCTCCAGCCCGGCGATGGCTCCGGCATCCTTGGTAGCCTGGCGCTGAGAATCGTTGAAATAGGCAGGGCAGGAAATGACGGCCTTCTCGATTTTCTCTCCCAAATAAGCTTCCGCATCCCGCTTCATTTTCTGCAGGATGAAGGCGGAAATTTGCTGAGGAGTGTACTCCTTGCCAAAGATATTTATTTTTTGATTTGTTCCCATCCTCCTTTTAATTGCTATTACTGTGCCCTCAGGGTTAAGTGCCGCCTGCCTGCGGGCAGGCTCACCCACGAGCAGCTGTCCGTCCTTGCTGAAAGCCACCACCGAAGGGAAGAGGTGAGACCCCTCCGCCGAGGGAATTACAACAGGGCGCCCGTGATCAAGATAAGCGATCTCGGAGTTCGTGGTGCCCAGATCGATTCCTAAAATGACACTCATTCGTCTTATTCCTCCATTTCTTTCTTCAGGGCTTGAGCATTATTCCCTTTTCTCGCTACGCGGACCTTGGCAGCGCGTAGGATCTTCCCCTTGTAGAGGTAGCCTTTTTCCAGCTCAGCTGTGATCGTACCCTCCGGGTAGCTTTCCGTATTTTCCGAATCCACGGCTTCATGCAGGTTGCAATCGAAAGGAAGGCCGATTGTGACGATCTTCTCCACTCCCTCTTTCTGCAGGAGAGCTTCCAGTTGTTTGTAAATCAGTTCTACCCCCTGCCTGAGAGGGTTATCGCTCTGGGGAAAGGAGGAAAGGGCCCGCTCGAAATTATCCAATACTTCGATCAACTTGCGCAGAAGTTCTTCATTCGCCCGCTCCTTGATGGAGCGTACCTCTCTTTCGTAGAACATCTGACGGTTTAGAGAGGAAGAGATTTCCTTCTTCAACTGGGAAATAAGGGCGTCGATCTGATCGTTCTGCTTGCGCAGCCGTTCTTTCAGCGCAGACGCCTCATTCTCCTCTGGCTCGGAGGATTCAGCGGTTTCCTCTAATTGATCTTCAGCCCTTTCGTGTCCCTGTTCTGCCATTGTCTTTTACCTGTTTAGCACTCTCAACTTGAGAGTGCTAAACAGGTAATAAGTAGCACGATCACTCGATTCTGTCAACTTTTACCTTAAAGGCAATCAGGCGCGGCTGAAGATGCACTCTTTTTTAGCTTCACAGAAGCGGCAGGCATAGAGCGAAGGGGTAGGTGAAAATTCTCTTTGAAGAATTTGTTCCTGCACGGAGGCATAATCGTTCAATTTGCCCAGTGCTTCCTCCTCTCTCACCTCGATCGCTTGCTCTTCATCTCGATCGAGGTGATGGATAGAGAAGCGGATAGGGCGGTCAGCCGAGGAATGATGAACGCTCCGAACGACGAGGTAGGTTATGAATAACTGGTTTTCCGAAATCAAGGCGGAGCCGGTTTTATAATCGACGATCAGGAGACCAGGCTGGAGGAGATCGAGTCGATCGATACGCACGGCAAAGTTTACCCCCTCAATCGTGCATTCTAAGAATTTCTCCACATATAAAGTGCGTATCGGGCGCGCCCTTGTTCGCTCGAGGAATTTTTCAAGTACCTCCAATGCATTCTTCTTCCGCGCCCTTTCCTCATCGGCAGTCCTGTATCCCTCGGTTTTCCACGCGCTCTCCAGAACCTGGGGAAGCATGGATAATGAGAGTTGCGGGGGGCCACCGAGGTGATAGATTCGTTTCAAGGCTTCGTGCAGGGAGTTACCATAGGAGAGGTGCGGAGAGGGAGGAACCTCAATTTTGGGCGCGTCAGGCTCGTAGCGGTACCAGTACTGGCGGGGGCATCTCTGGTAAGCATCCGCCTTTGACGGGCTCAGTCTGAGTTTGCTATTATCAATTGTCAATATCCTCTCTTTAACCCTCTGTATAAAAAATTTTTAATTTACCCTCTTGACATTATGCTTCACTTTCTACTATCTTATTGGTGAAGGTTATTGCAAAATAGCCTGTCTTCCCACCTCCCCCATGGCAGGGGTTGCCGCCCGGCAGCCCCTGTTTTTTCTATGATCTGAACTCCTCGATTAGCTGAGCGAGAGGGATCCCGGCCCGGCTGAGAGTTCGCTCAAATGTCATGATCTCCCGCAGGGAAAAATAAGCCCTGTCCTTCTCCCTGTAAAGACGCAGGCGACCACTGCCGCCGATTAACCAGTGCTCGCCCAGGGCAATAGAGTAAACGGCGCGCAGAGGAGCGTTCCAACGAATAGCCAACTCCCGAGCCGAAAGATACTCCTCCTCACCCTTTCGAAACATCTTCTTCCCCTTCAGGCAAGGAGAACATGAACACTTTTTTTACCCTTGTTCTCCGCTCATCCAGGACCGGATAAGTCTTGATTACTTCTCTATCGGTATTTCTCACAAGCGGAAAAAAGTCCAGACAAGCTTCCTCGAGGAAGCTTGTCTCCTTCTCATTGGCTGTCCTTCTTTTTAATCCAGGGGAGGCCCCCCGGCAGCTGATCATGAGCTGTCCGGCTGTTTTTAAGAAGGGTAATCCATTCTCGTCCTGCGCAGGCAAGGGCTGGCAGGTAAAAAGAAGACATGGTCGCTGCGATAGAATGACCATGCGCAGAGCGCAGGTATCGAGGGAGGCGGTAGAGAAAGTCCTTTTCACGGCGAAAAGATCGAATCCCGTCTCCCGCATAGTTTTCCTGACCCAGAGCGCTGGCATCAGAAGTTGGGCTGCGCCCTCATTTACCTTGAAATGAGGTGCTTCCAGCCCAGCCCTCAGGGCGATGAATTCCACGCACTCGTGAGCCAGATCGAAAGAGAGACGTTCTCGCGACAGCCAGGGGGAAAGGCGGATTCTCCAGCTGTTTTTCTTCTCGTCTCGAAATAGGCTCGAACCCTTTTCCTCGGGATGGGAATAATCCCAGAACAGATCGTCCAGTCCCAGATGCCCGAGAATGACCTCCAGGGGGACGGGTGGGGAATCTATTCCTGCCTCACTGAGAGTCTGCAGGATCAGATTTTCCAGGGTTTCCATCTACTTCCGTCGATCGAGATTCCGCAGGAAAAGAAGGAGGCTGAGATACCCTTGTTTGTCTACAGCGCCGGCGCGAAATTTCACCATGGCCAGCCGACCGATTTCTTCCTCGGTGACGGAGAAGAGCTGACGGAGCTCATCATCCAGGATGAAATTGCGGAGCCCTGGTTCGAGCTTGTTCAGATTCAGGCGGCCTTCTTTGTCGAGATAGATGGGATCATTCGGGTCCAGAAGATAGGAGAGGGAAAGCCCGAAAGTGTCGGCGAATTTCTGCAGGAATTTTAAAGACGGCTTCAACACGCCCTGCTCGATGCGGGAGACAGTCGATGGCGTATAGCCGAGTAAATGGGCCAATTGATTCTGGGAGAGCCCCTTGCTCAAACGGATCTCCTTGATGCGCTCTCTGATTATCACCTCATCTCACTTCCTTTGCCTGATTAAAATGCATCTATGTTTTTTTGTCAATAGTTTTTGCAATATATATATATACATGAAATGAACAATAAGTAAATTTTTTTGCTTAACCCACTTGACATTCCCTCATTAACTATGCTAAAAATGCAATTAATGTTGCGTATAGGGAATACGCAATAGAGGACGGTAAGCAGTTTCCCAATTTCCGTCCAAGACCCCTTGAAAGGAGTGAAAATTTATGCCTGTGTTCACTAACCCCTTCCCCTCTCGCCTTGTGCTGCGGCTTCTGCGGGGGACTGATCCGAATACGGGTCGCGCCCTTGTCTCCACAGTTGGGTTTGGCAATTTGCGGAGAGACGCCTCTTTGGAGAACATTTACGCCACCGCCCAAGATCTGGCAGGGCTACTGGAGCTGTCCCTTTATTCCGTGGAGAAATCGGACAGGGCGGAGCTCCTCTCCGCCTAAACAGATCCGACACAGAAAGGAGGTGAGATCATGGCTGATTACACCCGTCAGACCCTGCGGATGATCTTCGCTACTGAGAACCCCCAGAGGAACTTCGTCCTTACATTGAACAATCCGCGCGATGATGTCACCCAGGCGGAGGTTGAGCAGGTCATGCAGAGCATTATCACCCGCGATATCTTCCAGTCCATTGGCGGCAGGTTGACCGAGATCCTGGATGCGCAGATCGTGCAGCGAGACGTGCAAGACCTGGTCCCCTAATAGCTAAATACCCCGGGCGGATAATCCGCCCGGGGACAAAGAAAGGAGGAATGTGAAAAATGCTGATCGCCCTTGATGCCGGGCACGGAATGGCAGGTGATCCGGGAGCAATCAACGTCGAGCTGCAGCTGAACGAGGCCGATTGCGTTGCGCACCTGCGTGAAATAGCTTTAAAGAAGCTTCGCCCTTACCCGCTCGAGATGTTCTATCCGAACCGAGAACTCCCCAGCTACGGAAGGGCGCAAGAGGCAAGGAGAAAAGGCTGTGGAGTTCTTCTGAGCTTGCATCTTAATGCCGCCGAGCGCCCCGAGGCTTCCGGCTTTGAACTCTGGTTTCATCACGGTAACGATCGGGGCAGATCTCTGGCTATGGAAATCGCCGGATCCCTCAGCTTGGTTCTGAGAGGACGAGGGGTAAAAGACGATCTCGATTGGCATCCTCCCGGTGATCCGCTCTGGCAGGAAGGTATGGGAATCCTAAGGGGCTTCCCCGGCCCGGCCGCGGTCATAGAACTGCTCTTTCTCTCGAATCCGGAAGAAGCGAGACTCCTTTTGAAACCGGATTTCTGCGAACAGGCTGTAGATAGGATTGTCCAGGGATTGGTGGGTTTTCTCCATCTGACGCCAGAACTTTTCTGGGACCTGGAGGCCAGGGATAGAGAAATTGCTTGCCTGCTTCATACCAAAGGAATTTTACGGGGTTTTCCCGATGGAAGCTTCCGGCCTGAAGAGCCGCTTAAGCGTCTGGACGGCGCTAATATGCTTTCTCGGCTGCTGGACTATCTGGAGGGGAGGTAGGAAAATGGAGGATTTTTTACGTCTGGTAGCCAACTTTGGTTTTCCTATTGTGGTTTCGGCCTACTTGCTCTTTCGCGTGGAGGGGAAGTTAGAGAAGCTCACCGAAGTGATCAACGAGCTGGCCAGAATAGTGGAGGCCCTCAAGGGGGATGCCTAAGAGAGGTCGAAGGCGCTCTCATCTGAAGAGTAGGGGATGCGAGAAAAGAAAGGCGAGGGAGCGGAGACAGAAACTTCGGTTCAAAGAGAGGCGGAGGTGGTCAGAGGCGATGACCTCCGCCTGCCCCTCCTTCCAGGAGCTTGCGGAAATCTTCCTGGACGGGTTTCATGACGAGGAGGGCTCCATCTTCCTCTCCGCCCTCGTAGATGAGGAGGGGCCTTATATGGGGGAAAAACGAATTCCTCGGCGACCAAGCCCAGCTCCACGAGGTTCTCAACCGCATAAACTAAGTCTGTCAGGCTTGCATCTTGCCGGATGGCAGGGGATCGCAGGAGTATAACAGCCGACACTCACCTCCGAGATGGAAAAACCACTCAACTCCTCGATGATTCATCATCATCCTCTATTGCTTTTCTGTATCACGGCCCTGCTTGCGCCCTATCCTTGATCCGAGCCGATAATTCTTGAGGCCAGGCTCTGGTTGGTGAAGCCGGGGTCCTGGGTGACCTCTTTCAAGCGAGCGTTGGGAAAGGGAAACGGGCGAACCTCTTCCTTTTCGTCTTTCAGCTCCAATTCCGCAATTATAAGACCGGCCAGGGGATCCTGGAAGAGGTCAATCTCCCAACTGCACACGCGGTAGCGTATTTTGCGCAATCCTCGATCGCACAGCCCCAGCAGTGAGGTATATTCTTCAGCGGATATCTCCTTTTCTACCTCGATCCTCGCTGGCGCCCCCGGCCCCTTGACCGTAAGGGTGAAACGATCTCCTATGCGTCGGATGCGTACGCCGAGGCAGCCAGCCAGGTAATACTGCTCCATCGAAACAGAAGGGTATCCCTCCAGGTCCTCCAAATTCAAACCTGAAACGATAAACTTACGCTCGATCTCCATTTTTCTCAGAAAATGTTCATGACCAGCATGCTCAGAGTGAGCATGATCAGGAGGAATACGGTGGTATAGCCGATTACATTCTGCGGCAGCCGATTCATGTATTCACCCATGATCTCGCGTTTGTTGATCAGCTTCAACATGGAAAGGAGGATCACCGGGAGCAGCACCCCGTTTAAAATCTGTACCCAGAGCGTGATGGAGATGAGAGGAGCGTTAGGCATGAGGATGATGAGCATCGAGATGATGATGATGGCTGTGAAGATTGAGTAGAACTCCGGCGCCTCCTTCCAAGTCTTGTTGATACCGGCCTCGAAACCGAAAGCCTCGCAGATGAAGAAAGAAGTAGCGATGGGGAGGATTGTGGCGGAAAAGAATGAGGCGACAAAGAGCCCGAAAGCGAAAAGCTGCGAGGCGAAAGGCCCCGCAAAGGGACGAAGAGCGACGGCCGCGTCTTGGGCCTGCTCGATCACGATCCCGTTGGGGTGTAGGGTGGCGGCGCAGGAGACGATGATAAAAAAGGCCACTACAACTGTGGCCACACTACCGATGAAGACATCGAGCACTTCAAATTTGTAGTGCTTGATCGTGAGGCCCTTTTCGATCACGGCGGATTGCATGTAGAACTGCATCCAGGGCGCTATAGTCGTGCCGATGATCCCTACAACCAGGGAGATGGAGCCCAGATCAAGGTTCATATAAGGCTGGGTTATCGCTCTCCCTACCTCCCCCCAGTCCGGTCGTGCCAGGACGGCGGAAACTACGTAGGACAGGAGGAACACGCTGAGGACGAGAAAGATCTTCTCCGATGATTTGTACGTTCCCTTAACCACCAGGATCCAGACCAGAATAGCCGAGAGTGGAACAGAGAGGTATTTGGAAATCCCGAAGATCTGTAGGCTGCCTGCCACCCCGGCGAACTCCGTCGCCGTATTGCCGATATTGGCCAATAGGAGCCCGAGAAAGATGAGCAACGTGATGCGAATACCGAAATTCTCGCGGATCAAATCGGCCAGGCCTTTACCTGTGACCATTCCCATGCGAGCGTTCATCTCCTGGATGACGAATAAGGCAATGAAGGCCGGGACCAAGGTCCAGATCAGCCGGTAACCGTAGAGAGCTCCTGCGACCGAATAGGTGGTGATCCCCCCGGCATCATTGTCCACCGACCCGGTGATGATGCCTGGCCCCAGGATGGCGAGGAACAGAAGCAAATTTTGCCAGAATGCTTTGCGCTTCAGGGTCATCTTTCTACTTGCGATTCGATCGAATAAAAAGCCGGGTATCTTGCCGCACTTTTGTAGATTAGGGCAATGTCCCCTGACCTTCAAGCACTCTTCAGAGCTTTTTCTATCCTTTCTAATCCCTCGAGGAGGACAGGGCGCGGACAGCCGAAATTCAGCCGCTGGAAGCCGTTTCCTTCCCTGCCAAAACTTCTCCCGTCATTGAGCACGACCCGAGCTTTCTTGAGCAGCAGGCTGTTCAGCTCAGCTTGCGTGAGGCCGAGAGCGCGGAAATCTAACCAGGCGAGAAACGTTCCCTGCGGTCGCCTCGCCTTGACCTGGGGCATCCGCTCCTTGAAAAAATCGAGCGTTAAATTCAAGCTCTCCTCAAGGTAAAGCAATAGCTCTTCCAGCCAGGTTTCCCCGTTGCTATAGGCTGCTTCTAAGGCCACGAGACCCAGCACATTGGTGGGGAGGCCAAGACTTTCCCTGGTATTTTTGAAGCGGGCTCTAATTTGAGGATCGGGGATGATGGTTACAGATGTAGTCAACCCGGCGATATTGAATGTCTTGCTTGGGGCGATGCACGTCACAGTATTCCCTGCGATCTCCTCGCTCAATGAGGCTGCGGGGACATGGCGATGACCGGGGTAGATAATATCCGAGTGAATCTCATCTGAGATAAGGATTACATTGTGCTCGAGGCACCAGTTTCCTAGCGAAAGAAGCTCTGCTCTCTTCCACACTCTTCCTACTGGATTGTGCGGGTTCGAGAGGATCATCAATCGGGTCGTCTTGTCGTAACCGGTGCTCAGACTCTTGATATCCATCATGTAGGAATCATCAACTTCTCGCAAAGAATTGAATGAGAGGATGCGGTCGATACCCTCGACCAGGGAAAAAAAAGGAGGATAGACGGGTGGCTGAATGATGACTTTATCCCCCGGTTTGCTGAATGCGAGAACACAGGTGGAGAGAGCGGGGACAACGCCGGGAGTAAAAAGAATCCAGTCTTCTTGAATTTCCCAGTCATACCTCTTGCGCGTCCATGCAACGACAGCTTCGAGGACGGAGGGAGGAGGGAAGGCATAACCAAAAATTCCATGCTCTACGCGCTTCTGCAGGGCTTGAATCGTGGGAGCGGGGGCAAGGAAATCCATGTCCGCCACCCAGAGAGGGATTAAATCGGGGGAACCATAAAGAGGCTTCAGCCCGTCCCACTTTAATGACAGCGTGTTCCGGCGATCGTGTAATTTTTGAAAATCAAAAGGCATGTCAATCCTCCTTCGAGGTTCTCAAAAGATTGTTAACACAGTTCAGGAAGAAAAACGAGCCCCTTCTAAAATAGGGGAATAGCCAAAATTAAGCCCCCCTTTTATAATATTCCATCGCATGGACGAGGAAATCGCCCTCAGGCGAGCACGGAACGAAGACATAGAACGACTCCTGCAAATCTCCTCCCTGATCTGGGAGGGGGGAGATTATGTTCCCTTTGTAATCGACCGTTGGCTGACAGATCGAGACTCCGAGTTAATTGTGGCCGTCCTGGGGGAAAAGGTGATCTCCTTCGCCCATTACGTTCGTCTCTTTGATGGTTACGTCTGGTGGGAAGGAATTCGTACCGATCCCGATTTTCGGAATCGTGGTGCGGCCCGGGCAATCGGTCGCTATTTTCTCGAGATGGCGAAGAAAGAGGGTGCCCAGAAAATCGGACTCTCCACCTATGTCGAAAACTACGCCTCAATTCACCTGATCGAGGCCCAGGGCTTCCAGAAGGTCGCCTCCTTTTGTTTTCTCGAATTCGAGCAGCAGGTAGTCAGCAAGAGTAGACCCCTTCTGGTCTCTGATGAGATCGCGTTCCGGGAAGCCCTAAACTTCATGGAGAATTCGGAATTTTTACAGGTATCCCGCGGCTTTCTTCCTCGAAACTGGAGGTTTTACCCCTTCTGGGCGGGCGAAGAGGTACTCCAGCGGATGGTGCACCGTTTGCGGGGAATCAGAAAGGGTGGCGAGCTGAGAGCCCTTCTGATTCTCGGGGAACCGGCCCACCCGGAGGTCGAGTTCACGATAGATTTCCTGGACGGGACTCCCGAGGATATGGAAGCCCTGCTTCTCGACACCCCGGCTTCGAGCAGGCAGGGGAAAAAAATTGAGGCGATGCTTCCCCAATGGCAAGGATGTCCTTCCAGGGCCCTGAGCCCCTTCCGCAAATCGGGGTTCATGCCCTGGAACGAGTACCGCGAGGATGTTTTCGTCTACGAGCTTACCCTGAGCTCCTAAAGGCGGTAAATTTCGCTATACTTTTTCTGCAGATAAGATATGAAGGGCTCCGGATCAATCGCCCCTCCTGTAATTTTCTGCGTCAGTTCCGTGGGAGTGAACTTTGCGCCATAAGCATGAATTTTTTCTCGCAGCCACTCGAGCAGCGGTACAAAATCGCCCTGTTCGAATCGCTCGTAGAGGCCGGGCAAGTCCTTGAGGGCACAGTTAAAATATTGGACCGAGAGGAGATTTCCCAGGGAGTAAGAGGGAAAGTAGCCGAAGTAGCTGTTGGACCAGTGAACATCCTGTAAGACACCTTCCGCATCGGTTTTCGGAGCAAATCCCAGATAAGCTTTCATTTTCTCGTTCCAGGCCTCCGGTAAATCAGGGACAGCGATCTTTCCCTCCAGGACCTCCACTTCCAGCTCGAAACGCAGGATGATATGAAGGTTGTAGGTGACCTCGTCCGCTTCTACCCGGATGGGTGAGGGCTCTACATGGTTGATCGCGCGGTAGAAATCCTCCAGCTTAATGTTCCCCAGTTGGGACGGGTAAGCTTTCTGGAATTTTGGGAACCAGTAGCGCCAGAAAGGAAGACTGCGCCCGACAATATTCTCCCACATGCGCGATTGGGACTCGTGTAGACCGCAGGAGACCCCGGTTGAAAGCAAGGAACGATCGAAACGCACTGGTATTCCCTGATCGTAGAGGGCATGCCCTCCTTCGTGAATGGCACTGAATACGGAAGATGGCATCATTTTTGGGAAGAAGCGATTGGTCAGGCGTACGTCGTTGACAGAGAAAGAGATTGTGAAAGGATGAACTGCCCTGTCCTGCCTTCCGCGCTGGAAATCGTAGCCGATACTCTCGAGGAGTTCCAAGGACATTTTCCATTGCGCCTCAAGGTCGTATTCCAGCTCGAGGAAAGATCGCTCGATCTTCCTCCCTGAGGATTGAACGGCATTGAGAATCGGGATCAGGCCCTCGCGCAATTGAGCCAAAATCCGTTTCAATGCGGAAGTCTTCATCCCCGGCTCAAAGGGATCGAGGAGTGCATCGTAGATGCTTTCCTCGTAGCCGACTGCTTCCGCCATTTCAATCTGCAGATCGATAATCTCCCTCAATATGGGGGCAAACAGGGAGAAATTTGAGGCCTCTCTGGCCTTGACCCATTTTTCGTGAGCCAAAGAAGTGGCGCGCGAGATACGACTTACTAGGTCGGGAGAGAGTTTGATGTTTCGATCATAAAATCTTTTAGCCTGACGGTAGAGGGCGGCGTCGTCGGAATCGTACTCCATGGTGCCAATTGCTCCCCCGATCCTCTCTATCAGTCGACCTAATTCTTGCGAAACTATTTTGGCATGGGCTATTTTATTCAGAGTGGCTGTCTGCTCTGCTCTCGCCTCGGTTCCTCCGGGCGGCATGTAGGTCTGCTGATCCCATTCCAGGACCGACAGGGCACGATTAATATCCATGATCTCCGCGATGTAAGATTTGAGTTCGGATAGTTCTTTCAAGCTCTTCTCCTTGTCCATGGTTTCTCCCTTTCCGGTAGGCGGGAGGAATGTCTTGAATTATAGCAGAGCGGTCTGAAGCCTGTTAGGATTATGACTCAGTGAGATGGGTACATTGAGAAACTGGTTTAAGATCGTGCAAACAGGAAACCTACCCGAGGGTGAAAAAATGGACTTCATCTCCAGGTGGCTGCTGATTACTCGTGCCTGCGTCTTCCCAATGACCTTGATATCCGCACTTGTAGGTGGACTTCTGGCTCAGGGTGCGGGGAGCTTCTCCTGGGCTTTTTTCCTCATCTGTACATTGGGACTAATTATTGCCCATGCCGCCAATAACATGTTTAATGACTATTTCGACTTCAAAGAGGGCCTGGATTCCCCCGGCTACACGCGAGGTCAGTATGCCCCTCACCCGATTCTGGACGGCTTTTTGACCCCTTCGCGTCTTCTTCTGGCGGCCCTTCTCTTCACAGCAGCAGACGGCCTGATTGCCCTCTACCTGGCCTGGCAACGCGGCTGGCTCGTGCTGGCCCTTGCCTTGGCAGGCCTTTTCCTGAGCGTCTTCTACACGGCTTCGCCTTTGCGATTGAAGAAACTCGGGTTAGGAGAGCTCACAGTCTTTTTAGTCTGGGGGCCGATGATGGTTGGAGGGACCTTCTTCGTGACAACAGGAACTCTTCCCGCCTGGGTCTGGCTGGCTTCTCTACCTTACGCCTTTCTTGTGGTCACCGTGCTTGTGGGAAAGCACATAGATAAACTTGCTGCGGATCGTTCCCATCAGATTTATACGCTTCCAGTGCGGCTGGGAGAGGAGAAAGCGAAAGCAATGAATCGAGCCCTGATGACCCTTTTTTACCTGGCAGTGGTAGTCCTGGTACTTACAGGGACTCTCGGAGCCTGGACCTTGCTCGTTTTTCTCTCCATTCCGAAATTTCTCAGCGTGCTGAAGGCTTATCGCCGGCCTCGCCCAGAGGCTCCTCCCGCAGGCTTTCCGATTTGGCCCCTCTGGTATGTGGCTTGGGCCATGGTCTTTACCCGTCAGGCCGGTCTCTTTTTTCTCCTGGGTCTCGCGCTCCAGTGGGTTTACCCTCTCTCGCTCTCCCTCTTTTAAATCCCCTTCTTTTGCATGAGAAGAGGCTTGAGCCAATCAGGATTGCGCAGAGGATGAGGAATCCTCCGAGAAATTGCAGGCCGCTGAGCGCCTCATTGAAAAACAGCACTCCCCAGGTTACCCCCAATATTGGCTCAGAAGCTGCAGTGATCGCGGCTACGGAAGCCGGGACCCGGCTCAGACCCCACAGGTACAGCGTATAGGCAAGAAGCGTGGGGCCGAGGACAATTATCAATACAAGGAGGAGAGCAGTGGGATTTTGGAGGACCTGGAGGATGCCGGTCGGATTCATCAACCAGAAGGGCACGAAACCTAAAGCACCAAAGCCTGTTGTCCCTATCAGGATCGTCCAGGAATCCATCCTGTGGGTGGCAATCTTGCCGAAAATGCTGTAGAGCGCCGATGCCACGGCTGCCCCTATTGCAGCTAATATCCCCAAGGTGGAACCGCTTCCCAGAGCGGCCTGGCCGACCAGGGTGGCGCCGGCGAAAGCGAGGATTACCGCCAGAGCGCGCTCAATGTGAAAACTTTCCAGGCCGATCAGTAGGGAGAAGAGCAAGACCAGTGCGGGCGCGGTATTCGCGAGAAGAACGGTCAGAGAGACGGAGGTCTGGGAGACAGCGAAGAAGTAAAGTGCATTGAGCCCGGTGACACAAACCAGCCCGAAGAGGGCGAGAAAAGCTGTCTGCTTGGGGCGAGACCAGCCTTTCTTTTCTGGATTCAGTGGAGAACGGTCGCGCGGCCAAAAGCGTCGGAAAATAATAAGAAGAAGAAAGGCAAGTGGAGGGCGCAGAGAGACTCCAAGCACCGGATCAACTCCTGATAGAGCGAATAACTTACTGAAAATGCCGCTCGTAGACCAGAGAGTAGAGGCTCCCATTACCGCCAGGATGCCCAGGAGTGACCAGCGTTTTGGATCCATGCTCTGAAAGTATAACAGAGAAAGTACAACAGAGCGAGGGGTTATAGATAGTAGTCTGCGCTAAAATATACTATGCGTATCTTGATCGTGGAGGATGACAGGAGGATCGTCGATTTCCTCAAAAGAGGGCTGGAGGCTGAAGGGCACGTAGTCGAAGAAGCCTTCGATGCCAGAGAAGGATTTACTCTGGCTACCTACGGGCACTATGACACCCTGATCGTGGATTGGCGAATTCCCTATGGGAGCGGTTTAGATTTAATACGCGACCTGAGAGCTCAAGGCTTGGAGGTCCCGATTCTCATGCTCACTGCTCGGGATGCCACCCAGGATAAAGTCGAGGGCTTGAATGCCGGGGCGGACGATTATCTGACGAAGCCCTTCTCTTTCGAGGAATTGCTCGCCCGCCTCCGGGCTTTGACCAGAAGAAAGGAAGGGCGCAGGAGCGATACGATCAAGGTGCAGGACCTCGAGATCGATCTTCTGCGCAAGGAAGTAAGGCGACAGGGGCAAAAAATTGAGCTCACTTCCAGGGAGTTCAGGCTGCTCGAGTATCTGGCTCGCAATAAAGGGATTGTCCTTTCGCGCGCCCTGATAGCTGATAACGTATGGGATTACCCCTACGCCGCCTCCGGGCACGTTATCGACGTGTACATCCAGTACCTGCGGGAGAAAGTGGATAAGCCTTTTAGCAAGAAACTGATCCATACGGTTCGCGGCATGGGTTATGTGATTAAGGAAGAGCCGTGAACTTTCGCCTTCGCCTGACCCTACTCTTCACTGCGTCGGTTTTTCTGGTTTTTCTCCTTTTTTCCTGGGCAATATATGCGGTTTTTTCCACTCGGGCCTGGGGCGAATTGGAAGGCAAACTTATCAACCGCGGAGGGGCGATGGCCGCCCAGATTCAGATCCAGGGAGAGGAAGTTCGTGCCCCCGGCAGTGTGGGCCATACTAACGCTGAAGGGCGAATCGAATTTGTTTTCTCCCCTGCTGGCCGCCTACTCCTAACTACCCCTGGGGCTAACCTCCCGGCTCAACCTTCTTCAGGCGATTGGGAGCTGTTGAGAGCCGGACAGAGGATTTTAGCCGACTTCATGATCGGGGAAAGCAGGTGGAGAGGTCTCTATCTTCCAGTTGCCGATGAGGGCTTCACCGGTGTTTATCTGATCGCATTCTCCGCCGAGGAAATCGCATCGAACCTCTCCAATCTCCGGGCAATCCTCCTTGTCTCCTCCGTCCTGCTTGTACTTGTGGCGTTCGGACTGGGGATCTTACTCTCTTCCTGGATGCTCAAGCCCATCGAGAAAATGCGGGCTCTGGCGGAGGAGATCAGCCTGCATGATCTGAGCAAGCGCCTGCGTTATCGCGGCCCCAGGGATGAGCTCGGCGCCCTGGCCGAGACATTTGACTCGATGCTCGACCGCCTCGAGGATGGGGCGAAGCGAGAGAAAGAATTCTTCGCAGAGTCCTCTCACGACCTAAGGACTCCTTTGACCGTGATTCAGGGAAACATAGAGCTCGCCCTGGGAGACAAAGAGGCATCTATTGAGGAGCTGCGTGAAACCATGCAGATGGTTCAGGAGGAAGCCAGAGGAATGAGCCAGATCGTGGGCGATCTCCTTTTCCTCTCTCGCCTGGGGGTGCAGCAGGTTAAGCTAGAAACCAGTTCCGTTTCCCTTCTCTCTCTGTTGACTGAGGTAGCGAACTCGCTCAGGGCATTTGCGGAGCGGAGGAGGATTAAAATTGAAATCCAGGGAAAGGAGACCTATGTCGCTGGCGATCACGATCTTCTCTATCGGCTTTTTCTGAGCCTGGGGGAGAACGGGATTCGCTACAATCGAGAACAGGGGGCCCTAGTCTTTTCCGTGGAGCGCGTGGAACAGGGTGCTTTGGTGCAGGTAAAGGATACAGGTATGGGAATTCCTGCAGGGGATATTCCGCGTGTCTTCGATCGTTTCTTCCGCGGGGAAGAAGCCCGGGCGAGGGAGCCAAGGGGATCGGGTCTCGGCCTCTCCATTGTCAAAAAAATTACGGAGGCACACGGGGGCTGGCTGGAGGTGGAGAGCGCAGAGGGCCAGAGTACCACTTTTTCCGTTCACCTGCCTGCAGGCAACCCGGCAAAAAATTGAACCTTTTCTTCAGACCGTTGTGGCTCGAAGCAGCGCTATAATGGCGAGCTATGCCTAGAAGAGAAAATTTAGCCTGAATCGCAGGGAAAGGAAACTGAATGGCCATTTTTTTGGGCGTTTTGGGAGCCGTTACTTTAGCCGAACTTGGGGACAAGACTCAATTTCTGGCCCTGGCCCTGGCCTCTAAATATCGCTGGCAGCCTCTGTTTCTCGGCATAGTGCTTTCCATATTACTCCTCATGGGCCTGGCCGTGCTGGTCGGCAGCTATCTCCTTACCTTGCTTCCACCCCTTTGTGTGAAAATCGGGGCTGGTTCCCTCTTTCTGCTCTTCGCTGTCCTCAGCTGGCTTGATCGCGAAGGTAAGCCGGAGCAACCTCCAAAGAGGGAGTTGCCCGCTTTCTGGGCGGCTTTTTTATCATTCTTCCTGAGCGAATTCGGGGATAAGACACAGCTTTTGACCATGGCTCTGGCGGCCCGGTACCACCAGCCCCTGCTGGTCTGGCTGGCCTCTTCCTCTGCGCTGATAATAGTTGATGGTCTGGCCCTGTTTTTAGGCAACAGGCTGGGTAAATGGCTGCCGCGGAAAGTATTGCGTTACTTTGCCTCCGCTCTTTTTTTCGTATTCGGCGTCCTTACGATCCTCTCAGCATTTTTTCCGGTTCTGCCCTTTTAGGAGTATGATGCGGATCCTTCTGACCGGATTTGAGCCGTTTGCCGAGTTCCCCTCCAATCCTTCGCAGAGGATCATAGAGACCCTTTCTTCAGAGAAAGCCAGAGGTCAGGATCTCTTTACTGCGGTTCTTCCTGTGGACGGGCGCCAGGTGAAAAGAATCCTGTCGAACCTGATTGATGAATTTCGACCTACCTCCGTGGTTTCCCTCGGGCTGGCGAACGGCCGAGAGAGACTCTCTTTAGAGAGAGTGGCATTCAACCTACTTAATTTTTCCGTCCCGGACAATGGCGGATGGCGACCTCAGGGAGAGGAAATTATCCCCGGTGGACCGAGGGTCTACTTCTCCGGACTACCCCTCAGGAGGCTCTTCGTTCGCCTGCGGAATAACGGTGTGCCTGCGGAAATTTCAAATAATGCAGGCGCTTTTCTCTGTAATGAGACCTTCTTTTTACTGGCTCACCATTCGGCTGGCTGGCGCAAATTCCGCGGGGGATTCATCCATCTTCCCTGCGATCCTGACCTTGCTCGGATCAGCTCCAGGCACGTGCCTTCGATGTCTTTGGAACTGATGCTGAGGGGGATCAAAGCAGTTCTGGACGAGTTAAGGCAGGCGAACCTCAGCTGATCTTGCGCGTAAGACGGGAAAAAAGCTGCCCGAAAAGAAAGGGGAAACGCGTGATCAGGAAGAGGCGCAGGCTGGTGCTCAGGTCGGGCGTTATCACTGGTTTGGTGGAGAGGATCTGCCGCGCCAGTTTCTCTCCGACGGAACCTGGAAATGCTTTCATTTCCGAGAGGATTCCGCAAAAGGGGGAAGACTGGGTGAAAGTCAGAGGAGGATACATAACGTTAAGGCGGATGCCGGAAGTTCTCAACTCAAGATCTAATGTCCTTGTCATGGCTTCCAATGCCCCCTTACTCGCCGTATAACTCAAAATGCCCGGAAAGCCGGTCCAGCAAATTCCTGACGATACGTTATGTATTATCCCTTTTCCCTGCTTCTGGAATTGGGGAATGATGGCGGCAATCATACGCAGGTGCCCGAAGAAATTCACCTCGAAATCCTGCCGAATTTCATCGAGGGAGGAAATCTCGAATGGGTGAGGCTTCGCTACCTGACAGGCATTATTCACGAGGACGTCCACTTCCCCCCACTTGCGGAGAACGGCCTCCAATGCCGCGTCAATTTCTTCCCGGGCGGTGATATCACAGCGCAGGGAGAGCAAATTAGGGGTGATTTCCTGCAGGGGGATCAGGTTCTCACGAGAGAGATCGAGCGCTGCTACGCGGTATCTCAGCTTGAGCAAGGACTGGGTAAGAGAAAGGCCAGTTCCCCGGTTCGCACCGGTAATCAGTATCACCTCTCTGGCTTTGGCCTTCGCTTCCAGGATTACTTTGGAAGTGGACCAGGCCCCCAGGCGCTGATTGGGACGGGTCAGGTCTCTTGCCAGAAAAATTCGGCTAATCCTCATTCTCTTCCCTCAGCAGGGCCAGCTCTTCTTCCGAGAGGCCGAAGTGGTGCCCGATCTCGTGCTGTACCACCTCCCTGACCAGGGTACGTACCTCTGCCGGAGTTTTTGCTCTGGTTTCAATTGCTCGTTGAAAAATTGAAATGCGATCGGGCAGAGCATAACTGTATCCGACACCGCGCCTTGATTGAGGCACTCCCTGGTACAGACCCAGGAGGTCATAAGAATTACTCAACCCCTGTCTAACGAGCAGTTCCTGCGTGGCGAGGTCCTCGACAATGACCGCTACATTGTCCAGTCTTTCCTGAAAAAAAGGGGGAAGCTCTTCCAGGGCCTCTCGTACAAGTTGTTCAAATTGGGAACGATTCATTATCTCCTCGAGCAGGTAGGGGAAGCTCTTCCGGTTCAATCAGGATTTCCTCATCCTCCCAGAGCGTGTCGTTTGGGGCTTCCCGGGTAGCATCCTCCGGCAGCAGTCTTGGTTTCCTGCTCTTTATCCGGTCTTTCAGGGCCGGCAGTATTTCAGGGGTTTCTCTTTCCCAAGGGAAATCCATGGTCACCCTTCCTTCATAGCTGACCCCTCTGTTGGAAATCAGGCGGCATCGAGAGTATAATACCCATTTGTACTGGAAAAAAGAAGAGGTAGTCTTCTGCGGGGGCTGAAGCCGATCCAATTTGTGATTTTGTCTTTCGCCGCGGTTATCCTTCTCGGCGCAGTTCTCCTTTGCTTACCCTTTTCCTCCCAGAGCAGCAGGCCCACCCCGTTCATCGATGCGCTCTTTACAGCCTGTTCTGCCACATGCGTCACTGGCCTGGTAGTGAGGGATACTGCCACTCACTACTCCCTCGTCGGGCAAATGGTGATCCTTTTTTTGATCCAGATTGGTGGGCTTGGCTACATGACTATCGCCACCTTTATCCCCATCATGCTGGGCAGAAGGGTAGGCCTGCTTGATCGGATTCGCCTGGCGGAGACATTGAACCTCGCCACCTTAAAAGGGGTCATGATGCTCGCGAAATATGTCCTGGGCACGGTTCTTATCGCCGAGGGAACCGGCGCTCTGATCCTCTTTCTCCGGTTTCTGCGCGATATGCCTCCCTTGAAGGCTATTTATGCCGGGATTTTTCATGCGGTTTCCGCTTTCTGCAATGCCGGCTTCGATGTAATGGGGTCATTTTCCGGACCCTTTAGCAGTATTACTGCCTATCGTGGTGATTGGATCGTGAACCTGACCATCATGGCTCTGATCGTCGTCGGTGGAATCGGTTTTATGATAATCGCCAATTTAGTACGGCATTTTCGTTACCGAGAGCCGCTCAGTTTGCACACTAAAGTTGTCCTCTTGACTACCCTTGCCCTCGTCTTGGCTGGGGCTCTGGCTATTTTCCTCCTCGAACTCTCCAATCCCCGTACGTTAGGCCCCCTCCCCCTTGACCAGAAAATCCTTGCTTCTTTTTTCCAGTCTGTTACGCCTCGTACGGCTGGCTTTAACACGGTGGACATAGGCAGCATGAATGTCTCCACCCTGATGCTGATCGTTCTTCTCATGTTCGTGGGCGCTTCCCCGGGTGGAACTGGAGGGGGGGTCAAGACGTCCACGCTGGCAGTAATTCTGGCCACAATCAGGAGCACGGTGCGTGGCTACTCCGAGACCGTGATCTTCAATCGGAGGATAGAAACGCGCGTCATTCGCAAGGCCTTGAGCATTCTTGTCATAGCCTTTTCCTTGATCATCCTGATTTCCGTAGGGGTCTCTCTCGTGGAGCCATTTGCCTTCCATCAGATTGTCTTCGAGGTGGTCTCCGGATTTGGCACCGTTGGCCTGAGCACTGGAATCACCCCCTTCTTGACAATCGGCGGCAAACTGTTCATTATCTTCATCGTTTTCGCCGGGCGTGTGGGCCCGCTTTCGCTTTTTATTGCCCTGGCACAACGCAGGCGTGAACCGAAGGTGAAATATCCGGAAGAGACAATTATCGTGGGATGAGATGAAACGACAATTTGCAATCTTAGGGCTGGGGCGTTTTGGCAGTCACCTGGCGGTTAATCTGGCCCGCCGCGGGTATCATGTACTGGCCCTCGATCGCGACGAGAAGCTTGTGCAGCAGCTTTCGGACCAGGTCACTCTGGCCAAGGTTGTGGATTGTTCTGACGTGGAGGCTCTGCGGGAAGCAGGCGTAGCGAACTGCGATGCAGCGATCGTGGCCATCGGCTCCAATCTTGAAGGAAGCATCTTGGCAACCGTCGCGGTCAAGGAACTGTCTGTCCCTCAGATTATCGCCAAGGCGCAGAACGACATGCACGGGAAAATCCTGGAAAGAGTGGGAGCGACGGAGGTGGTCTTCCCGGAGAAAGACATGGCCTTTCGTCTGGCAAATCGCCTCACTTCGGGCAATATTCTTGACCTGATTGAACTCTCCCCGGATTATACCCTGCTCGAAGAGAAGGTCACGCCTGATATGGTAGGCAAGAGTCTCGCGGCACTTGACCTGGACAGCAAAGCCGGGGTGGCGGTCGTGGCTATCAAGCGTAACGACCATATTTTGATTGGCCCCCCCTCGAATGAGAAAATAAACGCGGAAGATTGCCTGGTAATAATTGGGGAGACCGCTGTCCTCAAAAAGCTGATCGCCAAGTAGAGCCGAGTGTCGAGAGCGCTCTTCTCCTCGATCCTCTCATTTTTGCTCGACCTGCTTTTCCCTCCAAGATGTTTGAGTTGCGGAAAATTTGGCCCCGGGCCTATCTGTCCCTCCTGCCTGAGCCGATTCCAGCCTTATGAAGGCAAGACCTGTTCTCTCTGCGGCATTCCTTATGAAGGGGAGCATGATCTCTGCCTCGAATGTAAAAGGGAGCGCCCTCCATTCGAGCGAGCTATTTTCCACTCGCTCTATGAGGGCCAGATTGAGGAGATGATCCTGCGCTTCAAATTCGGAAACTGTCCCCAGCTTTCCTCGCCCTTTGCCCACCTGATGGCCTCTTTGCTCGAAAAAAGGAAAGTGGAAGTCGATCTCGTTACGGCGGTGCCTCTTGCTCGCTTGAGGCAAAGGGCGAGGGGATACAATCAGGCTCGCCTTCTGGCAACTCAGCTGGCCTCGGTTTTCGCTCTTCCTTACAGCGATACCCTGATTCGACCGCAAGAGACCAGAGCCCAGAGCAGACTGACCCGTGAAAAGCGACTTTTAAATGTAGTGGGAGCCTTCCGCCCAGCCACCGAGCCCATAGCAGGAAAAAGGATTCTCTTAGTGGATGATGTCTATACAACAGGAGCCACTGTAAAGGAATGTGCCAGGATTCTTCTCAAGGCAGGTGCCCGATCGGTTATCGTGATCACTTTAGCGAGAGGAACCGGCTCTCAGCGCACGATTTCGTAATCGTTGCAATGAATGCAGACTTTATCGGGATCGAAAGCGCGTTTATTTAAAAGCCGGCAGGAGTACAGGGCCTCTTCCTTTTTCCCCCACAATTTCTCGGCCTCGAGGAAAGCGCAATGCTCACGCTTGAAGCGGAACCCAATCAGACAGGCTTCACAGGGCAATTCTGTGCTTTCCGAGGTTCCGATCACCCTTTCTAGGCCGGCGCGGCAAACAATCTCTAGAATCTCCTGCGCCGATCCTCTCGTCATTGCTTTTTTCACTATTCCGATGTATTTGCACCGCCTCGGCATCAGAAATATTGTAGCAGAAGCGCCGCAAGAGAAAAGCCGAGAGGATTTGGAAAAAAGTCAGCCAACCACTGGATATCAAGTGATTCATCCCTACACTCGCCCTCATTGTCCGACAGCCGTCTACTTAGCTCAGCAGATGGAGATGGAGCGACAGAGATCATGGCCATCATGATCGAAGCGACGGAGTTCCCGGGGATGAAAAGCGGCTTCAAATCAAGGCTATTCCCAAAGTCAGGGTCAATAGTCTATACTTTTTTGAGGGCGCATTGCCGGAAGACGCCCTCGTGGAAGAAGTCATCCGTGCGCAGGAGGTCAAAAAATGCAGGATAAGGAATCGCCGGAAATCAGGGTCAAGTGGGTGGACGGTCTCCAGTTTGTAGCCGCCGACAGTTTGGATCATGCTATTGTGCTGGACGCATCTTCCGAGGCAGGCGGATTCAATCAAGGCTTCCGTCCGGGCCAGCTTCTAATGGTGGGTCTAGCTGGCTGCACCGCCATGGATGTAATCTCCATTCTGCGGAAGAAGCAGCAAAAAGTGAGCTCATTCGAGGTAGAGGTCAGCGGGGAGCAAGCTCCCGGCTACCCCAGACGTTACCTGAGCATGCATGTTCGCTACCATATTAAAGGGGAAAAGATCCAGCGCGAGGCCGTGGAAAAAGCCATCCAACTTTCGCAGGAAAAATATTGTTTGGTACGAGCCACCCTTAGCTCCCAGGTGCAGATCAGCAGTGAATACTTCCTCGAAGACGATTGATAGGCCTCTCGCGCCGATCGGAGTTGTACGCAATGAGATTCAGTTTGGCACGCGGAATGTGGATTGGAAATCAGTCATCTCGCGGGTGGAAATCGAGGCCCTCTATGCTGACGGTCTTGGAGGAATCGAGGATTGTTCCCATCTTTATCTGCTCTATTTCCTTCAATCTCCCCGATACGAGCTGCTTGTTCATCCCAAAGGGAGAGATGACCTGCCGCGCGTGGGGATTTTCTGCACGCGCAGTCCCCACCGGCCCAATCCAATCGGCTTAACCTTGGTACGCCTTCTGTCGCGCAGGGGGAGGGTGCTTGAGGTTCAGGAAGCAGATGCCTATAATGGGAGCCTGGTTCTCGATATCAAACCTTTTTTCCTGCAGAAATTGCCCGGCGGCTTACGCTTCCCTGACTGGGTGGCTAAAATATAATCTATGAGCGTGAAGATCAGACTGAAGGAGGTTGAGCGAATGAGACAGCGATTTTATCTAATTAATCGAGGCCTGGCCCTTTTGGCTGCCATCGCCCTCTTGGTCATTCCAGCGGGAGTATGGGCCACACCGGGTCCTTCCTATTCCGTTCCATACTTTTCCACCAGAGGCGACGAGAACTTTACCGGGGTCTATGCGGCGGACATGAGCTATGCCTTCATGCGGATGCGAACCGCCTCTTTCCCTCTGAAAATGCAGATGGAGTTCCTCATTCAGAATCATCGAGTTTCTTACCTTTCCCTCCTCTACTTTGGGTCAATAGGCTCTCACCCGGTAGTTCAGCGCTTTATTTACTCGGGAGAACATGTTCAGGAAGACATGCTGAGCCCAGAGCAAAAATGGTATCTGCTTTTTTCGCTCAACCAGTTTTGGCCGGAAGAAGTGCCCGAATCGATGGAGGACGATCCCTTGTTGGTGTTAGAGGTGTTGTTGGCAGAGCTCTGGCACCTGTAGAAAAATCATGTAGCGCCACACAACGCGATAGATCCTGGTTCTTATTTTGCTAAAGGAAACTTTTGCGATAGATTTTGTTTTAAGAAGGTGGTGGTAGAATGCGAGTTCTTGTCCTGCTCCTTGTTATGAGCATTCTGGCGACAACCGGTACGGTTGCGTTGTCAGAGGAGAGATTCCGTCAGGAGCAAGTCGATAGATGGCATCAAGCTGAGGTCCTCTCCTTGGCCTGGGCCCCTGCAGGTTCACCTGCTCTCGCCACAGGTGGAGCTCTCGGCCAGATCTGGGTGTGGTTCCCTGGACTCCGCCTCCCGGGCTATTCTCTGCAGGTGGGGGAGGAAAAGTCGATGCAATCCCTGGCCTGGTCCACAGACGGGACCTTCCTTCTCGCTGTCGGAAATAGCGCGGAAGAAGGTTGGATCTATCGTTGGGATGTTCCTTCACGCACCCTCGTTCTCACTCATCACATATCCGATTCCACTCTATCCTGCATTTCCTCTCATCCGAAAGACCGGCTCTTCGCCGTGGGCGCAGGTAATGAGATCCAACTCTGGAGGCTTGAAGAAAGAGATTATTATCAGAAGCTGACGGGGTTGGGATCGGTCACGTCCTTGGCCTGGAACGGTATGGGCTCTGTGCTGGCCTCTTCCTGGTCCTCGGGATCTACAGGGGAGGTTCGCCTGTGGTCCGCCCCGGACTATACTTTATTGAGCTCTTTTGGAGATCGCCCGTACAGCTCTTTGGCTTGGAACGAGGACGGAAGCAAGCTTGCCCTGGGAAGGATGGACGGGATCGAGGTCTGGGATCTGGCTACCAGCACTTCCACAGTTTTTGCCACCTCGATTGCCATTTCAACCGTCTCCTGGTCCTCAACCGGCATTCTGGCAGCCGGGGAAATAGGGGGGGATGTTAACCTCTTCTCTCCCGATGGCGTACTCCTGCAGAGAATTTCTAGGCATTCTACCTGGGTTACCGCCCTTGCCTGGGAGCCCCAGGAGGAAGTCCTTGCTTCCTCTTCCCTGGATGGAACAACACGCACCTTTCTGAGGAAATCGGCGACCTTTCCGGATATCAGGGGTCATTGGGCGGAGGATTTCATTGACTCATTGGTCGACCGCGGAGCAGTGAATGGATTTCCCGATAATACTTTCCGCCCAGATTCCCTTTTGACGCGAGCCCAATTCGTTAAAACCCTGCTTCTGGCCCTCGGGCTCAAGCCTGAAGGACATGCCTCCAGCGCGCCGTTCGCGGACGTCCCTTTCGATCATTGGGCCTCAGACTATATCGCCACAGCACAGAACAGAGGCCTCGTTGAGGGTTATCCGGACGGATCTTTTCAGCCCGAACGTTTCGTCAGTCGTGCGGAAGTAGTTGCGGTAGTAGCGAGGGCATTGGGTTGGGGAGGAGAACAGAACCTCTCCCCCGTGTTACCTTCTGATATCCAGGATAGTTGGGCTCGCACCTACATCGCCGCTTTCTTTTTACACGGAGCTCTTTCCATGGCGGATTCTTTCTTCTTTACCCAGGAGGGCAATTTTCAGCCTTCTCTGAAAGTAACACGAGGGGAGACATGTTTGCTCGTCGAAAGGGCGCTGCGCAAGAGCCAGCCCCTTTTGTAGTCCCTTCCTTAGCTGCCTAAAAATCCCACTCACGCAGAAGGCGGGTTAATATCCTCTGCCCTCGGTGAAAGAGAAAGAAGAGGAGGAGAGTGAGGATGCAAGGAAGAAAAAGTCCCCAGAAGAGTGAAATGGCTCCCTGTGTCAGCCAACCCAGGAACCCACTCATTTTTATAGGCGGCGACGAGAGCAGCAGCAAGTAAAGGGAAAAAAGGACGATCGTAAAGGCTACGAGCAAGAGACTGCTGATCTCGAGTACCATCACTGGTAGGAAGCCGAAGACGTTTTTGCTCGTCACAACAGGCCTTTTCAAATAAAAATAGGCACCCACCTGAGAATTGCAGAGGCTGATCCCTAAAGCCATAGGTACAGTCAAAAGAAGCCAGACGCTTCCCTGAAATCCGGCGATGGTGACGACAAGAACAATTAAGTAGGCACCCAGAAGGAAGAGGGAGGGTAGCCAGAGCTTGGGTCTCAGTATTTCCTTCGCTTGGAGCGGGAGCAAAAGCGGGGTGGGCCAGGCTTTTCGCTCTTCTCGCAGGAGGGAGGCAGTGGCCAGGGCGGAGAAAAAAACCGCTAAAAAGGCTGTAAAAGGCAGGGCAGCCAGGGAAGCTCCTTTTCTTCCCAGGAAGAAAAGGATCAGGGAGAGGGCAACAGGGTAGATGAAGCCATACAGGTTCATCGGCTCTCTCATCAGTAGACGGAGATCCCTTTGGAAGAGAGGCTTGCGGGAGGAATGGCTGGCGAAACGGACCTTGCGGTTTATCCTTCCTGTGCCAGACTGGAAAGCCAGACGATTGCTGATGCGGAGTGTTAAATAGCCCAGGGCGGCGATCGTCGCGGGGAAGGCGATCCAGCCGAGAGCCCCTCCCTGGAAGATGTCCAATACCCAGCGTGTGAACAGAAAGGGTGAATAGAGGATATGCAGAAATTGCTGTAAGCCTGAGAACAAGGCCTGCGTGTCTACTGGATTTTGCGGCAGCAGGACCTGTAAAATCAGTACGTAACCGATAATCGAGCATAAATAGAGGAGAAAGGCGAATCGTTTGAGCGAACTGCCTGACATCAAGCGGGAGAGCAAAGCAGCTACAAGCATGGAAAGCGAGCCGAAAAAGAGGAGGAAAAAGAGGCTGGCGACAAGAGCGAGACCTACAGATAGATTGAGGGAGACGGCGTAGGCCAGAATTATCGGAAGAATAACAGCAATGCCCACCGCCCCGAAGGATAGGCTGTCAATGGCCTTATAGAGGAACAGAGTAGCGCGGGTGATTGGTAAAGTGAGGAGCAGGGGGAGATCCTCAGAGCCGAAGAGATTGAAAGCCACGCTGGGGGAATAGCTGAGAAACAGAAGGAGGGCGCCGGCCAGAAGGCCCAGACCGAGGAAGATGTCAGCGAGATAGCCAGGATAGGGTAGACCAATGGCCGAAAGAGGGATGCGCAGACTACTCATGAGCTCCCTGGCGAGAAAGAATAATGGGATTCCGAGCGCGAGTAAAATTATAATGGCGGAGACCAATCCCATGTATTTGAACCCGCCCTGTCTTTTTCTCCCCACTGCCCCCATCCCACCAATGGCGGTAAGGGAGGAAGCGTACTTCATCAGCGTAAAAAGTTGCTTCAAAGTTCCCTTACCATCTCTTCTATGTCCGCAACCCCTGTTCCCGTCAGCTCAAGGAAGATGTCCTCCAGGCTTTCGTGGCCCTCTGCACTCTTCTTTCTCAACTCCTCCATAGTGCCTTCTGCGATCATTTTCCCCTTGTGGATGATGCCAATACGATGGCACATCTTCTCCGCGATCTCCAGGATGTGAGTGGTCATGAAGATCGGTACCCCCTCACTCGCGTACTTCTCAAACAGCATCTTGAGGATCTTGGCTGATCGTGCATCAAGGCCCACGGTTGGTTCATCGAGAAAAAGAGCCTTCGGCTTTCGCATCAGGACGGATAGGAGCATCAGTTTTTGCTTCATGCCGTGGGAGTAATCCCCGATCGGCTTGACCAAAAAGTCTATGCTGAAAGCCAGAGAGAGCTCTTTCACTTCCTCGAGAGCGGCTTTACGGTTCAAGCGGTAGATATCGGAGATGAAATCGATATACTCTGAGCCTTTCAGGTTATCATAGAGACGCGGTTCGTCCGGTACCACTCCGATCATCCGCTTGATGGTGGTCTCCTCCCGCTCCATCTCCTTTCCTAAAATACGAACGCGGCCGGAGTCGGGGTAGAGGGTTCCGGTCAGGAGACGTAAAGTTGTGCTTTTTCCGGCTCCATTCGGCCCCAAAAAGCCGTAGATTTCTCCAGGTTTGATGGAAAAGCTGACCTGATCTACAGCTCTTAAAGAGGAGAAGTTCTTGACGAGCTCTGTCGCTTCGATCATAAAGCCTCCCACTTTTTTCTGAATCTAAGCGATTTTTCTCCTTTTAGTCAATGTATTGCGCCGGAAACCCTCCGATAAGGATTAAAAGCATAGTTGCCGATTCAGGGGCAGCTGTAGCTTGTAAAAAATTGTTCCTCTTTCCTCTGGCTTTACCCCGCTACGAGGAAGTACTCGTCCTTATCCATCTGTTTCCATGGAAAGCATTGGCGTTCTCTCTTCTGGACTGCGTAATATCACCACTTTGCCTCCAGGATGAGTTAATTTCACCTCCTCCTTATGGTTAATTCCTTTCCTTCAAAATGCGGAAAGGAGGAGTAGCATAGCACAAAATGGGAAGCCGCTCACTCTGGAATTCCATGACATCTTTTTCCGCGAGTCTTAGATTCGGGTATTTTTCCTCGGGAAACTTTTCTTTAGCGCGGGCAATCATCCGGGGCGAGAAATCTAATCCCAGAATTGATCCCGAAAGGCCTGTCTGCTTTAAAAGGGAGGGCCAGGAGGATACCGGTGCTGCAGCCGATGTCGAGCAGGAATTCAATTTCATTTCGTCCGGAGCACAGCTTCATCCCAATGATCGGCTATACTGTTGGAGGAGCTCCTTTTCGCCTCCTCCACCGGCGGACATTTCTCTCTTAAAAAAGCTTAGCCGGCTCTTTACGGGGAATCACCTTGACCAGAAGGGGAATTAAGACGAGTTGAATTATTATCCCGGGTAATCCAACCACGAAAAGCACACTGAGGAAACTTAGAAAATCAAAAGATTTCCCGGATATAAGCTGGATAATTATCCAGCTGGAGAGGATGTTGACACCTCTTCCAAGGACCATGGCCACAACTAAAGAAGGGTAAATCCCCCACTTCAGTTTGTTGAAGAATAATGAGACGGCGAGCGCGTAAACTAAGAGTTCCGCCATCATGGCGAAAACCGTAGGGAAGGGGGGCATCCCTGTCAATAGGGTGGACAGGAGAGGCGTGAATAGGCCGAGGATACAGGCTGGAAAAATGGAGAGATAAAATCCTCCCAGAATTACGGGAACATGCATGGGGAGGAAAATTTGCCCTCCCAGATTGAAAGCATGGAAAATTACAGGCAGGAGAATACCGAAAGCCATAAGCAGACCGGTAATAGCCAGTTCCGAGACCCAGTTTTTTCTCTTCAATTCATCTCCCTTTCTAAGTATGAAAAAAACCCAAATACGTAATACTGACATGAACCTTAAATTGCGTGGGCAAAAAAGTCAAGCTTAATGACGCTTTTAAGAAAGTTCTTCCGCAGTGGTACTGGCTACGAACTTTCCGTGCTTAACTCCTTTTGTGGCAATCAATTGGTGGGCGATCTTATCAATTTCCGGGACGGAACCCCGCAGAATGACAACTTCCAGGCAATTGTCCGCATTGAGATGAACATGGAGGGAGGTGACTATCTGTTTTAAAAATTGATGCTGCAGGGCCGTGAAGCTTTCTTTCAGAGCCCGAGCATGATGGTCGTACACCAGCGTGAGGACACCGATGACCTCCCCGCGCGCATTTTTCCATTCCTCTTCCACCAAGGCGGCGCGGATGAAATCGCGTATGGCCTCGGAGCGGTTGCGGAAATCGTGCTTTAGAAGAAGATCGTGGAAGTCCTGATCCAGATCTGCAGGAAGAGAGATGCTCCGGCGCATGGTAATCTTGCTTTTCTTCTTCATCCTTCTCACAACGATAGCATATTATGGTAAAAATCTTGCATTACAGCTCTATTTTTGCATCGGCTTCAGTTGACAGGAGAGAAAAAATGCTCTAAATTCCTTCTAATTCGGCCGTGAATGAAGGGAGTACGGCGGCCTTACCGCGCAGAGAACCGGAAGAAAGGTGCGAGTTCGGTCGGGATGGACGCCGGAAATGTTTCAGGAGCCGCAGGCTGAAAGGAAATTCCGATTAAGCTTTGCCGTCCTGCCCGCGTTAAGGGTAAAACAGTGCAAGCTGTGTAAATGAGGTCGCGGAATCGCGATAAAACAGGGTGGTACCACGACAGCCCTCGTCCCTGAAAGGGGCGAGGGTTTTCCCTTCAAAAGAGAGGTGAAAGAAATGTCCAAATTCTTCGTGACCACGCCCATTTATTACATCAACGACGAACCCCATATTGGGAATGCTTATGCGACGATTGCGGCAGATGTGCTGGCCCGTTACAAGCGAGCCAGAGGGTTTGAGGTTTTTTTCCTGACCGGTACCGATGAACACGCACAGAAAGTGGAGCGATCCGCGGAGAAAAAAGGAATGGGGACCGACGCTTTCGTCGATCAACTGGCAGCGTCCTGGAAATCTACCTGGAAATTTCTGGAAATCGAGTTCGATGATTTCATCCGTACCAGTGAACCCCGACACGCGGCCGTCGTGCAGAAATTTGTGGACGAGCTCTATCGCCGGGGAGATGTCTATAAGGGCTACTACGAGGGCTGGTATTGCTACTGGGACGAAGCCTTCTTCGTGGAGGCGGACGTGAAGGGAAAGGAGTGCCCGGATTGCGGCCGCGAATTGCAATGGGTGAAGGAGGAGAACTATTTTTTCCGATTATCGAAATATAACCAGCCTCTTCTTGACCATTTTCTCGCTCATCCAGATTTCGTGGAGCCGAATATTCGTTACAACGAGATGATCAACATTCTCAGAAGTGGCCTTAAGGACATTTCCATCTCTCGCTCCTCCGTGAGCTGGGGCATTCCCCTGCCCTTCGATCGGGCGCATGTCGTCTATGTATGGGTGGACGCCCTGCTGAATTACATCACCGCCTCTGGCTGGCTCGATAACCCCGAGAAGTTCGCCCGCTTCTGGCCGGCTGACGTTCACCTGGTCGGAAAGGAGATCAACCGTTTCCACTCCATCATCTGGCCGGCGATGCTCATGGCAGCAGGTCTCCCTTTGCCGATAAAGGTCTTCGCTCACGGGTTCTGGACAAAGGAAGGGCAGAAGATCTCCAAATCATCCGGGAACGTGATCGATCCGGTGAAGCTCGTCCGCGACCTCTCCTTGATCACCGGGGACGAACGGGTGGCGGTGGACGTCTTCCGCTATTTCATATTGCGGGAGGTTCCCTTCGGCGCAGATGGAGATTTCACTGATTTATCCCTGCGCAACCGTTTCTCTGCTGACTTGGCCAACGACCTCGGGAACCTGCTGAACCGCACGATCCCCCTCGTGGAAAAATACTTTGATGGGGCCATTCCTCCCGGAAAGGCGGCGGAGAACGTGGGAAAAGCGGCAGAAAATATTCGGCGGGAGGTGGAGAAGGCTTTGGATCGCCTGGCTTTTTCTGAAGCCCTCAGTCGGATATGGAACTTTCTTGCGTCATTAAACAAATATATGGATGAAAGCGCACCCTGGCGACTGGCCCGAGCGGGGAAGGAGGGCGAGCTTGCCGATTCTCTCTACACGATACTGGAAGGAATTCGCCTCTCAGCGCTTTTTATTGCCCCTTTTATGCCCTCTACCGCGCAGATTTTCTGGGAATCATTGGGACTTGCCGGAGCGGTGAAAGAACAGGTATGGGACAGGGAACTCAAGTGGGGAAAGCTCCTCCCGGGAGGCAGAGTGCAGAAGAGACCTCCTCTTTTCCCCAGGCCAGAGAAAGGAGAGACAAGATGATCAAGCTCGAAGATTTCGCCAGAGTAGATTTGAGAGTAGGTCTGGTAGAAAGAGCGGAGAAAATCGAAGGCTCCCAGAAGCTGCTGAAGCTCCTCGTCGACTTGGGAGAAAATGGGCAGAAGACGATCGTTGCGGGCTTGGCTGGTCATTATCCCCCCGAAGATCTCGTTAATAAATTTATCATTGTTGTCGCCAATCTGGAGCCAGCTTTCCTGCGCGGTATTCGCTCCGAAGGGATGCTACTTGCGGCAGTGAAAGGGGAGCAATTGGCCCTCCTCACGCTCGACCGGAAGATAGAAGCTGGAACGAAAATCTGCTGATTTGCCCCTCTTCGATACCCACACTCATTTGAATTTGCGTGACTTTTCCCCTGACGTGGAGGAGGTAATTCACCGTGCGCAGCGAGTCGGCGTGGAGCGTTTCCTCTGTGCTGGTTTCAACTTCCGCACCTCTGCTGAAGCTGTGTCGCTGGCAGAGAAGAAAGCCTTCATTTATGCCTCGGTGGGGGTACACCCCCACGACGCTAAAACCGTGATGGACGGCGACTACTCCTTCTTGGAAAAGCTACTCCTTTCTAAAAAGGTGGTAGCCTGGGGCGAGATTGGGCTCGATTTTTTTCGCGATCTCTCCCCCCGCCAGGTGCAGGCGATGATCTTCCGAGAGCAGATTGCCATTGCCCGCAGCCACAAGTTTCCCTTGATCATCCACGATCGAGATGCACACGGCCAGATCATCTCTATTTTGCAGGAGGAGAAAGCGGAAGAGTGCGGCGGAATTATGCACTGCTTCTCGGCCTCCTGGAGGGAGGCGAAAAAAGCCCTGGATCTCGGTTTCTTCATCTCTTTTGCAGGGAATCTGACCTATCCCTCCGCTCGCTCCATCCAGGAGGCAGCGGTAAAAATTCCCTTGGAACGCCTGCTCGTAGAGACTGACTGTCCCTATCTCAAACCATTCCCAGACAGAAGGGGAAGAAATGAACCGGCGTGCGTGCGCTCAATACTTCAATTTCTGGCAGATTTACGCGGCATGAGCGTTGAGGACCTCAGTCCCTGCCTCTGGGCAAACTCCCTGAGAGCTTTTCATCTCTCCTGAACTACCTCAAAACTTTTGCAAGTGTATTCTTTTCAAACTTACGCTAAGATATAGACATGATAAGAGAGCAAGAGCACCCTCTTGTCAGACTGGCGCGAGAGACGATTTCCTCGTACCTCCACAAGGAGAACTGGAAGGATAACACTCTCGAGCTTCCCCATGATCTTCCCCCGCGGGCTGCCGTATTCGTGTCTTTGAAAAAACGGGGCCTCCTGCGCGGCTGCATAGGCACGATAGAACCCACTCAACCTACCCTGAAAGAAGAGGTGATGTGCAATGCCATCTCTTCCGCTACTAGCGACCCGCGTTTCCCTCCGCTTTCGCTGGAGGAAATCCCCGAGCTCGAGATCTCCGTTGATATACTCGGCGTGCCGGAACCAGTGCTCGATTTGAGCCAGCTGGACCCGAAGAGATACGGGGTGATTGTGGAGAGTGGATTCAGACGGGGCCTCCTGCTTCCTGATCTGAAGGGGGTGGATTCCGTGGAAAGCCAGCTGGAGATAGCCAGGGGAAAGGCAGGATTCTCGCAAACTGAGAGGGTAAAAGTCTACCGTTTTGAAGTAAAACGATATCGTTGATGAATATCGGAAAGGAAAGCGATGCCTATCCGGGAAAAAACATCCAAAGAAGGCGCAGAAAAGCTCAACCCGCGGCTGAAAGAAATCCTTGAACGACATAAGGGTCAGGGAGGAGCCCTGATTCCTGTTCTGCAAGAAGCGCAGGGGGCGCTCGGCTATCTCTCGCAGGAAACGCTGCAGGCCATTGCCTTAAATCTGAACATCCCAGCGAGCCAGGTCTACGGCGTAGTCACCTTTTACACCCAGTTTCGCCTGAAACCGGTCGGCCATCATCTCATCCGTGTCTGTCACGGCACGGCCTGTCACGTGAGTGGCGCAGAGGCCATTGGTGAGGCCTTGAAAGAGGAGTTGCAGGTAGAAGATGGGGAAACCACCGCGGACGGGAAATACACACTGGATTCGGTGGCTTGCCTGGGGTGTTGTAGCCTGGCCCCTGTGATCATGGTTGACGAGGAAGCCTATGGCCGGTTGACGCCGGAAGCTGCGAGGAAGATCGTGCGCAATGGCTGATATCTCTGAGGCGATGGAAGGGAGAAAAGAAAATGTTCCCGGGAAGGGAACGCCCGGACGGAATGACTTCAAGATCGTAGTTGGTTTAGGAAGCTGTGGTATCGCCGCCGGGGGACGCAAGGTTTACTCAGCCCTGCAGGATCTGCTGCCGGGCTTGAATTTCCATATAGAGCTCTCTGAGACAGGTTGCGTGGGTATGTGTTACCGGGAAGTTCTCCTCGACCTGATTGATCGGGAAGGAAGGGTCTTCAGGTACGGGAATATGACCCCTGATCGTCTGCCCCGATTTATCGATATGCACTTGCGGAAGGGAGAGCCAGTAGAGGAGTGGCTTGTTGTTTCTCCGGACCGAGCGCTCCCCGACGACAGTTTTTTTAAAAAGCAGAAAAGGATTGTGCTGCGCAACTGCGGAGTCATCAACCCGGAAAACATAAAAGAATACATGGAGCGGGGAGGGTACGCAGCCCTGGAGAAAGTTCTCAAATCCATGACGCCGGAAGAGGTGATTCAGCAGGTGACAAATTCCGGCCTGCGCGGCAGGGGAGGGGCGGGTTTTCCCGCCGGCAGGAAGTGGCAGTTCGCCAGGACGGCGAGAGAGAGCAAAAAGTATGTAATCTGTAACGGAGATGAGGGAGACCCCGGAGCTTTTATGGATAGAAGTGTACTGGAGGGAGATCCGCACAGCGTGCTCGAGGGGATGCTCATCGCCGGATACGCGATTGGTGCCGACGAGGGCTACCTCTACGTGCGTGCGGAGTACCCGCTGGCGGTAAAGAGGATCCGATTGGCCATGGAGGAAGCCGAAAAGCGCAATCTATTGGGAAGAGACATCTTAGGAAGCGACTTCTCCCTGGAGCTCCATATCAAGGAAGGTGCCGGGGCTTTCGTCTGCGGAGAGGAGACTGCCCTGATGGCATCAATAGAAGGAAAGCGGGGTATGCCCCGCTTGCGACCGCCTTTTCCGGCAACGTCCGGATTGTGGGGCAAACCCACGAACATCAACAACGTGGAGACATACGCCAACGTCCCCTGGATTATTCTTAACGGTGCAGAGGCCTTCTCCAGCTTGGGCACAGATAAAAGCAAGGGAACTAAGGTCTTTGCCCTGGCAGGCAAGGTGGTGCGGGGAGGACTGGTGGAGGTGCCGATGGGGCTGACCATCCGGGAAGTGATCGAAGAAATAGGCGGAGGGATCAAGGACAGGAGACAATTCAAAGCGGTGCAGATGGGCGGTCCCTCCGGAGGTTGTATCCCGGCGACGCTTTCCGACACTACGATCGATTACGAATCCGTCACTCAAACCGGCGCCATCATGGGGTCTGGGGGGATGGTCGTTTTAGACGACAGGGCCTGCATGGTCGAAGTAGCGCGGTTCTTTCTCGATTTCACCCAGAAGGAATCGTGCGGCAAATGCACTTTCTGTCGCATCGGGACGAAGCGGATGCTGGAAATACTCACTCGCATCACCCAGGGAGAGGGAAAAGAGGGGGACATCGAGATGCTCCTTGAGCTGAGCGAGAAAATTAAGACCTCCTCGCTCTGCGCTCTGGGGCAAACTGCACCCAACCCGGTCCTTACGACCATCAGATATTTCCGGGATGAGTACGAAGCGCACATTAAGGAGAAGCATTGCCCGGCTCACTACTGCAAAAATTTGCTGGTTTACGAAATAGACGATGAGCTCTGCACGGGTTGCACGGCCTGCGCACGGATCTGTCCGACCCAGGCCATTTCCGGCGAAGTGCGCAAAGCTCACTCCATCGACCAGGAAAAGTGTATTAAGTGCGGATCCTGTGTGGCCAAATGTCGCTTTAATGCGATCAAGGTAAGGTAGTAGAATGCGAATCAAGATCACGCTGAACGGAAAGCCGGTTGTCTGCGACTCCTCTCAGACTATTTTGGAAGTGGCCCAGAGCCAGGGAGTTTCGCTCCCCACGCTCTGCCATGACGAGAAACTGGAGCCTTTCGGTTCCTGCTGGGTCTGCCTGGTGGAGGTAAAGGGGGCCAGAGGATTCATTCCCTCCTGCGCCACAAAAGCCGTGGATGGGATGGTTGTGGATACGGAGAACGAGCGAATACTGGCGGCGAGGAGGATGGCTCTCGAGCTCCTGCTTTCCAATCACTTCGGTGACTGCATTGGCCCCTGTCAGGATACATGCCCTGCCCGCTGCGACGCTCAGGGTTACATTGCCCTTACCGCCAACGGACAGGAGGAGGAGGCCATCCGCCTGATCAAGCAGACCCTGCCCCTGCCGGCCTCCCTCGGCCGCGTCTGTCCTCACCCCTGCGAAGACGAATGCCGGAGAAATTTAGTGGATGAGCCTGTTGCCATCTGCGCGATCAAGCGGCATGTCGCCGACTTGGATTTAAGGAGCGCCCGTCCCTATCTCCCCCCCGTTGAGGAGGAAACAGGAAAGAAGGTTGTGGTGGTGGGAGGGGGTCCGGCCGGACTCACAGCAGCTTACTACCTCAGGCAAAAAGGGCACCAGGTGACGATCTTGGAGGCGCTACCCCGCTTAGGTGGTTGGTTGCGCTACGGAATTCCGGAATACCGCCTGCCCAAGTCCGTCCTGGATAAGGAAATCTCCACGATTACGGCATTAGGGGTCGAGATAAAGACTAATACGCGTCTGGGAAAGGAAGTAACCCTGGCCGAGCTCAGGAGGAAGTACAATGCCGTATTTCTGGGAATCGGAGCGCACGCTTCCGTGAGGATGGGCTTGGAAGGGGAGGAAATCCCCGGGGTGATCGCCGGGATCGATTTTTTGAAGGGCCTGGCCTTGGGAGAGAAAGTGTCCCTGGGGAAGACAGTCGCCGTTATCGGCGGAGGCAATACGGCCATCGATGCCGCCCGTTCCTCCCTGCGCCTCGGCGCGGAGAGGGTCACTATCTTTTATCGGCGTACTGCCCACGAAATGCCCGCTAACCCGATGGAAGTGGAAGAAGCGAAAAAAGAGGGTATCCAGTTCGAGTTCCTCACCGCTCCCAGTAAGGTACTGACCTGCACTTTGGGGACAACGGGGGGATTGGTCTGCCAGAGAATGGAGCTTGGCGCTCCCGACGCCTCCGGCAGAAGGCGCCCCATCCCCGTCCCTGGCTCGGAGTTCCAGATTGAGGCGGACACGGTTATCAGTTGCATCGGACAGAATCCTGATCTGAGCGGAATCGATGAGGATCAGGAATTAAAAATTTCTCGCTGGGGAACGATAGCAACTGAGGAGGAAAGCGGGGCGACCTCCCTCGAGGGCGTCTTCGCCGCTGGGGATTCAGTAACCGGCCCTGCCACTGTTGTGGAAGCCATCGGGGGGGCGCGGAAAGCCGTCGAAGCCATTCACAGCTACCTCATGGAGGGAAAAGTGGGAGAAGAGATAAAGGAGTTCAATCTTTCCAAGGGCAAGCTCAAGGAAGTCTCCCCCGAGCTCTACGCGCATGTGGAGAGGAAACCGCGAGGACGCATGCCCATGCTTCCTGAGACTGAGAGGAAAGACTTTGCCGAGGTGGAATTGGGCTTCAGCTCGAAAGTCGCCAGAGACGAAAGCATCCGCTGCCTGGAGTGTGGCTGCGCCGACGTGGTTGAATGCAGACTGAAAGAATATTCCAGCAGATATGAGGCGATAGCCCGACGCTTTCTCGGGGAGATAAAGAAGCACCCAATCGATCAGAGCCACCCCTATATAGAGCGTGATCCCAACAAGTGCGTGATGTGCGGGCGTTGCATTCGTATCTGCGCGGAGGTAGTGGGAGCCGCCGCCTTGGGGTTTGTCTATCGAGGCTTCAACGTTATCATGGCCCCCTCTCTGGAGCAACCGTTGCCGGAGACCACCTGCGTCTCCTGTGGGGCCTGTATTGAGGCCTGTCCCGTGGGCGCCTTGAGCGAAAGGATCAGGCATTTACCCAGGTATCCTCATCTGGCGATGGATGAAAAGCCGGCTATCTGTACTTATTGCGGCGTCGGTTGCGGGCTGATTTTTAACACGAAGGGCGGAAAAATCTTTAAAATAACCGGAGATCGCCGGAGCCCGGTGAACTATGGCGCCCTCTGCTTCAAAGGAAAATTCGGTTTCGAGTTCATTCAATCCGAGGAGAGATTACGCAAGCCGCTCGTGCGGAAGAGAGGCAAACTGAGAGCAGCCTCTTGGGATGAAGCTCTGAGCGAGGTCAATCTTGTTCTCGAGAGAGTTTTAAGTGACTTCGGCCCGGAATCTGTCGCAGTTTTCGCTTCCGGCCATTCGACGAATGAAGAGCTGGAGATACTGCGCCTGTGGGGAAACAAACTAGGTATTGGCCGATTCTCCAGTTTTCAATACGCGGCGAGTCGCCCTCTCGCTGTATTTTCATCCGTGGTCGGCCACAGTTTCGGGAGATCGTACGAGGATCTTGGAAAAACCGGACACGTCGTCCTGATCGGGTCTGATCCTTACGAAGAGCACCCTGTTTTAAGCCAGCGGATCCGCCAAACCGCAGAGAGGGGAGCCAGGCTCACCATCCTCAACGAGCGACCGACGAAACTTGGGGAGATTGCTCAGAAGGAGCTGCTCCTCAAAAAAGGCGGCCTGTGCTGGGCCCTGAACGGACTGTTGAAGATATCTTTAGAGAGGGAGGAAGCGAGAGCGGCGGATTGGCAGCGCTTGAAGCGGTGGCTCGAGAAAATTACCTTTTCCGCTATTGAGGAAAAAAGCGGACTTGACCGTCAGGCCCTGAATCTTCTCTTCGAGGGGATTGATCGCTCAGGTTTGTTCGTTTTTAATGCCGACCAGATCGATGAGACCTCTGCTCTTGCCCTGGGGGACCTTCTCCTTGACCTCCAGAGGCCGAGGGATTTCCTGGCGATGCGCAACAACTGCAACAGCAGCGGCCTGGATCGCTGGATCAATTTTAGTGCGGTGAGAGTCCTCAAAGAAGTGAAGGAAGGCAAGGTCAAAGCCCTGTTTGTACTAGGGGAGGACCCTTTCGCATCTCATGGCCTGCCGGTTGAAATAAAACGGGCCCTTTCCTCCCTGGAAGTGATGGTCGTCTGCGATCTTTTCCTCACTGAAACCGCCAGAAAAGCGGACATCGTGTTACCTGCCTCTTCTTTTGCGGAGGATGAGGGCAGTTTTATAAACTCCTGCGGCATCGAGCAGCATTTCCTTGCCGCAATGGAGCCCGTTAGCGGCTTCACAACCTGCCAGGTCCTGAGAAACTTAGCGCAGGCTTTCGCCGAGCCCCGACAAGAGAGGGCTGTTATTATATCTCTTCCCATCAAGGATACCTTTGAGAGCAGACTGTCGCGCCGCAAGAAGGATTTAGGTATTGGTACTGGATAGCGCAGGGCTTTAATAGCAAGGCCCTTTCGCGCAGAACTGCTTGAAGAGGAGACCTATTCTAGGGTGACCTGATTCATCCGCTTCTCGCAGATTGAGCAATAGCAGGGGCCGCAATCCTTGTTACTTCAAATCAAATTAATCTTCTAAATTATTTTTTAATAGAAAAATCATTAAAAGCTTTAATTGATGATATACTTACTCATTATTCAAGAGAGCGGACGCATGAGAAGCTTCAGCTGGAACAAATAAGGTAAGGAGAGAGATTGCTTTCCCTTTTAGCTCTGCATATAAAATGTCCCCACTGTGAAAGGTCCCTCCTTGATGGAAAGCATTTGCTGGACAATGAACCCTCGGTCAAGGTCGCCATTCGCTTTGGTCGTAGAAGGGGTTGGCTCAGACTCTCCTCTGTTTATGGGAGCTACGCGATAGAGAGCGAGCATAAAATTCCCGAGAATGCCGCCGTTCAGTTTTTCTGTCCCTTCTGCAAGCTCAGGCTGCATAGTGCCTTCACCTGCGATCTCTGCCAGGCTCCTATGGTCCCTTTGATGCTGGAGGAAGGGGGGAGGGTCTATATTTGTTCGCGGAAGGGCTGCAAAAAGCATTTTATCGAGTTCGAGGACGTGGAAATGGGGCTGAGCAAATTTTACGAGGCCTACTCCATGAATATAGTCTCACCCTTGGAATTGAAGGCGATCACCTACGAACCCGAGAAGCAGGTGATGGAGACTGGCACCTATCTCTACGCCTACTGTCCTCATTGCCAGCTTACCTTGATCGAGCAGAACACGCTGGATTTTATCGTTTTGGATAGGAAAAAAAGGGAGGGGCGACTTTCGCTCAGCCCTTTCCTCAACGTCTTCACCCATCGTTCCACGATCGAGATCCCTGAGGGCGACGAGGCCAAAGACATTCTCTGCTCTCATTGCCGTCATTCTCTGATAGAGCGAACCCGTAGGTGTGGACGTTGTAATTCTCGCACGGCGCGAATTACCGTTTCGGCGATGAGTCGACTCATCGCCTTCTATATCTGCATGCGGAAAGGTTGCACCTGGCATGGCCTTTCCGAGGAAGACACCAAGCTCATCGCCCTGGCAGACAGCACGGAGTGGTGAAAAATGTATTCGATTGTCGATCGCCAGGAACTGGCAAAAGGAAACATGATTTCGATGACGCTGGAGGCTCCACTGATAGCGACCCGGATCAAACCCGGCCAATTCGTGGTACTGAGGGTGAACGAGACCGGGGAACGCATTCCTCTGACCGTAGCCTACAAGGACCTTCAGCATGGCACGATTACAATCATTTTCCAGGTCTTAGGCAAGACTACCGCCCTCCTGGCCTCCCTCAAAGTCGCGGATGCGGTCAAGGATCTGGTGGGGCCGATGGGGGTGGCGGACGAATTCCGTAAGATCGGTAATATCGTCGGAATTGGCGGTGGATCGGGCATTGCTGTTCTTCACCACCTTCTCACCGGATATGCTGAGGCGGGGAACGAGCTGATTGGAATAATCGGGGCTCGGGAAAAGGACCTTTTAATTCTTGAGGACGAGATGCGCAGCCTTTGCCGCAGAGTCCTGGTTACGACGGACGATGGAAGCTACGGAATGCACGGTCTGGTCACCGATGCCCTGAAGACCCTGGTGGAGGAACAGATCCCCATCGACCTCGTGATCGCCGTGGGTCCGCTGGTGATGATGCGGGCAGTCTGCCAGATGACCAGGCTCTACAGTATCCCCACACTGGTGAGCCTAAACCCCATCATGGTTGACGCCACGGGGATGTGCGGGGCATGCCGGGTGACCGTTGGAGGTCAGACCAAATTCGCCTGCGTGGACGGACCTCATTTCGATGGCCACCTGGTGGATTTCGACGAGTTGATCCAGAGGAACAACATGTACACGAGAGACGAGAAAAGTTCCCTGTTATTCTCCATCCGCGCCTGAGGAGGTCAGTCAATGAGTTACGATGATCAGGCTGGGCCTGTTCCTGAAAAAGCGGAGCTTTCCATCTTCTGTCCTTTCTGCTATCAGGGATTGAACGTCTTCGACCCAAAGACAAGTCGGATATGGCTTCGTCTCTTCATAAAGTTCAATGCGGAAAAGGATTTTCTTTTCCTCAGCCCCAGGTTGAATGAGTTTGAACGCAGCAGTCCCTTGCCCCTGGCGGAGGGACAGGTCGTAAACGATATCCTCTGTCCTCTATGCGGCGCTTCTCTGCTGGAGGGCGGCCGCTGCGGAGATTGCGGTTCCCCTGTAGCGAAATTGCTCGTTTCTGCTCGCGCCAGACCCATTCCTTTCTATATCTGTAGTCGCGTGGGCTGCCGCTGGAACGGCCTTTCTCCCAGGGACGAGATCGGGATCAAGCCCAAGGTCGGGCGACAGAAAATGCCTGAACAGGATGCGATGCTCCGCACTCGCAACTTCATGGAGGTGACCTATGGTTTCACCCGCGAAATAGCCCTGGCGGAGGCAAGCCGCTGCTTGGGTTGCAAGAATCCCACCTGTGTAGGGGGCTGTCCTGTGGAGATCGATATTCCCGCCTTCATTCATTCCATTCAGGAACAGAAGTTTCTGGAGGCGGCGAGGAAAATAAAAGAGAGAAATGCCCTGCCTGCAATCTGTGGCCGGGTCTGCCCGCAGGAGGACCAGTGTGAGAGAACCTGCCTCCTGGGACATAAGGGAGAACCGGTGGCTATCGGCAGCCTCGAGCGATTCGTCGCTGATTTCGAACGGGAAACCGATGCTGTCGCCATTCCCAGAAGGGCCTCTCCCAATGGTTTTCGAATAGCGGCAGTGGGGAGTGGTCCGACCGGATTGACCCTGGCTGCTGACCTGACCGTGCTCGGCTACAGTGTGACGGTCTTCGAAGCGCTGCACAAACCTGGAGGGGTTCTAATCTATGGTATTCCCGAATTCAGACTGCCTAAGGCCATCGTAGAGGCGGAAATGAATTATTTGAGACGGTTGGGGGTGAAATTCGAACTGAACTCGATCATCGGCCGGCTCTATACGGTGGAGGAGCTCTTTCAGATTGGGTACCATGCTGTTTATATCGGAACAGGAGCCGGCTTGCCCGTTTTTCTGAAGATCACGGGAGAGAATCTGTGCAATATTTTTTCCGCCAACGAATACCTCACCCGCATCAACCTGATGAAAGCCTACGCCTTTCCCGACTACGACACACCTGCCCCCAGAGGAAGGCAGGTGGTGATCATCGGTGGAGGAAATGTGGCCATGGACTGTGCGCGCAATGCATTGCGCATGGGAAGCCGCGAGGTGACTGTAGTCTACAGGCGCACGCGCGAAGAAATGCCGGCTCGGCAGGATGAGATCAGGCACGCGGAAGAGGAAGGAATCCGCTTTCGTTTCCTTACGAATCCGATCCGCTTTGTCGGTGACGATCAGCGCTGGGTTCGCCAGATGGAGTGCGTGCAGATGAAACTGGGCGATCCCGACGCCTCCGGTCGTCCTCGCCCCATCCCGATTGCCGGTTCTAATTTTCTCTTAGAGACCGATATGGTGGTGGTAGCGATAGGAGCGGGGCCGAACCCGGTTCTCTTCTCCAGGGCCTCCGGTCTGGACAGAAACGAGCGCGGCTATATCAAAGTTTTCACTTCTACCGGTCGCACCAGCTTGCCTAAGGTTTGGGCGGGAGGAGACATCGTGACCGGCGCGGCGACGGTTATTTTGGCCATGGGTGCCGCCCGCCAGGCTGGGAACGACATTCATGCCTACCTCACGCAAGGAGAAAAGAGCTGGCCCTAAACTCTGGACATGGCTCTCCCCTCCATAGGAGAATGGAGAAGGCTCAATAAAGGGGAGAAAATATTCTGAATTGCGAAATGTGAAAGTAGGTCTCCTCATCCTCTTCTTAATCATCGGGGCATTGATCGGAAGTCTGATCAGCCATGCTTTAAAGGATGTTCTGCCTTTCATGGACTACGGGCTCGCAGCAAGCTTTGGCCCCGCTACTTTAGATCTCGCGGTCCTCACCCTTACCTTCGGTATTTCCATCAAGCTGACCCTTGGCTCGGCGCTGGGCATTCTTCTGGGGTTGTATCTCTATTCACTGGTTTGATGAGTCAGATTATCCTCGCCTCCTCTTCCCCTCGTCGTCGTAGCCTGATCAGGCTTCTGGGTTTGAATTTCCGTACCCTTTCTACTAACATAGACGAGAAACCTCTCCCGGGGGAGAGACCGGATGAATTTGTATGCCGGTTAGCCCTGAAAAAAGCTGACGCGGTAGCCTGCCGGGCTCACGCAGGAGTCGTGCTCGGCTGCGATACCGCGGTCGCTGTGGAGGGAGAACTTTTTGGCAAGCCCGGAACTGCCGCCGAGGCCAAACGGATGTTGAGGGCGCTCAGCGCCAAATCGCATGAAGTCTGGAGCGGGCTGGCGCTCCTCGACCTAAATCGGGGATTGCGGTGGCTGGACGCGGAACGGACTGTGGTTTACTTCAAGGAATTGAGCGATCAGGAAATCGAGGGTTACGTGGCTTCCGGAGAGCCGATAGATAAAGCTGGCGCTTATGCTATCCAGGGCAAAGGAGCATTGTTTATTCCCAGGATCGAGGGCTGTTTCTTCAATGTGGTCGGCCTTCCTCTCTATCGGCTGCACTCACTCTTGCAAAAAGCAGGAATTTCATTAAAGTAAAGAACCTATGGGACTTTTTACTTTTCTCCAGAAGGATTTGGCGATTGACCTGGGAACGGTAAATAGCCTTGTCTATATGAAAGGCAAGGGTATCATTGTGCGTGAGCCGTCTGTTGTGGCCATTTACCGAGGGCATACAGTTCTGGCTGTAGGGCATGAGGCCAGGCGAATGGCTGGTAAGACTCCGGCGGACATCACAATCGTCCGTCCCCTGCGCGACGGCGTGATTGCCGATTTCGACGTCACCGAGAAGATGCTTCACTACTTTATCAACAAAGCGCTGGGCGATCGCGGCCTCTTTCGTGTCGGCCCTCGCGTCCTCCTGGGAATTCCCGTAGGCGTGACTGAGGTGGAGAAGAGGGCGGTGCTGGATGCAGCACTTCATGCTGGAGCCAAGGAGGCCTCGTTGATTGAAGAGCCGATGGCCGCTGCCATAGGTGCAGGCCTGCCAGTGGTAGAGGCTACGGGTTCGATGGTGGTGGACTTGGGCGGGGGCACGACCGAGGTAGCGGTAATCTCGCTCAAAGGCATGGTCTCCACGAAATCAATTCGAATCGGGGGAGACGAGATGAACGAGGTAATCCTGCAATATATCCGCAAGCATTATTCTTTGATGGTCGGCGAACGCACGGCGGAGGAAGTGAAGATTAACATCGGATGTGCGTATCCGTTTTCCCAAATCCGCACATACGAAGTTTCCGGACGCGATCTGGTGACCGGTCTCCCGAAGAGCGTCACAGTGGATTCCGAGGAGATTCGCAGGGCCCTTGCCGAGCCCTTGACAGCTATTCTGGACGCGATTAAATCGTGTCTGGAGATTACCCCGCCGGAGCTGGCGGCTGATATTTTTGATCGGGGCCTGATGCTTACAGGCGGCGGATCCCTGCTGAATGGCCTGGATAGGTTTTTGTCCGACGCTCTGGGCATTCCGGTCCTGGTGGCCGAGGACTCCCTTTCCTGCGTGGTGATCGGCGCGGGAAAAGTACTTGACAACCTCGATACACTTCGTCAGGTTCTGGCACTAAGTAAGAGGTCTTGATCTCCTTTGGCGAAGGGAAACCGGAGCCTGAAAATTTTTTTGATCTTGCTTGTGCTGGTTGTTACGCTCCTTTTGATCGGATCCCTGAGCAAATTCCCCCTGGGCGGATGGCTGAAGGAGGCTTTCTCCGATGCAGGAGCCTGGCTCGCCCGGCCCTTTTTGGCAGCCGGGCAATGGATCTCAGACACCTGGTCCAACTTGACCAATTTCTCCTCCCTGACGGGGGAGTTGAAAAAACTTCGCGAGGAGAAAGAAAAGCTCACGAGCGAGATTGCCCTGCTCCGACAGGCCAACCAGGAAAACGAGACCCTGCGGGCCCTTTTGAATTTAAAACAATCCCTTACCGCCTTCGAGACAAAAGCGGCCGCGGTCCTTGCTGGCGACTCCTCTCCTTACATAAAGAGTATTCTCATCGACGCTGGAGAGAAGGATGGGCTGACCGTACAAACACCCATTCTTGCAGCCAATGGAGCTCTGATTGGCCAGGTGATAGAAGTCTATCCCACAAAATCGCGTGTGCTCTTAATTATCGACCTGAACTCTGCTGTCTCCGGTAGAGTTCAGAGCACAGGGGAGCTGGCCATAGTGAAGGGGGATGGCAGGGAAAATTGCCTTTTCGAACGCCTGATGAAGGAGACGAACATGAAGGCGGGCGACCTCGTGGTCACCTCGGGAGAAGGTGGGATCTTCCCTCCTGGCTTACCGATAGGAGAGATCCAGGAGGTTTATGTGCGCTCTTCCCTGTATCTTGAGGCAGTGGTGAAGCCGCTCGCTGATTTTTCCAGCCTGAATTTCGTGATAATTGTCGAAGGAACAACCCCATGAGGCGGTACCTGCTTTTTGTTCTGCTTTTCTTTTTCGCTGCCCTCCTCGAAGACTCTTTTTTCTCGGGGCTTTTCCCGTTGGCGACTCCCGCTCTGCTCATCCCCCTCCTTGTCTCTCTGGCTATTTACGAGGATCGTGCCTCCCAGGTATACTCCCTGGCTTTCCTCGCGGGTTTTTTCCAGGATCTTCTCTCCGCTCTACCATTGGGGCTATTCTCTCTTACCTATCTTCTCCTAACTTTCCTCTTACATTCCGTCAGACGTCTCTTTTTCGCCAAGGGATTTTTTATCTGGATAGCCCTGGTTTTGGTTTTCACCCTCGTATCCCAGCTGTTCTACACTCTTTTTTTCCTGATCTTTACGGGCAAGACTTTAAGCGGAGGTCTCTTCCTTTCCTACCTCTTCTGGCATCTTTTCTACACCCTGCTTTCCGCTTTACCACTCTACTTCCTCTCCATGCGCCTGAAACGGCGGAGGTCCTCTGAAGACCTGGAAATGCTCGCATGAAGAAAACCAGGCAAGTCTTCTTCTTTACGGTGGCAATTCTTTTATTTCTCGTCCTGCTCTTTACACGCATGTTCTATTTGCAGGTCGTTAAAGGAGAGGAATTTCGCTCCGCCTCCGAGCAGAATCGCACGCGGTTGATTTTCTCCCGGGCTATCCGGGGGACCATATACGATCGTAACATGGCAGTCCTGACCAAAGACCTTGCCACCTACGCTATCAAAGTGGTACCCGAAGATTTTCGCGAGACGGCACTCCCTCTCCTTTCCGAGATCCTGGCTATGCCCGCCGAAGAAATCCAGGCGAAGCTGGAAGATGCCCGGCTGCCTTCCTGGGAGCCGATTACCTTACGATCCGGCTTGGGGGAAGATGTAGTGCAAAAGGTAGAGGAGCAGCACCTTCAGTTGCCCGGAGTGAGCGTGCAAATTGAACCGCAGCGATTCTATCCTTACCGCAATCTCTTCTCTCACCTGATTGGATACATAGGCGAGATTTCACCGGAAGAATTGTCTTCAAATCCTGGCCTCGAGAGCGGAGATTTGGTCGGTAAAACGGGGCTGGAGAAAAAGTATGACGGGGAGTTACGCGGGCAGAATGGAGGCATGATCATGGAGGTTAATGCCCTCGGTCAGCCTATTCGTGTCCTGCACGAGGAAGATCCGACACCGGGGAACGATCTGATCCTCACGATCGACCTGAATCTGCAGCAGAAAGCGCGGCAGATTCTTGAGGAAAACAAGTTGAACGGAGCTATTGTCTGCCTTGATCCCCGCAACGGAGAGATCCTGGCTATGGCCTCTTCCCCAGATTTTGATCCGAACTCTTTCGTCAAGGGGGTACCAGCTCGAGAATACGACGCTCTTCTCTCCCTGGGGGCATTCATCCCCAAAGCCACACAGGATCGGTTTCCTCCCGGCTCCACTTTCAAAGTGATCACCACCATCGCTGCCTTGGAGGAGAAAGTGGTAGACCCGGAGGCCTATACGGTACAGTGCCCGGGCCACATTGATGTGGGGGGGCACCGCTTCTATTGCTGGCAGACTTCGGGGCATGGCAGGCAGGACCTGGTGGAGGCTCTCGCCAATTCCTGCAATGTTTTCTTCTATACTCTGGCATTGGACGTAGGCCCTGAACCAATCGCGAAGTGGGCTAAGATTTTCGGGCTGGATGACTACACCGGAATAGACTTGGCGGACGAGGCCCGGGGGCTCATTCCTACCCCCCTCTGGAAGAAGCAGGTTCTGGATGAGCCCTGGTACCCTGGTGACACCATGAATATGGGCATCGGTCAGGGAGATGTACTCGTCACCCCTCTTGAGTTGGCGAATGCTTATGCCGCCATCGCTATGGGAGGAGTGTTGCACGTTCCTCACTTGGTGAAAGAGATTCGTACCTTCGACGGCGTCCCGCTTAAGAGCACAGAGCCGACAATCAAGCGTGAGATTCTCCTTTCCCAGAGGACTCTGAAATATCTGAAAGAGGGTATGGTTAAAGCTGCTGAGCGCGGAACCACTCAGTACATTCAGGTAGAGGGGATTAAAGTTGCAGCCAAAACCGGTACTGCTTTAATTACGGATGAAAAGCAAGATATCTGGATCGCCGCCTATGCCCCGATCGATAAGCCTGAAATCGTCGTTCTCCTGATGGATGAATATTCGAAATTGGATTATGGCAGCTACCTTGCCCCCTTTGCCCATGAGCTTCTGAGTGCCTATTTCACTTCCTCCGGCGAGGTCACTCCTTGAGCCCGCGTGCTTTTGTAAGTTCTGCCAATATCCGCAGGCGTTTTCACCAGTTGAATTGGCCTCTATTCATCCTTATTCTCATCCTTCTCGCTTACGGTATCTTTGTCCTCTACAGCGCTACCAGTTCCGGGGTCGGACGATCCTCCTTCTTCTGGCAGATAGGATTTATTGCAGCGGGCATTATCGTCGCCCTGATTATGGCTTTTAGCGATTATCATATCTGGTGGAAGTTAGCTTATCCCCTGTATTTCATCGCTATCCTCCTCCTTGTGGCCGTTTTTTTTGTCGGGACGGAAATTTTCGGAGCACAGCGCTGGATTTATCTCGACTCTTTCCCCATCCAACCCTCGGAGATCGCCAAAGTGGCATTGATATTGGTTCTGGCGAAAGAATTGTCGAATCAGAAGAGGAAGGAGCGACCGCTCCTGTACTTTTGGCGTTCCCTGGGCCTGATGTTGCTTCCCGCCCTGTTAGTTTTCGAACAGCCGGATTTCGGCACCTCCATCGTGATCCTCTTTATTTTTTTCATCCTCTCTTTCTTCGCTTCCGTGCGCCCCCTCTATATCTTCTCCACTTTAGGAGCAATTCTTGCCTCCACGCCCCTTCTCTGGTCCTTCCTTCGTTCTTACCAGAGGAACCGGATTCTGGTGCTTTTTGATCCCTCGGTCGATCCACTCGGCATTGGCTACAATCTGCGTCAATCTCTCATTACTATTGGCTCGGGAGGAATTTTGGGCAAAGGATATCTGCAAGGAACCCAGAAGCAGCTGCAGTTCCTTCCTGTCAGGCATACGGATTTTATTTTCGCTGTCCTGGCCGAAGAGCTGGGATTTTTGGGTGTTGTCCTCCTCCTGGCGTTGTATGCTCTTCTCTTTTACTTTTGTTCGCTCGTGGCCCTGCAGGCAGATGATGATTTTGGCACCCTGATAGTCGTAGGCGTAATGAGCATGTGGCTGTGCCATGTCTTCATCAATATCGGGATGACCACTGGGATCATGCCGGTCACGGGAATCTGGCTTCCATTCTTCTCCTACGGGGGCAACAGCACACTCCTTAACCTCTTCTGCGTTGGCCTGATCCTCTCGGTTTCCACAGGACGCAAGAAGTTCATGTTCTATCCAGAGAGATGACTACCCTCCCTTTCCTGCTTAAAGTGCAGAAGCCAGGCAGATATGTGGGTGGAGAGCTGAACTCTGTTAAAAAAACACCGGACGGGCTTCTCCGCTTCGCCCTTGCTTATCCCGACCTCTATGAGATTGGGATGTCCAACATCGGACTCTCGATTCTTTATCACCAGTTGAACAAGGAGCAGGGAGTTTATTGTGAGCGTGTATTTGCTCCCTTCCCCGACCTCGAGGCCCTCCTTATTGAGGAGCGGATCCCGCTTTTATCACTGGAAACTCAGAGTCCTCTTTCGGCCTTTCATGTGGTTGGCTTCTCTCTTCAGTACGAGATGACCTATCCTCAGGTCCTGAATATGCTCTGCTTGGGCGGAATCCCCTTGCGCACGGGAGATCGGGGAGTTGAGGACCCCATTGTGATAGCCGGGGGGCCGGGTACATCGAACTGCGAGCCGATGGCTCCTTTTTTTGACGCGATGCTGATCGGCGATGGAGAGGAGGCCGTGGTGGAAATCGCTCAGCTGATTTCTCTCTGGCGGAGGGACAGAAAGCGCGACCGACAGGAGCTACACCAGGCTCTGAGTAAAATTTCAGGTGTTTATGTCCCTTCCCTCTACAAATTCCGTTTTGGGGAGGGAGGAAGAATAGAGGGAGTGGAGGTATCTCCTGAAGCTCCCTGGCCCGTCCGTAGCCGAAGAGTAAGAGACCTTGATAATGCCTATTTCCCGCTCTCTCCCGTTCTTCCCTCCTTAGAGATCGTGCACGATCGAGCGCAGGTGGAGATTTTTCGAGGATGCCTGCGCGGCTGTCGTTTCTGCCAGGCAGGCATCATTTACCGACCGCAGCGCTTTCGTTCGGTGCCCACGCTCGTCTATCAAACGGAGGAAATTTTACGCAACACCGGTTGGGAGGAGTTGGGCCTTGTCTCCCTGTCGAGTTGTGATTATCCTCAGCTGGAGGACCTGCTCCTGCAGTTAAAACCTACCCTTGAGAGGAAGAGGGTAACCATTTCCCTACCCTCCCTTCGGGCGGACTCCTTTTCCGTGCGTGTTGCCCGCTTGGCGCAGGGAAACCAGATGACTTTGACCTTCGCGCCTGAGGCGGGAACGGATGCATTGAGAGCCGTCCTCGGCAAAGGACTCAAGCAGGAGGAGATCGAGGAGGCGATCGAATTAGCTTTTCATTTCGGTTTCCCCCGGATCAAGCTGTACTTTATGATCGGGTTGCCCACCGAGCGCGAGCAAGACCTGGAGTCAATCCCTGTGCTGATTGAAGGCTTGAGGCGCCGAGCCCGCTCTCTGCGTTCTCGTACCAGGTTCTCGGTTTCTGTTTCGGCTTTCGTCCCTAAATCGCAAACCCCTTTCCAGTGGGAACCGATGCAGGAGCTGGATGTTCTGCGATCGAAGAGGTCTTTCCTGAGATCCCGGTTGCGGGCGATGGGAGTGGAAGCAGGAGGGCAAAGGGAGGAGCTCAGTTTCATAGAAGGGGTGATCGCCCGCGGTGATCGACGCGTGGCCGAGGTTATCGCACGAGCCTGGGAATATGGTTCCCGCCTAGACGGCTGGAGCGAGCATTTTCGCATGGAACCCTGGCAACTCGCGTTCCGCACTTCAGGAATTGATCCTGCTTTTTATCTTTATCGGGAAAGACATAAAGACGAATTATTTCCCTGGGAGGGGATAGTCTACCCGGCGAGCAAAGGCTATCTCTGGCAGGAAAAGGAAAAAGCGCACGAGAGGAGATGACTCGCCTGCGCTTCCTCTATTGCAAGGACTCGGAGCTGGCTTTATTCTCACACCTCGATCTCTGGAGAGCCCTGGCCCGTCTCCTGCGGCGAGCCGATCTGCCTGTCGAATTTAGTTGCGGCTACCATCCCCGTCCCCGCATTTCCATGGGCCCCTCCTTACCCCTGGGAGCGACCGGCGAAGAAGAGCTCTGCGATATTTACCTGGAGGATTCGCCGGAGGTTGATATCCTTGACCGCCTGAACGCTGCAGCCCCGCCCGGACTTCATTTTAAGAAGAGCTGGGTTATCGAAGGGAAGGCTAGTGCCCTCACGGCCAATTCTTTTTTGTCTTCCTGGATTTTCAAGGGCAGTTGGGAGCGACGGTTAGATGAGGAGGAATTCGGAAAATTGACGATAGGCCATTTTTTCATTCAACGATTGACCCCGAAGGGCACGAAAGAGGTCGATATAGGCCTCTATCTTCGTGCACTCGGGATCGCAGAGGGGTTAATTCGAGCGGAAGTGCTATCAACACCCTCTGGAGGATGCAGGCCGGAGGAGATCATCGGCTTTTTGGCCGAGAAGGGATTTCCCTTTTCCATTCATTCCCTGCACAGGAAGCATCTTCATCTCCTGGGATCTTAATGAGGGCATAAAAGAGCGGCCTTATTGTCAAAAGGCTCAAACTCACCTAAAATTCAAAAAAGCTGCAAGGAAAAGGAGGTTTTAGCTGATGCCGTACTGTTCGGAATGCGGTTCGCCTCTCGAAGAGGGGGTTACTGTCTGCCCCAAATGTGGTGTCCAGATTGGCCGGAAAGCAGGCGGGTTCGATTGGGGGAAATTTTTTCTTGATCTCGTTTTGAAGCCGGCTAACGCTATTCGCAGCGTGATTGAACATAACATGTGGTGGTTGGCTCTGGCTGCGGTCCTTTTGTTTGGGTTATTTTCAGGAATTCATAGTTTGGTGAGACTAAAAACCAATGCCGCGCTGTTCTTCGAGGCCTGGCTGGAGCCACTCGTCTTTTGGCTTTTCCTGACAGGATCAATGATGGTTCTTGCCAGGTTCTTCAAGAGTAAAGGGGAGTTCTGGAATCTTTTCCTCGGCGTGGGCGTTTCCTTCATTGCTCTTCTTCCTTATCCGCTTCTGGCCATGATTCCCGCGGAGGCCGTCCGGATTATCTTCCTCATAATCTTTGCTTTGGCCAATATCTACCTCCTGACTGGAGCAATTGAAGCTTCGCACGATCTTAAGCTGGGGCAGGACATCATTGTTGCTGTCATTCCTTATCTCTTCCTGATTATTATGATGGTTCTGACGACTTCGGGCAGGCACTTTGGAGTGTATTTCTTGCCGTAACAGAGAAGCTCTTGGGAATAAAAAAAGAGCCCACCCCCGGGGGTGGGCTCTTTTTTTATTCGACAATTTTATTCAACAAAAAATGAAAAAATGAGGTTCTATTGTTCAGGGAGTTACGTCTTGAGCAAAGAGCGACCGCTCGATGATCGCGCAGCTCTCGGCCCTCGTGGCGAAGTCCTCGGGACGGAAGGTGCCGTCCGGGTATCCGGTCAGGATCTTTTGCGAGGCCGCTGCCTCGATGGCTGAAAAACCCCAGTAGTCCGCTGACACATCGGAGAAGGTGGGCTTGCCGGTAATTGGAGGGATGAGCTTTACGCGAACGATAATGGCTGCAATCTCTGCCCTCTTTATTTCCCTATCCGGGCCGAAGGTGCCGTCCGGATACCCTTTGATGTAACCTTTTTCCATAAGGGCTAGGATATTTCCTCTCGCCCAATGTGCGGAGATGTCGCTGAATTGTGACCCTTCCTCCACGTTTTCCAGATTCAGCGCCCGCGAGAGGATGGCACAGAATTCCCCTCGGCTAATGGGACGATCGGGACGGAAGGTGCCGTCCGGGTAACCAGAGATAATCCCCTTTTCCACGAGCCCGACGACGGTTGTGGCCGCCCAGTGACCGATTAAGTCCGTGAACCCGCCCGGAGGAGAGGTAGTAGGGGTAGGAGAGGGAGTAGGGGTACCGCCACTGAAGTTAATGGTCAGTTGCAAGGTTGTTTTATTCAGAGCAGAATCCGACGCTTCTAGCATAAACTGATTCGGACCTTCCTCCAGGGTGACCTGATGCTGGAAATTGCCCCCCTCATCCACTGCAATCGCCGTACCATTGATTGAAAGAGAGGCTCCCGGTTCAGTTTGCCCTGAGATCTTGAAATCCTTCTTCTCTCTTTCCGTGTAATTATTCCAGGGCGGCTCGCTCACCACGAGAGGCGGGGGGTAGGTGTCAGCAGGCGGCGGTCCCTCGGGGTTAATCGTCACGGAGATGGATTGAAGTAGCTCTTGCTCCTGGCCGATGGTGTCGTAAGCGATGGAGGTCAGAGTATATGACCCCGCGCCCGGGGAAAGCCAAGTATACTGCCATGTCGACCAATCCTCGCTCAAGGGAGAGCAGGGTAGGGTAGAGGTGCCTGTAGGGCCGCTGATAGCGAGCAGCACACGATTCACTCTCGTATTACTTGTATTGCTCTGAGCGGTGCCCTTGACCGTAACGGGCAACGCAGTAATGATTGCTCCCTCGGCGGGCTCGGTGATCGCAGAAACAGGTGCCCCGATGAAGGGCGGATTGTCCTCCGCCATGACAGCAAGAGGAAGAGCGATCAGGGCCACACCAAGCAGGAAGCAAAGAAGAGTTTTGCGCATCGATCATTATCCCTTTCTTTTTGCCCTATATTAGAGCAAAAGAGAAAGCTTGCGCAATGAAGCTCTATTTTGCTGTGCCGATGATCGCCCCACGATCAGGCTCGTGCCCTACAGAGGGATTGCCTGCTACCTCCTCAGATCCGGACACGAGATCCTCACTCAGCCTTTCCCTCTGGAGGGGGCCAGGGAAAAGGACCGCGGCTTACCACCTTCCTATATCTTCGCAAGGAACCTCGACTGGATAAAGCGCGCGGATTTGATCCCGGCGTAAGTGACGGCTCCCTCGACTGGAATCGGCTTCGAGGTCGGCTACTCCATTTTTTGGGGAAAGAGAGTGATCTGCCTGGCGAAAAGAGGACGACCGATTTCCGCGATGATCGAGGGCAACTCCCTCCTTACGCTCCTGCGCTATGGAAACCTCCAGGAAGCCGTTTTCCTTTTAGGGTGCGCCTTAAAAGAACATGCAGGAGATAGGAAGCAAGCATCAGGAAAGCCGAAAGCGCGAAGAAAGGCAGGGCGGAAAGTTGGAAGAAAGATGGGGGAAAAAGCTGATAGAGCAGGTAATCCTCGCCCAGGATCCAGAATTCATTGGGGAAAACGAGGAGATGAAAGCCCAAAAAGGTCTCCTCGAAGAAGAGGGCGAAGAGAGTGCCACCTACCAGATAGAGGGCTGAAGAAAAGGCCAGGCTGAGAGGGAAAACCCTCCTAGCCTTGACGGGGGCGAGGAAGACCAGGGCGCCGATCACCGCGATAAAAGAGAGGGCGACGATAATGGTCAAGAGCAAGAGAGAATGCAGAAGCCGGGCGATATCCTCCAGGTGCAGGAACTCCCTCTCCTGGAAGAGCTCGCGGACTTGAGCGGGAAGCTCCGCCCCACTGAGGAAATAGCGGGCCAGAGAACTATCCAGAAGGGAGATATCCTCCAGGGGAGGAATCTCCAGAGCCCTTTGCGTCCATTGGTAATAAACAGGGTCGAAAGCCAGCAAGGAAAGAGGCAGTAAGAGATAGAAAAGAGGAGCCAAGAGGAAAAGGAGAAAGGTAAGAAAACGCACTAGGCCCTTAACCATCAAACATGCTAATTTGGTCTTTCTTTAGGGTCCCTGTTTCCTCTCGAGGCATCGCCTCCCTGTCCTCTGAGACCGGGAGCCCCGGGGGCGAATTGTAGCGAAATTGAGCCGAGATGTTTTCCTCTACGAGCCGGCCGTTCTCCAGGCGCAAATAGAAATCGAAATTGCGGGGGTCCACGACCTTGGAGTGGGAGATGACGAAGACCTGACGGAAGGCCTCTCTGATTTTGCCTCGGGTTAGAAGCTCAATCAGGGCGGCGGTGCGCTCACTGTCGAAAGAGGACAGAGGTTCATCGAGAAAGATGAAACCCGGGGAGGCCCCCCTTTCTTGGGGAAGAGTAGCCATGGCAAACGCCAGGCGCAGCGCAAGAGAAAACTGATCGCGGGTACCGCCGGAGAAAATCTCCTTTTCCCTGTAACTCCCCGCCCTTTCGTCCCACACCCGGATGCGGAAATCCTCGGTCAGCTGGGCCTCCCGGTAGCGATTGGCAGTAAGGAAAGGTAGGATTTCCTGCATCTGGAACAATGTAGAAGGAATCACGCGGTTGAATATGTTCAGGCGGGTGCTGGCCAATATTTCCGTAGCCTTTCTTCTTAGAGTCAGATTGCGGCTGTGCTCTTCGAATTCTCTCCGGCAATCCTCCACAACCAGCTCTACGCCCTGAAGGAACAGTTTCTGGCTGAGCTCGGCTGCGCGCTGCACTAAATTTTCCTTCAGGGCGTAGAGGCGATCCCTTTGCTCTTTCTCTTTTTCTTCCTCCTTCAGATATAAATCGGCCAGCTCCTGGGGAATGGTCTGCTCCTGCATCGGGTCCAGGGAGAGGCCGAGCTCAAGGGCATCCTGCTTGATCTTCTCTGCCAGTTCTTGATTTCTCCTGACCTTGGCGCCGCTCAGTGTCCTGAGCCTCTCGAAATTCCTCTCTACCTCTTTCAGTTTTTCCCTCTGCGTTTCCTCCTGAGCGTCCTCCAGCTTCTGCCTCAAGACATTAACTGCTGAAGCGATACCCTCTGGAGAAATACTCAGTGTTCTGGCCAGGGAATCCCTCTCATTTTCCAAGACTGCTGAGAATTGGCCAACTTCGGCCTGGTACTTCAGGAACCCCTGCTTTGAGGAGGGAAGCTGAAGGAGTTGTTCCTCCTCTTCATGTAAGCGCTCTCCCAGGACGTGTAATTGTGTCAAGACTTGCTCTTCCTCGGGGGCTCTGATCGCTTTTCCCTCTTTTTCCAGTAACGTTCTGGAACGCGAGAGAACTTCCCTGATCAGGGCGACGCGTTTCTTGAGCCAGGAAACATTCTCTCTCAGCTCCACCGGGTTCACGTGCGATAATCGAGCGGCGAGTTCTTCTTTCTGTTTCAGGAGGAGCTCGATTCTTGCTGCTGCCTCAAGCGCAGACCGATTGGCTGTTTCCTTAGCCTGCAGGATGGAGGAAAGGGGGCGGCTGTCCTTCATGGCAGCGAGACGCTTTTTCTCCTCGGAGAGAAAGCTCTCCTCAGCCTTCAGCCCTAACGTGATCAATTTCTGAGAGGAGAACTGGAACCTCTCCTCCTCCTCAAGGGCTTTTTCGGAAAGGAATTCCTCCTTGGCTGAGGCCAATTGCCAGGATCGCTCCGCTTCCTCCAGGGATTTTATCGCCGCGAGGCAATTTCCCTGCGCTTTTCTGAAGGAAATCCAGAAAAGAATATCTGCCAATAGGAGCAGGCCCGCCCCGAGATATAGCCAGGAGGTGGCGCCAAGGATGAGGAGGAGGGCCAGCGCTGCCAAGCCGATGGTAGCAGACAGGCTGAGGGCGAGAAAGCGATCTTTCCTCCGTCGGCCCAACTTCAGATTTTTTGAGTTCTCCTCCCGTTTTTGGCGGAGCAGTTCTTTATCCGCTTGGAGCCTTTTTGCCCCTTCGCTCGAAAGAGGAAAGGCCCTAAACCATTCCGTGATCGCCTCCAACTGGTGGATTTTCTTCTCAGCCTCGATTTCCTGCTCGAGCTTTTTCTGCCAACATTTCCTGCTTTCCTCTAATTCTCTTAATTCCTTCTCGCTCTCCTGCAGCTTATCTTCTGCGTCATCCGCGTCATTGAGGGTCTTTTCCAGTTCCCTGTATTGCAGGTCGCATTCATTGAGCTTTTTTTCCAGTTCTCTGTATTTCTGCCAGCGGCCCTTGAGGCTGTCGAGCAGTTGGTTGCGTCTTCTCAGTTCCGGCAGGGCAGCCTCTTTCTGCAGAAGGGATTTCAACTCTTCTTCCTTTCTTTTTAGCTCCGCCCTTCTCGCCTCCAGTGAGGACCAGCGCGACAGAAATAGCTCTACTCTCTGCAGCAGCCCGGCGAGCACGGTAATCTCGTTGATCTTCTTTTCGAGCTCCTCTTTTTCGGGAGCGAGCTTCCTTGATGCTATTTCCCACTCGCTGATTTCGCCCATGTTCGTCCGATACTCGCTGAGAAGTTTCTTCAGGGCAATGAGACGCATTCGCCTTTCCGATCTCTCCCATTCTTTTTGCGCTAAAGGTATTTTTTCTCTTATTCCCGCCAAACCGTATCTCTCCTCGAGCTCAGCCGATCTGCGCTCGTCCTCAATTTTGACTCTCATTCTCTCCTCGAGGGCCAGAAGATAGTCTAGATTGATGAGTTTGGAGAGAGCTTCGCGGCGCTTAGAAGCGCTGACCCCTTCCAATTTGTCCAGTTTCTTCTGCTCGACGAAACAGGAGTTAAGCAGGGCCTGGGAATCGAACTTCAGGGTCCTCAGGAGCATCTCGTTCGCCTCTTTTACCCTCTCGATCCTCTGGCGGCAGGCCCCCTCCGTGTCGTAAATCAAAAGGCGGGCCTTGCTTACGGCCTTCTCTGGCTCATTTGTACGGGCGAGCTCACGCTGAATGCGCAGGAGGTCTTCCCCCAGGGAAATCTCCAGCTCCACCGCCGTCTTCTGCGCGGAATAATTGATTAGGTCGACCAGAGGGAAGTTATTCAGAGGGGCGGAGAAAAGGGCGTAGTAAATAGCTTCGAAAAGGGTGCTCTTCCCCGCCTCATTTGAGCCCTCGATGAGAAAGGTACCGTCCTCGGGAAAGGAGATGTCGATTTCCTGTAGTTGCTTAAAATTATGCGCCTGCAGGCGCCTTATCAGGATCATTTCCTGCCGCTTTTATACTCCGCGAGGAGGAGCACAAGCGCTTCCTGCCACAAGGCTTTCTCCTCCTCCCTCGCCTTCTCTCTCCTTTCCTCACCCACCCTGACAATCTCCTCCTCCTCGGAATATCCTGCTGAGCCACCTTCTATCTCAAGCATCTCCACGCGCAGTTCCCGCAGGTCTAACTCGAAATAGAAATTACTCGCCCTTCCCGTCTGCCAGATTGAGCTCCAGCGAATTCTGTGGTAAAGTTCGCGCGAGATGGGGCCCACAACTTTCATCTTCAAAAGCTGCCCTTCCTGCGAGACCTCCTTCAGTTTTTTCAGGAGGAAGGTTGTGGGCTCCAGGGAGAGGCGTTCAATCTCAGGAGAGCGCACCAGGACCTGCTGCATTGGCTGAGAGGCAGTCTGGACGTGGCGTGTGCGCAGAGAACCCCTCTCCAGCTCGACATAATAAAATCCTGTCCTGTTATCCCTTTCACCAAAATCGAGCTTCTCCGTCGCCCCCGGAATAATCACTTTTTTATTGCTCAGAGTGAAATCCTCAGGGGCATGATTATGCCCAATGCAGAAGAGGTTCACTTCTCCCATCTCGTCCAGGGTGGCCAGGTCTACTACTAAATCGCGCGCCTGGGGCGGATAATGCCCCTGCACACCGTAATGAAGGAGAAGGATATTCCAATCCCCTTGCCCGGGAAATGACAATCCCCGCAACGGGTCCTCACCGTAGGGAAGGCCATGATTTGTGGAAAGCCCGCCGATTACGATTTCCTGTCCGGCGAGGGATAATCTGTGCGTCTGGATCTCACTCTTTTTGAGAAAGAGGTGGGCATAGCCGATTGCCTCCAGGATGCGCTGAGGGGTTATTCGATCAGAAGCCTTCGGTGTGTCATGCGTACCACCGATCATATAAACCGGGATTCCTCTTTCCTTTAGCCTTCCCAGTTGTTGAATGATGAAGAGTAATTCCGCGTGCCGGGGATCCGGCATGTCGAACAGGTCTCCCGCTTGCAAAAAGATATCTGCATGCTCGAGGGCGAAATCGACAGCCTGGCAGAACCCCTCTCGCAAGGCCCTCCTTCTTTCCTCCAGCTGCTGTGGAGTCATTTTGGCGAAATAGGCGCTCAGATGGCTATCCGCTGTGACGACCAGTTTTATCATTCATTCTCCTGCGCATAGCTTTGATGCCGGAAGTTACTGTCCGGGTGTGAAGCTCGATGGTATCCTCTAATTTTGCTGCATAGCCACCGGCTAGAGTGATCACACACGGAATATCCCGTTTGACGCATTCCTCGATCACCATCTGGTCCCTCTTGTTCAGGCCCTCCTGCGTTAGCAGGAACCCCCCAAGCTTGTCTAAGCGATAAGGGTCTGCCCCGGCCAGAAAAAAAACCAGTTCTGGCCGAAAGGTCTCCATTGTTCGATTGAGGCCTTTTTGAAGAGCCTGCAGGTAATTCAGGTCTGTGGCTCCTGCTATCAGGCCGATGTCGAGGGAACTTTTTTCCTTGGGCGGATAGAGATCCTCCTGGTGGATTGAGAAGGTGAAGACGGAGGGGTTCTTTTTGAAGATAAAGGCGGTTCCGTTCCCCTGATGGACATCGCAATCCAGGAAAGCTATTTTTCCTGCAAGGCCTTTTTTCAGGGCATAGCTTGCTGCCACAGCCACGTCGTTCAGATAGCAGAAACCCTCTGCATGATCTGGGAAAGCATGATGATGTCCCCCGCCCAGGTGAATGCCCATCAGGGCTCTTATGGCCTCCTCAACCGCTAAGACTGTTCCGCTTACCGCATAGAGTGCCGAGTTGATGGTTGCTGTGTTCACTGGCAATTCGGAATGCCAGGTGCGGGATGTGAGTCTCCTGGCCTCGAGGTCCTGGAGGTATTCTTCTGTGTGCACGAGGAGCAGAAGGTCTCGGGCAGGAAGTTCCGGCTCGAGAAAATCGCCCTCTTCCACCCACCCCTCACGAATTAGCCTGTCTTTGATTAGGGAATATTTTTCCGTGGGATAAACGTGTCCATCCAGCTTCACGAGATAATGCGGTGAATAGATGATCTTTCCTGCGAGCATTAAATAGCTTCCCGCGGCTCCTCTCTTTTTATTTGCTCCTGCCCGAAGGGATCGAATAATTTTTCCCGGCGAGCTCGCGCCAGTGCTTCTCGTAAATCTATATCCGACCCTCCCTCGCGGGAGACCCGACTTCCAACTCGAATCATCACCGGGATCCTGGTTAAGGTGCCGAGGAGGATTGCTTCCCCCACGTTTAATCCGGGTAAATCGGCGAAAAGAGAGGCCGAGATATTTTCCGCGGCCCTTTTTACGGCATCCTGATCTTCCGGATTGGTCAATTTCATGATTATCTGGCTGGAGCACTGGGAAAGCGTATCCTGGTGGATCTTATGGGGTCTCTGGGTGATAGCGATGAGGAAGACCTTGAATTTTCTCCCTTCTGAAGCAATCCGGTTTATGATTTCCGCGCAGGCGGAGGATCTGCTCCCCTGAGGAATGAATGTGTGGGCTTCCTCGAGCACGAGGAAAACGGGGTAGGGGAGCTTGCCGGTAGTTGCGCGAGCCCAGATTTCGCGCAGGGTCTTGTCCACCACAAACTCGCTCACCGAGCGCTCGATCCCGGCCAGATCTATTACAGAAAGACGCATTGGGTCGATCAATCTATCTATGGGGACATCGCGGAAACCCCAGACATCGAAGGCCAGGAGGTTCTCCAGGTACTTGATCGCCCTTTCCGCTCCCTTCTGTATGTCGTCCGAGATGGATCTGTGCTTTTTTTCATGCAATGGCAAGGAGACCAGCTCCTCCTCGAGCTGGAGGAAGCGGCGGGTTTGGGCCTCCAGATAGGGATCGATGCTCGAATCCCCTGCCAGCTCCTTGATTTTTGATAGGAGCTCCTGTGGTCGGTAATCCACGTTTGCACGGTCTAGCTCCTGGCACGACAGCTTGATCGCCTGACGGATGTTGCTCGAGCTGCTGCTGATACCCGCAAGCGCGCAGATCTCATCCACGTCTAGCTTGGAAAACTGGACGGTGTAGGGCTCGCTTCCTCCGATCTCCTCGTCGGAGAAGCGACGACCCTTGATATTGGGGACGCGGAAGACCGTGACGTTCTCGGCGAAAGGAGTTGGTTCACCGTTCCTTGCCCTTCGCAGACAGACATAATCAGAATTCGGATCGAAGACAATGATATTTGCTCCCATCTGCAGAAGGTTTTCCAGAAGGAGTCCCGCCAGGTAGGATTTTCCTGCACCCGTTTGCGCAATTATGGCCAGGTGGCGCCTGAGACCATTGGGGTCGGCCCTCACCTTGACCTGGGGTCGGTTTAGAAGGGAGCCGATCTCGATCCCCTCGGGAATATTTCTTGTAAAAAAGCGCTCCAGTAGATCATCCGGTGCGATCTGCACAGGATGGCCGGGCAAAGGAGCGGAACGGGGAAGAAAGATGTTATCTGCGGGATCCAGAAACCCCAGAACCTGAGCGGTGGCCAGAATCTTCGGAGTGACTGAATATTCTGCCTTGAGGATCGTCTCGGTTTCCGGGAAATTGAGGCTCTGGTCGAAGATTTCCGAAGCGGCCTGTAATTTAATCACCTGAGCTAGTAGGTTCACCTGGGAGAAAGTAGTGCTTATTTTCTCTTTGATTCCCTCGAGAACCACGTACTCCAGGCGGGGTGGGGAGCGTAGAGGGTCGGTAACGAAGAGAAAGCGATCGGCCTCTGACTCTCCCACAACGTAGCCGATTGGTTTCATTTATTCCTCCCTCAGCTTCTCAGGCATTCAATTTCTCCACGGATGGGGATTGTTTCCCCACAGGTCGGGCAAGTTTTTTCCTTCCCCAAGTGATCCTCGATGAGACTGAAGCCGGAGCGAACGATGAGAAGGCGGTGGCAATTCGGGCAGTAAGTATGTTCCCCCGGATGGTGAGGTATATTTCCCAGGTAGACAAATTGCAGCCCGGCCTGTTCTCCGATTTTTCTGACTCTCTCCAGGGTTTTAGTCGGGGTAGGGGGCAGGTGCGAGAACTCAAGCTGTGGGATAAAACGCGTGATGTGCCACGGAGTTTCAGCTCCCAGGTTATGATGAATCCATTGCGCAAGTTCACGGGAAGTCTCCTCGTCATCATTGTAAGTGGGAATAACGTTCGTCACCACCTCAACGTGCAGGCCGTATTTTTGTTTGGCCAGGCGTGCCGCCTCGAACACAGGCGCAGGATCGGCAATTTTTGCAACCTGGTGCCAAAAAGAAGGGTGCCACCCTTTCAAATCCACCCGATAAGCGTCCAGGTAAGGGGACAGTAGTTCCAGGGCCCGGGGAGTGATGTAACCATTTGTGACATAGACCGTATACAATCCTTCCTTTCTGGCTAATCGTGCGGAATCAAGGGTGTATTCAAACCAGATTGTGGGCTCGTTGTAGGTCCAGGCAATACCGCGGACCCCCTCCTCTCTTGCGATGCGGACGCTTTCTTCCGCCGCAAGAAACGACCAGCCCTGAGCTTTGCGCTCGGAGAATTTGAGGTGGGCAATTGTCCAATTTTGGCAGTGGACGCAGCGGAAATTGCAGCCATAAGTTCCCAGCGAGAGGCAGAGACTACCAGGCCAGAAGTGGAAGAGAGGTTTCTTTTCGATCGGGTCAATGGAAACCGAAGAGACTAAACCGTAGATCATGGTATGGATTTTTCCCTTGGAGGCGACCCGTGTGGCACAGTAGCCACTTTGCCCCTCCTGCAAAATGCACAGTCGGGGGCATATCAAACAGCGGGTTTCATCTTCGGATATACGTTCGAAGAGCATGGCTTCTTTTAGTTCTGGCATACTTCAATTGTATATCGAGGTCGAGAGGGATGAAAGAAAAAGCGCTTCGAGCCTCGAAGCGCTTTTTAAGAGAGCCCTATTAGTTGGGGTTTAAAAATTGTAGGTGACGGTGACGTTCATGCGCACTTCCAGAACCGCGGCCTCAACCGGAGTTCCTAAGCCGGCGGCATCTGCATAGGCCATAAGCCTGTAAGCTGGAGGACTAATGTCCGCCACGTTCACGCTGGCCACCCCCGTAATCTTCTCTCCTTCCACACTCAAGGCGGCCTCGGCCTTGTTTCTGGCGTCCTGCATTGCCAATTTGACGGCTTGCAGGCGAGCGGCATCGCTATTCTTCAATGTGAATTGGATGCCGGAGACCACGTTTACTCCGGAGCTGACGCAGACATCGATTACTTCACCAGAGCGGCTGATATCGTGCAGAGTGATCTTGATCAAATTTTCCGACCGGAAACCGATGAGCTTACCCTTACCCTCCTCGGAGTAGTCGTACTGCGGATAGAGATAAATGCTGAAAGTCTCCCACTTGTCGGAAGAGGTAAGGATTCTACCAAGAGCGGCTGTAACGCTGTTCATGGCTTCGGAATTCTTGTTCTGGGCTTCCTCGGCCGTAACCCCATCACTCTGCACTCCCAAAGTGAGGATTACCGTATCCGCCTTGAGCTGGACAACTCCTTCCCCGCTTGCCGTGACTTGCTTTAAAGCAGACTCCTCTGCCGCCACCACGCTGGAGGTCCGGAAATTGGAAAAGCTCAAAAACAGGAGGCCCGCCAAAAGGCAAATAACAATTGCTCCCCGCCCGACGTTGCTAAGTTTCATTTTCTTCTCCTTTCTTGCGTATTTCCTCGATAATCTTTAACCTATTGGACGTGGACTATAGAATAAAAGTTCCCACCTCGGTGCGATTATTCGTTTTCGATTGGGACGGTACGATCCTTGATTCAAAAGAAGCTACCCTCAGTGCTTATGAGAAGGTATTCGTGGAGGCCGGGATCTCTCTGGACCGGCAGAAACTGCTTGCGCACTACTCCCCCAATTGGTACACCACCTATCGCGCCCTCGGCTTGCCGGACGAGCTTTACTCCTGGGCCGATCATCGCTGGTTGGAAATTTTTGTCAAGAGCGAACGTTCATTGATTAAGGGGGCAGCTGAGATGCTAAGAGGGCTCCAGGATAGAGGGTATTCCCTGGCTCTGCTGACTGCGGCGGCGAGGGAACGTATATACCTCGAACTGGAGGAATTTGAGCTTCGTCACCTTTTTCGACAGGTGGTAACGATGGAGGATTTTCGAGCGCGCAAACCTGATCCAACCCCCCTCTTACATATCCTTTCCTCTTTCGCTGTTGATTCGATGGAAGTGGTATCTGTAGGGGATACAGCGGAGGATATTGAGATGGGAAAAAGGGCTGGGACTCTCACCGTGGCTGTGCTCGGTCCCTATGTCCAACGCAAGGCCTTGCTTAATGCTCGACCGACCTTTTTTGTGGAGCAGTTGAGTCAGATCCTCAATTTGATTCCAGATTCCTCGTCAAAATAAGAGAAAGGAAAGCGATGAAACGACTTAAAGTGATCGTGCTAATGGGCGGGAAGAGTGCAGAGCGGGAAATTTCCTTGAGCTCAGGGATGATGGTGCTCGAGGCTCTGCGGAGCAGAGGACATGACGCCTACCCGGTAGAGATCACCCAGAAAGGTATCTGGCTGAATCCTGAGCGGGCACCGCACGGGCACCTTTCTTCGCTAACCTCATGGGGGGAGGCACTGGGAGAGAGAGCCGACATCATTTTCATCGCACTGCACGGCCCCTCGGGTGAGGACGGCACGGTTCAAGGCCTGTTGGAGACGATGGGGATTCCTTATACTGGTTCCGGGGTCCTAGCCAGCGCGCTGGGCATGGACAAGAGGAGAAGCAGAGTCCTCTTCGCCGCCGAGGGACTAAAGGTCCCACCGTTTCTCGCGCTGGAGCGAAAGCCAGGATCGAATCACGCCTATCCGGGGATCGAGGAATTCGGCATGCCTCTCGTGGTCAAGCCGAACAACTACGGTTCATCTCTCGGGATCTCTATCGTACACCGGAAGGATGGTTTGCCGGAGGCCTTGGAGAGAGCTTTCGTTTATTCCGCGCAAATCCTCATCGAGAAGTATCTAGAGGGGACCGAGATTACTGTCCCGCTCCTGGGGAACCACGAAGCGCAGGCTCTGCCGGTCGTGGAGATCGTTCCGCCAGGGCAGTTCTTTGATTACCAGGCTAAATACGACGGGTCCACCCAGGAGGTTTGCCCTGCCCGGATCGACCCTTCTCTCTTCAGGGAAGCACAATCCGTGGCCCTCGCCGCGTACAAAATTCTCGGCTGCAGGGGTTTTGCCCGCGCCGACATGATTATTTCCAAAGGAGAGATATATCTCTTAGAGGTGAACACAATCCCCGGCCTGACTTACCAAAGCCTCTTGCCAAAAGCCGCGCGGGTTATGGGAATGGAATTTCCGGATTTTATTGAGCGAATTTTAGAGCTGGGCCTCGAGTTCTGGGAAAAGAGGAACCTCCTCTGATCCTGGACGGTAGGGCCTTACAGAGAGAGCTTCTGGGAATTCTTCGCAGTGAGGTGAAGGTGCTCAGTTTGCGCGGATGCCGGCCCTTATTAGCGGTTTTGCTCTCTAAGGAGGAGGATTCCTCGCAGAGGTACGCCAATAGCCTCATCAAATTATCCAGGGAAGCCGGAATCGAAGTGGAATTGAAGTCCCTGAGCGCGGCCGACTCACCTGAGCAGTTTCGCCAATTGATAGGGCAGCTCAATGCCGACCCGAAAATCCACGGCATTCTGCCGATGATGCCTCTGCCCCCACAGCTCAGCCGAGCCGAAGTCGGCTCTTTAATCGCCCCCGAAAAGGACGTGGACGGGTTGAATCCTTTAAATATCGGTCGGGTGTGTATGGGCACCCCTCTTTTTGCTCCCTCGACGGCGAGAGCAGTGATGAGACTACTTGATCGCTACTGCGTTCCCCTTGTAGGAAAACGAGCTGTCATACTTGGTCGCAGCCTGACTGTAGGTCGCCCACTGGCTCTCTTGCTGCTGGCGCGGGATGCCACCGTGACGATCTGCCATTCCCGCAGTGCTGGTATAGAGGAGATCTCGCGTGAAGCCGACCTTCTGGTGAGCGCGATGGGAGTGCCCGGCAAAGTAGGGGCCTCTTTTATAAAACCGGGTGCCACGGTAATCGATGTAGGTACGACTGTAAAAGTGGGCAGGTTAACCGGGGATGTACGCTCAGAAGAAGCAGAGGAAATAGCCGGAGCGATCTCTCCCGTGCCAGGCGGGGTTGGCCCTGTCACGGCAGTGGTGTTGCTTGAGGCAGTTGTCTCAGCCTGCAAACATCAGACCGGCGAAATAGGAGCATCTGTAGGTGAGCGTGAACCTTAAAAAGAAAATTTGGCCAATGATGCAGTGGCCTCTGATCGTGCTGTTATTGAGCCTTCTTTCCTTGATCCCCCTGCTCAGGCAGCAGGATTCCTTCTATTTCTACCAGCCTCCTCTCACTCTTCCGCCCGGTTCATACATTGCCGGTGCGGGCACTTATGCCAAAGTGCTCGTGGTGATCGTAGATGGAATGAGGGCAGATCAGGCAGAAAAACTGAGCCTGTGGCAGGAAAGGAAAGGACGGGGGGCATGGGGGACCCTCCTCACTCGGCCTCCTTCCTGGTCGGACCCCTGTTTTTCCACCATTATCACAGGCGCCTGGGCAGAAATTCACTCTGTCAGCTCCAATGAGTTTCAGGGAAAGATCCCCGTGGATACCATTTCCCGCGCAGCTCAGTCCGTAGGCTTGACTGTGGCTTTTTCCGGCGATGAAAAATGGTTGAGCTTGATTCCCAACCCACCTGATTACGGCTTCGGAGAGGATAGCTCCGCGGATCCGGAAGGGGTAGATCTCGCCATTCTCGAGAAAGGGTTGGAATTTCTGGCGAGCGAGCCGGATCTTCTTTTCCTGCATTTCAATCAAGTGGACCATATCTCCCACCTTCACGGCGTCTTGAGCGCGGAGAGCGATAAGGCGCTGGGCCAGATAGACGATCTCCTCGCCCGTTTGCTCTCCCGGGTCGATTGGGAGAAATACGTGCTTTTCCTGATCTCCGACCATGGGCATCGAGTGCAGGGAGGACATGGGGGAGACGAGAAAAATGTGCTCGAAACCCCGCTCCTCGTACTGGGCAAAGGCGTTGTCCCTGGAGGACCTATCTCAGGAAACCAGGTGGATCTGGCGCCGATCTGGGCCGTTTTGCTCGGCTCTCCTTTCCCCGCATATTCGCTCGGCACCCCCCTGTTTTCCGCTTTCGCCATCGATGAAAAAGAAAGAGCCCTCGCGGGACTTTCCCTATTGGAGACGAGGGTTCTCTTTGCCCGGGCATACAGCTCCCTTCGGGGAGGATCAATTATTGAAATCCCGGAGCTGCTCCCGGGGGAAGAACTGAAGAAAGGTGAAAAATGGGCCGAACTCTCTAACTGGTCTGAGGAGCAGCTCCGGGAGCTGGATAGGTCTATTTTTGAGCTGCGAGAAGCCGGCTTGACGCAGGAGAGGCTCTCGCGATTGTGGGCTCCCATTGCAGCCGTACTCGCCTTTCTACTCCTCATCCTTTTGGGCCGAAAAAAGGGATGGCCTCTCGCTCTTTTGGACGCCGCTGTAATTCTTATGCTCTTCGTGCTCTTCTTCACTTATGTTTTCGGGCAAACTTTCTCTTTCTCCACCCTTCCAGCCGGGACTTTCCTGGCTTTCTTCATTCTTTTCGCTCTGCCGCTGTTTTTGCCTGCTCTCCTTGTCTTTGCTGCGATCCCCTTCCAGTTACGTCGGAAGCCCGCGGAGGAGCGCCTGCCTTTTGCCGGTCAGGTGCTTTTCTCGGTGTCTTTCATCCTCCTCGTCCTCTTCTCCTTCGTCTACTACGCCAACGGACTCGTCTCGACCTGGCATCTTTTCGACTTCTCAATTGGTTTCCTAATTCTTACAGTCCTGCTCCTCCTACTTTTCAACGGCGTCTTTGCGATCCTCATTATTCCTCTGCTTTACCTTTGCTGGAGACCGCGCCATCGATGACGATCCTTCCTCATGCTTTAACAGGAGGCTTTGTGGGAGCGTTAGTTCCCAAAAGTAGGGCCCTCGCTTTCCTGGGAGGAATAGTCAGCCATATTTTTCTCGACCTTGTCCCCCATTGGGACTATCGCACTGCTTGGGCGGGTGCCATCAGCACGGCACTGTCCTTTTTGACTCTGGCTGTTCTCGCCCGACGCTCGAACAAGGTGACCATTTTCTGGGGCGGTCTCGGGGGGATGCTGCCTGACCTGGAAGTGGCCCTGGCCTTTTTCGGCCTGATCAGGTCGGACCAGATGGTTTTCCCCACTCACACCTTTTTGCCCCACCCGCAGGCCTCTTTCTTTATCAGTGCCCCTCTCCAGATTTTGTTCTCTCTCGGATTATTCCTCCTCCTCTGGAAAGGCTGGCCCTCTCTGAGCGCCAGGCAAGAGGAAAAGCTTGCCTGAGTGGGATTTCATAGGCAAAGACTTCTCGGTGAAAGTGCTTTGCTCCATGAAGGGGGTCGCCACTCAGATCCTGCTTAAGGCGGAAGAAGTCACGTCCTTCTCGGTTGCGGAGATGGCGCTCTGCGAGATTTACTGCATTCCAGCGAGCCCTGGCAGGATTCCCTCTCGGCGGTTTTTCTCAGTCATCGGCACCCTGATCACACGGCCGGCCTCTATGCCCTTCTTTCCTACCTTAGGCTCCGAGGGAGGAAGAAATGCCTGCATATTGGTTCTCCAGACCCCTTCGTTTTCTCTTTTATTCGCAACTGGCGGGACTCCATTTTCGCCGGATTCCCTTTCGAGCTCGAATTTTGGTTGGCTCGTGATCAAGCCATCTTCTCCTGTCCTTACTTCAGCTTGCAGGCCGCAGCTGTTCCCCACAGAGAGTGGGCAGTAAATTTTCGTACGGCAATTGCCCTCCCTGCAGTCTCCTATTCGCTCAGGGGCATAAGGGGGATCATATTTTTTACAGCGGCGACACGGGATGGTGGGATGGCTTGAGAGAATTAGCTCGGGAAGCTGATCTCGCCATAATAGAGCCACTTTTGAAGGAAACAGGGGTCCGGACCGCCACCTCGCCTTACCTGAAGCCGAGATGATCGGAAGAGAGGCGAAACGCTACATCCTGATTCACCGCTGAGGACGAGGATGCGATAATAAAGATCGGGATGTTAGCGGTAAAAGAGTCGGAAAAGGAGTTCATCAGGGTTAAGATCAGGCCGATGACGGTGCAGGATCTAAAGGGCGTGATGAGCGTCGAGCAATCGGCTTACGCTAGTCCCTGGAGTATTGATGATTTTTATCGAGAAATAACCTTAAATCAGCTGGCCTTTTACTTCGTAGCTTTAGCTTGGAAGGAAATAGCCGGATTCGTCGGCATGTGGTTAGTGGTGGATGAGGCACACATCACTAATATCGCCGTTCATACAGACTATCGCCACAGAGGGATCGGCGAGCAATTGCTGGTATATATTCTGGAGCAGGCCAAAAGCAAAGGAGCACACCGTAGCATCCTTGAAGTAAGGGTGTCCAACCATAGAGCGCAGAATCTCTACCTCAAGCATGGCTTCCGCTATGTAGGATTACGCAAAAATTACTACCGTGACAACGGAGAGGATGCTTTTCTAATGCAGAAGGATCTGGCCTGATGTATTGGCTCATCCTCGTAGCTGTCTTTTCCGCTCTGCTTTTAGGCAAAATACTCGGGGGTCAATGGCGAAACCTGGGCCTGCTTCGCCTGCGTCTGTGGCTTATCGTTTTTCTCGCTCTGGCCATTCAGATCTTTCTTTTCCAACCATATTTTGTTCTCAAGGAGCCGTGGGGCGTTTACCTCTATCTGCTCTCCCTGGTGCTACTTGTTATCTTCGCCGTCGTTAACATTCGACTTCCCGGAATGATCGTTATTTTGCTCGGCCTATTTTTGAACCTTGTGGTGATCTCAGCTAACGAGGGGTATATGCCGGTTGATGCCGGAGCGCTCGCCGAAGTGGGTAAAAAAGAAAGCGCTGCTTTCCTTGAGAAACACGTTATGCTGAACAACGTCAGGTTAATGGGGGACGACACGCGGTTAAACTTCCTCGGCGACCGGATTCTGATCCCTCTCCCTCAGCCTTTCGGAGCTGTGATCAGCGCGGGGGATGTCCTTCTCTTGCTCGGCCTGTTCCTGCTGGTGATAAAGGCAATACTGCGCTAAGCTTCCGCGCGCTTCTGCTTCAGTCTTTTCAGCCGGAAGATGTCTTCTCTTTCTCTTTGCTCAAGGACTGATTTGATGAAGGAGATCTCATTCCGCAGCCGAGGTATTACCACCTGCTCCAGCGCATTGACCCGGCGGGTGACTTTCTTGATCTCCATTCCCATCTTGCGGATCTTGATCTCGTCGCCGGCAATATCCAACAAATTTTCGATCAGATTTTCAAAACAGTGCGCGGTCCTGATTGTATAAACGCTTTGCCATTGAGGATTCCAGCCTCGCTCGAAAATGGACCTCTTGATCGGGGGAGAATTAATTTCAGGCACCTTCACTCCCCAGATGTTCTTCGTCTGTATTTCCACGGCGATTTCTCTTTTTCCCAAGTTGCCCAGAACCTTAAGTAGATCAGGTCCGGAGTAGGCCTCACTCAAGGAGAGATAGAGGTATGCTTCGCGGCTCAGGGCCTCCAGCCATTTTCTTTTATCCATGGCCTGCCGCACCATCTGGAAAAAATCGGCGATTAAGGCATCCCTTTTTCGTTTCAAGAGTTCTACTCCCTGGTGAGCCAGGGAGACCTGATTGCGCCGGAGAAGAAGGTTCATGCGAGTGGGGCTGATGTTCTCCATGGTGTCTTATGACCTGCCTGATCCCTTCTCTGTCTCCCAGAGGTCCTCCATGTTAAGCAGGTAGTACTTATCCACTTTGTCGCGAGAGATTCTCTTCAGTTCCCGCTCCGGCAAATGAGAAAGGAGCTGCCAGCCCAGATTCAGGGTATCCTCGATCGCTTGCTCGATGTTCCCCTGGTTGATCAGCTCTTCTTCGAAAGCCTGCGCGAACCTCAGATACATTCGGTCGCGGGCTGTCAATGCTTCCTCGCCAATTATAGCTACGAGTTTTCTCAGATCACGCCCCGAGGCGTAAGAGCTGTAAAGCTGATTAGCCCACTCGCGGTGATCCTCCCGCGTGTGCCCGGCGCCGATGCCGTTGTTCATTAATCGAGAAAGGCTGGGGAGGATATCTATCGGAGGGTAAAAACCCATCCTGTGCAGTTGCCGGGAGAGCACTAACTGGCCCTCCGTTATGTAGCCGGTGAGATCGGCGATGGGGTGCGTGATGTCATCATCGGGCATCGTCAGAATCGGGATCTGCGTAATAGAGCCCTTTCGACCGTGAATGCGCCCCGCCCTCTCGTAGATCGTGGCCAGGTCTGTGTACATGTAACCGGGATAACCACGTCGCCCGGGAATCTCTTCCCGGGCCGTTCCGATCTCCCGCAAGGCCTCGCAGTAATTTGTCATATCCGTCAGGAGTACGAGCACATGATAATCGTGCTCGTATGCCAGGTGCTCCGCGCAGGTCAGAGCGCAGCGCGGGGTGAGAAGCCGCTCGATCGTAGGGTCGTCGGCCTTGTTCAGAAAGACCACTGTTTTTGAGATGGCGCCCGTCGTCTCGAACTCGCGGAGAAAGAAAGAGGCCTCGCGGTGAGTGATGCCCATGGCCGCAAAGACAACAGCGAATTCCTCCTTCTCCCCCAGGACCTTTGCCTGCCGCACGATTTGTGCGGCGATCTCGTTTGCTGGCAGGCCTGCACCGGAGAAAATAGGTAATTTCTGTCCACGAACGAGCGTGTTAAAGCCATCGATCGAGGAGATCCCAGTTTGAATGAACTCCTCGGGCTTGGCACGCGAGGTAGGATTGATGGGGGAGCCGATAATCTCCTGGCGGGCCTCGGGGATGATGGAGGGAAGACCGTCAATCGGCTCGCCCAATCCGTTGAAGCTTCGACCGATCATCTCCCTGGCAACCCCGAGACGGGCAACGTCCTCCTTCAGGCTGATGGAGCTTTTCGCGATGTCGATTCCCCTTGTTTCCTCGAAGACCTGGATTACAGCATGTTTCTCGGAAATCTCGATCGTCTGACCTCCCCGGATGGAGCCGTCAGGGAGGTAGATGTTGACCAGGGAACCGTAAGAGAGGTCGGTGGCTTTTTCCACGAACAGGAGGGGCCCGGATACATAAGAAATGGTATTGTACTTTTTTTGTGTCAGAGCCATCTATTTTTCCTCCCTTGGAGAGAAAGCTCGGGGAAGGCGGCCGGTGAAGTCCTCTATGTATTGCGAGAAGCGCTCTCGCTCAACCTCTTTCATCCTACTGATTTCCTCCACTTCCGAGCGGTTAATGATTTCATCGATGGCCAGTTCTCCGGCACGAAGCTTATCTGCGGCCAGATCATGGAAGGTGAGAATGGTCTTGAGCATTCCGTATTGCTTAGAAGTAGGGCAATAGCCGTCGATCAGCGAATAGGCGTTCTGCTGGAGGAAATCTTCCCGCAGCATCTTACCTGCCTCGATAATCAGCCGCTCATTATCTTGAAGAGCGTCAGGGCCCACGAGCTGAACTACCTCCTGCAGTGCCGCCTCTTCCTGCAGTAGAGCTATTGCCTTTTTTCGAAGTCCGACAAATTCCATCGAAACCTCTTTTTCATACCAGTTATTGAGCTGTTCGGCATAAAGAGAGTAGCTGCGATGCCAGTTGATTGCCGGGAAATGTCGCCGGTTGGCGAGAGCGGCGTCCAGCGCCCAGAAAGTCCCCACGATGCGTAGCGTGGCCTGGGTGACGGGCTCCGAGAAGTCCCCTCCCGGGGGAGATACAGCTCCAATAACTGTGACGGAGCCAACTCTCCGATCTTTTCCCAGGCAGACCGTGCGCCCCGCCCTCTCATAAAAAGCCGCCAGACGGCTGGAGAGATAAGTGGGGTATCCTTCCTCTCCCGGCATCTCCTCCAGCCGGGAAGAAATTTCGCGCAGGGCCTCCGCCCAACGGCTGGTGGAATCAGCCATCAGGGCTACAGAGAGACCCTGATCGCGGAAGTACTCGGCAATAGTGATCCCCGTATAAATGGAGGCCTCTCGAGCGGCTACCGGCATGTTGGACGTATTGGCCACGAGAACGGTTCTTTCCATCAGAGGCCTTCCCGTATTGGGATCCAGGAGCTCGGGAAAGTCGGTGAGAACCTCGGTCATCTCGTTGCCTCTTTCCCCGCAGCCGACATAGATAATCACCTGTGCATTTCCAAATTTAGCCAGTGTCTGTTGCACAACTGTTTTACCCGAGCCGAAAGGGCCGGGAATGGCGGCTGTTCCTCCCATAGCCACCGGAAAGAGGGTGTCAAAGATCCTTTGTCCTGTCACGAAGAGTTCATCTGGATCCATTTTGCTTACGATGGGGCGGGGTAGTCTCACGGGCCATCGTTGCATCATGCTCAAGCTGACTCCGCCCTCTAACCCACAGACGGTATCGTCGACGGTAAATTCTCCTCTGGCGATCTCCTTCACTTTTCCCGAAATAGCCGGGGGTACGAGGATCTTATGGCGTAAGCTCTCCGTTTCCTGCACGAAACCGATAGCATCTCCTCCTTCCACTCGTTCTCCCTTTTTCACGAGAGGCTCGAACTGCCACTTTTTATCGGTGGGCAAAGCGCTAGCGGAGATTCCCCTGGCAATAAAGTCCCCCGAGAGGGAGCGCAGGGTTTCCAATGGTCTTTGGATGCCGTCGAAAATTGAAGAAAGGAGGCCAGGTCCTAACTCTACGGCCAGGGGAGCGTTCGTGCTGACGGCCGGTTCCCCGATGAAGAGACCTGAGGTATCCTCATAGACCTGGATGAAAGCCGTGTCCTGGTCAAGACGAATGATTTCTCCCACGAGTCCTTCCCTGCCCACTTTGACGATGTCGTACATGCGGCAGCCAGTCATTCCTTTGGCGATCACTGCCGGACCGGCAATTTTTATTATTTCTCCCATTTCTTTTACCTCAATTTCACGTAATAGCCGATTGCTTCCTTAACCATTTCCGCGATATGGTCCTGCTCCTCACCAATCTGACGGGGGGAAGGGTAGGAAATTATCAGGGGCCAATCTCTTTGCTTGATCTTCCGCGAGTACTCCCTTTCAATCAGCTGCAGAAAATTCTCCTGGATGACGATGAGGCCAATTCGAGAATCGCTCAGGAGCTCGGAGAAAGCTTTCAGGCATTCCTCCTCATTCCGTGCGGAAACCACGTCTACTCCTCCGAGTCGAAAACCCGTACCGATATCCTGGTCCGTGAGGAAGCATACCTTATAGAACAAGCTTTTCCCTTACCGTGCCTGCTGGAAGATTATAGTTTTTTGCGTGGGCTAACAATCGCAAATTGGAAATCTCCACTTCTTTTTGATAGAGGAATGCTGTCATCAACCCCACGCCCAGGGGGTTATTCTGGTAGAGGCGCTTGCTGTCCGCAAAACCTCTTCTGCTGAGGGCAATTTCCAGCTCCTCCGCATTCCGGATTGCCTTGAAAGGGCGAAAACGCCGATCGATGGCTAATCTTGCCCAACCACGATCCAGCGTTTCCTTGCGCGAGAGAAGGAGAAAGCGGTCAAGAGTGAGGGATCGACCCCCGGGAATGAACAGCTCGGTTAAACGTGCAGGTTTCTCATCGGAAAATTCCTGCAAGATGTAGGCGGAACGCAAGTTGAGCCAGTCGATCTTTTCCTGCCAGTAATGCCAGATAGATCGAGCCAACGGGGAAATGGACCTGGCAAGTTTCGCTTTAACCAGAGCAAAATAGCCCTTCTCCAATAGAATCTCCACCTCTAAAGGATTTAGCCCTTCCCTGAGGGGCAGGGAGAGGATGACCTCGGAGAGGGGATGATGGAATAGGGAAAGGGTGCTGGCGATCTCCTTGATATTCCGCGCTCGAGCCAACTCCTCGAGATGCCTGCTGCTGAGGAAGCCTGAGAGTGGGGGGCTATCCATCGATGCTTCCTTTTGGGAAAGACAGGCAGAGACGATCAGCTTGAGATGATTTAAATCAAGAAGCCAGAGAGAAAAATCAAGGATGAGATTGACCTTCCCTTCTATGAAGGACCGGATTTTGACCAGGGTCTCCCGCCAGTGTAACGATAAAGCATAGTCCCACATTGCAATTCCTGAACGATCGGCTCGTGCTTCTTCAAGGCTCTTCGCGTACGGAGTGTTGTTCAATAAAGACGCCATCGTTTCGAGTGAGGGTGACTGCAGAAGCTCCAACCAGTCCTTTTCCTTAAGAAAATGGCTGTGCATTCCTCTCAAGCGAGCGTTAATGTAACCTAAATCTGTGCTCACCTATTTTCCCCAGAGGATTTTGCGCAATTTCACTACGAGTCGGGGCTCGGCTCTGCTCAGACGGTCAGGCAGAGTGTTGGATATCTCTACCTTTCCCTCCTCGGTGATCAACTTCAAACCGACCTTGATCGAGGGATCAGTCCGAATTTTTGCCTCAATTTTTTTTCGTTTTAAAAGGTTCTTCAGCAGATCTTGATCCTCGGGATGAACGAGGATCAATGTTTCGCCGGCGGCCGGTTTCCCCGATAAGACTTCCTCCAGCAGGAGCTCCATGATCACTTGATAGTCGGGGCTCAGACGATAGCCTTCCAGCTTTTCCCGCGTCTCAGCGAAAACCTTTTGAATCCAGACCGATTTTTCTTTGAGCAAGGAGGAGGAGAGCTGCAGATTCAAGGAATTACGTATTTTCTCTTTCTCCTTTTTCATCCAGAGGGCTACCTCTTGCTCGGCCTTCTTCAGCTGTGCTCCTGTTTCTTCATTCACCCTGCCCAACAGAGCGTCCGCTTCTTCTCTGGCCTCATGCAGGATTCTGCTCTTTTCCTGTTCAGCCTCTTCCCTCAGGAGGCTGGTCAGCTCGCTCTCCATTTAAGTCATAATCATGATGAGGAGCGCGACCACAAAACCGAGGATAATCATAGTCTCGGGAATGGCCTCTAAAACGACCATGATACCGGAGATTTCCGGCCTCTCGGCGAGAGCCCCTGCCGCCGCCGAGCCAATCTTCGCCTGAGCCCAGGCTGAGGCAAGAGCGCTTAGGCCGACTGCCAGAGCAGCTGCAATGGCTTTCCAATTGGCCCCAGAGGCCTGGGCTGTCGATGCCGCTTCTTCTCCCTCTGCGGCCAGGGCCACAGGGACTACGGCGAAGGATAAAGCGGCGAGGACGAGGATAAGAAACACGACTTTTTTCATTATCTTGCTCCTTTCATTTTGGTTTTTGCCAATGGTTTAAAGGCACTGCCTGAGAAATCATGGTATTTGAACTTCGAGAAGAACTCAACGAAATGGAGCCTGGCCGATTGGATGATCGGGCTTATCACCCCGAGGGTAAAGAAGAGGAGATGAGCAATGATAGTGATCAGGACGGCGACGAACACATTTGAGAAGAGGCCGCCCATGGTATTGGCTGCAAAAGCAAGATAGACGGAAGAGATACCGATGCCGAAAAGACGAGCGTACGAAAGAATATTGCCTGTGACCGAAAGAGGCTCAATCAACCCCATAATTGGTCCTTTGACGAAAATTACGCTTCCCCAGCCGCCGAAAAGCATGGCTAAGCTGAGGTAGGTTGTCAACGATTTCGCTTTATCCGGGATCAGGCCGACCAATGTGAAGACAAGCAGGAGCGCTCCAATAATCCAGAACACTAACCCCAGTGCCTCGATCGCCTCCTTGTATTCCCTTTCTCGCAAGGAAAGGTAAACCTGGATGAAAAAACCGAGGAATATTTGAATCAGGCCCAAAGCCAGAGCGATGATGAGAAAGGTTGTGAGGGCGTGCATGCGATCGAGGATAAGCGGGTGGAGCCCGATCGATTCTCCCAGAGTGCCGAAAAGCTCACCGAAAGCCAAACCGAACACAATTGTCCAGCCCGCGCAGAGGATTCCGATCAGAGCGATTGACCGAAAGACACGTTTGCGGCCCCTGACATAAATTAGCAGGAAGGGGATCAGCAAGAGTAGGCCGTAGCCTATATCGCCGATGATTAAGCCGAAAAAGAGAGGAAAGAAAATGCCCATGATCGGGGTGGGATCGATCCGGCCATAGCGGGGAAGACGGAAAATCCCCAGGATTAACTCGAACGGACGAAAGATCCTTGAGTTCTCTAAAAGAACCGGTACTTCCTTCCTCTCCTCTTCTGTAATGAGGAGTTCCTCCAGCAAGAGCTGGCCTCCAAAGTTTTCCCTCAGCTTCAGACCGAGTCGCTTCATCATTTTCTGGGGGATCCAGCCTTCAAGCAGGAAGGTGAAGCGAGAGGAAGAAGCAAGCGCTCGCGCTCCTTCTTTTTCCAGTTCATCCTTCAGCTGACATCTGAGATGCAACAGATGCGGGCCTTGCTGGATTTTGATGTTTTTGAATTGCTCGTCGAGGCTGCAGATCTCAGCTGGAAGAGAAATCAGGCGTTCTTTCATTTTCTGTGAGGCTTCCAGCACCGAGAGCCCCCGAGCCAAGGAAGGAAGCTGTAGTTCTTTTACCCCAAACTGATTCAAGAGGGAGCGAACCTTCTCCTCGTCGGATATTAGAAAAGCTACCGCGCAGGTAATTAAGTTCTCCTCCATCATCCGGTGGTGGACCTCCACTCGCCCATCCGTCGAAGCGGTCAATGCTTCCCTCAATTTTGAGAAAGTTTTCTTATCGCGCGAATGCAGAAGAAACCCGAGGACTTGGAAATGTTGGCTATTCTCCAGGGCTTTTAAAAACGGAAGCAGGTAATTCAGGATTTTCTCGTAAGAACGGAGAAAATCGAGCTCTTCCTTGCTTGCAAGAGTATAGGCATTAAGTTGCAGTGTCTTCGCTTCGATTCTTTCCGGCGGCAAAGCCGGGGAATCCGATATATCTGGGATTCCCCGGCCGAGGAGAGCGAGGAGACTTTCTACTCGTTGCAGGCGATCCTGAATAGACTGTAGCGATTTCTCTCTGACCGTCGGGTCAGCATAGGGCAAGTGATCCCCCTCGCGGATTTTCTGGATATGGAAATAACCCTCATTTTGCAGAAATTCCAGGGCCTGCGGAAGGAGGCTTTTTTTTCCCACGAGAAGAACTTTCTTCATGCGAGCGATCATTTTATTTAGGCAGCACTTCTTCCAGGACTAATTTTACTGCTTCTTGAAAATTTTCCTGTGCTCTGGCCGTATCTTCCTTTTTTTGTTGCTCGAGCAGTCGCTGGCTCTCTGCTTTCATTTGCGATCGCTCGTCTTTTATCCGGCTCTCAGCCTCAACCCACAGAGAGGAAATTTTTTCCTCAGTCCGCAAGCGAGTAGATCTAACCTCTTCCTGCGCCTGTTCTTTCAGCCTCTGGGCATACTCCTGGGCTTCTTTCAAGTTCGATTCGAGCTCCAGCTCTTTCTGCCGGATTATTTCCAGGGGATTTGGGCCGCTCGGGCTCTCTCTTTCTTGTGCGGAACCTTTTTGCATATTCCAGCGATCCTCCCTTAACTAAAGCGAATAATATAAAAAGTGCTGATAAAAAACAAGTGTAGGGGAGTACTCCCCTACACTTGTTTGAATCTTATTGGCCCTTGCTGCCTACTTCACAGCATCCTTGAGCATCTTACCTGGTGTGAATTTCGGTACTTTCTTGGCAGGGATGGTGATAGCTTTGCGGGTGCGGGGATTGACTCCCTTGCGCGCAGCCCTCTTGGCCACGGAGATGGTCATAAAGTTGACAAGTTGTACCTTTTTCCCCTTCTTCAAGGTGTCGACTACGTTGCTCTGGAAGCTGTTGATGAAGGCCTCTACGTCTTTCTTCTTTGCCCCAATATCCATGGCAACCTTGTCAATCAATTCCTGCTTATTCAATTTTTTCACCTCCTCATCCAGACTCGTTTCTCAGGTTTCTGAGCGAACGGTGCTTGAAAACATAACGTTTTCCGGACATATTATACTGGAATCTCTCATGAAATCAAGCCTTTTTTAAAAAAAATTTTCCCAAGGCAATCAGGGACAATAATTTTTGATTCTGAAGAGTGGAAAGCCTGATTTATTCAGTAATAATAATCTCTATGCCGACCGTTGCCCAATCATAGACGATTTTGGCACTTTCCGGGGTGAGACCCACGCAGCCGTGACTGCCGGTCCAGGAGGGGTCCTTGCCGAAGTACTCTAATGGCTTCCAGTAATTCCCGTGGATGGCGTAAATTCTTCCGATGAAGAAGAGGACCCAGGGGACATTTTCTACCCTGTATTCACGCGGTGTGCCACGTTCTCCTTCCATGGTTACTGATCTGTACTTCTCCAGAACCTGGTAGCGTCCTGGAGGAGTTTCCATCCCGGTTTGCCCTGTTAGAGTAGGGAACTTGGCGACGATCTTGCTGTCTTCAATTAAGTAGAGTGTCTGCAAGCTTAAGGAGACGAGGATAACTTTCGAGGAAGCGTTGTAAAGGGAGTGTACTTCCGCGAGAAGGGCTTCGGTTTGCGGGGCGTATATTTCTAGAAACTGCGCCGAAGATTTGAGGAAAATGCCGGAAAATGAAAGAAAATCAGAGAATGAACCGGGAACGAGAACTGGCTCTGATTCCGCCAGAACCGATCCCCACAGCGAGGCCATCAGGAGGAAAACCAATATGAAGCCGAGTGCGGCAGATATCCTGTTCATAGCTCTACACTTTAGACGGCTTTCACCGCTGTATTGTTCAGCAAATTCCGTGCCAAAAAGCGCAGAACTTCTAAACTAGATCCGGAGAGGAAGACCTCTCGAAGGAAGAAAGGGGAAGATAGTAAGGATCTTGACAATTGTCAAGGAATCAGTCGCCGGGCTCCCCAGTAGTGGTTCAGGTAGAATCCTTCGAGCTTCTCGTAGGAAATCACATTTCCCGGTTCCGGGGCGTGAATAAAAATATTGTCACCAACCCAAATACCCAGGTGAGAGATGCCGTAGCGATAGGTGTTCTGAAAGAATATCACGTCTCCCGGGAGTAAATTCGCGAATTCCACCGGGGCGCCATAGTTGGAAATCGCTTCTGCGCCGTGCGGCAAGGAAATTCCTAATTCACCGAAGACGTACATGACGAAGCCGGAGCAGTCAAACCCTACTTCGGGCGAAGCACCACCCCAAACGTAGGGAATCCCCAGGTACTTTTCTGCAGTGGAGACAATAAGAGAATCTGAAGAGGCGGTGATCCCAACCCTGGAAGAGTGGATATCGACGGGCGCATTTTCAGCTCTTTCGCTGGGTTGCCCTCCGAGCGCCGTGACAATGGAATTCGGGTCCGTATCAGCCAGGTACTCACCGAAAACCCAGGCCTGTTGGCGCTCGTGCTCAATCAAGCACCAGCCGTTTTCCTCATCAACAATCTTTACCAGCGTTCCTCCTGATAGAACATCGACTCGCGGAGATTCAACATCAGGGCCCGATCGCACGTTCAATGCCCCCACTGTCACGAACTTAACCTGGGTGTGTTCCAGGGCAGGCAGGAGAGAAGAATCGACCCGACCAGGATCGACGAGAAACTCACTTTTCATCCACCCTACCTGGTCGCGATACAGCACCTTGCTCCACCCTTCTTTTTCTTCAAGCACGGAAAGAGCAGTACTGTAAGGAGCTTGATCCAGAATTGTTCCTTCCAGGCTTGGTTCTGAGCGCAGGCGCAGGAACTCGGCATCTACCGCTTTCTGCACCTTGCACCTCAAATACTGGGCGAAAACCCAGCCTTCCAGGTTCCCCGCCTGGACTTTCGCCCACCCTTCCTGTTTGCCGATTACGGCAATTTCGTCTCCCTCAAGAAAACTGGCCAGGATGTCATAGGAAGTCCCCGGGCCCGAACGAAGGCGCAGACCGTCCCCCGTGACGACATGGGAAGGTGAGGCAGAGGCCCAGGCTAACTGTGGCCAGAGCAAAAAGAGGCCCAGAATTAACGAAAAAACCGCAGCTTTCTTCAGCAAAAACAGCCCTCCCGATCCTCAGGTTCTTCAAAAGGATACAGTCTCCGGGAAAAATTTGTCAACCCGGAGATTTTGCAGAACGGAAAAGGGCAGGGTTACATGCCCAACTCCTGCCTGGGCCAACTGGATCAAGGCTATAGGTGATTTCACCGAAGCCGCAAGCACATGACAGCCTGTCCTGAGATTTTTAAGAACCTGCTGAATCCGATTGATAACCTCAATCCCGGATATCCCGTTTTGATTCAGGCGCTCAACATAAGGAGCGACGAAGGAAGCCCCTGCCAGAGCGGAGGCAGCCGCCTGGTTGGAGGAAAAAATGGCAGTTGCGCATATAGCTAGCCCTCTTTGCGGAGCCTGGTTATGGCGGGTAGGGATTGCGGCGAAAGCGGCACCTTGATAATTACTCTGGCGGGTTCCAGTTGAGCTAACCTCCTTGCTTCCTGCACGATGTTTTCCTTTTCCTTGGATACGACCTGGAAGAAGACGATGCCAGGACGAGAAAGCTGCAGGATCTTTCGCATCTGTACTCTGGGGGGCACCTGCGCTTGAGCGAGCAAGGTGGGATTAGTGGTGACCCCCGCCAGGAAACCACAGCTCATCGCCTCTTCAATCTCCAGGGGATCTGCACTATCCAGGTATAATTTCATTTTCTTTTTCCTCCAGCTCTGATTAATATAGCTCATAAAGGATGAGGACGAACTCGATTGAGCCTGGAAAGATATCGACAAAAAAGGAGTTTCGACCGTACTCCTGAGCCACCAGGCACGAAGGGCGCTCGCAGGGGAATCTTCGTTGTGCAGAAGCACAAAGCCTCCCGCCTTCATTATGATTTTCGCCTAGAAGTGGAGGGCGTCCTGGTTTCCTGGGCGGTACCGAAAGGTCCCTCCATGAACCCAAAAGAGCGGCACCTGGCTGTCCAGGTGGAGGATCATCCGCTTGAGTATGCCGACTTCGAAGGAGAGATACCGGAAGGTAATTATGGTGCCGGTACCGTAGAGATCTGGGATCGCGGCTTTTTTCTTCCCAGAGGAAATGCCAAAGAGGGGATTATCCGGGGAAGGCTCGAATTCGTCCTTCTGGGAGAGAAGCTGAAAGGAGGTTTCGCCCTGATCCGCCTGCGAGATCAAACGAAGAACTGGTTATTAATCAAAATGAACGATCCTTACGCCGACTCAATCTGGCGAATCGAAGGGCAGGGAGAGGATTGAGCTCCACTCTTCCTCTTTTTAGCCCGATGCTCGCTACTCTGATCGAGGAGCCCTTCGATTCGCCAGATTGGGTTTTCGAGGTGAAATGGGATGGCATAAGGGCCTTGATCTATCTGGAAGACGAAAAGATCAGTCTGATTTCCCGAAATAGAAGCGATATTTCCTCTCGTTATCCAGAACTTTCCGCACTAAGCTCCCTTGTCGAGGCTGACAATGCAATAATAGATGGAGAGATAGTGTCTTTCGATGGGGAAGGCCGCCCCAGTTTTCAGCTCTTGCAGCAGCGGATGAACATTTCCGATAGGAACCGCATCCCGCACTTGAGTAGCTCTATCCCGGTTTCCTTCATTGCTTTCGACCTCCTTTTCCTCAATGACGCCGATATAACTTCAGAGCCTTTCATTAAGAGAAGAGAGCGATTGCTTCAGGTCTGGCCGCAGACCCCGTCTTCTTATCTCTCGGAGGCGGTCCCGGCCGAAGGCAAGGCCCTTTTTCGGGTGGTGAAGGAGAAGGAGCTGGAGGGCATCGTAGCCAAAAGGGCTCTGAGCCGCTACCTACAGTCGAGAAGCCGAGAATGGTTGAAAGTAAAGTCCAGGAGGGAGGTCGACGCTATTATTTGCGGCTTCACGCTTCCCCGTGGGGCAAGAAAACTCATTGGGGCTCTCCTGCTCGGCCTATACGCGGGTAAGGAGCTCCGTTTTGTCGGCCATGTGGGCACGGGTTTCAGCCAGCAGACACTCACCGAGCTTTGGGAGCAGTTTCAGAACTTGAAAATTTCCTTCTCCCCCTTTCCCCGGCTCCCGGAGACCAATGAAACCCCTTTCTGGCTTGAGCCCCGGCTCGTGTGCCAGGTGAAATATAATGGGTGGACAGAAGCGGGACGTCTTCGTTCCCCGGTTTATCAGCGATTGAGATCGGATAAGGCCGCTGAGGAATGCGTCCTGGATGATTTAGAGTTAAAATAAATAATGAGAGCAGACCGGGTGATCGCGGGGTTCCCCCGAGGAAAGTCCGAACTCCGCAGGGCAGGATGCTGGGTAACGCCCAGTGAGGGTGACCTCAAGGAAAGTGCCACAGAAAAGACACAGCGGATTTATCCGCGAAGGTGAAAAGGCGAGGTAAGAGCTCACCGGCAGTCGGGCGACCGGCTGGCCAGGCAAACCCCATCCGGAGCAAGATCAAATAGGAAGGTGGAGTGGCCCGCTCCTGGACCTTCGGGTTGATCGCTAAGAGAGATTGAGCAATCCATCTCCAAGAGAAATGATCACCACCTCTTTGAGGCACAGAATTCGGCTTACAGGTCTGCTCTCATCTCTTTATCTCTTGAGTCGCGTTAATCCAGGGGTAAAATTATAAATTTCCCCAATTTGTTGACTTTCTGAAAAAGAAAACATATAATAAAGGTCTATATTTGCGCACCAGGGAGGAAATCTTTGGGCGAAAAGTGAGGTCGAGCGAGCGCATGAAACAAGTACCCAGAGAGAGCCTGTCGAAGCACAAAATACCAAAATTATTCAACTTTGAAAAGCAAGAAGCTCTGTTATCTATTCCCAATCTTCTGGAAATCCAGAAGGAATCATATCAATCCTTTTTGATAGGTGGCTTATCGTCGATCTTTGAAGAGATCTTTCCCATCAAGGATTCCAACCACATCCTCGAGTTTGTTAGTTACGAAATCGAGAAGCCCAAATTCTCTATTCAGGAGTGCAAGGATCGGGCTTTTAACTTTGCCGGCACCTTCAGGCTCAAGGCGCGATTGAAAATCCTCCAAACCGGAGAGGTAAAGGAGGAGGTCGTCGTCATCGGTGAGCTGCCCTTAATGACAGAGACGGGAAGCTTCATCATCAACGGCACGGAAAGAGTTGTTGTCAGTCAGCTCATCCGCTCCCCCGGGGTATATTTCTCCCGCCTCTCAGAGAAGGCTACCGGCTATAAAGGCTTCTCCTGCACTGTCATTCCTGATCGAGGGACCTGGCTGGAATTCGAGTACGAGGAATCGGGATTGATGACCGTAAAAGTCGATAAACGCTCGAAAAAGATCCCGGTCACGACCTTGCTTAAGGCAATGGGTTATGGCTCGAACGAGGAACTATTTGCTGTGCTCAAAGAGCCCCAGGTGCGCACGATTCCTTTAGATGAGGCGGAGCAAGCCATCGAAAATACGGATCTGATTCTGGCCGACTCCGTCCTGGATTTAGCCAAAGGTCAGACTCTTGCCGAGAAGGGAACCAAGCTGAACAAATCGCTTCTGGCAAAATTCAAAAAAGCCAAGGTCGTCAGCTTCGACATCGTAGAAGAGGTTCTGGACGAGGATTTACGGCTCACCCTCGCCAAGGACCAAGCCAATACGATGGAGGAGGCTCAGATCGAGCTCTACAGAAGACTTCATCCCGGCGAACCTCCGACCCGAGAAAGCGCCCGGGCCCTTGTCAAAAGCCTGTTCTTGGACCCTAAACGCAACGACTTAGGTTCTGTGGGGCGCTACAAGTTGAATAAGAAGCTCTATTTCGACGACCACAGTGCAAATCCGTCCAATGAGAGCAGAACGGTCGCAAAAGAGGACATCGTACAGATCATCCGCTACTTCCTTCGTCTCAAACGAGGACAGATCGCTGTCGACGATATCGATCACCTGGGAAATAGAAGAGTCCGGACAGTGGGCGAGCTCCTGCAGAATCAGTTAAGGATGGGGTTTGTGCGGATGGAGAGGATCATCCGCGATCGGATGACTACTGTCTCTCCGGAGGAGGCTGGCCCTAAATCCCTGATAAATCCGCGACCGGTCGTCGCCGCCATTCGAGAATTTTTCGGCTCGAGCCAGCTCTCCCAATTCATGGACGAGACCAATCCTCTGGCCGCGCTCACGCATAAGCGTAGGCTTTCATCCCTGGGTCCTGGAGGGCTGAACCGAGACCGTGCGGGAGTAGAAGTCCGAGATATTCATCATTCTCATTACGGGCGGGTCTGCCCTATTGAGACTCCGGAAGGACCAAACATCGGCTTGATTAATTCGCTCACAACCTATGCCCGCATCAACCCTTATGGTTTTGTCACCACTCCTTACCGCAGAGTGAAAAAGGGACAGGTCACCGATGAGATAGTCTACCTGACGGCGGATGAGGAAGAAGGCTTCAGGATCGCTGAGGCCAACACCCCGCAGAAGGACGGTTTCTTCGCGCAAAACGAAGTCCTGGTTCGATATGGAGAGACATTCGAGGTCGTTCAAGCCGAGCAGGTTGACCTGATCGATATCTCCCCCCGCCAGGTCTTCAGTATTTCCGCCTCCTTGATCCCCTTTCTCGAGCACGACGATCCAATTCGGGCTCTCATGGGATGTAATATGCAGCGCCAGGCGGTGCCCCTGCTCAAGCCTGAACTTCCCCTGGTAGGGACCTGCATTGAGACCAGGGTCGCCGTCGATTCAGGAGAGGTCACCCTGGCCCAATCCGAGGGCGAGGCGACGTCGGTTACGAGTGACCAGATTGTCTTAAAGACGAAAAAGGGGCTGGAGAAATATCTGCTGTCCAAATTCAATAAGTCCAATCGGGGCACCTGCATCAACCATCGCCCCATTATCTATAAAGGAGAGAAAGTCAAAAAGGGTCAAGCGATCGCCGATGGAGCGGCCACGGCGCACGGGGAGCTTGCTTTGGGGGCGAACGTCCTCGTCGCCTTCGTCCCTTGGGCTGGATACAACTACGAGGACGCCATCGTTATCTCCCAGAGGCTGGTGCGCGATGATATTTATACCTCTATTCACATCGAGGAATACGAAGCGGAAGCCCGGGACACGAAACTGGGACCGGAGGAGATTACGCGGGAAATTCCTAATATTGCCGAGGAGATGCTGCGCAATCTTGACGAGAGCGGCATCGTGCATATTGGAGCTGAGGTCCGATCAGGAGACATTCTGGTTGGTAAGGTGACCCCCAAGGGAGAGACTGAGCTTTCTCCCGAGGAGAGATTGCTCCGCGCCATCTTTGGCGAGAAAGCCCGGGAGGTTCGCGACACCTCTCTCCGTGTTCCCCACGGAGAAAAAGGCACCGTTGTCGACGTGAAGATCTTTTCCAAGGAGAGTGGGGACGAGCTCCAGGCCGGAGTACTGAAGAGGATCAAGGTCTTCGTAGCGCAGAAACGGAAAGTAATGGAAGGGGACAAAATGTCCGGGCGGCACGGCAACAAGGGAGTTATTTCCATAATTGTACCCGAATCGGACATGCCTTTTCTCCCGGACGGTACCCCGGTCGATGTAGTGCTCAATCCCTTGGGCGTTCCCTCGCGCATGAATATCGGTCAAATCCTGGAGCTGCATTTAGGCTGGGCAGCTAAAACCCTGGGCCTACGTTTCTATTCTCCCGTTTTCAGTGGTGCGGCCGAAGGCCAGGTCATCGAATTTCTGAAGAAAGCCGGTCTCCCGGAAAATGGAAAATCGACCCTCTACGATGGGAGAACGGGAGAGCCCTTCGACAGCCAGGTTGCCGTGGGGTTCATGTACATGATGAAGCTGATCCATCTCGTGGAGGACAAGATTCATGCTCGCTCGATCGGTCCTTACTCCCTTGTCACCCAGCAGCCTCTGGGGGGCAAGGCGCAATTCGGAGGGCAGCGCTTCGGGGAGATGGAGGTCTGGGCTCTGGAAGGGTATGGTGCGGCCTCAGTGCTGCAGGAAATGCTCACCGTGAAGTCCGACGATATCTCTGGACGGGTGAAGACATACGAAGCCATCGTTAAGGGAAAGGATACATTGACTCCCAGTTTGCCGGAGTCATTCAAGGTCTTGGTAAAAGAGCTGCAGAGCCTTTGCCTGGACGTGAAGTTGATCTCCGAGAAAGCCGGAGAGATCGTACTGAAAGAAAGTGAGGAGGATATTCACAAGAAGGCGGACGAGTTGGATCTGATATTCCAAGTGCAACCGGAGGAGGTTACCGAGGCAGTTGAAGAATAAAGATACTTCCTTAGATTTTTTCCCTGAGTTCGATGCCATGCAGATCGGACTTGCCGCGCCCGACAAAATCCGTGCCTGGTCGCACGGCGAGGTAAAGAAAGCTGAGACCATCAATTATCGGACGCTGAAACCGGAGCAGGATGGATTGTTCTGTGAAAGGATTTTCGGACCGGAAAAAGACTACGAGTGCCACTGCGGCCGCTACAAGAGGATTCGCTATAAGGGCGTGATCTGTGAGCGCTGCGGGGTAGAAGTCACTACCTCACGTGTACGGCGAGAACGAATGGGGCACATCGAATTGGCCGCCCCGTTGGCCCACGTCTGGTTTCTGCGCGGCATCCCTTCTCGTATCGCATTATTGCTGGATGTTCCCCTCAGGGCATTGGAGAAAGTAGTTTATTTCGCCTCCTTTATCGTCACCGATTCCGGAAAGGCACCGGTAAGCTACAAACAGCCTTTAACGCCGGAGGAATACCTTGAGCTCAAAGAGAAATACGGGGATCAATTCAGAGCTGAGATCGGAGCGGAGGCTGTCAAAACCCTTCTCATGCAATTGGATCTGTCTAAGACCACCCAAGAGCTGAAGGAGGAAGTCGATCGTGTCACGGGCCAGCGCCGGATGAAGGCCGTGAAAAGACTCGAGATTGTGGAATCCTTCCTAAATTCAGGTAATCTTCCGGAGTGGATGATCATTGAAGCTCTTCCGGTAATTCCGCCTGACTTGCGCCCCCTTGTTCCCTTGGACGGTGGGCGTTTTGCAACTTCCGATTTAAACGATCTCTATCGCCGCGTGATCAACCGAAACAATCGACTCAAGAGGCTGATCGAGGTTAACGCTCCCGATATCATCGTCCGCAATGAGAAGAGGATGCTACAGGAGGCAGTCGATGCCTTGATCGACAACGGGAGGCGGGCAAGGCCGATAGTGGGGACAGGAAACCGTCCCCTCAGGTCCCTCTCCGACATGCTGAAAGGGAAGCAGGGCCGTTTCCGGCAGAACCTGCTGGGGAAACGGGTCGATTATTCCGGCCGCTCGGTTATCGTGGTGGGCCCCAATTTGAAAATCGACCAGTGCGGCTTGCCCAAGGAGATGGCGCTGGAAATGTTCAAGCCCTTCGTGATGAAGAAGATCGTGGAGAAGGGATTTGTGCATAATATCAAAAGCGCGAAGCGGATGATTGAAAGACAGAGACCGGAAGTGTGGGAGCTGCTTGAGGAGGTGATCAAGGGCCACCCCGTGCTCCTCAACAGAGCCCCAACGCTGCATAGATTAGGAATTCAGGCTTTCGAGCCAGTCTTGGTGGAGGGCAAAGCAGTCCAGATTCACCCCCTGGTCTGCACCGCTTTCAATGCAGATTTTGACGGAGACCAGATGGCTGTGCATGTTCCTCTTTCCATGGCTGCACAGGCGGAGGCCAGATTGCTGATGCTTTCCGCTTACAATATTCTCTCTCCTGCACACGGTAAGCCGCTCGCCTCCCCGCAGAGGGACATTATCGTCGGCTGTTATTATCTGACCCTGGAGAGATCGGGCGAAATAGGTGAGGGCAAGTATTTTGTTGCTCCTGAGGAGGCCATAAGAGCTCACGAGAACGGAGACGTCAGCCTTTTCGCTCGAATTCGGGTGCGGGTGGACGGTAAACCAGTGAGGACCACCATCGGACGCTTAATATTCAACACTACAATCCGTCGCAGCCTGGGTGAGGATGGGAAAGATTTACCCTTTTTCAACCAGGAAATGTCCAAAAAGGAACTGCAGAAGATGATTGGAGAGGCCCATCGCCGTTTTGGCGTCACGAAGACCTCTAAGGTACTCGATGCCCTCAAGGAACTTGGCTTTGAGGCAGCCACCAGGGCAGGGATCACCATCGGCATGGACGACTTTAAAGTCCCACCTGAAAAGAAGGAGATCCTGAAGCAGGCCGAGGCCCAGGTGGAAGAGGTAGAGAGCCTGTATAGCATGGGACTCTATTCGGAAGAGGACAGGTATTTGAAAATCGTGGACATCTGGCATCGGGCCACTGACGAGATGGAAAAGAAGGTCCTGGGACACCTGGATTCTTTCGATCCGGTTCACATGATGGCCATGTCCGGAGCTCGCGGCGACCCCAAACAGGTGCGGCAGATCGTTGGAATGCGAGGGCTTATGGCGGATCCCTCTGGCCGAATTATCGAATTCCCTATCAAGAGCAGCCTGCGTGACGGTTTAACCACCCTGGAATATTTCATCTCCACGCATGGCGCACGCAAGGGTTTGGCTGACACAGCGATTAAGACTGCAGATGCAGGTTACCTGACGCGTAGACTAGTGGATGTAGCCCAGGAGATTGTCGTGCGCGAGGAAGACTGCGCGATCTCCATCATTCGTTCGGTCAAAAAAGGAGTGATGATTGAAAAGACAGTCGGTCAGAGAGCGATCGGAAAACAGTTGGCGGAGGCATTGGTCCACCCCGAAACAGGCAAGGTGATCGCCCGGGAAGGACACCTTATTGATCAGAAGCTCTCTCAAATGATAGACCAGCTCAACATCCCCGAGGTGAAGGTGAAGAACCTGGTAGATCACGTAGAAATCACCGATATTACAGAGGGGAAGAACGTGATCGAACCCCTGGAAGATCGTGTGCTGGGACGTATCACCGCGGAGAATATTATCGATCCTCTCACGAAGAAAGTGATAGTTAATGCTGGAGAGGAAATCACCGAAGAGGCTATTGACAAGATCTCCGCTTTGCGCGACGAGAATGGGGCGAAGCTTATAACCAAAGTTAAGATCCGTTCCATCCTTACCTGCCAGAGCAAGAATTCCGTCTGCGCTAAATGCTATGGGCGCGATCTGGCGACAGGGAAGCAGGTGACAGTAGGTGAGGCCGTGGGCATTATCGCGGCCCAATCAATCGGAGAGCCTGGAACCCAGCTCACGCTCCGAACATTCCATACAGGTGGAATTGCCGAAGAGGACATCACGACCGGTTTACCTCGGGTCGAGGAATTGTTTGAAGCTCGCAGGCCTCGCGGTCAAGCTACGATCTCCGAGATTGATGGGGTTGTCCATATCGAGGATGCGGCTGAGGACAGGATTCTTGGGATAACAAACCGCGAGAGCGGTGAGACGCGTAAATATCATGTATCTTATGGATCGCGTCTGCGCGTCAGCGAAGGTGATGAGGTACTATCCGGCGAGAGATTGACCGAAGGTCCTCTCAATCCTGCAGACATCCTGCGCTTGAAGGGAGTCAAGGATTGTCAGCAATACCTCCTGCAGGAGGTACAGAAAGTGTATAAGTCCCAGGGAGTGGATATAAACGATAAGCATATCGAACTGATCATACGACAACTGCTGCGCAAGGTCAGGGTAGAGACAGCAGGAGATTCCGAATTTCTGCCCGGTGACCTGGTCGACCGCAGCGCTTTTGAGGAGGAGAGCAGAAGGGTTACGATGCTGGGATTGCGGCCGGCGGAAGCAAGAGCGATGCTGCTTGGCGTAACGAAAGCTGCTCTGGCCACCGACTCCTTCCTCTCGGCGGCTTCCTTCCAGGAGACCACACGCGTGCTTACCGACGCCGCAGTCAAGGGAAAAATAGACCCGCTTGTGGGTTTGAAGGAGAACGTGATCATTGGCAGTTTAATCCCTGCCGGCAGCGGTTTGCACTTTTATCGTCAGGTAGATATCTCCGGCCCGATGGAAGAAAAAGTGGAACAAAGTGTTGACAAGGCGGGATCGACCTGATAAGATAACTGCCTGCTGTTCGATCAGAGGATCTCAATCTCTATGAACAGTCCAACCGAGATGCCGCTTGTCGTCGGCCTTAAGCAGACGATAAAAGCAATCAGGAACGATAAAGCTGATAAGGTTTATGTAGCCAGAGATGCGGAGACACGGTTAATTGAGCCTGTGATCAGACTGTGCATAGAAAAGGGAGTTGAAGTGATCTTCGTGGATTCCATGGCTCTTCTGGGAAAGGCCGTAGGGATCAGAAGGAGTGCCAGTACAGCGACTATTCTTCGGTAAAGAAGAAAAGCTGAATTAGCCGGATCATTAAGGCTCCATGAGGTCCAGGAGCTTTTATTATGTTTGAGGGCACGAAAGGAAAAGAAGGTAATGCCGACAGTAAATCAGTTGTTAAGAAAAGGGCGGAAAACCAGTAAGGCAAAATCGTCTTCACCCGCGCTCAAAGGTGCACCGCAACGCAGGGGGGTATGTGTAAATGTGAGGACTACGACGCCGAAAAAACCCAATTCAGCTCTGCGAAAGATAGCTCGTGTACGGCTCGCTACGGGAGTGGAGGTCACGGCTTACATTCCGGGTATCGGGCACAACCTGCAGGAGCACTCCGTCGTCCTTGTTCGGGGAGGAAGAGTGAAGGACCTTCCCGGCATCAAATACCATATTATCCGTGGGGCCCTGGATTCAGAAGGCGTACAGAATCGGCGCAAGGGTCGCTCCCTCTATGGCTCCAAGCGCCCCAAGGCTACAGTGGCGGAGTAGGAAAGGAGAAGAAATGCCCAGGAAAGGGCCTGTTCCCAAACGAGAACTTTTGTCGGATTCTCGCCATAACAGTGTACTTGTCTCCAGGCTTGTTAATCGGATCATGCTTAAGGGGAAGAAAAGTGTGGCAGAGGAAATCGTCTATAGCGCGCTCGCTCAAGTGGAAGAGAAGGCTGGGAAGCCCGCCATAGAAGTATTGGAGCAAGCGATTGATAAATGCAAGCCACTGCTGGAAGTCCGCCCCCGCAGGATTGGTGGATCGACTTACCAGATTCCAGTGGAAGTACCGGGGGAAAGAAGCCTGTCTCTGGGATTGAAGTGGCTGGTAAATGCAGCCCGCGCGAGGGAAGGCAGGACGATGCAAGAGAGGCTTGCCGCTGAGATTTTTGACGCGATGCAGGGTCTCGGCGGAGCCGTTAAGAAGAAAGAAGAGGCGCACAAGATGGCGGAGGCCAATAAGGCCTTCGCCTCTTATCGCTGGTAGATAAAGTGGTTGAAGTAAGTTCCATGCAAAATATCCGTAATATCGGTATTGTGGCCCACATCGATGCGGGAAAGACCACCACTACCGAACGTATTCTTTTCTATACGGGACGCATACACCGCATCGGGGAAGTAGATGACGGTACAGCCACAATGGATTGGATGGTCCAGGAAAAGGAGCGTGGGATCACCATTACTTCGGCCGTAACCACATGTTTCTGGCAGGATACCCGCATTAACATTGTCGACACTCCCGGACATGTCGATTTCACCGTGGAGGTGGAAAGATCCCTTCGCGTTCTTGATGGCGCCATAGTTATTTTGTGCGGCGTGGCCGGGGTACAGCCGCAGTCTGAAACGGTCTGGCGCCAGGCCGACCGATATCAGGTTCCCCGCATTATCTATGTAAATAAGATGGATCGGGTCGGAGCTGATTTTTCCCGAGTCGTCAATATGATGAAACTACGCCTGGGAACGCATCCTCTGCCTCTGCAATTGCCCATTGGTGCGGAGGATCAATTTCAGGGCGTAGTTGACCTTCTTGACCAGGTGGCATATTTTTACTCGGACGATCTCGGCATTTCCTTTGAAAAAAAGCCTATTCCTCCTTCGATGCACCAGCAGGTCCAGGAGTACAGACAGGCCCTGATTGAAATGATTGCGGAAGTGGAAGAGGAGTACCTGCTCAAGTACCTGGACGGGCAGGAGTTCACCCTGCAGGAAATGAAGCACCTAATCCGCAAAGGGACGATCGAAGGGGCTTTCGTACCTGTTCTCTGCGGCTCCTCTTACAGGAATAAGGGGATACAGCCCCTCCTGGATGCAGTGGTAGATTATCTGCCCTCTCCACTCGACATTCCTCCCGTCAAGGGCCTGAACCAGAAAAACGGGCAGATGGAGGAGAGGTCGGCCAGCCGAGACGAGCCCCTGAGCGCTCTCGCTTTCAAAATCATGGCGGATCCATTTGTAGGCAAATTGACTTTTTTCCGTGTCTATTCCGGCTCGATTAGGACCGGGACCTATGTCCTGAATGTTTCCAAGGGGGAGAAGGAGAGAATCGGTCGACTCCTGCGGTTGCATGCCAACCATCGCGAGGATGTGACGGAAATTGGCCCCGGCGATCTGGGAGCAGCAGTGGGTCTGAGGCTGACTTCGACGGGAGACACGCTGGCCGAGGAAAGCGCTCCCCTTCTGCTGGAGACCATTCGTTTCCCTGCCCCGGTAATCTCCGTGGCGATAGAGCCCAAGACCAGAGCGGATCAGGATCGCCTCTCCCTTTCTCTGGCCAAGATGACTGAGGAGGACCCCACTTTCCAGGTTCGTGTGGACGAGGAAACCGGCCAGACCGTGATCTCCGGAATGGGAGAGTTGCACTTAGAGATCATTGTCGATCGCTTGTTGCGGGAGTTCCGCGTGGAGGCAAATGTGGGGAGGCCTCAAGTTTCCTACCGCGAAACCGTTCTCCGTTCTGCCAGGGCCGAGGGCAAATATATACGACAGACAGGCGGCAGAGGGCAATACGGCCATGTCTGGCTTCAGGTGGAACCATTGGAGCGTGGAGGGGGTTTTGTATTCGAAAATAAGATCGTCTCGGGAGCGATTCCGCGCGAGTTCATTCCCAGCGTTGAAGCTGGCGTGAGAGATGCCATGGAGAGCGGATTGCTCGGTGGGTACCCTTTGATTGACGTGAAGGTCACCCTGATGGACGGGTCATTCCACCCTGTCGATTCTTCAGACATCGCCTTCAAGATTGCTTCTTCCAAAGCTTTTAAGGAAGCCGCATCGCGAGCAGAGCCGATTTTGCTTGAGCCGATTATGAATGTTGAGATCATTATCCCGGAGGAGTATCTCGGCGACGTGCTTGGCGATTTAAGCGCAAGGCGCGGCCACATTGAGGGAATGGAGCACCGGGGAAACAGCCAGATAATCAAGGTCAATGTTCCCCTGGCGCAAATGTTCGGCTATGCCACTGATCTGCGCTCCCTGACTCAGGGCAGAGGAACTTATAGTATGGAATTTTATCGGTACGAATACGTACCAAAACAAATTAGCGAGCCGATCTTAGACTCCTCAAGTCTGGCTCGTAGGCAAATTGCGTGAAAGAGAAGGAGAATAAAAATGGCCAAACAGAAGTTTGAAAGGACCAAGCCCCACCTCAACGTGGG
>CAZTNW010000005.1:0-77296 GCA_964614945.1 uncultured bacterium
TCCTGTTCCGGCATGTACACGGCGAACTCCATGAACTGTGTCACCGAAGCCCTCGGCCTCGGCCTCCCCGGAAACGGGACAGTCCCCGCAGTTCAGGCCGCCCGGCGGCGGATGGCAAAACAGGCCGGCATGAAGATCATGCAGCTTTTCGAAAAAAATCTTCTCCCGCGCAGGATAGCGACCCTCCCGGCCTTCAAAAACGCCATTGCCGTGGATATGGTCCTGGGAGGTTCGACCAATACGGTCCTGCATATCCCCGCCATCGCCCGTGAAGCGGGGATAACACTGGATCTGGATCTGTTCAATGAAATCAGCAAGCATACTCCGAACCTCTGCAAGCTGAGTCCCGCCGGACCGCACCACTTAGAGGATCTCAATGCGGCAGGCGGCATCCAGGCGGTTATGAAGTATATCAGCTCACTCGGCGTCATCGACCTGAAGGCCTTGACGGTTACAGGGAAGACAGTGGGGGACAATGTCAAAGGGGTCAAGGTTTTGAATCGCGAGGTCATCCGGCCCCTGGGAAACCCCTATACAAAGGAAGGGGGTATTGCCATTCTCAGGGGAAATCTGGCCCCCGACGGCGCCGTCGTGAAGCAGTCCGCCGTGGCGGAAAATATGCTTGTGAATGAAGGGAAGGCCCGCGTCTTCGACACCGAGGACGATGCCATTACTGCCATCCTCGGCGGGAAAATTAAAGCAGGAGATATTGTTGTGATCCGTTACGAAGGGCCGAAAGGCGGCCCCGGTATGCAGGAGATGCTGGGGCCGACTTCAGCGATTGCCGGCATGGGGCTCGATACTACCGTCGCGTTGCTCACCGATGGGAGGTTCAGCGGCGGCACCCGCGGCGCGGCCATCGGACATATTTCCCCGGAGGCGGCTGAGGGAGGTCCCATCGGGTTAGTGAAAGAAGGGGATAGGATTGCGATCGACATCCCGAAAAGAACCATCACACTCAAAGTGAGCCAGGACGAACTGGAAAAACGGCAGAAGACCTTCAAGCCCAAGCCCTCGGCGATCAAGAGCGGTTACCTGACCCGCTACGCAAAGCTTGTCACCTCCGCCAGCACCGGCGCGGTCTTCAAGGACTAAGCGCACTTCCTGCAACCTGTGCCGCCAAACTGAGAAGTTGCGGCAATTGGCTCGACGATAGGGATAGTGGGGGCTCAGTGTGCCCAGTCGAAATGTCCCCCATTAATCTCCTCTTAAATCCGTTGACAAGAATGATGCAATACTCTTAGGTGAGTATCCTTAACAGGTCTTCAATAGAACAACCACCAGGACCGGATGGACAAGCAAGGGCTGTTGAAAAGGATCGAGGATCGGGAGAGGAAAAAGCTGGTAAAATCACGCTTACCGGAAAATTGCGAGAGGCCTACGCTAACGCCTCTAAACGCGTCGTGATGCTCAAGAATACCGGAAATCAGCCGGACCTCTCCTCAAAATCATGAAGATATTCGCCTGCGCGGATCCCAGCTCTTTCAGAGTACGCTTCATTTATCGTCTCTGGCTGGCTTCGATGATCTAGTAACCGCCGGCTCAAAGAGTATAATGAGGGGCGAGTTAGCTAAAATGCTCACAGTGTCAGAGGCATGGAAGTCAACTTATCCGGGGGCAGCGGTAGGGATGGTGGTGATGCGAAACGTCCTCAACCCGGACCGTGACTCTGCGCTTGATCGACAGCGGGAAGAATTGGGGAGCCTGCTGCGCTCTCGTTTTGCCAGCTATGATAGGGCTGCGCTGAAGGCTCTTCCTATCCTCCAGGCATATGACGTCTACTTCCGACGATACAAGAAAACCTACCATCTCCAGCTCCAGCTTGAATCGGTAGCCATCAAGGGTGCCTCAATCCCCCGCGCTTCGGCGATTATCGAGGCGATGTTCCTGGCCGAGCTTAAGAACCTGCTGTTAACAGCAGGGCACGACCTGGAGGCCATAGAGCCTCCTCTGAGACTCGATATATCCAGAGGTGTTGAACAGTACACCCTCTTGAACGGACAGGAACAGATGCTCAAGCCAGACGATATGATGATCGCCGACGCCAGAGGGGTTATCTCCAGCGTGCTCTACGGCCCCGACAATCGCACGCGGATCAGACCCGAAACGAAAGGAGTTTTCTTTACGGTCTATGCGCCAGCGAGTATCGGCCGAGATGCGGTATACAAACATCTGGAGGATATTCAGGCGAATGTCCTGCTTGTAGCGCCGGAGGCCGAGACAGTATCGCTGAATGTCACGGAGTGAGCAAATAGGTAAGCAGGATGTCGTCCTGGCCTGCTGGTCAGGGATGGCGAAGACATGAGAAATCAGTGAATTGCCAGAGGGAGAAAAAATGTATATAACGAGAGCTTCGAATATATATAAGGTCCTCTTCCACTGCGAGAATGAGGGCGTAACCAGGAAAGTTCTGGACTGTGGGGCAGCGGGACCAAATCCCTTGCTGTATGTGTTCTATCAATCTGGGTACAAGGTTAAGGGGATAGACATCTCCCGCGAGGCCATAGAGGAGAGCGTCCGCTTTGAGGAAGAGAGGAAATGCAGGCTCAATATAGATTACGGTGATATGGTTTGCATCGCCGATGGGGACGAGAAATACGGATGCTGCTATTCATATAATTCGGTATTTCATATGAAGAAAGAAGCGGTGAAGAAAGCGATAGGGGAGTTCATACGGGTTGTGGAGAAAGGGGGAATAATCTATTTCAATCTACTTTCCAAGGACGACTTCATGTACGGGCAAGGAGAAGAAATCGAGGAAGGCGTTTTCTATAATGAGGCAGAGAAGACCTGCCATAGTTTTTGGGAGGAAGAGGAAGCAGAGCCAGTTATCAAGGGAACGACTATCTTGGAGAAAGAAAGGACGACAGTAGAATGGCAGTATGGGGAAGGGACGATACGGCAGGGGTTCATAGGTTATTACCTGAAGAAGAGATGATCGGGTCGCCTGGTTGACCGCTGTGCCACTCCTTGACGAGCCCCAAATACGGGCAGAAGATCGCTCCGGTAAGGGCAAATTCTGCCTGCCCTTACCGGAGCGAAGCCACTGAGGTTACTGCAGGAGAATTACGCCATTGAATCAGGTCATGTAGGGGTAACGGTAATCGGTCGCCGGAACCAGAGTCTCCTTGATGGTGCGTGGGCTCGTCCAGCGCGTGAGATTGAGATAGGACCCGGATTTGTCGTTAGTCCCGGAAAGCCTTGCTCCGCCGAACGGCTGCTGTCCCACCATGGCGCCTGTGGGCTTATCGTTCAGGTAGAAATTGCCGGAGGAAAAACGGAGTGCTTCACAGGCTTTCAGGGCGGCGTATTTATCCCGGGCGAAGACAGAACCGGTGAGGGCATAAGGCGATGTCTGATCGCAGATGGAGAGGGTCTCGCAAAATTGGTCGTCCTTGTAGACGAAAATTGTCAGAACAGGCCCGAAGATCTCCTCTTCCATGGTCACAAAATGGGGGTCGGTTGTGAGAATCACAGTTGGTTCAACGAAAAAACCGGTGGTTTTATCACCTTTTCCGCCGAAAAGAACTTTGGCTGCGGGGCTGGCCTTGGCCAGGTAGATGTAGTTCATGATTTTGTCGAAGGCTGCTTCGTCAATCACAGCGTTCATAAAATTGGAAGAATCCCGCACATCGCCGACCTTGATCTCCGCGAGCATTGCCTCCATCAATCTCCAGACTTCCGGCCAGATTGAAGCCGGTATATAAGCTCTGGAGGCGGCAGAGCATTTCTGACCCTGGTATTCGAAGGCCCCCCTGATCAGCGCGACGGCCAACGCCTGCTTATCGGCTGAAGTGTGGGCGAAGACAAAGTCTTTTCCCCCGGTCTCGCCCACCAGTCGGGGATACGATTTATAGTGGCTGATGTTGCGGCTTACATCCCGCCAAATTGCTTGAAAAGTAGCGGTGGAGCCTGTAAAGTGAATCCCGTTTAAATCAGGATGAGAGAGGAGAACCTCCGCTATTTCCGAGCCTCGAGCCGGGATAAAATTGATCACCCCTGGCGGGATCCCCGCTTCCTCATAGACCTTCATCAGGTAATAATTGGACAAAAGCGAAGTGCTGGCCGGTTTCCAGACGGTCGTGTTGCCCATTATCACCACTGCGATGTTCAGGTTCAGGGCGATTGATGTGAAATTGAAGGGAGAGATCGTGGAGATGAAGCCTTCCAGTGGACGGTATTCCATGCGATTGATCTGGTTGGTCTCGGAGAGAGGCTGATCGGAATAAATCTGAGAAGCGAAGTGGGTGTTGAAGCGCAGAAAATCGATGGATTCGCAGACGGCGTCAATTTCCGCTTGGTAGATGTTTTTTCCTTGCCCCAGCATGGTGGAGACGTTTAATAAGGGTCGACATGGCCCTGAGAGAAGCTGGGCGGCTCTCATCATGACCGAAGCGCGCTCAATCCAGGAGACCTCCATCCAGCTTTTCTTGGCTTCCCTGGCGGCTGCGACCGCCATTTTGATCTCATCTTTTCCCGCCAGGTGGCAGTGGGCCAGGATGTGGCTGTGGTTACAGGGCATTTTAACCGCGATTGTTTTCTCGGAAAAGATTTCCCTTCCGCCGATGATCAGAGGGATTTCAACTGCTTGCGAGGCCTGGCGGGCGAGTTCTTTTTCCAAAAGTTCCCGCTCAGGCGACCCCGAGAGGTAATTCAGGACAGGCTCATTTTTGGGCAGAGGAAAGCTAAAGACGGCATTATTCATGTCGACCCCTCCCCATCTCCGCAGTATCTCCTCGGGAGAGCCTGGTTCTGGAGATAAAAAACAGAGTTTGTTGATAGAACATCTCGTCCTCCTTTTCAAAGATGGAAGGTCAGGCCGTTTCCAGCCTGGCCCTGACCGGTCGTAAGGCATGGCTGCAGCTTTAGCCTGGTACGACTCGGAGGAATAAGAAATTTTATCAGATTATCCTCGATTGTCAAGTATTGATGGGTCATCACTCTTTGTTAAGGGGAGTGACTGATCTCGTTCATCATCGACGTCGAGCGATCTACCGGCGAAGCAATCGGAACGGGGCACGGCTTGCGGACCGACATCGCCCAGGGAGGTGAGCTGCGAAGAGACGGCCCAAGCGACAGGATTACGCCAGGCCTGTGGAGGAGGTCGATTCATGGTAGATTCATGATATAAGGAGGAGAAATGGCCATAAAGATTGTCAGATTAGGCAGTCCCCGGGAAGAGGGGGAGGGATTGCGCATCGGTGTGGTGAGACGGCCTCCGCGGGGTGTGAGGAAGGAAGAGTATTCCGCAAGGGATATTTATGACCTCTGGTTCCCCAACCTATCCCCCAGCGGGCCACTGCTCAAGGAAGCCCTGAGGGCGAAGGACGAGAAATCTTGGCAAGCTTTCAGGAGGAAGTTTCTGGCTGAGATGAAGTCGTCCGGGCCCAGTAAAGACCTGGATTTACTTGCTGCGCTCTCCCATTCCGCGAATTTCTCCATCGGCTGCTACTGCGAAGACGAGAGCCGCTGCCATCGCTCGATCCTCCGGGAGCTCCTGCTTCAAAGAGGGGCGAATATCAAGTAGATTTGAAAAGCATGGGCCAGGATACAGCGGACAACCTGATCGATTACACCGGGCTCGGAGAGGCCTACGCGAGGAGGGGAATCTACGCCCTGCAGCTCGAGGTGGGGGATCTCTGCTTCCAGAACTGCATCTACTGTTACATGAACGCCCTCCCCGATCCGAAAAATACCCTGAGCGACCGGGAGATCGACCAGATCCTCCTTGATGCGAAAGAGCTCGGCACAGCGATCGAGTGGCTGGGAGGGGAGCCCCTGATCCGCCCGGGGGTGCTCGATTTCCTCGCCCGGGGGCAGGAGCTGGACTTCCGCAACAACGTCTGGACGGGAGGACTCCCCCTCGCCGATCCCTCTTTCGCACGCAGGCTCGCCGCGCTCGCCACATCCGGCCTGATCGCCTTTCACCTCTCCACCTTGGATCCTGCGCTCTACGAGTCCCTCCACCCGGGAAGGACGAGCGAGGACATCCGTATCGTCCTCCGCGCAGTGGAGCTCCTGCTCGAGGAGGGCTATCCGCCCTCACGCATTCTGAATTCCGTCACCTTCACCGGGCTCCAGCCGTCCTGGGATCTGATCGAGACGGTTGATTTCTTCGGGCTGAAGTACGGGATCAAGACCAGCCTGAACATCTACCACACCTATTTGAGGCCGGGAATTCCGCAAGGCGAGCTCGTCCGCTTCGTCCCTTCCCCTTCCGAGGTGGTGAAGGTGAGGAAGCGGATGGGGCTCGAGTGGAAAACGAAGCTCCTGCCGATGAACTGCGTGGATAGTGAGTACTGCTCGGCGACGATGGCCGTTCTCTGCGACGGGAGCGCAACCCCCTGTGCCACGATCAGGCCGCCCGGGACCCCTAACATCCACCGCGACGGGAGCCTCCGGGAAATTTTCCACGAGCACCGCGCCGAGCTCACGATCGAACGCTTCAGGAAGAAGGAGAACCTCCCCGCTCCCTGCCGGAGCTGTGTGACCAACAACCATTGCTTCGGCTGCCGCTCCCGCGCCCACGCCGCCGGGCTGGGGCTCTACGGCCACGACCCCCGCTGCCCGCGCCGGGAAGAGTAGAGCATTACATTGCTTAACCGGCGAGTTGTTGCTCCGGGTGCCCTTGGAAATCAGGAAACAGGCTGTCCGGCACGAGGATTTTCAGTCCACCATTTTTCTCTGAACTCTTCGAGGGAGGAACTTACTGCGCCCTCTTCATCTGGTTTGGGGATCGAATCATCCTTTCCGGGGAAGTGAGGATAGGTCTATAATAAAAGTAGTAAGAATATAAACAAGGCAGGTGAAGGCAATGGATGCAGACGATAATAAACCATTGCCCGCTTCTCTTTCGGAGAACTCGAAGCGGCCTGCTCTTCGTTGTCTTTGCCTGATTGCATCTCTCCACCGATCCTGACCGCATGGCTTCGTCTTCTCTTGAAGGAAAGTCGTCCAGATCTACCACTTTTAAGCAGAACCTGAAAGGAGACGAGAGTTATGATCAAAGCCCTGCGCACGATAGAAGGAGAACTGGTCCAGGTCTCCGATTTAAAGGAGAGGAACGTCTGGATCAATTTGATCAATCCCACCGAGGAGGAGATCGCCCGGGTTTCCGCGGAAACGGGGATCCATCCCGATTTCATCCGTCCCGCTCTCGACGAGGAGGAAAGGCCCCGGATCGAGGTCGACGAGGGGCAGATTTTGATCCTGATTAAAGCCCCCACTATCCGCCGGCTCAACGGAAATTTCATCTGCGACACCATTCCCCTGGGGGTCGCAGTCACCGAGAACACTATCGTCACGGTTTCCCTCGAGGAAAACGAGGCCCTCCGCGATTTCGAGAACGCGAAGTCCTCCTGCCACACGGCCAAGAGAACTCGCTTTGTCCTCCAGATCCTCTTCAGGACCGCGGCCCAATATCTGAAGTACCTGCGCTTGATCGACCAGAAGTCGGACGAGATCGAAGTTCAGCTGCAAAAATCGATGAAGAACGTGGAGCTGACAAAACTCCTGAACCTGGAGAAGAGCCTTGTCTACTTCACCACCTCCCTGCGAGCGAACGAGATAGTCTTCGAGAGACTCCTGCGCTCCCAGCTCTCCCGAAGCCCGGAAGCGGCCACCACCATGCAGACGCTGAAGATGTACGAGGAGGATGAGGACCTGCTCGAGGACGTGATTATCGAAAACAAGCAGGCGATCGAGATGAGCGAGACTTACAGCAACATCCTGAGCAACACGATGGACGCCTACGCCTCCATCATCTCCAACAACCTGAATATTGTGATGAAATTCCTCGCCTCGGTCACCATCGTCCTGACCCTCCCGGTCCTCATCGCCTCCTTCTACGGGATGAACGTCACCCTGCCGCTCGCTGCCCATCCCGCGGCCTTCTGGATCGTCCTGGGAATCTCCTTCCTGATCGGGGGAGTGGCCCTCTACCTCCTGAAGAAGAAGCAAATGCTTTAGGTTTCGAGGAAAGCCCACAGAGCCTGCTTTCGGCCTTCTATGACCTTTCTTCCCTTGCTCGAAGGGAAAAGTGGCATAATGAAAGAGACCGAAAGCGGGCGTTTCATTTACAAGGAGGACTATCGTGGACAAAAAGGGGTTCAGGACATTTCTCGAGGGAAAAAAACTTTCCGAAAGCCAGATCGAAGGATCGTTCTCCATCGCGAGAAAGTTCGAGAGGTTTCTCGGGAATTTGGAGAAGCCGAAGACGGTCGAGAAGGCCGCGCCGTCCGATTTTCGCAAGTTCTCGGCCCGGATGATTGAACGGAAGCTCAACAGTGAGGAAAACTACATCGCCCTGACTAGGTATGCCTGGTTCCTGAGAAACAAGAGGCTCTACGCGACAATTCTTCCCTTTATAGACGGGGCCGAGGTGATGGATATGCTATACGGGAAACTGGGCGAGGAAGTTGGGGAGGGGATCAGGGGGCGGATTTTCGAGGGGATCGACAGGCGCTACGGCATCCCCAACCGGATAAAATGCCGCAACATGGCGGAGGTGCTGCGCCGGATGAGGATCCTGATGAGCCCGGAGGCCTGCAAGAGAGTCCTCGCAAAAGGACTGAGGATACTCGAGGACGCCTGGTACGAGAGTGAAAAGAAGATGTACGGGGAGAGTGCCACGATCGATGAGTTCCTACAGAAGAGGGGGGAGGCCCTGATAGCCGAGCTCAAGGAGATCAAAAAGAAGAAGGGCTTCTTCTTCAATCAGGAGGTGACGGATGAGTTGATCGCCTTCGTCGAGGCCCACCCGGAAATCGGGCGGGGGGTGCGGAAGGGGAGCATCGTCTACGAGGCCAAGATCCCCTATCAAGTGAAGGAATACATCAGGGAGAAGTACGAGGCGAAGAAGAGATACTATTATTGTCACTGCCCCTGGGTGAAGGAGTCCCTGAGGAAGGGGGCCACGGATATCCCGGCGGTCTTCTGCAACTGCAGCGCCGCCTATCACCGCAAGCCCTACGAGGTGATCTTCGACAAACCGATCAAGGCAGAGGTGATCGCCTCGGTCGTGCAGGGGGCTCTCTTCTGTCGCTTCGCCATCCATCTGCCCCCCGGCTTCAAGAAATAATAATCACAAAATAGAGGATGGGCAAGGTCTCGCGGATCTCCAGCTCTTTCTATAAGATAGGCGTTCGCCCTGAAAAATAACCGCTCGCTCCTCCGGGATTACCATTTTCCAATTCCTGCAATCCCGGCCAGCTCCTGATCAGCTCAGCTGGGCGGAGAGCTCCTTGAGGAACCACTCCACGTCGCTCACGATCCCCACGGCCTGATGGGAACCGCGGTCGGCCAGTTTGGTCACCGTGGCCGGGTTGATATCCACACAGACGGTCTTTACCCGGGCCGGGAGAAGATTCCCTGTGGCGATGGAGTGCAGCATGGTTGACAACATCAGGGCAAGTTCTACCCCCTTGAGGTTTTTCCTCATTGCTTCCTGTGCTGCTACAGAATCGGTGATCACATCCGGTAGCGGGCCGTCGTCCCTGACCGAGCCGGCCAGCACGAAGGGAATATTGTTTCTCACAACTGCAGCCATGACGCCTTCGTTGAGGACCCCAGCCTCGAAGGCCTGGCGCAGGCCTCCTAGGTCCCGTATCCTGTTAATGGCCAGCAGGTGGTGCATGTGCCCCTTCGGCATTGAAGAGCCTTTCTTCATGCAAATGCCCAGCGATGAGCCGAAGAGCTCCGCCTCCACGTCATGGACAGCCACAGCGTTCCCGGCGAAGAAAACGTTTACATAACCAGAATTGATGAGGGAGGCCAGGTGCTTGCCGGCTCCGGTATGGATGACAGCCGGCCCTGTTACAACCAGGACCTTCCCGCCTCTTCCGCGGATAGCTTCGATTTCGCTGGCGATCTCCCTCACCAGCAATGATTTCTGCCTCTCGCTGGATACCTCGCTCCCCATGAAAGAGAAGCCTTCCTTTTCCGCTTCCTTCTTCATTGTAGCGACCCGCACCCCTTTGTCGCCGATGACGACTTGCTCTCCCTGACGAAGCATTGCAATCGGACAGCACCTGGCTCGGAACTTCACCGGATCTACCACCACGGCGCAGTCCATTTCGATATCCTCGACCGGAACCTGTCTCCCGGCGATATTCACGCAGGTTTCAATGTTGGTGCTGCAATAGAATTCTTCAGGACACACCCCGTCCTTTATGACTGGTGCCAGGGTGACGGACTGGCGGTTGAGCAGCGTGGCTCCCATTTGCCCGACTCTCTCGACAACCTGGTCGAGCAACTCAACCGTCGGTGCGACGATCTCGATCCTGGCGTAGCTTGTGTCGTCCGCAGTACGACCAATCTTAGTTTCGCGGAGGTTGAACTCGGCATCCATCTCGGCAATGACATCGAGGACGGAGGAGAGCAATGTGCTGTCGATGAGGTGGCCTGAAAGCTCAATGACGGCTGCGTACACCTTCTGATCACTCCTTGTGTTATTCTTTCCTTCTGCCTTCTTGAACCCAAGAAGAATCCCCTTAATACCTTAACAGATTCCACGCGAGAGAGACAAGAATCTGAGACCCAGGAGGACCTTAAGAGCGCCCGATCTATCTGGCTTTGCTGGCAGGAATTAGCAAGAAATAGCAGGGGAGATCGCCTGTTTGATCTGAGCTTTCCAGGCCGGAAGCGTCAGCTGAAGCCAGCAGCCAGAGGTTGAAATTTCCTCTCCCTTTTACCTGTTTTCATCTACTGAGAGATTAATGAAAGGGGAACTCAAGAAAGAGTGAAGTCAATCAAGCTGTCTGCCATCGCTCTAACTTTAATCATCATCCTCGGACTGCCGGGGACGGTTTTCGCCCATCAGCCCAGCCTGGTGGAAAATACGCCGATTGAGATTTCAGATCCGGAGATCTCCCGCGCCTTCTACGCCGTATTGGGGAACTCCCCGCACGAGTACCTGGTGAGCTCGCCCACTGCCTTCATTCTGTATCTCAATCTCCTGACTCCCCGGCTCGCCAAGGCGGAAAGGGATTTCACTCTCACCGTCTATGAGCTCAAAGGAGCCGAGAGGGTTTTCTTGAAGGAAATCAAGACCGCCGATTTTCCCTGGGAACCCTACTATGAGGAATTCGCTGGGGACAACTATTACATGGGCCCGAAATGGGAGGAGAAGGCGGAGGCCGGCACTTATCTCGTTACCGTTTCCTCGCCCCGCACTCAGGTTAAATACGTCCTCGCCGTAGGCAAAGTGGAGTCCTTCCCCATAGGAGAGATATTCCGCACCTTGAGGACATTGCCCGCGCTGAAGATGGATTTTTTCGAGGGTTCCTTCTTCGACATCTTCTCCGGGATCATCGGCAAGTTTCTCCTGGGCTTCGTCGTCCTCGTCCTGGCCGTCATCGGGCTCCTGATTTTCCTCATCGTTAGGCGCGCGCGAAAGAGAAGAAGCGTCGCTTAGTCAGGCTCGAAGAGAGCCTGGTTGTTCTCCAGCAGGTTCAATCGCACGAGGACCTCCCTCTCGCGCAGCAATTTCTGCGGAACACCCTCCGCCACGATTTTCTTTTCCTCTGACAGCAGGTAGATACGATGGCAGAGACGAGAAATTAAGCGCAGATCGTGGGTGGAAACCAGCATCGTTTTGCTTGGCGAGAGAGCGGCGAGGTAGGAAGTAAATTCGCAGGAACTCCTGGGATCTAAATTAGCGGTGGGCTCGTCCAGTAGGAGAATTTCTGGGTCCAGAACGAGAAGAGAGGCGAGCATTACCTTTTTCTTCTCTCCCCCGGAGAGCTTGTAGGGATGGCGTTCCTTCAGGTGCTCGATGTGCAGAAGCCGGAGCATAGCATCCGCCCTCTTTTCTGTCTCGCGAGCATCCATTTTCAACTGCTGCGGGCCGAAGAAAATTTCCTCCTGCACGGTAGGGAAGAGGATCTGAGATTCCGGGTTTTGAAAGAGGATGCTCAGCCGACGACGGAAGTTTTCCCGGAAAAGCTTTTGCTTCAGTTTCTCCTCGGAGAGGGTTCCCTCCATAAAGAGGACCCCGCCTTTCTGGGGGAAATACAGGCCGGCCAGGATTTTGAGTAGAGTAGATTTCCCCGCACCGTTGGGGCCGACGATCCCCAGGCACTCGCCTCTGTCTAAATGGAGAGAAACCCCTGAAAGTCCGGAGGTACCGTCAGGGTAATGGAAGGAGACATCCTTCAGCTCAAAAATCCGCATATCCGCGGGCCAGCATCGCTTCGTGCACCTCCTCTGTAAGGCGGAGGGTTCGGATAAAGAGAGAGGAGAGGAGGTGAGCCACCACCTTTCGGCTTTTCCTTCCCTCGAGGCTGATTGATCTTGATTCGGCGCCCTCCCAGGACTCCCTGGCTACTTTTAAGAGCAGGACGATGAAGCGGGTGCTCAGATCCAGGAGCGTAATAATCAATGAGGGTGCTTTCAGTTTTCGCAGGGCGAGGAGGAATCCGTGCCAACCCAGGGATAAAACCGGAAGAAGGGTGCTCGAAGCGATCAGAAATGAGCGACAGGCCAGGAAGAGCACCTGCCAGATGTCCTCTCCAAAGAGAAGAGAGGGCAGGAAGAGGAGGAGGGTGAATATACCCAGTAGGCCGGTACGGAAAAACAGTTTACGCCAGGGAACCCGCGCAAGGGCGAGGAGGAGCAGGAGGGGAGGAAGGGAAACGGCCAGCGCCGTCCAGCTTTGAAGAAAACTGAGAGCGAAGGCTGAAGCGAGAGAAACAGGGATCTCCCAGGGGAAGCCAGCCTTCGCCTTCTGCCTGACCTGGGCCGTTAGGGCCAATTCTCCGGCGGAGAGCGCCCGTCGGGTTTTCTGAATGAAGTTAACGCTCACGTGGGGAGAGAAACCTCCCGATTAGGTAAGCCAGTCCCCCGGCGATGATGATCCCGATGATGGCACTCAGAATGTAGGCCAGGTAGGGGTTTATTTCCCCGGTGGAGTAGTCTGGCAGAGGGGCCTGATAAATGTTGGCCAATTCCTCCATTCCTCTGGGGGCGTAGCCGATTTCCCCGGAGAGATCTTCCAGGCCCCATTCTCCCCAGGCATCTCCGGCCTCGAACTTCTCGGGGAGGTAGATGCCGATTGGCGTCAAGATTGCCAGTACCAGTATCGCAATGAAAAAGGGCCTAAATTTCCGCACTTCTCAGCTCCTCTTTCCTCGCTAAGGCGATCAAGGAAGGGTCGTACCTTTGAATGAAAAGGATGGCCAGGCCGGTGACCAAGGCCTCCACCCAGCCGAAGACGAGCAGGTGCTCAAGCCCCATGGCGGAGACGGCCACAGAGATAGGGTAGGGGGCGTACAGGGCTTTGCCGTCTGCCGTGTGATAGAGCAAAGGCTGAATCCCGAGGAGAAGGGCGGTGGCTAAAGCCGCTAAATTCAAGGAGATGTAGGCGGTGATCCCTCCGGCGATCGGCAACAGAGAGGAACGGGACGGGCTCTTCCGCGTGAGGAGTAGGAAGAGCGCCCAGGTAGAGAATGGGATCAGGACGGCCATATTGAAGCAATTAGCCCCCAGAGCAGTGATGCCGCCGTCCCCAAAAATCAAGGCTTGAATCAGAAGGACCAGGCTTGTCGCCAGGGAGGCAGCCCAGGGCCCCAGGAGGACGGTGACAAGGGAGGCGCCCACAGCGTGCCCTGTCGTCCCACCGGGGATGGGAACGTTGAACATCATGATAATGAAGATGAAAGCCGTACCCAGAGCCAGGAGGGGAACCGCTTTCGTCTTCAGGGCTTTCCTCAACCTGGTGAGGCTCAAAACCCAGAATGGAGCGCTGGCCCCGTACATCACAAGATAAGTACTCGGTCCAAGATATCCATCCGGAATATGCATCTCGCTCCTTTCTTAGTATTACTATTTTTATAAAAGTAATACAGTTGATCGAGAGAGTCAATGTAGATGTCCCGCTCTTGACTCTTTCCTCCCGCCTGAATACGATGGATGTAATCAATCTTTCTCACAAGGAGTGCCCATGAAAGGCTGGACCGGAAAAATCTTAAGAGTGAACCTGACTGAAAAAACCTGGAAAGCGGAATCATTCAGCGAGGACTTCGCCTTAAAATGGGTGGGTGGACGTGGCTTTGCCACTAAGATCCTTTTCGATGAGTTGAAACCAGGGATTGATCCTTTAGGACCGGAGAACAAGCTCGTGGTGGCGGTGGGTCCCATCGCCGGTATACCCGCTCCCAACACCGGTAAGACGGTAGTAGCGGCCAAGTCTCCGATGACAGGAGGCTACGGCGACGGTAATCTGGGAACCCGCATGACGGAAAATCTAAGAAAAGCCGGCTACGACGCCTTGATTGTTGAGGGAAAGGCCGACCGACCGACGATGCTCTATATCGAGGATGACAAGGTAGAATTCATCCCCGCCGATGAGGTATGGGGAAAAGGAACCTATGAGACAAACGACTGGATTTACGGGAAGTACGGCAAGGGGATCGGTGTCCTGAATATCGGTCAGGGCGGGGAAAATCTGGTGCGCTATGCTGTTATCCGTAGCATGGAAGGCCGGGCGGGCGGAAGGCCGGGTATGGGTGCGGTGATGGGCTCCAAGTTGCTTAAAGCGATAGTGGCCAAGGGCACGAAGCCGATCCCGCAGGCCGATCCGGAAGAGATGAAGAGGGTTGGCCCGGGAGATCTGCGCGAAGTGCACCGGATCGACAAGGAAGCGGGCTGGTCGATTCAGGGAACGACGGGGGTCCTGGCCTGGTGTAACGAGGTGGCCGCCCTCCCTGTCCGTAACTTCCGCAAAACCCATCACCCCGAGGCCTGGAAAGTTGACGGGGAAAGACTCAACAACCTGAGAGTGACTACTTACGGCTGCCCCAACTGCACCATGCGCTGTGGGATCACCATTTTAGACAGCCACGGCCGCGAGTCCGAGCTCGATTATGAGAATGTCGGTCTCCTGGGGCCGAACTTGGAGATCTTTGACTATCCCCAGGTGGCGGCACTCAATTACCTCTGCGATGACTACGGGATCGATACCATGTCGAGTGGTTGCGTCCTGAGCTTCTACGCCGACGCCATCGACCAGGGTGCCGTTGAGGGTGGTTTCCGCTTCGGAGACGCCGTCCGCGCACAGGAGCTCTTGGGCGAGATTTCCCTCAGGACGACGGAGATCGGTAACATTCTGGCCGAGGGCGTCCTGCGGGCCGCCCGTAAGTTCGGCAAGGGCTCTGAGGATTATGCCATGCAAGTTAAGGGACTTGAGATAGCCGCCTACAACTGCAAATTTATTCCGGGTATGGCCCTCGCTTATGGTACTAGCCCGATTGGCGGACACCATAAGGAGTCCTGGGTTATCACTTTCGAAGTCAAACAGACAACGAGGGAATCCTACGGGCCGGAGAAAGCCCAGAAAGTGATCGAGCTGCAGAGGATCCGAGGCGGACTTTTTGAATTTCTCGTGGCCTGCCGGTTCCCCTGGGTGGAGGTCGGCTGGAGTCTGGAACACTATCCCAAATACTTCAAACTTGTAACGGGGGTGGATTGGACTCTCGATAATTTCTGGAACCTGGCGGACAGGACTTACGCCCTGATCAAACTCTTCTGGTTGCGCGAGTTTCCTCTGACCAGTCGACGCGACGATTACCCTCCCGCTGTTTGGTTCGACCCAAAGAACGCCGACACAGAGGGCCCCATTGCCGGCCAGGTGCTCGAATATGATAAGTACGACAGCCTTCTGCAGCATTACTATGACATCCGCGGCTACGACGAGAGAGGAATCCCTACCCTTTCTACCCTGGAGAGGCTCGGATTGACGGAGGAGGCTAAGGTTGCGCAGAAATACGGCAGCCTGAAATAAAGGTGAGAATCACATTACGAAGAGAGCAATCGGATAAGAGAAAGCTGCTGAGAGTGACGGTTAAGCTTATCGGCCCCTTCATCCACCAGCTTGGCTTCAGCGAGAAGAAGCTTGAGGTACCGCAGGGGACCACGGTGGATGGCATCTTCGACCTGATCAAGCTGGACAGAAGCTGGCCCAACATTGTAACAAGGAACGGCGAGGGCGTGGAACCTGCAGAAATCGTGGCCGCAGGCGACAGGATAGTAATCTCCGCGATCTATTCCGGCGGCTAATCCTCCTTAATTCAGTTTACGTCCCCCAGGTAGATCGGCCCCCTGTAATCCTCGAGCCGGGGAAGGATTTCGGCGAGGACCCGCGGGTAGATGCGCACTCCCTTCAGGCGCTCGAGCGGAATCCACTCCGCCCCTAATTGGTGTTGATCGGGGACCGAGGGCCCTTCTACTCGGGAGCTAGGGCAGAGTCTTACTCTGAACATCAGTTCGATCTGGTGTACTTCCTCCTCCTCATCCTTGAACTCATGGTGGGTGGAGATGTACTCCCGCACGAGGGATGGGTCTTTCATCTCCAACTTCAGGCCGTCTCCCAGCTCCTCCCGGCATTCCCGGAGGAGAGTTTCGCGGAATGTCTCCCCCGAGAGCTGCCCTCCGCCGGGAAGGAGGTAGAAAGGCCCCAAGGAATCGGCATTACGGATGAGCAGGATCTTCCCATCTTCGATGATGAGGGCCTTGATTGAATTTCTCAGGTACATCTTTTCCCTCTCCGGACCTGTGCCTTCAGCATTTCATTCCCGTCCTCTTTGCGGATGATACGCAGGCATCAATCATACCTTCTGCGCCTCCGCCTTCAAATTCAAGAGAATCGCTTGGTAATTCCCGCAGAAACCCCGGAGCTGAGGGGCTTTATTCACCCGTTCGGCAAAACGGCTCCGCTTAGAAAACCTCAGCGGAAGAGGATTCCGGCGTACTTGATCGTTATCGAGGAGGGACTCGGACGGAGCATTCTCTCCTCGAGGGAGGCGGCCTTTGCCCTCAATTCCTCCTCCTTTGCCCTCAGGCTTTCCGCCGCTCTTGCCTCCATCTCCATGAGCTGGGAGTTCAGCCTGGCGATCTCGAGCTTGGCCTGATCCCTCTTCAACTTCGCCTTCTCCCTCTTCGTCACGGAGCTTCCCGCTCTCCTCAGGCTTCCCCGGCCGCTTTTCCCCATCAGGATCGAGATCACTCCGACCCCGATATCCATCGTGGTCTCGGTGGAGATGGCCTTGAGCTCCGCCTCTGCCTCCATCTTTTTACTCTCGACCCGGCGGAGCTTCTCTCTGAAGACGAGCATTTTCTGCTCGAATCCAATCCTCGACCTCTCCATCTCACCGCTCAGGACCTGGTGTAGCTTTTCTTCTACCAGCCGGAGAAAATCCTCCCTGCTTTCTCCCAACCTGCTGTAGAGCTTGAAGTAGGAGCTGTAATAATACTTCTCCTCGTGCGCCTTGACTACTTGTTTGAATTGATCATGCGTCTTCTTCAGGAAATCCTTTTTATGAAGGTAGCCGGGGATCTCGCCCACTGTCGCTCCTTCAGGAAGGATGGGCTCGGTTGCGGGCGGATGGTCGAGGAACTGGAAGTTTTCGCCGGAGATGATCTCCCCCTCCACCTTGAGGAGGGCCCTGTAGCTTTTCTCGGCGTAAATGCCGGCCGTCTCCTGCTTGAAGAGAGCCTCTCCCTCGAGGTAAAGGTAGGGGAAATAAGGACCGGGGCCTCTGTTCGTCTCGTAGAGTACCGGGATTTCGGGCGGAAATTCCGGTAGATATTGCTTCTTTTCAGGAGGGACGGCGTCCATCGCCTGCAGGGGAACTGAGCTTTTCTTCCCCGCCATCAGCTCTCCCACCTGGGCTTTGGTCAGCGGACCTCGCAGGTAGTTCATCGCCCAGCGCGAAGTGATCACCTTCGGCGTGGTCGCGTGGATGTTATGCAGGAGGAAGACCCGCGGCTTGAGGGAGCCCAAGATCCGGTCGAAGTATCCCCTGTCGAGCGACTTCCCCGATTCCTGAAACGTTCCCTCCAGGCCCGACATCACCCTCTCTTTGTCCCTCTCCTGCTGCAGCTTCCCCAGAAACCAGGTTCCGGCATTGGTCAGCCCCTTGTAGTCTATATCCACCGGGTTCTGGGTGGCGAGGATTACTGAAATGCCGAAGGCCCTGGCCTGTTTCATCAGCGTGAGCATGGGGTACTTGGAGGGAGGATCCTTGGGGTAGGGGGGGAAGTAGCCGAATATCTCGTCGAAATAGAGTATCAGGCGGGGGCTGTCCGTTCCCGGCTGCATCCTCATCCAGGAGATGAGTTCCCCCAGGAGGAGGGTGACGAAAAACATCCTCTCTGAGTCTGAAAGGTGGGCGATGTAGAAGATCGATACCCGCGGCTTATCCCCCTTCCGGATGAATTCTTCGATGGAGAGGGGCTCCCCGCTGAGCCAGGTCTGAAAGGCCGGGGAGGCGATCAGGGAGTTGATCTGCATGCTGAGCTTCGCCCGTTCCTCCGGGGGGAAGAAGGAGTCCACGCTGAAGACCCCTAATTTGCTGAAGGGAGGCTTCTGCACCTGCATTATTAGGTCCTCGATCGAGAGATCGCTCCCGCTCTGCCAGGCGTTCTGCAGGATGGTGGAGATTAGGATGTGCTCCCGGCTCTTTACCGGATCGGCCTCGATTCCGATCAGCCCGAGCAATGCTGTGGCGATTCCCTTGATCTTCTCGATCACCTCTTCCTCGCCCAGCTCCTTCTCCGGACGCTTGAAGCTCTGCAGGGCGCTGACCGGGACTCCGGCCGTGGAGCCGGGAGTGAAGATGGTGTAATCGGCCGCCTCCTTCAATTTCAGCAATCTCTCCGGAGGAATTTCCCAATCGCTCAGGCCCTTTTGCCAGAGGTTGGCCAGGTTCTCGGCGTAGGCATCAACACTCAGCCCCTTCATCTCCGTCTGGGCTGGATCCACCCAAGGTTTGAAGCCGGAGGGCTTCAAACCAGGAAAGGTCAGAAGGAGGTTGGTGAGGTCTCCCTTGGGGTCGATAGCGAGGACGGGAATGCCGTCGAGGATGGTTTCCTCGAGCGTCACGATCCCCAGGCCGGTCTTGCCGGATCCGGTCATTCCGATGATCAGGGCGTGGGTAGTGAGGTCCCGGGTACGGTAGAGGTATTTCTCCTTCAGTTCCCCCGTCTCCGGATCGACTTCCTTGCCAATATAGAGATCCTGTTTGTCCTCCATTTTCCCTCCTTTTTTGTTTCTATTCGCATCTTCATTTTAGGGGAAATGGAGGGTTTTAAAAAATCCCACGGTGTTAAATGGCGGAGTCAGGTCTTGCGATCCATACTAAGGTAGAAGACCTGATCCCCGGATGATTATTCCAGGCTGAAAAACAAAGTCAGGGCCAGCTCACCATCTGTGTAGAGCTCTACGGAATAGAAACCTGCCGGGAAAATCCCCGCTCCTGCCTGAATCTCGATGTGGAAAGCAGCTGTACCGGAGCTTTGCTTCACCACGACAGTGGTTGCTTCGCCAATCAGCTCCTCTTCGTAATACCATTGGCAGGTTATCTGCGACTCATTTGCTTTGCCCCCCTTGTAAGAGAGCCAGCAGTAAAGTTTTGTCGTCGTATCGGCCGGGAATTCTATCCCGGGATCCACTGGCTCATTATCCGCGTCCAGCTGGGTGCAGATTTCCGCTTCAATGATGGCGAAGGCAAGATCGGTTGGGATGAGCGTAGGAGAGCCGAAAGCGCCGGTTGCATCCATCATTCGATAGACAAGTACGCAGGCTTGTGCCCTGGTGGCGGAAGTGTCGCCTAGAAGGAAATCCGATTGGTTGATGTAGGAGTCGGGCTTCTTGAGCACTCCAATCTCGAGAATACCCTCCACGTAAGGGTAGGCCCAGTGGTCCTTATCGATGTCGCCGAAAGAGGGAGTTGGGGGACTCGCTGTCCAGCCGTTCTCCGCGCCGATTATCTTCACAATCTGAGTTTTACTGACCGGATCGTCAGGCCTGAAGGTGCCGTCCGGGAAACCCTTCAACAACCCTCTCTTCGCCGCTGCTTCAACGTAGCCGTAGGCCCAGTGATCTGGAGCGACGTCGGGGAAAGAAACAGCAGCTGGCTTCACCTCGGGAATCCTGAGGGCGATGGTGATCACCTTAGCGAATTGGGCCCGTGTGATCATCTGATCAGGGCGGAAGAAACCGTCCGGGAATCCTTTGAGGATCCCGATCTTGCTTAGCTTCTCCAGCTCCAGCAGTGCCCAGTGACCGGAGATGTCCGGGAAAACGCGGCCCACCTCGGCCACCGCCGTGGAGATGACGGAAGAGATTACCTGCGGCACCTTGCTCGCCTCGTCAGCCTCAAAAACCTGACCGCCGGTGAGGGTTGCGAGTTGTTTGAACGCATCCTTGGCAGCGTAACTGGCTCCGCCTGTTAAGATGGGAAAGATGTGAACCGGATCAAGGTTCTGTGCCACAGTGGCCACATCCGAGACGGTGTACTGGTAGGTGTGTTTTCCGTCCTCGGAAATCTCCCCTCTCTCGTGAGGCTCGGCGTCACCCATTAGAATGACGATCTTTCCCGCTCCATTACGCCAGGGACCAAGGGTAACGCTATCCATAGCCCGGAGCAAGGCCTCATAAACAGCTTCAGGGTTGTCACCGCCCCCACTGGCCTCGAGGGCATTGATGTTAGCTACGATAGCACCCACGTTGCTCGTAAAGGGGAAATCCTGGAAGACCGGCTCATCTGCAGGCAGAGAGCCGATATCCTTGTAACCCACGAGGCCCACGCGGAAATCGGAGGTCTGAGATGCTAGGGTGTTGATGATCATTGTGGCCTGATCCTTCACCTGGTCGATGTCGTCGTCCATGGAGCCGGTTGTGTCGATGCAGAAAACGAGGTCGATCATGCCAGCTGAGGCGGCAGCAGAAGGGCTCAGGATCCTCAGTGCGAGCAGAAGGACGGCGATTAGAAATGGAATAAGAATTCTCGACAGGGTCTTTAGATTCAGCAATATTCCCTCCTTGAGTCCTTTGATGGTGTTGAATTTGATTCTATCGGCACAAGAGAAGAGGGTCAAATACTAATCTAAGTTTAGCGAATGACCAGGAGGTTTAAGGAACTCCTCAGGGAATTGTTCGTTTTCCCTCCCTGAGGAGTTCCTTAGGTAACAAGATGAGCGTGCCTTTACTTCTCCTTCACCGGGAAGAAAATGAAGAGGGGAGAGGAGTCCGGGTCGCCGACCTTGAATTCCTCCGGGTAGAGCTCGAAATCCGGCCCGTCACCGGGCAGGTATCCGGAAACGGGTAGCCACTGCTTGATAATGTAGTCGTAGGTGGGGCCGATCTCCTTGATCCCGCGGGCCTCCATCACGGCGTAAGTCTGCGCCGGCACCGCTTTTCCCGCCATACCCTCGGGGACCTTCTCGAGCGAGGAAACGGGAAGACAGGCGATGTACTCGAAGACCCCGGGTTCTTCCCCCTCCACGCAGCCGCAGAGGCCGTAGGCCACGTTGCCGTATTCCTGGTCCAGGGTCAGATTGGGGATCTCCCTCGCCCTCTTGTTGAACTCCATCCAGAGGTCGGAGATCTCCCCTTTGAGATTTTTCCCCAAGTAGCGCAGGCCGATGGCCTGGAACTCTCTCTTCTTTACGATTCTCGGTTCCATCCTTTTCTCCTTTCGATAGGGCTTTGAAAATGGGATCTGGACCTCGATCACCTGTTCTTCGGTCGAGATTCCTCCGTAGGTGAGGAAGATTTCCCGCACCGGGGTACCGGGATTGTAACCGTTGGCCTCTAACCACCTGTTCAAGGCCCTGTAGGCCTCCTGTAGGCTCTCCGGTCTGCCCTTGTGGACGATGGAGGCCGTCATTTTCGAACCCTCTATCTTCCGCAGCTCCACATTCGGAATAGCTCCCGTCTTCTGCGGAACCGCCACTGCAGCCACGAGCTTCGTCTGGCCGTCCTCCTCCTCGTAGAGTGCGAGCCAAGGACCGAGGGAACGGATTCCCCGCTTGCTCAGGACCGATTCCAGCCTTTCGAAGAGGGGACCGATCGCCTGCCAGGGCTCCTCATCCGGGGAAAGGGTGGAGGAGAGGGCCATCACCTCCAGGGCCTCTACCGTCTTGATCCTGACTTCCTGCTTCAGCTTCCTCGTTTCCTCCTCGATCAGCTCCAGCCTGGCTTCCACCAGCGCCAGGAGATCCTGGGCTTGGGCGACCCGGGAGAGGATTTCCATCTGCTTCATCCTCAGCATCCCCCTTAGCTCGTCCGGCCTGAGCCCTTCCTTCAGTAGGCGGGCGATCTCCTCCAAAGAGAACCCCAGATCTTTGAGGACGAGGATGCGGTTCAACCATCCGAACTGGTCCGAGGAATAGAAGCGATAGCCCGTGCGCGCGTGCGTTGCTACCGGCCTCAAGAGCCCGATCTGATCGTAGAAGCGTAGGGTCTTGACCGAGACTCTGGCAATCCTGGCAAATTCCCCTATCCGATACACTTTCTGCCCCTCTCTTCCTCATCTGTGATCAGGGTAGACCTTCCCCTTAGGGGAGGGTCAAGGGGGTTTCGCAGAAAAATTTTTCAGGCGTTAAATCCCCGAAGTTCTCGCCTGCTTTATTTCTCGTCGGCACTGGGAGCGATGTCTCCCCTCGAGGGAGGAGGAATCGCCCGCCTTGAGCCCCTAGGACCCCGAACCATGTTATGCCTAATAGATGATTCTTCCAATCGATCCATTTGAAAATCGTAAATTACCCGCAGTCTATCAGCTGGCCTGTAGATCCTGCGCTGCCCCTTCGTCTTCCTTCTTTCTCTCCCTCAGGTGGGCAAGTAGGGCACAGGAGAAGAGCCCTGAGCTGAGAATCGCCACGATCACCTCCGTCCAAAAGAGGCCAAGATAGAGATATTGGTGTAAAACAGCGAAGAGGTTCATCACGATGTGGAGGAAAATAGCCAGGGGATAAAAAAGGTAAACTTTCTTGTGATCGAATCCCCAGCCCAAAAAGAAGCTCAGCCCGATGTGGAAGAGGGTGACGAAGAACCGCTCGAGGAAGAAGACGAAGGGAAGGAAACCGATATAGTCGGAGATATTCAAAAGGATGTAGATGCTCTCCCCGAAAGCGAACCCTCCGCCGAGCAGCGCCCCTTGCCAGCTCGTCCTCCAACCGCGGGAAAGGAGGCTCCATCCTCCCAGGACGAGGAACTTGTAACTCTCCTGCAGTATCCCCGAGACGAGGACAAGGATCATGCTGCGCCAGATGGAGGGAACCGTGGAGGAGGATAGCACGGTCAGGACCCAGTTCTGCAGGGGCTCCTGCGTTAAAGGAACAAGTGCGAAAAGCAGACCGCCCAGAGGGTAAGCGGCCCACACCCAGGGCCGAAAAATTCCTTTTCCGGCAAGCAGAAGGGCAAGAAGGGAGAATAGAAAGAAAATCGCCCCGCACAGATAAATCAAACCTTTCCCCTTTTTTCTTTCCAGAATAAATCTTTCTGAAGAAAAAATCACTTCTGTTGACCTCTCCTGGTGCTCCTGATATTTTCAAGGGATCACCTGACCTGGAGGTGTAGATGTGAAGACAATTCGGGATTTCGAAGCGAACCTGGAAAAAGAATACGTAAGACTCGATAGCGAGAGGGCCAATCAGTATGCCGGCCTTTCCTACAGCGAGGAGGTCATGGAGCGCGCCTCGGAGGAAATCGAGCGGATTTCGACAGAGGCCCTGGAGAAATTCTCGGAAGGGGAATTTCCTCAACTGCTCTATTTTTCCACCATCCTTGCTTCTCGCCAGTCCGCCTACACCCGTCTGCAGAACGAGATCTACCGTCTGCGCAACGAGGGCGTCTCCCTTGCCCTGGACGGGGAGACCGTCAATTTGAGCAACTGGCGCCGTTTCAACCGCGCTCACCTGCGGGAGCCGGAACTGAGGAAGAGGGCCTTCGACGGTCTGATGGAGAAGGCTTCTGTCCTCAGTTCCCTCCTAGAGGAGCGGTTTGCCCTCTCCCGCGACCTTCTGGCAAATTTCTCCCTCGATCCTTTGAAGATTTACCTGGAGGAGGAGCAGATCTCCCTTTCCCGTCTCAAGGGACTGGTAGAGGGGCTGGCGCTAAAGGCCAAGCCCTTTTTCCTCGAACAGGGAGAGAGGTTTGCGCAGGAGATAATGGGGAAGAAGATGGAATACTTCGACGATTTCTACGTCTTCCGCGGCGCCATCTTCGAGCCGGTTGATCGTTTCTTCAAGCTCGATCTGAAGGCCAGGTTCCTTCCTCTCTACGGCCAGATGGGATTCGACACCAAGGCCATCCGTGTGGATGATGAGGCCAGGCCAGGAAAGCACGCCTCTCCCGTCTGCTTCGGCATTAAAATTCCCAGCGACGTGCGGGTTTTCTACCAGCCGACGAGTCCCGTCACCGACTACATGAGCTTCTCCCACGAGATGGGCCACGCCCTGCATTTTGCCAATATCGAGGAAAACCGCTCCTTCAGCGATCGCTACCTGATCGCCAATGGGGTGGCCGAGGTCTTCTCCACCTTATTCGAGGCCCTGGCCGTGGATGAACCCTTCATGGTCGAGGAGATCGGGGTGGAAAGGGAGGTCGGGCGCGATCTGATCCGACGGAATCAATTTATGCTGCTCTACTTTCTCACCTTCTACGGGATGAACTCGATGATGAAGATCCGCTACTGGGAGGAGAACCTCTCCCTGGTAGAGGCCGATCGCATCTACAGCGAACTGGCGCAGGAATATATGGGTCTGCCCCTTCCGGGGATCTACTGGGAGACCCACCACGTGGCCTCAATGTATGATATGTACACCCCCTCCTACCTGCTTGCCCAGGTCAGGATGGAGGAGCTGAGGATGAAGCTCGCCCGGGAATTCGGGGAGCTCTGGTTCAAAGAGAGGAAGGCCGGGGAATACCTCAAGCGCGAGCTGATCGGCCCGGGAGGAGCGATTGACCTCAATTCCTTCTCCTCGCTTGACGAAGGTCCGTTCTGGCGGACGATAGTCCCCGAGAATTCCTGATGTGAGGCCTTCTCGCCCGGCAAAAGCGAAGGGTTCCGACCGGGAAGCCTGGTTCCTCGTTTTCTCACAGGCGGCTGCGGCTTGGCCGGTGGGCTTCCTTACGGTAGTTCTGCCCATCTATCTGAAGAAGGTGGGGATCGAGCCCTTCTGGATCGGCAGCTTCTTTACCCTCTCCGGCTTACTGAGCTCGGGGATTCTAATTCTTCTCGGCCCGAAGTTCGACCGGTTGAAGAGGAGACCATTCCTCCTTCTGGGGACCGCTGCACCTCTTTTAGGCTTTCTCCTTCTGGCCCTCGTTCCTCAGACCTGGAGCATCGTGATGGTGAGCATCATCGGCGGATTCGGCATTACCGGCGGACTGGCGGGGGCACTGGTCGGCGCCACCTACAACCCCTTCCTCGTTGAGAAATCCGGAGTGGAGAGAAGCACCAGGTTCCTCAGCTACATGACCTCCTGGTGGCTCTTGGCCGTGACCATTGGTTCTCTCTGCGGCGGTCTACCCGACCTTCTCGTCAATAGGGGGATGGATTTTCTTGCTGCCTACCGCGTCGGGTTTCTCCTCTGTGCCTTTTTCGTGGTCCTCGCCGCCATCTTTATCCTCCCGGTGAAGGAGGGAGAGGGACGCGTTTTGAAGGAGCCGATCAGCTTTCCCCGCAATCACGAGGCAAGGAAGCTGATCCGGCGCTTCGGCCTGAACCAGATTTTCGTCGGGATGGGGGCGGGATTCGTCGTCCAGCTCCTGTCCCTCTGGTTTTTTCTCAAGTTCCAGGCGAGCGAGATGCAGATCTCGCCCTGGTTTGCCGCCGCGAGCTTCATAGCGACGCTCGGAGTCTACCTCGTGCCGCGGATGACCGAAATCAGAGGGAAAGTGGTCGCCACCGCGGTGATGCAGGTACTGTCGGCGCTCGCCGTCCTGGCGATGCCGTTTGTGGGGCATTACATCGCGGCTGCAGTCTTCTACCTTGTCCGCACTACCCTGATGAATATGTCCTGGCCCGCCCAGAACGCCTTCCTCTTGACGAGCGTACCGCGGGAGCTGCGTTCCTCGGCGGTGAGCGTTTCCAACGCCGCCTTCGGCTTCTTCTCCTCAGTCACCCCTCTTCTTGGCGGCCTCCTGATCCAGGAGGGCTACCTTGACCTCCCCTTCTTCTTGGGCGGGCTTTCCTTCTTAGCGTCTGGCCTCACCTTCTTTTTCTTCTTCCGTCGATCGGAGAAGCTCGAACGTCAGTAGGGGCAGGGCATCTCCAGGAAGGAGTGCTTCAGACCGAAGTGGCTTTCAAGTAGTTCCCCCAGCGCCCGGACCCCCAGCTTTTCCGTGGCGTAGTGGCCGGCGACGACGACGCTCTGTCCGGCATCTTCCGCCTGGCGGAAGAAAGAGAGGCTGATCCCTCCGGTGAGGATCAGATCGAAGCGTTTCAATCCCTCGCGCAGCACGTCTCCTCCGAAACCGGAGACGAGCGCTACGCTTCTGACTTCCTTCTTGCCGAAGGCCCAGTATTCCACCCGATTTTTCAGTCCGGACTCGAGGGAAGAGGAGACCTCCTCGATGGAGAGGGACCGGGGAAGTGACCCTGAGACTCCGACATAGATTCCACCCTTATAGAGAGCGAAGGGCTGGCGTTCGGTGAGCTCGAGGAGATCGGCGAGCAGGGCGCTGTTTCCCACCTGGGGGTGGATGTCCAGAGGAAGGTGGGAGGCATAGAGGGCGGGTCCTCCCTGGAAGAGGGCCTTCATGCGGAGGTAATCCACTCCGCTAAAGGGAAAGGGCCCATCCCAGAAGAGGCCGTGGTGAACGATGAGAAGCTCGGCCCCCTTTGTCCGCGCGGCCTCGAAAGCCTTGAGGCTCGCGTCGACAGAGGTGGCGACGCGGGAGATCTCCCGCTCCTCTCCCACCTGGAGCCCGTTCAACGATGAATCGGTGATTTCTCCCTTTTTCAGGAAGTCGTCCAGAAATTCGATCAGTTCGCTTAACTTCATGGCAATCCTCCTTCATGAGAGATATCGTGCAGGTAGAAGCTCGCAAGCGGATAGCTTCCCTCTTTCCCCAGAATGCGGTAGCGATCCTCACCTAGAGCGAGGATCAGGTCGCCGACGCGATAGTTAGGAAGAAGGGGGGTTGTGACGATCAGCGCTCCAATTTCCTTTCGTTTGAGCATCTCGAGCGGCTTCAATCCCCTCTTTGTCTCCACCTGGAAAGAATAGCGGTCGGCACGGAAGGAAAGGCCGACACGTTTGGCACTTTGAACTGCGAAGACTCCTTCCGCCGCGGCGTAAAATTCCCTCGTTTCGGTCTGAGGGAAGAGGTTCCTGAAAAGAGGGGCGAAGATGGCAGAAATTTCCGGCGTCCCGCTCACGATTGCGTACTCGAGGGGGAATTCCCCCGCCCTTCTTTTTCCCAGCTTTCCCTTCAGCTTCCTGAGGAGGGAAAAGGTGCGGTCGGCCATTCCCACGAGCGCCCGCACCGGGCCTTTGAATTCCTCGATCACTCTCCCTATCAGCTCCCCCTCACTCCGCCAGGGGCCGTCCAGGTGGAGCAGGGGATCGCCCACCGCCTGCAGCTCTTTCCCGATGGCGGAAAAGGAGGGGAAATCTCCCCAGGAGGTGGAGGACGTCTCCGGTTTCGTCTCCTCCACGCTGAGGCCCCTTTTTCCCTCGCCGAGGAGCTCGATGAGCCAGAGGCGAAGGAAGGAGGCGTCTTCTGTCAGAAGTTCTTCGTTCGTGGGGATAAGCGAGCATCCGCCCTTTTCCCCGCGCGAGCGCAGCAGGGAGAATGGAGGCGGGGGAAAGAATTCGTTGAGCCTCGGACTGATGTCGCGGTACCGGAGAATGGAGACCTGCCCTTTCATTTTGTCAGCTGGGCTCAATGTAACACGAACCAGCGGGAAAGGGGAACTCGATTATGAGCGTTACCGCCGGGTCAAAGAGGATGTTTGCTTGCGGCGCTGTGGCATCAGAAGGAGATTTCCTGCAGGCGGTGCTGTGTTACATTTATGTAGGAGGTGATCGAAATGTGGAAAGTCGCTCTTCTCTTCCTCTTCCTCTTCCTCTTCTCCCTCTGCGGATGCTCAAATGCGAAGACGGAGCCGCTGCCGGTTCTGGAAGAAGTCTCCCTCCCCGCCCCCTCCTTAAGCGGAGAAGCCAGCCTCGAAGAAATACTCGCTTTCCGTCGCTCCGTGCGGGGGTTCGACTCGAGGGAGCTCAACTGGGAGATCGTGGGCCAGTTGCTCTGGTCGGCGCAGGGGATCACCTCGCCCGATGGAAAGCGGACAGCGCCATCGGCTGGCGCGCTCTACCCTCTTGAGGTTTTCTACTTCTGGCAGGAGGGTTGGGGCCGCTATATCCCCCAGAAGCACGAGATCGAGAAGCTGGGGGCGGAGGATTTGCGGGCGGAACTCTCCCGGGCCGCGCTGAACCAAGCGTGGGTGAAGGAGGCCCCGGCCCTATTCCTCGTCGCCGCAAGAGTGGAGAAGATGGCCGTCAAGTACGGGGAAAGGGGGGAACGCTTCGCCACGCTCGAGGCGGGTCAAGCCGCCCAGAACCTTCTCCTCCAGGCGACGGCCCTCGATCTGGGAGCGGTCCCCGTGGGATCATTTGACGACGCGGACATCACCCGCATCATCAGAACCGATATTCTTCCTCTCTATCTGATACCGGTGGGTTACCCGGCGATGTAGATCGGGAGAGCCTGTCTATATTCCTTCCTCGCCTCTTCGCTTTAGCCCGAAGCCTTCACAAAGGCCTCCCGGCCAAGATCGAAGGCCCTCTGGTTTACATCCTCCAGGCGCTTCACGATCTTTCTGATGGTCTCCTTGAAACTCTCCGGCGGGAAGGGAAAGAGGTGGCTCGCTGCCCCCAGGAGGACAACGTTCATGCACTGCGGATTCCCCGCCTCTCTGGCCAGCTCGACGGCCGGAATGAGAATCAATTCCTGCGCCCGCACTTTCTCCATCACTTCATCCTGCGAGTAGGGGATCGGGTTGGGGGCGAAGTTCTGGCTGACGACGGCCTTCCCGGAAGGGGAGAGGAACTGGATGCTGCGTAGCGCCTCGATCGGCTCTAAGCCGAGCAGGATATCCGCGGTGCCTTTCTCGATCAGAGGGCTCCAGACTTTCTCCCCCACACGGACGAGGGACTGCACCGATCCACCGCGCTGGGCGAGCCCCTTGATTTCCGAGCGCTTCGCCTCCCAGCCGTAACCAAGGGCGGTATAGGCGATGATGCTGGCGACGAGAAGGTTCCCCTGACCGCCGACACCGGCGATAACTACATCCACTTTCTTCATGATTTTCTCCTTTTCGCCTCGGTCAGACATTCGGAGCGGGAGATCAGCATGAAGGGTCCCTCCTGGGCGTAGGCCCGGCGAAAGATTACCTCGAGCTCGCTTTCCGGCTTGTAAGGACTGAAGACCTGGTAGGGAACGGCGAGGCCCTCCAGCACCTGCTCCAGGGTGACGGATTGCTTTCCCTCTCCTGAGCTCGAAGGAGTGGGCTGGCCTCCAGTCATGGCGGTGAGCTCGTTGTCGAGGATCAGGATCAAAATGTCGGCCCGGTTGTGCACGGCGTCGACGAGAGGCGGTAGTCCGGCGTGGAAGAAGGTGGAATCGCCGATCACCGCCACCGGTTTCTTCACTCCCACGAAGGCGAGGCCCAGCGCCATCCCGATCGAAGCCCCCATGCAGAGGATGGTGTCCATCGTCTCGTAGGGAGGGAATACGGCGAGGGAGTAGCAGCCGATATCGCCTGTCACGACGGCAGGGGAAAGCTTCTTCAGAGTACGGAAGGTGTTGGCGTAGCCGCAGCCGGGGCAAAAGGTGGGATAGCGAGGCGGGAGTCCTTCGAGAGGGGGAGAGGGGGAGTAGGGGAGGCCCAGGGCTTTAGCCACGAGGTCGGGAGTCATCTCCCACTGCGCCGGGAAAGTGCGATCGAGCTTGCCGTGTACCTTGAGAGATCTCCTGGCCAGTGCCCGCTCGATCACTGGTTCTCCCTCCTCCACCACCCAGATCTCCTCGCAGTGATCCAAGAACTGCTCGAGGAGCTTACCCGGCGGGGGGTAGGTGCCGATTTTCAAAAAGGAAGATTTCCCGTCCCAATGCTCCATAGCGTAGGTGTAGGCGATGCCAGAGGCGATGATCCCCCTTTTCGATTTCAAAATCATCCGGTTGAAGGGCGATTTTTCCCCGATTTCCTCCAGAACTTTCTGCTTCTCGTTGAGCCTCTGATGGAGGACGCGGGCATGCTGGGGAACGACCACCCAGCGTTTCCTGTCCTTCTCTAACTTGAGGTCGTTTTCCTTGCGGATCTCCTCGCTCAGCTCCACCGGAGATTCGCCGTAGCAGACCCGGGTCACCAGCCGGAGGAGGACCGGCAGTTTGAGCTCTTCCGAAAGCTCGAAGGCCGTTTTCGTCATGTCATAGGCCTCCTGGGAGTCCGAGGGTTCAAGGCACAGGGTCTTGGCAAAGGCGGCGAAGAGGCGAGAATCCTGCTCGTTCTGAGAAGAATACATACTCGGGTCGTCTCCCACGGCGAGGACCAAGCCCCCGTTAACCCCGGTGTAGACGCTGTTGATGAAGGGGTCGGCCGCCACGTTGAGCCCGATGTGCTTCATCGAGCAGAGGGCTCTTTTGTTGGCGTAGGAGGCTCCCAGAGCCGTCTCGTAGGCGACCTTCTCATTCGAGGACCAGACGTGGGGAACGTTCGTGCCGCTTCTGGCTACCGCCTCCTGGATTTCGGAGGCCGGCGTGCCAGGATAGGCGGTGGATAGGCTGATCCCGGCATGAATGGCTCCCCAGGCAACCGCTTCATCCCCCGACAAGAGCACTTTGTTCAATTTTTCTCACTCCTTCATAGTGATTCAAGCGGGGAGGCGGGCACCTCCCGCTTGACAGTATAACGCTCATTGGCCTTCGAAATCGAGGCCGATGTCTCGGAAAGCTCCTTCGAGTTCCTGGCTTCCCTCGAGAGTTCCCCGAAAAAGGTCTCCCCTCTCCTTGAGCCGATTAAAGATCGTGCGTAAGTTGAACTCCCTGGGATCCAGATCGTCCCTCAGCTCCTCCCACTCGAGCGGGCAGGATACCGGGGCTCCTGGGCGGGGCCTGATGCTGTAGACGGAGGCCAGAGTCTTGGAAATGATGTTTTGGGTGTAATCAATGCGGACTTTTCCGCTGCGCTTCTTGAGTCTCCATTCCTCCGTGATCAAATTTGGAACGGCCTTGGCGATCAGGATGGCGATGTGCTGGGCGAACAGCCGCACCTCGTCGTAGCTGTATTTCCTCTTGATCGGTAGAAAAACGTGCAGACCGGTAGCCCCTGAAGTCTTGAGAAAGGATCTCAATTTCAATTCATCTAAGAGCAGCTTGATCAGTCGAGCCACCTGGACCACTGAGTCCATCCCGGCGGGAGGGGAGGGATCGAGGTCGAAGACCACGAAATCCGGGCGCTCCGGCAGATCCCTACGTGAGGACCAGGCGTGCATCTCGATGCAGGCCAGGTTGGCCAGCCAGACCAGGGTGGCACGATTGTTGCAGATCACCCAGCGGATTTCCTCGCCCTTGCTCTTAGACCAGTGCTCCCAGGTCAGGACCCATTCCGGGCGAGAGGGAGGGGCTTCCTTTTCCACGTAGCCGGGAGAGGTGATCCCGTCCGGATAGGGCCAGAGGGTTAAGGGACGATCCTGCAGGTGGGGGAGGAGGTAGGGGGATATATCCAGGTAATATCGAATCAGGTCCCTTTTGCGTAGGCCGAGATCCGGAAAGAGGATCTTATCGAGGTTGGATAGACTCAGCTTCCGCCTGTCGATCTCCACCGTTTCCCGTTCGCTCATCCTGCTACCTCAGGGCAGGAGGCTCTTAAAGAGCAGCTGCAGAAAAGGAGCGCAGAGGAGGGCTGGGAGTAAATTAGCCACCTTGATCCGGCGAATGGAGAGAAGCTCGAGCCCCAGGCAGATGACCAGAGCGCCGCCCGTAAAGCTCAGAGCGAGGATCACGTCGGGAGTGAAGGCAGAGGCCAGCCAGCTGGCGAGGAGGGTGATCCCCCCCTGATAGATCAGGATCACCAAAGCGGAGAAGATTACCCCGATTCCCAGGCTTCCGCTGAGGAAAATGGACGATGTCCCGTCCATGATCGCCTTTAAAAGGAGGAGTTGAAAATCGCCGCTCAAGCCGTCCTGTAACGATCCGAGGATAGTCATGGGGCCCAAGCAGAAAAGGAGACTGGCCGTCAGCGCCCCTCGCATCAAATTTCCCTGGCGGAAGCGCCCGGCCAATTTTTGATCCAATCCCTGAAAGGATTCGTCGATCCGGAGTAATTGACCCACGATCCCTCCCAGCACCAACGAGAGGAGAAGGGTCAGGCCGGAGGCGATGGAGTCCATTTTTAAGGACATCTGAAAACCAAGGACGAGAGTGAGCAGGCCCACGGCCTGGGTGGTGATGGTAATAAAGCTCTCTGAAATTCGTCTGCGTAGGGAAAAACCCACGAGAGTACCAATCACCACGGCGGCAATATTGATCCAGGTGCCTATCACAGGCAAGACTTTAAGGAAAAACCTTGCCAAAGGCAAGATCAGGGTGGGAAAATACCGTGGAAGGAAAAAGGAACGGAGGGCGCCTCTTCGGGCAAGGGCATGCTGCACCTGCTGGGAGAAATATGAGACAGCTGAAGACAAAGAAGAAAGTAACGACCGCGGAGAAAAGGAGGCTTTTCCGCCTTTTTCTCCTCGTCGGCTTCGTTTTCCTGCTCATTCTTTCTACCTACACTCTATCCCAACGCTTCTCCAGCTATCTCGAAGCGAGAACCGCCCTCTCAGCGGAGGAGGAAAAACTGGCCGCCCGGCGGCTCGATTACCAGGAAAGCTTGAAAATGTACGAGGAGAGCCAGTCCAGCCTCCAGATGGAGAAGTTGGCGCGGGAGGAACTGGGGATGGTCAAGCCCGGGGAGACAGTCTATCGCTTGACACCCGACCTCATACCCCCTTCTTCTTCCCCTTCGCCTGAGCCGACTGGATCGACCTTCTGGCAACGAATGTGGCAGGTGATTTCCTCCTTCTTCTCCGGCATCTTTCGTTGATTATTTTTCTTTCTTTCCCTATAATTAACGACAATTTTTCCAGCTCAAGGAGGGTTATTCTGATTTGCCTTTAGACGTAGGCTCCGTGGTAGAGGGCGTCGTCAGCAAAATTACTCATTTCGGCGCTTTCATCAAGCTTGCAGATGGTACGGTCGGACTGCTGCACATCTCTCAGATCGCTGATTCCTTTGTCAAAGACGTCAGTGATTTTCTTAAAGAGGGGCAGAATGTCTCAGTCAGGGTCCTCGGGTTCGACGATAAGGGCCGGCCTGATTTCTCCATGAAAAGCTTGAAGATGCCCGCAGGGCAGGAAAAAAAGCGCAGCGATCCCATGCGGAATATGGCCTTCGAGGATAAACTCTCCCGCTTTCTCAAGGAAAGCGAAGAGCGGCAACTGGACCTGCAGAAGAATCTGGAGAACAAGCGGCGCTAAGTACTTGACCGTTCCCCTCTTTTGCGCTAAATTCTTTGTGTGACGCGGGGTAGAGCAGTCTGGTAGCTCGTCGGGCTCATAACCCGGAGGTCGCTGGTTCAAATCCAGCCCCCGCTACCAATCAATTTAGATAATAATTATTACCTAAACTTTAATTTTCGTTTACTTATCTGCACCGAACATCGCGCTAACCTTATCCTGACCTTTTCTTGACTCTTCGGGTTTCCCCCTAGACGCGAATTCTCTGCTTCGCGTTCTTGTCCCCCTCTGATCTTGAGCGGAAAATTGATTCCCACGATGTAATAAGTGGCGACCTAGAGTATGAGCGATATCTCACCTGCGCGTTCGCTGGGTAATTCTTCTCTCAAACCCGATATGCCGTCCTACCTTAACTTCTTCTGGGAACTTTATTCCGATACCCGTGCTTACCTCTCATACAAGGAGGAAAGAGAAATTTCTCCAACTTTTCTCGGCTGGCCTGGCTCAAGGTATGTTCCATCTGGCATGCGTCTTTTTCGGCAACATGAGATGGAACCCCTAAAACATCAACCAGGAGCTTATATGACAATTCAAAACGCCGGGAGACATCCCTGGCGATTTCACCTCCTTCAGCAGTAAGCTCGACTCTGCCGTGTTTCTGGTGCTTAACCAGCCCGGCGCCGACAAGTTTAACCAAGGCCTCGGTAACGCTTGCTGGCTTGATGTGCAACACTTTGCTGATATCGGTAACTCTGACAATTCTTTCTCCTGCTCCGAGCAATGCTATTATTTTGAGATAATCCTCAGCACTTTTATTCACAAGGGCCTTTCCTATTTGTTTGATCCTGAATTAAACGAGACTAATCCCGTCGGCCTTCCTTTTTCATTGGAGACATCTGGCTATTCAATCATCCGGCATTGAGAGCAGGCTTTATCTCTTTTCGCCAGCTCGCAGCCGGAACAGCAGCTTACCTTGCTCGATTTTACTTCCTGCTGGATAATGACCTGATTACCAGCAGATCGGTTACACCAGTACAAGTTGTCTCCATTTCACACCGCCGATAATGCCATCTACTATTCCACCAAACCAGCAGAAGAGAGCTAGTCCATCCAATCCGCCAGCAGTGAACCTAGAGCGCAGGTCAAATGGAAGACAGCCAGCATAGCCAGGAGAAAGATGAGGATGTCCAGTAAACGGTGAGTCAACACCCGTCGAGTTTATCCGAAAAGGATTGTCCCTGGGCGGTGCTTGCGGGTGTAATACAATACCTCTCGGAACATGGCTGATGAAACTCGTAGCAGCGGCCGGCGATCAGGAAAGCGGCATATGCCTGTACTGTAAAATCCACCTGGCGTGTTTTACATGTTTGCATTGTCATTGTTTTCGCAATAAGGAACTTTGCATTTTTTGCGGCAGGCCTCGCAGTCCCCATGCCACCGGCAGTTGATTTGGGGACAGGGGCATTTGCGACTACTGGATGACAACCGATAATTATTCAACTCGATGCCTTCGTTTTGTCTACGACGGAATCGTTCCCGAAAAAATAGATGCCGGTGTACCATGGCGTCTTGTTCTGGCTGATAGGCATCAGCTATTGTGTAATTTCCTCTTGACGGCATGAACTTCATCGTCAAGGTAGCGCCGATGATGCCGACGGCGCAGATTATCAGCAATATTACCTGCCAGCCATCCATGAAGCTCCCGCCGGCTATCTGCAAGAAACTTTGCTGCAAGCCCTCTGGAAGCCGGGAAGCGACCGTTACCGCCGCCCCAATCGACCCTTTGGCCGCGTCTGCAATTTCAGCCGGGAGGGAAGCCAATTGCCCCCCTAATGCGGCTGCCATCTTTGCCTGGTAGACGCTGCTGAGAGCCGAGCCGAGGGCAGCCACACCAAGCGCGCCGCCCACCTGAAAAGCAACGTTGCCGATAGCTGAGCCGACTCCGGCGCTGGTCTTCGGCACCGCACCCAGCACTGCATTCAGGGAAGGGGTCATGATATTACCCATAAAATAGCTGGCGCCAAACATTAGTAAGCCAATCTGCCAGTAGGCTGTGCCTGTCTGCCAGAAAGCGATGACCGGGGCCAGCGTCGTCATCCCTAGGAAACCGGCGGCTACCACGGCTCTGGTCCCCCATTTGGCGACGGTACGGTTACTTGACATCGAACCGAAGGCATAGCCGAAGGCGATAGGGAGGAAGCGGATGCCGGTTTCCATAGCGGAGTAACCTTTGACGAATTGCATATACATCGTGAAGGCAAACAGCAGCCCGAACATCGCCACCGTCATAACGGTGATGCCGCCGGAGCCAGCCGATAAGCAAGGATTACGGAATAGCTGGAAATCCAGCATCGGGGTACTGGCCTTGCGTTCCCAAAGGATGAACAGGAAAGCGGTGATGACAAACCCACCCAGACAAGCCAGCACCGCCGGATTGATCCAGCCCCAATCGCTACCCTTAATCAGACCGAATACCAGCAGGAACAGCATTATGACGGAGAGAAAAGTTCCTGGAATATCAATCCGGCGGGGGTTGGAGTCCCGGCTATTGGGTATCAGGAAAAACCCGGCAGCCAGTGCCACGCCGACGATAGGTATATTGATAAGAAAGACGGAGCTCCAGGAGAAATGCTCCAGCAGTAAGCCTCCCAGGAGAGGCCCCAGTGCCACGCCGATACCGTTCATCGCGCCCCAAGCACCGATGGCTTTGCCACGTTCCTCGGGCGGGAAGATATTGGTAATGATTGCTAGCGTCGCCGGCATAATCATAGCGGCTCCGACTCCCATAAAAGCCCGCGCTGCTATCAGATGACCAGCGGAACCAGCCAATACCGCTCCCAGGCTAGCCGATCCGAAAATCATCATACCGATGCGCAGTATGGTTGCCCGGCCGATACGGTCACCCAGCGTGCCCATGGTGAGAAGCAATGTGGCGAAAGCCAGAATATAGGCGTCAACCATCCATTGCAGTTGGGAGATAGTGGCTCCCAGTTCGCGCTGTATGGTCGGCAATGCGACATTGAGGATTGTATGGTCTATAACCACAATAAGTATAGCCAACGCCAGCACTAGGAATGTCCACCACCGCCGCTTTAAGATTTGTGTTCCTTTAGATAGTCTCTGCTCAGCCATGATAATCTCTTCTGTTAGTTAGTACTTACTGAGTTTCGATTTATAAAAATAGAGGTTGCTATTCAGGCAACCTCTATTGAAGCCGTCTCTACTTTTTCTTCAGACCTCTCAGATAGATGTCAACCAGTGTTGTTACCACTTCCTCATCCGAGAAGGGCAGTACCGGGCCGATTATCGCAGCCTCCTGATCAGCGATATACATGAAAATTGCTTCAACAAAAAACCGCGCAGCAATCCCGGCGTTCGTTTTAACGAACACTCCTTCGTCAACCTTCTTCTGGATATACCCAGTTATCAGGGTGAGTATGGAAGGCCCGGTTTCATCGGCCCGGGTCAGCTCTCCGAAGTGACCACCCTCAAGAGAGCTGTATAACGCCAGCTTCATGATTCTTGGATCTCCCCGGTTATGCTTGATAAAGTGCATAGCAATCGTCTGGAAAAAGCTGGCCTCGTCAGCTTCAGCTTCTTTGAGCTGCTTTTTTAGTTCGTCACTCAACGGGTGGGAATGGAAAAGGGCAGCTAGTGCCGCCTTTATCAGGCCCTCTTTCGTCTTGAAATGCTGGAAAATCAGAGCCTCGCTGACTCCGATTATATCGGCAATTTCCTTGGTCCGAGTCCGGTCAAAGCCTTTTTTGGCGAAGAGCGTCAGAGCAGTGTCTATGATCTGCGCCTTTCTTTCCTCGCCCTTGAGCCGTTCTTTTCCTCTAAGTCCGGGTTGCATACTATATCTCCTTAGTGAGAACTTACTAATATTGTGATAATAGAATACTCCTCTGTCAATACTTTTCATCATTTCGTGCGCAAAGCCTCCTACTATCAGAAAACCGCTACTCGGATCGGAATACTCCAGGAAGAGATAATAGAATCTAATAGGTAACAGAGGGGGTTAAACTCGAAGGAAAGGAATGAATTCACTCGGCACCGAGCAGCGAGGTGCTTCTCATTATTCCACCTGGCTCAGTGTTTGACAGAAAAAGTAGATTGCCAATATATTAAAGGGAAGAATGATGCCCCATTTTAAGAGGGCGGCGTAGCTCAGGTGGTCAGAGCATGCGGTTCATACCCGCAGTGTCCGGGGTTCGAATCCCTGCGCCGCCACCAGGGTTCAATGAGTAGCGAACTGAAGAGATTGTTCGAGCGCAAACTCCTTTCCACTCTCGCGAAGATTCCGGAAGTTAAACCTGAGCAGCATCTCCTTTTGGGCGTCTCGGGCGGCCAGGATTCCTGTGCTCTGCTTCTTGCTCTCAGCTCCTGCCCCTACCGTTTCCGAATTTCTGTGGGCCATCTGGACCATGGATTGAGGGAGAGGTCGCAAGAGGATCGCTTCTTTGTAGAGGCATTTTGCCGTGAGCTATCCGTTCCTTTCTTCCACCGTGCGACCCGGGTCACGCGGTGGAAAGCCGGGAAAAAGCTCTCCCTCGAGGAAGCGGCGCGAGAGGCGCGCCTTGGTTTCCTTCTTGAGCTCAGAAGAGAGCTGCAGGCGGATTGGCTGGTACTGGGGCACACGGCCGATGACCAGGTGGAGACGGTCTTATTCCGTCTGCTCTCAGGCAGCGGTCTGCAGGGCCTGAAAGGAATCCCTCCTGTCGATCTGGAGCGGAGGACCCTACATCCCCTCTTGGAACACTGGAGGGAGGAAACGGAGATTTACTGCCGTGATCATCAAGTTTGCTTTCGACTTGATCCGAGCAATCTCTCCAGCCATTTCCCCCGCAATCTTCTCAGGCGTGAGATTCTCCCCCTGATCATCTCCTTCTTCCCGAAGGCGAAGGAGTCGATCCTCCGTTCGGCAGGGATCCTAATGGAGGAGGACAATTTCTTGAGGCAGCAATCGGATATAGCCGGTATCCCTTTTCTCAGCAAGGAAGACGAGAGCAGCTTGATCTCGGAAGGCTTGACCTCACTTCCTCTCGCCATCCAGAGACGGCTGATTCAAGCAGAGCTCCTGCGGTTGAAGGGAGAGACCTGTTTTAAGGAGGTGGAGGCTATACGGGAACTTTTTGCCAAGCAGGTAGGGAGGCGCCTGGATTTATCGCCCTCACTGCAGGCCGCGAGAGGCTACGAGGGGGTGGAAATTCTGGGGGACGAACTTCGTGAATGGCTGGATTTCAAAGCGGAAGTGGTCCCGCCAGAGAACATTTCCCTGCCCGAGGAAAGGGAAATGCGCTGCGAGTGGGTTTGGCCAGAGGAGGTATCTTTCCGTGAAGGCGTTTCTTATCTTGATCCCAAAGACAGCGCCCTGCAAGTGAGATTCTGGCGTCCCGGGGATCGGTTTAAACCTCTTGGGTGTCCGCATACAAAAAAGCTCCAGGATTTTTTTGTCGACCGGAAGGTCCCCCTGAAAAAGAGGAACTCGATCCCGCTCTTATTCCTCGAAGGGGACGAGGAGGTGGCCTGTGTGGTGGGGATTGAGGTGGGGGAAAAGGTTAAAATAGGAAGAGAATGTCAGAGAGCCCTGCGGGTGGAAGTGATAGAAAGGAAAGACGGCCATGCCTGAAAGGAAGGTAGCGATGTCGGAGAGGATTGAGCGAATCCTTCTGGCGGAGCAGGAGATTAAGGAGAGGATCAGAGAATTAGGCCGAGAGATCTCCCGGGACTACGCCGGAAGGGAACTCCTTTTGATCTGTGTTCTCAAGGGCGCCTTCGTCTTTCTCTCCGACTTGATCCGTTCGCTTGAGATACCGATCACACTGGACTTCATTGCCGTATCCAGCTATGGCTCCGCCACAAGGAGCTCAGGGGTCGTGAGGATCCTCAAGGATCTCGATCAGCCGATCGAGGGAAAGGAAGTCCTTCTGGTGGAGGATATCGTCGACACGGGCCTGACCCTGAAATATCTGGTCAACATGCTTGAGGAAAGAAAGCCCGCCAGCCTTAAAATCTGTGCCCTGCTGGATAAGCCGGAGCGCCGCCAGGTTCCTCTGAATGTAGATTATCTGGGCTTTAAGGTTCCCAACGAGTTCGTCGTCGGGTACGGCCTCGATTGCAATAACCAGTTCCGGCAATTGCCTTACGTGGCTGTATTAAAGGGGCAAACCCTTCGATAAAAAAGATCCGCATCAGCTATAATAAGAGCATCTGAAACCGGAAAGGATTGGAATTTGAGGACGAATATCTGGCGAAGCATCGCCGTTTATGCTTTGATTGCCCTGCTCCTGTGGGTATTCTGGCAACTGCTCTTCGGGGCACCATCTGCCGAGCAGATCCCTTACGCTGATTTGAAGAACTTCATCCGCGATGGCAAGGTCTCCAGTGTCGAGATCGGGGATACGGAAATCACGGGGACGCTGACGGACGGGAGGTCTTTCGTCAGCTACTTTAAGCCAGGATCGGACCCTGAGCTGATCCCCCTGCTCGAGGAGAAAAAAGTGGCCTACCGTTATCCTCCTCCTCCTTCGAACTGGTTGCCCCTTCTCTTGACGTACGGCCTTCCCCTCCTCCTGATTGTCGGATTCTGGTATTTTCTTTTTCGTCAATCCCAGGCCGGGGGGAGTCAGGCTTTCTCCTTCGGTAAGAGCCGCGCTCGCCTTTTTCTCGACGATCGGCCGCGGGTCACCTTCAACGATGTAGCAGGAGTGGATGAGGTTAAGGAGGAGCTGGAGGAAGAGATTGAGTTCCTGAAGAACCCCAAGAAGTTCCAGGCCCTGGGGGCTAAGATACCCAAAGGCGTCCTGCTTGTTGGCCCGCCCGGATGCGGGAAGACTCTCCTTGCCAGGGCTGTCGCCGGAGAAGCAGGGGTCCCCTTTTTCTCCGTTTCCGGCTCGGAATTCGTGGAGATGTTTGTAGGGGTGGGGGCGTCGCGCGTGCGGGATCTCTTTGCCCAAGCGAAAAAGTACGCTCCCTGCATTGTCTTCATCGACGAGATCGATGCGGTCGGAAGATTGAGGGGAGCAGGATTGGGGGGAGGGCACGACGAGCGAGAGCAGACTTTGAACCAGCTCCTCGTGGAAATGGACGGCTTCGACCCCAATGCCGGGGTGATCATCATCGCTGCCACCAACCGCCCGGATATCCTGGACCCGGCGCTTTTGCGCCCTGGTCGTTTCGACCGCCGCGTTGTCGTGGATAACCCCAATTCTCACGGACGGGAAGCTATCCTGCGGGTGCACTCGCGCAATAAACCGCTGGAGAATCCTGATGACCTGAAAATCATCGCCCGGAGCACCCCCGGATTTTCCGGGGCGGATCTGGAGAATGTAATGAATGAAGCGGCCTTGCTTGCCGCCAGGATGAACAAGAAGAAAATTTCCATGGCCGAGTTGCAGGAATCGATCGAGAGGGTGATCGCCGGCCCGCAGAAGAAGAGTCGGATCGTCTCGGAAAAGGAGAAGCAGATAATTGCCATTCACGAGACCGGTCATGCCCTCGTCGGCCGTTTGAGACCTGGAGCTGACCCCGTGCGACGGATCTCAATTCTATCCCGAGGTATGGCCTTGGGCTATACAGTTCAATTGCCGACCGAGGACCGCCACGTGCGGACGAAGGAAGAGCTTCTCAACCAGATCGCCTTCGCCTTAGGCGGAAGGGCGGCGGAAGAGGAGATTCTCAACGAGATCACTACCGGAGCACAGAATGATTTTCAAAAGGCCACGGAGCTGGCCCGACAGATGGTCACGGAGTGGGGTATGTCGGACAAAATCGGACCGCTATCTTTTTCCTCGAAGGACGAGCTTGTCTTCCTGGGGAGGGACCTAACGCGGGAGAGAAATTTCTCCGAGGCCGTGGCTTTCGAGATAGATAAGGAGATCAAGAGTATCGTAACTGCCTGCTACAAGAGCGCCCTGGAGATCATCCGAGAGAATAAAGAGAAGCTCCGGCGTATCTCCGCCATCCTGATCGAGAAAGAGGTGCTGGAGGGAGAGGAGCTGGAGAAATTGCTTACCGAGGCTGCCCCTGCTGCTTGAAGAAATGATCATTCTAGATGGAGATCATCTCACTTTAAAGGAGGCCGGGGAGGTGGCGGGAGGGAAAAAGGTGGCCATTGCTCAGGCCTGCCGCGAAAAAATGGAGCGCTCCCGTTCTTTTCTGCGCGAGGCCTTAAATGCAGGGAAGAAAGTCTACGGTGTGAACACCGGTTTCGGCTCTTTCTCCGAAAAGGAAATCGCCCCCGGAGAAGCCGCCCGCCTGCAGCGAAACTTGATTATTAGCCACGCCGTGGGCAGCGGAGAGCCCCTGAGCCAGGCCGAGGTGAGGACGATGCTCCTCCTGCGGGCGAATTCACTGCTCAAGGGATACTCGGCCGTGCGAGTGCAGCTGGTGGAACGCATTCTCGATTTCCTGAATTATGCAATCGATCCCTACGTGCCGGAGAGAGGTTCAGTGGGAGCCTCCGGAGATCTAATCCCCCTGGCCCATCTCGCCCTGCCTTTAATCGGGGAAGGCCATGCCTATTACAGGGGGGAACTTCGTCCGACGACAGAGATACTGCGTAAGATCGGATTAGAGCCCCTAGAGCTGGAGTACAAGGAGGGCCTTGCCCTTATCAACGGCACCCAGGGAATGGCGGCAATAGGCGTGCTCTTTGTGCTCAAAGGCTGGGAACTGCTGAAGATCGCTGACATCGCGTTCGCCCTATCCGCTGAAGCCCTGGGAGCCCGACGTGATTTCCTGCACCCCATGGTCCATTCCCTCCGTCCTCATGCTGGTGTAAAGGAGGTCCTGGAGAATGCCGGGGCCCTATTTGAGGGAAGCGGCAGCGAGAAAAATGATTATGTGCAGGACGCTTACTCCATCCGCTGCGTACCGCAGGTGCATGGAGCGGCGAGGGACGGGGTTCGTTTCGCCCAGGGTTTCATCGAGCGGGAGATCAACTCCGTTACGGACAACCCCCTCGTTATCCCCGAAGAGGAATCGATCATCTCCGCCGGGAACTTTCACGGTCAACCCCTTGCGCTGGCTCTGGACACTGCCGCTCTCGCCCTTTCTTACATTGGTTCTATCTCCGAGAGGAGGATCAATCGTCTTTTAGACCCGAAATTGAGTCGTGGCCTGCCTCCTTTTCTCACTCCCGATGGAGGATTGAACTCCGGCCTGATGCTCGTCCAGTATCTGGCAGCCTCCCTCGTTTCCCAGAATAAATCACTCACCTTCCCTTCTTCCGCCGATTCCATCCCTACCTCCGCCGACCAAGAGGATCTGGTCAGTATGGGGATGAACTCGGCTTTAAAGCTGAAGGAGATTGTAAAGAATACGAGCACAATTCTGGCCTGCGAGCTGATGTGTGGCACCCAGGCTCTCTATTTTCGTCCGGGTGTAACCCTGGGAAAGGGCAGCCGGGAGGCATTTGCTTTCCTCTCCGACCTCGTTCCGAAGATGGAGGAGGATCGATACCTTCACCCCGTCCTCGAGCAGGTTGAAGCCTGCCTGGAGAACGGGGATTTGCTCAAGAACGTGAAGAGTTCAACCGAATTTCTTAAATAAGGAGGGATCAGAATATGAGCCACAGAGTCGTGCGGGCATCGCATGGCATAGAGCTGACATGTAAGGGCTGGTTGCAGGAAGCTGCCCTGCGGATGCTGATGAATAATCTGAACCCCGAGGTGGCGGAAAGACCGGAGGAGCTGATCGTCTACGGTGGCACCGGCAAAGCAGCGCGGAACTGGGACTGTTTTGATGGTATTGTTCGCGCTCTGCGCTCGCTGGAGGACGACGAGACCCTCCTCGTACAGTCGGGAAAACCGGTAGGAATCTTCAGGACTTCGAACTGGGCTCCTCGTGTCTGCATTGCCAATGCGATGCTAGTTCCGGCCTGGGCGACCTGGGAGAAATTCCGCGAGCTGGAAAAACTGGGCCTGACCATGTACGGACAGATGACGGCGGGGAGCTGGATCTATATTGGTACCCAGGGAATCCTACAGGGTACTTACGAGACCTTCGCCGCACTGGCCGAGAGACATTTCGCTGGCTCCCTGGCCGGACGCTGGGTTTTGACTGCCGGCCTGGGAGGGATGGGGGGAGCCCAGCCGCTGGCTGTGACCATGAATGATGGAATTGCCCTTATCGTCGAGGTGGACAGGGAAAGGATCGAGCGCCGCTTGAAAACTGGCTATTGCGATCGCATGACCTCCGACCTCGACGAGGCCCTCCTCTGGTTGGAGGAAGCCAAAAAGGATAAAAAGCCTTTATCGATTGCCCTTCTCGGCAACGCCGCGGAAATTCATCCGGAGATACTCAGGCGAGGATTGGTGCCGGATGTGGTCACCGATCAGACTTCTGCCCACGACGAGTTGGACGGCTACGTTCCGGCTGGCCTGCCTTATGTGGAGGCCCTCGTGCTGCGAGAAAAAGATCCCGCTCGTTACGTGGAGATGACCATGAAATCCATAGCTTTGCAGGTAGAAGCGATGCTGGCTTTTAAAGAGCGAGGCTCCATCGTGTTCGATTACGGAAATAATATCCGCGCTCAGGCGAAGAAGGCCGGCGTGTCCAACGCTTTCGATTTTCCCGGCTTCGTACCGGCTTACATTCGTCCGCTTTTCTGCCAAGGGAAAGGGCCGTTCCGCTGGGTAGCCCTCTCGGGAGACCCTGATGACATCTACCGTACGGATGAAGTCGTTTTGGAGCTCTTCCCCGAGAATAGGGCGCTTGCTCGCTGGATCCGACTGGCAGGGAAGAAGGTCAAGTTCCAGGGCCTTCCCGCGAGGATATGCTGGCTCGGATACAGGGAGCGGGCTCTTTTCGGCGATAAAATAAACAGTTTGGTGAGGAAGGGCGGGCTCAAAGCCCCGATTGTGATAGGGCGGGATCATCTTGATTGCGGATCGGTAGCTTCTCCCTACCGCGAGACGGAAGGAATGAGGGATCATAGCGATGCGGTCGCGGATTGGCCGATCCTCAATCTCCTTTTGAACACCATCGGAGGAGCATCCTGGGTTTCCTTCCACCACGGTGGCGGGGTCGGCATCGGCTACTCCCTACATGCCGGGATGGTGATCGTGGCCGATGGAACGGAGGAGACCGGCATCAAGCTCGAGCGTGTGTTGAATTATGATCCTGGAATCGGCATCCTCCGCCACGCGGACGCCGGTTACGCCGAAGCAATTGAGGCTGCGAGGAACCACCGGCTGCGGATTCCCATGGAGGAAAAATGACAAAGATCGTGGAGTGTGTCCCTAACTTCTCGGAAGGAAGAAGAGAGGAGGTGGTGGAGGAGATTGCCCGGGCCGTGCGTGATGTTAAGGGAACGAAGATCATCGGCTTTTCCCTCGACCCCGACCACAACCGTGCCGTCCTGACCTTCATCGGAGAGCTGGAACCGGTGAAGGAAGCCGCCTTCCAGGCCTGTAAGAAAGCCGTGACCCTGATTGACCTGGAAAAGCACTCCGGGCAACATCCGCGCATTGGCGCCTGCGATGTAATTCCTTTTGTTCCTATCATGAATGTTGAGATGAAGGAATGCGTACGAATGGCCGAGGAGACCGCGGAGAGGATCTGGAAGGAGTTGGGGGTTCCCACTTACCTCTATGCCGAGGCCGCCCGCCTGCCAGAGCGGAAAAAGCTGCCCAATATCCGAAAGGGTGATTACGAGGGACTGAAGTTGGAGATCAGCAAGCCAGAGAGGCATCCGGATTATGGAGAGCCCAGGTTGCATCCCACAGCCGGCGCCACCTCAGTCGGCGCCCGCTTTCCTCTCGTTGCTTACAATATTAACCTGGGCACCTCGGATCTGGAAATAGCCAGGAAGGTAGCCAGAGCCGTGCGTGAGAGTTCCGGCGGGCTGATGAATGTTCAGGCCAGGGGGATGATGATGAAGTCGCGGGGGCTGGCCCAGGTCTCCCTCAACCTGCTCGATTACCGCTCTACCCCGCTCTACCGCGTCTTCGAATTAGTGAAGGTGGAGGCCGCCCGCTACGGTGTGAGCGTGGTCTCGAGCGAGGTAATCGAACTATTGCCTTTAGAGGCGGTAATCGATACCTTCATCCATTACTTGAGGATTGAGGGTTTTGCGCGAGACCAAATCTTGGAAGAAAAGCTATGGAGCGATTAAAAGCGGATCTTTTGTTGAAGAATGCGGGAGTGCTGGCCTGCATCTCGGATCGGGGAGAACCGCGGCGATCATCGGAAATGATGGGATTGGACCCGATGGAAAATGGGGCGCTGGCCGCACTCAAAGGGAAGATCGTCTGGCTGGGAAAGACGGATAAGGCCCAGGAAGCAGTGGAGTTGCTGCCGGATGGCCGAACTATTAATGCAAATGGGTTTCTCGTCACCCCCGGCCTGGTTGATCCTCATACTCACCCGGTATTTGCTGGCTGGAGGGAGGATGAGTTCAGGAGGAGGCTCCAGGGAATGCCCTACCTGCAGATTGCCCGGGAAGGCGGAGGAATCCTGAAGACGGTAAGGGAGACAAAAGCGGCGACTATAGAGGAGATCCTTACACAGGCTCTTTTCCTCCTTAAGATGGCGCTTGCTCATGGGACTACGGCGCTCGAAGCCAAGTCCGGCTACGGCCTTGATTGGGAGAGCGAGAGGAAGTTGCTCAGGGCCATCCAGCGCCTGGGAGAATCAGTCCCGCAGACGATCATCCCCACATTCCTCGGAGCTCACTCCGTACCGCCGGAATATTCAAATGACCCTGATTCTTTCGTGGATAAGCTGGTGGAGGAAATGTTGCCAAAAGTGAAAGAGGAGGGCCTCGCCCGATTCTCCGATGTCTTCTGCGAAGAAGGTGCTTTCTCCCTTTCCCAGGCCAGGAGGATCTTGCTTAAAGCGAAAGAGCTTGGCCTTTCTCTGAAGATTCACGCAGAGGAATTCAATCGTCTGGGCGGGACGCTGTTGGCCTGCGAACTCCAAGCTACATCGGCCGACCATCTCCTGAAGGTAAATGAGGAGGACATCGATCGCCTTGGGAAAAGCGATGTAATTGCTGTGCTCCTTCCCGGAACGGCTTTCGCTTTGAAAGGGGAATTTCCTCTGGCGCGAGCAATGATCGAGAGGGGCGTGGCAGTGGCATTAGGGACTGATTTCAATCCGGGGACTTCTCTCTGCCCCTCGCAGCAGATCATGATGAATCTGGCCTGTTTCCAGTTGGGGATGTCCGCGGAGGAAGCGCTGGTCGCCGCAACGCTAAACGCGGCCTACGCCATCGGCGAGGAGGAAAGAAGGGGCAGCCTCGATACAGGTAAAGCCGCTGATTTCTTGCTCTGGAAGGTCAAGAATGTAGATCTGCTGCCATATTTATGGGGAGTTAATTTGGTCGACCAGGTCTTTATCGCTGGCCGGAGGGTGGCTTAGGAAGGAATTGCCTCAATGATTGATCAGGAGAAGATTAAAAAAGCTGTACGCGAGATCCTGGAGGCGATCGGAGAGAACCCGGAGCGACAAGGTTTGCGGGAGACTCCGACCCGGATTGCGGAGATGTACGCCGATATCTTTTCTGGCACCGAAGAGGACGCTTTAGCCGAGCTGGAGATCGGCTTTAAAGAGCCCCACTCGGAGATGGTACTGGTACGGGATATCCCCTTCTATTCCATGTGCGAACATCATCTGCTCCCCTTTTATGGGCACGCTCACGTGGCTTACATTCCTAAAGGAAAGATCGTTGGCCTCTCCAAGATCGCCCGGGTGGTGGATATTTTATCCAAGAAGCCGCAGATGCAGGAGCGGCTGACATCCAATGTGGCCAATACTATCCAGAAAGGGCTGGGATCGGTCGGTGTAGCTGTGGTGGTTGAAGCAGAGCACATGTGTATGATTATGCGGGGTGTGAAAAAACCCGGGAGCTTTGTGATCACCTCTGCTTTGCGCGGAGGCTTCCGTACCCACCCAGAGACGAGAGCCGAGTTTTTTTCCCTTATTTATCAAAATCGCGCCCGCTCCTGATGAATTTGTCTTTTGAATATTCTTTTAAAGGTACCTTTTGGGAAGCCAGGTTTTATGATTTGATCCAGGCTTTCGAAGAAGGGCTGGTGCTGGGGATGAGGGAAAGCGGAAGGGAGGCAGAAATCTCCTGCGGCGCCTTGATCCTGAGAGGAACTTCCCTGCAATTCGGCCGCCTTCTCCTCTTTCTGCGCGATTTACCCCTGCCTTTGGCTGAACTCTCTACTGTTATCGAGGCTGCCCTGCAGAAGGCGATCCCTTCCCCCTCCCCCTCTTTTTTCCGGAAAAAAGAATTTCGCTGGGGGGAGAGGACCTACCTGATGGGAATCGTGAATCTGACCCCTGATTCCTTTTCCGGTGATGGGCTTGCCTCTAAGAAAACAGAGGCCATCGATTACGCTTATGAATTGGTCGAGGCGGGAGCAGATATAATTGACGTAGGCGGGGAGAGTACCCGCCCGGGCCATTCACCGATTGAGACGGAGGATGAATGGGAAAGGCTGGAGGATTTCCTTAAGGAGTTCGTGCCCAACTCCCCCGTTCCTGTCTCCCTCGACACATCGAAGGCCAGCGTCGCCCTGAGGGGGCTTGAGCTCGGAGTCGATATCATTAACGATATCTGGGGTCTGAAGCGCGAACGGGAAATCGCTCGATTGGCGAAGCGGGCGGGGGCAGGGCTGATACTGATGCAGAACAGAGCAGAAATCGCCTACACCTCCTTCCTGCTTGAGGTCTACGACGACATGAGAAATAGTGTAGGGTTAGCACTTTCTGAGGGGATTCCCCCGGGGAGAATCATCATCGATCCCGGCTTCGGCTTTGGCAAATTCGTCGAACACAACTATCAGCTCCTGGCAAATTTAGAAAGCTTTCGTCCGCTCGGGTTTCCATTGCTCGTGGGAGTCTCGCGCAAATCCTTCATCGGAAAATTGACGGGAAAACCTCCTCAGAAAAGAGCTATTGGGACGGCAGCCGCAGTTTCTCTGGCCGTTTCTAAGGGGGCTGATGTCGTCCGCGTGCACGATGTGGAAGAGATGAGGGAAGCGATACTGCTTTGCGACCGCGTTCTCAGGAAAACAGGATAAATCTGCGCTTTTTTGCCCGTGCTGCTATCATCGCGGCAATCTACGCCAGTCTGACAATCGGCCTGGCCTTCATCAGCTACGAAGCCAACCAGATCCGAGTGGCTGAGGCCCTGACCGTGTTGCCCTTTTTTTATTCGGAAGCGATCATCGGGCTTTTCCTGGGAGCGGCACTAGCGAATCTCTTCTCTCCTTTTGGCCTGATCGATGTAATTTTCGGCAGTTTGCTCACCCTGATAGCGGCAGTCTTTACCTATTATGTCGGCAGGATCTTCCGTCCCAGGCTGAAATCGAGGTCTTATGTAGCCCTAACTTTATTCTTAGCTCCCCTGTTCCCCGTTTTATTCAACGCTTTCGGCGTCAGCTATTATCTCTTGCGATTTGGCCTTCTTTCCGGATACACTTATTGGGGTGTGATGTTGAGCATTCTTGCGGGAGAATTGGTTGCCTGCTATCTTATGGGCGGCCCGATTCTCGCTGTTTTAGTGGACAGATATCGAAAAACGAGTGAGATTCCCTAATGCCTTTTAAAGTGGGCTTAGCACAGATTGATTGCCGTCTGGCAGATGTGAATTTCAACCTGCAGAAATATCTGCAGTACCTGGAGCTGGCAAAAGCTCAGAAAATCGACCTGCTCATATTCCCGGAACTCAGTCTGACCGGTTATTGTCTGCAAGACGCTGTCCAGGACGTAGCTATGAGCCTGAAGGATCCCACTCTCAAAACCCTACAGCGGGCTTCGAGAGAAGTCTCTCTCGTTGCGAGCTTTGTGGAGAGGAAGGATGGCCTCTTCTATATCGCAGCCGCCTACATTGAAGAGGGAGAGATGAAGCATATTCACCGCAAAGTTTACCTTCCCACCCATGGCATGTTCGAGGACGGGCGATATTTCGCTCGAGGCGACAGAGTCCGCGCTTTCGATACCAGGTTCGGCCGCATGGGCCTTCTGATCTGCCGGGATGCCTGGCACCTTCCCACGGCCTATCTTCTCGCCCAGGATGGGGCTCGCTACCTCACGCTCGTGAATGCCTCTCCTCTCCGGGGATTGAAGGCTAAATTTCCTGAGCCAGATCCCCTCTTGAAATCATTATTTACGGTCTACGCCAGCTACTTGAATCTTTTCCTTTTCTTCTCCCATCGCGTGGGTTTCGAGGACGGCCTCTGCTACTACGGCGGATCGGTAATCCTTGACCCTTTCGCCCGTACTGTGGCCGCCGGCCCCTATTTCGACGAGGAACTCGTAGTAGGGACGGTGGATGAGCGTCTCTGGGAGAAAAAACAGTCCTTTGTCCCGCTGCGGCGTGATGAAGACCTGCAACTTGTGCAGAAGGAGTTAGATCGGATCATCCATGAGAGAGAGATTGGTTGACCTCTCCATTAATGTAAAGCTGGCCCGCGATGTTATGGTTCGTTTCCTGCGCTCCGAGACGAGGAAAGTGGGTTTTCGCAAAGTCGTCGTAGGCCTTTCCGGAGGACTGGATTCTTCCCTGGTCACCCTCCTCTGTGCCGAAGCAATGGGGAAAGAGAACGTGATTCCCCTCTTCCTTCCTTACCGGACCTCCGATCCACAAAGCGAGAGAGATGCCGACCTTTTTGCTCAGCGGCTCTCCCTTAAGCTGAAAAAAATTGATATTACCCCCATGATAGATGCTTATTTTTCTGGCGACCAGGCCGACAGGGTACGCTGTGGCAACAAGATGGCCAGGGAGAGGATGGGCATTCTCTTCGACCAAGCCATGGCCAATCGTGCTCTAGTCGTAGGCGGGAGCAACAAATCGGAACTCCTGCTCGGCTACTCGACCTGGTTCGGGGATATGGCAGCCTCCCTTCTGCCCATCGCCGACCTCTACAAAACCCAGGTACGGCAGATGGGGGAAGAGCTGCAGTTACCGGCTGAGATCCTCAGTAAGGCTCCCAGCGCTGATCTCTGGGAAGGGCAGAAAGACGAGGAGGAGCTTGGGTTCAGCTACGATCTGGCCGACCAAATCCTCTACCTTTATGCCGATGAACGACTGGACGAGGAGGGCATTGTGCGGGCCGGCTTCGCTCCAGATATAGTAGGAAAGATCCTGAAAAGGGTGCAGCGTTACCAGTTCAAACGCCGCCCCCCCTTGATCTGTAAGTTATCTTCCCGCACCGTCGATTGGGATTTTCGCTACTTGAGGGATTGGGGGCGATAAATGCCGAAAGTCGCTCAGGTTCATATAGGAGCTCGGACCGAGCAAGAGGGAAAGAGGGTTAATGAGGATGCCTATTACATCTTTGAGGATCGGGCCTCACCTGACGGCGAGCTCAATTGCGGGCTCTACGCGGTAGCTGATGCGGACAGCCGCGATTCCATGGGGGAAGCGGCTGCGCGGCTCACCCTGACTACATTAGCAGAACTGGTGGAGCCCTCTTTCTCTCGCGAGAACCCCTCTTTCTTAGAAGAACTGAAGAAGGCAGCAATAGAAGCAGATAAGCGCCTGCGGGAACTGGGAGGAAATGAACAGTGGAAGGGGATTAAGGTCTCGCTGGCCTGTGCTCTGATCTCCGAACATCGTCTCTATTTTTTAAACGTGGGCACTACCTCCATCTTCCTCTTGCGGAATGGGGAGCTGCGCGAGTTAAGCAAGAAGGCGGTGCCCATCGGAGCCAAGGAGGGTGTTCCCTCCTCCATGATCGGGGAGGAAGGTTTTTCCTGCGATGTTTTCGAGATAAAGCTTTTCCCCGGGGATAGTCTCCTTCTTTGCTCAGATGGACTGTCGGAGAAGATTCGGTCTCGCGACATGGCTGAGGTTCTCCACTGGAGCGTCTCCCCCCAGGCTGCCTGCGACCGACTGATCTCCCTCGCCAACAGGGCAGGAAAGGAGGATGACCTCACCGCTTTAGTAATTGATTTGGTAGAGGAAAGGCCGAGAACAAGCAATTGGTGGAAATACGCCCTGGGGACCCTGCTGCTCCTGGCAGTGGGGTTCTTCTTCGCTTATCTCTTCTCTTCACGGCACGCCCCGAGCGAGACCGCTACGAGCCCATCTACTCCTGTTTCCGAACGTTATGTATACATCAAGGACCTTGAGGATCCCTACGCCCTTCTGCAGCACGAGAAGCTCTTCTACGTGCTGGATAAGGAGCGGAAGACGATCTTCAGGTTCACGAGTTACGGCAAGTTAGATCCCACTTTCACCGCCACACTCCCCGGGGCAGAGGCTCCCTGCGATATGATCCTCGTGCGCTCCAACCTCTATATCCTCGATGCAGCAGGGCAATTCTATCGACTTCCCCTCGAAGGGGGAGAGGCCGAGCGGATTGAGGCCGTGATGAATGAAAAGGGAGCTCTGAGTTCGCCGCGCGCTCTGGATTGGGACGGACGCTACTTCTATGTGGCTGATCGGGGAAATGATCGCGTTGTAGTGCTGAACGGGGACTTTAACTATGTCGGGGTCTACCCGGGCTTAGAAAAACCTAATGGCTTAGCCATGGACAGTCAGGGCTACCTTTATGTGAGCTTAAAAGATCAACACAAGATACTCAAACTGGATCAGGAGGGGGAAATAGTGGCCAGCGCGTCGACCGGAGCAACCTCGATTGGGGCTTACGACGGCCCCGCCGACGTTGCCCTGACTTTCAACGAGGAGGAAGTGCTGGTCCCTGAGATGTCCACCAATCAGGTGCTCGTTTTCGATGCCGAGCTCAACCTGCTGTATAAGGTTGGAAGAACGCAGCTCCTCGACCCTAATTTCCGCAATCCCAAGGGACTCGTCGCGAGCGAAGAAGCCCTCTATGTCGTGGGAGGATCCAGTGAAGATCTGAAGGGATTCGTGTGGCGGATCCCCTGGAGTCTGGTCGTCTCCTCTTCGTAGAATGAAGCAATTTTGATAAAAACATAAAAGGAGAGAGCAAGATGAGCACGAAAGAAGAGTTGTTGGCGAAAGCGGCAAAACCGGCTGAGGACGCAATGCGGCTGCACCCCTTCTACCAGGGCAAAGTGGAAGTGATCCCCAAATGTGTAATCCGATCCATCGACGATTTCGCCATCTGGTACACTCCTGGAGTGGCCGCCCCCTGCAAAGAGATCCAGAAGAACCCCGAGCTGGTCTACGAGTACACGAATAAGTGGAATACGGTAGCCGTGATTTCGGACGGTACTCGCGTGTTGGGGCTGGGAGATATCGGGCCGGAAGCCGGGCTCCCTGTAATGGAAGGCAAGGCGCTGCTCTTCAAATATTTGGGCGGAGTTGATTCATTCCCCCTTACATTGGCGACCAAGGATCCGGATGAGATCATTCAGATCGTCAAGGCATTGCAGCCCGCGTTGGGGGGAGTAAACCTGGAAGATCTTGCCCAGCCGAAGTGCTTCTACATTCTAGACACCTTACGGCGGGAGATGACCATCCCGGTGTGGCATGACGATCAACAGGGAACGGCGGCCGTTACGACGGCCGGCCTGATTAACGCCTTCAAGGTAGTGGGAAAGGATTTGAAGAATGTCCAGGTTACCTTGATCGGGGCAGGGGCAGCAGGCCTCTGTACCTACCGGGTCCTCATTGCGGCCGGGATGAAGCCTGAGCAATTCCTTGTCACCAATACCAAGGGTATTCTGGGACCCCATCAGACGCAACTCCAGGAGAGTAACCCTGTGGCCTGGGAGATCGCCCTGAAGACCAACCCGGAAAGAAAAACCGGAGGAGTGGACGAGGCCATGAAAGGCGCGGATGCCATTATCGCCCTTTCCCGCCCGGGCCCCGGGGTGATCAAACCGGAGTGGGTGAAGAATATGGCCAGAGACCCGATTGTCTTTGCCTGCGCCAATCCCATACCGGAAATCTGGCCTTGGGAGGCCAGAGAGGCCGGAGCCAGAGTCATGGCCACCGGGCGCTCCGATTTCCCCAACCAAGTGAACAATTCCCTCGGTTTTCCGGGAATCTTCCGCGGCGCTCTGGATGTGCGAGCTAAGACAATTTCCGATGAGATGTGCATCGCTGCAGCCTATGAGCTGGCCAAAACGGCCGAAAAACGCGGATTGCGAGAAGATTACTTGATTCCCACGATGGACGATTGGGAGGTCTATATCGGTGAGGCGGTGGCGGTGGCGATGAAAGCCATAGAACAGGATCTGGCCCGGATTGTATTGACAGAACAGGAACTGCGGGCTAAAGCCGCCAAGTTGATCAAGCACGCCCGGGATGAAGTCCAGATACTGATGAAAGAGGGGATCATTCCCCCGGCACCCAAGTCTTAAGCGAGGACCGGGATGAGAGAGATCCAAGTAGGGCAACTTACCCAGGTCATTCGTGATCTGGCCATCCAGGCAAACCTGGTGATCGGCGAAGACGTAATTCAGAGCCTGAAACAGGCGAGGGAGAGCGAAGAGTCCCCAGTCGGGAAAGCCCTGATCGAGGAAATTTTAGAGAATGATCGCCTCGCCGCGGAAAAAGAAATACCGGCCTGCCAGGACACCGGGGTAGCTGTCATTTTCCTCGAGATCGGCCAGGATGTGCACCTCGTCGGCGGGGACCTGAAGGAAGCTGTTAACGAAGGTGTTCGCCGTGGTTATGTGGAAGGCTACTTGCGCAAATCGGTGCTGAACGATCCCTTGGAGCGGAAAAACACCGGGGACAACACCCCCGCCATGATCCACACGGAGATCGTTCCCGGCGATCGGGTGCGGGTGACCTTCATGGCCAAAGGAGGCGGATCGGAAAACATGAGTGCCCTATCCATGCTTCCCCCGTCTGCCGGCCTGAACGGTGTGAAGAAATTCGTGCTGGAGCAGGTGAAGAAGGCGGGATCCAACCCCTGCCCTCCTCTCGTCGTCGGCGTGGGAGTGGGAGGGAACTTCGACCTGTGCGCTTTCCTCTCCAAGAAGGCCCTGTTGCGTCCGATCGGAAGCGCCAACTCAGATTCGAAATTCGCCCAGTTGGAGAAAGAGCTCTTAGAGGAGATAAATGCCACGGGCATCGGTCCTCAGGGTTTAGGCGGCAGGACGACTGCCCTGGCCGTGCAGATTGAGACCTATCCTTGCCACATCACCGCGCTGCCTGTTGCCGTGAACATCAACTGTCACGCCAGCAGGGTGCGGAAGGCCGAGCTGTAGGAGGGAAGAAAAATGACTATTCGGATTACTCCTCCCCTCACGGATGAAATTGTCGAGGGCTTGAAGGCGGGCGATCGCGTCCTCATCACCGGAACGATCTACACAGGGCGCGATGCCGCACATAAGAAACTGGTGGAGTTGATTGAAAAGGGGGCGGAGCTTCCCTTCGACCTGAGAGGACAGATCATTTACTATGTAGGGCCCTCTCCAGCGAAACCAGGACAGGTGATCGGCTCTGCTGGCCCCACCACCTCCTATCGCATGGATGCTTATGCTCCGCTTTTAATTGAAAATGGTTTAAAGGGCTCGATTGGCAAAGGCATGCGTTCCGCTGAGGTGAAGGAGGCCATGCGCCAGTTCAAGGCCGTCTACTTTGCTGCCACGGGCGGAGCTGGAGCTCTCTTATCGCAGTGCATTAAGAAGGCAGAAGTGGTGGCCTATCCGGAGCTAGGAGCCGAGGCTATCTATCGGTTTGAGGTGGAAAACTTTCCCGTAATAGTTGTCAACGACGCCCATGGCAACGATCTCTACGAGCAGGGAATCGAGCAGTACAGGAAGAAGTAAATGCATTTGCCAGAATGGGTCAGTTGTTTAGAGGTGGGACCATATGCCACAAATGTCTATCTCTTGCATCGAGGAAGCGAAGTATTAATAATTGATCCTGGTGGGGAGGGCGAGCGAATTAGGGAGGCGCTCCCTTCCCCACCAGCGAAGATTTCTGTTTTTCTCACCCATGGGCATGCCGATCACTGGGCGGGATTGTCTGTACTCCTTCAAACCTATCCAGAGATAGAATTGCTTTACCCCATAGGCGATGAACGGATGATCTGTAACCCCCCCCTTGGTTTCCTTGAATACCTGGGAGGCCGTCCCATTCAGTTGCAGGGAAGAGCGATCCAAGAACCGACTACGGTGCAGGTGGATAATTTAAAATTCTCCGTGCTTGATACCCCTGGGCATAGTCCCGGCCACCTTGTGCTTTACGGCGAAGGGGTACTCTTTTCCGGGGACTTGATTTTTCATGGCGGCGTCGGCCGTACCGATTTGCCAGGCGGCTCCCTCTTAAAGCTCAGCTCTTCTTTAAAGAGAGTCTTTGTCCTTCCCCCGCAGACCCTGCTCTGCCCGGGGCACGGAGAACTTTCCACTCTAAGCAAAGAGCTGACTTTTAGCGCGCAACTTCTGGTAGAATGAGGTCCCTGATTGTCGTACCATGTTTCAATGAGGAAGGAACCCTGAGCCAGGTGCTGGAAGAGATCCTGAGGTGGAGCGGGGAAGCGGATATCTTAATCGTTGATGATGGCTCTACTGATCGGAGCCCGCAGATTTTGGCTCATTTTCCCGGGATCAGGGTGCTCAGGCACGATTCGAATTTGGGATACGGCCGCACACTGATGGACGGCTTTCGTGTTGCCACCGAGGAAGACTACGAAGCTTGCCTGACCATGGATTGTGACGCGCAACATGAGCCGCATATGATCCCTCATTTCCAGCGTTCCCTTCCTGGCTGGGACATTATCTCCGGTAGCAGGTATCTCTGTCAGAGCTGCGGCAAACCTCCGCCGGATCGCTACCAGATCAACATGGAAATCACTGCAATATTGAAGGAGCTGACCGGATTCCCTCTCACCGACTCCTTCTGCGGTTTTAAGGCCTACCGCGTGCCCTCACTTCGTCTCCTGGAACTGACGGAAGAGAGCTACGGCTTTCCTGTCCAACTCTGGATTCAGGCCGCGCGACATGGGTTGAAGATGAGGGAGATCCCTGTTTCTCTTATCTACAAGGATCACAGGCGACACTTTCCCAAAGAGCTCAATGACCCCATGATCCGTCGACAGTATTACCTGGAGATCATAGAAAGAGAGAAGAGGAAATGGCGCGATTCTTAGCAATCGGTGCTCACCCCGATGATGTAGAGATCGGCATGGGAGGGACGATCCTCGCTCTGAAAGCGAAAGGGCACGATGTTTTCATCCTCGATCTAACAAACGGGGAACCGACCCCCTTTGGCTCGGTGGAGCTGCGCGCGCGCGAGAGCGCGGAGGCCGCTGGAATACTGGGCGTCAATCAACGGATCACTCTCAAATGGCCCAACCGTTTTTTGATGGACTCCATTGAAGTCAGGAAGGAAGTGGCCGAGGTTATCAGGAATCTGCATCCGGATATCCTTTTCGCCCATTACTGGGTGGATGCTCATCCGGATCATAAGGCCTCCTCTCAGATAGCGGAGGCTGCCCGCTTTTACGCCAAGTTGACGAAAACTGAAATGAAAGGGTCGCCTTTTTTCCCCAGGAAAATCTATTACTTTTTCTGCACTCACTTCCGCCTACACGTGAAACCATCTTTTGTCTACGAGATCTCCCCTTTCATCGAGAAAAAAATCCAGGCGGTGCAGGCATACAGGTCCCAGTTCCGAGAGGAGAGGAGCAACCTCGGTATTTTTGATAACCTGAAGGAAGTCGCTCGATGGTGGGGCTCTCTAATCAGGGTCCCTTTCGGCGAACCGTTCGCCTGCCGGGAGGAGATCGGGCTCCATGACTTCGAGGCGATTTTATGAATATCCCCCAGGAAAACGGCGAAGTTTTTATCGAACCTCCTTTCAGTGCATGGCCCAGCATTATCGAGCAAAACGCGCGGAATCTCAATTCTTACAAGTTTTCGGTTGACGGGGTTCCCTTCTCTTCGGTGCGCGCGCAAGCCCGGAGTGAATTCCTGCGCCTGGGGCTCCAGGAGCAAAAACTCTGGCTCTTCACCGGACACCAGCCTGTTTTTATGCACCCCGGCATCTGGATGCGTTACTTCCTGTTGGAAAAGGGGAGGGAGCATGGATGGGAGGGAGTGGCCTTCATTCTGGACTCCGAGCCGGCAGATAGACTGACAGTTGCCGTTCCCTCATGGAATCAGGGACTCTCGCGGAAGGAAATTCGCCTGCCACTCGGGGGAGAACTGCTTTTGGAGAGGGCTCTGGCCCCAGGAGAGGAAGCCTGGCGATCTTTCAAAGAGAATGTGGAAGAAGCGTTGAATTTCCCAGAGGCGGATGAAGCGAAGAAGAATTTCCTCAGGATTCATCTATTTCAATCCAGCGTCTCGCTTTTCCCCCTTTTTTCTTCCCAGTTACGCCGTTTCTGGGAGGGATCCCCCTCTTATCGGGAGTTCCTCTTATCCCAGATGATCAAGACGGAGGCTTTCAACCACTTCTTCGCCCACATCACTCAGAAGGCCAGGAATTTTGCGGCGATTCACAATGGAGTGCTCGCGGAATGGAGGTCCGTCAATAAGCCCCGCTCAGCGGCAATCCCCTTTCCGGATTTAAAAATGACTTCCACGGAAGTGGAGCTGCCCTTCTGGTGGGTAGGGGAGGGAAGGAGGGATTCTCTTTTTCTCTATAAAGGCGAGATCCTGCGCACCCAGGGGAAGGAATTGGGGTCTTCCGAGTCCCTGCTCTCCTCGATAGATTTCCGACCGCGGGCTGCGACGCTCACCATCTTTATCCGTCTCTTCCTCGCTGATCTATTTGTCCATGGGGTCGGGGGGGCGAAATACGAGGAGGTCACGGACCAGATCATCCGCCACTTCTTCCAGGTGGAGCCGCCGCAGTTTTCTGCGGCCACCCTTACACTCTTTTTCCCGGGGTTTGCCGATGATCGTTCGAGAGAACTTCGCCAATTGCTGCGCAGGATGGAGAGCGAGCCCGAAGCTTACCTTCCGCCTGTGCTTATAGAGAGTGAAGGGTCTCTGATTGAGAGGAAGAAGCAGCTTCTTAAAGCAGGCAAGCTCAGCAAGGCGGAGTACAGGGAGCTCTCCTCGATTAACCTTGCCCTCAGAGATGGGCTTTCCGAGGAATTGTTGAGGCTCCAGGGGGAGTCAGTGCAGGAGGAAGAAAAAGAAAGGGTCCTGGCTTATCGCCAATTCCCTTTCTTTTTCTTCAACCCGGCTAAGGTCCGGGAAATTGTCAGGCGGCTTTAGCCCTTATCCCAGAATCTCAGTTTCTGCAGGATCATTTTCCTTTTTATCCCCTGGATGGTGGAGGTGATGTCGATTTTCTGCGGGCAGGCCTCGGCGCAATTGAAGACGGTGTGACAGCGCATGGCGCCGAATTCACCCCCGCAGAACCTTACGCGTTCCTTCGTCATCCGATCGCGGGAATCCACGATGAAGCGGTAGGATTTCAGGAGCGCCGCCGGTCCGATGTATTCGTTAGTAATCCAGGTCATCGGACAGGAGGCGTAACAGGATCCGCAGAGAATGCAATCGATGAGTTTATTCACCAGTTTGCGATCCTTGGGAGACTGCAGGATCTCCTGCTCCGAAAGCTTTTCGCCCGGCATGAGAAATGGTTTGATCAGCTCATAGTTCTTCCAGAATGGCGTCATGTCTACCACGAGGTCTTTAATGATCGGGAGGTGCTGGAGCGGAAGAATCGTAATCCGGTCGCTCTTTAAGCTGAGGGCTTGAGTCTCACAGGCCAGGCGGTAGGAACCATTGATGAAAGAGGCGCATGATCCGCATACCCCCGCCCGGCAGCAAGAACGGAAGGAGAGGGTGGGATCTTGCTCCTCAAGCACCCAGTAAAGCATATCCAGGATGGTCTGTCCTTTTTTCATGGGTACCTGATACTCTCGAAAGTAAGGCTCGCTGTCGATCGCTGGATCGAAACGCTGCACGATGAATCGAATTGTTCTTTCCTTGTCCTTCATCAGTACTTCCTCGCTTCCGGCTGATACTTGGTAATCTGAACCGGTTTGAATTCGAAGGTTGGGCCATCGGGAGTATAGCGGGCCACGGTGTGTTTGAGCCAGTTTACGTCATCCCTTTCCGGGAAATCACGACGAGAGTGTGAACCTCTGCTTTCCTGTCTCGAAATAGCTCCGCGCACGATTGCCTCGGCGACGTGGAGCATCGCTTCCAATTCCCAGTGCCGGACGAGCTCGAGGTTGAATTTCAACACCCTTGATTCGCTGCGGATGTCTTTCGAGCGTTCCTGGAGTTCCTTCACCAATTGCAGCGCTTCTTCCATTGCCCCCTGCTCGCGGAAAATCCCTACTTTGGAGATCATGGCCTGGCGCAGCAAATCGCGCAGGTGGGCCGAATTTTCTCTCCCTTTCTGCTTGAGGAGGGATTCGAGCTGCTGGCGGATTTCTCGAACCCACCCTGCTTCTTTTGCCAGGGGTAGGGCCCTCCATTCCTGCTTGACAATTTCCGCTGCTTTCGCCCCTGCCCTTCGTCCAAAGACTACAGTCTCAAGCAGGGAATTTCCTCCCAGACGGTTTGCTCCGTGTACGGATACGCAGGCGCATTCTCCCGCTGCCAGAAGCCCTGCAACAGGGCTCACCCCATCAGCGTCGGTGTCGATCCCGCCCATGTTGTAATGCTGCCCGGGTTGGATGGGGATGGGCTGTTCAATCGGGTCGACGCCCGCAAACTTCATCGCCAGGTCGCGAATGCCAGGTAACCGCTCCAGTATTTTTTCCTTGCCTAGGTGACGCAAATCAAGGTGTACGTAAGCGTCCTGGAATCCTCGACCCTCATTGATTTCGGTCTGAATAGAGCGGGAGGTGATGTCCCGCGGCGCCAGTTCCATAGCCTTGGGCGCATACTTGCTCATGAACCGCTCGCCTTCCTTGTTAACCAAGTAGCCTCCTTCTCCGCGGGCAGCTTCGGATATCAGGATATTGGTACCCCAGAGGGAAGTAGGATGATATTGCACGAACTCCAGATCTTTGAGAGGAACCCCAATCATGTAGGCCCTACCCATGATTGCGCCGGTCGAAATCAGGGAATTGGTGGAGCGGCCGAATATACGCCCGGCACCACCTGTGGCATAAACCGTCGCCGGAGCCAGAAAGGACTCCAGTGCTCCAGTGGCCAGGTTCAAAGCGACGAGGCCATAGGAGACTCCGTTCTCAATGATGGGTGATGCCACCCACCACTCGGAATAGACTTTAATTCCCCGTTTGACCGCTTGCTCATATAGAGTGTGGAGCAGGTATTGCCCAGTTTTATCAGCGGCATAGCAGGTGCGGGGATAACCGGCTCCGCCGAAAGGCCTCTGTGCAATTTTTCCTTCCGCCGTTCGGCTGTAAGGAACTCCCCAGTGCTCGCTCTCGATGATTCGTTCGGGACCATCGTAGGTCATGAGGAAGACGGCTTCTTGATCTGCTAAATAATCGCTACCCTTGATCGTATCGAAAGCGTGTTTTTCCGGAGTATCATCTTTCCCTTTCTCGGCGTTGGCTAACGCAGCATTGATCCCACCTTGCGCGGCGCCAGAATGCGATCTGACAGGATGAACCCAGGAGATGATCGCCACGTCTGCGCCGGCATCGTGTGCCTCAATAGCTGCTCTTAGCCCGGCCAAACCACCCCCGATGATCAAGACATCGTGACGCATATCGTGGGCTCCTTTCTATAGCCAGTAAAACAGCGGTTTAATTCCCAGGAAGGGGAAGAGGCCGTTCATCCCGAAAATAAAGAAGAAAATTCCCACGAGGACCAGAAGCCAGGTGAATATTTTCCTGAGGGACTTGGGCAAGCCGAAATCGAATACGACGGCGCGAAAACCATTCAGGGCATGAAACAGGACGACGGCGAGCAGGCCCAGGTCTACGAAGATCACGAAGGGCGAGCTCAGGCGCTGCATCACAGAAGTTACGTTTATCTCTCCGCTGACGTCGAGGAAGTGCAGGAGATAGATGTGAGTGCCGAGGAAGAGGAGCAAAAAAACAGCAGTGAGTCGTTGCATCAGCCAGGCAAACCAACCGCGCTCCTGCATTTTCGTCAGTTCAGATTTCTTGAAGCCCTCGAAAAAGCTGTTCATTCTGTTCACCTTCCTCTCAAGCGGATCCAGAAATCTTAGGGGCGAGCAGGATAATGGCGGCGATCCATATTCCGAGAGCGGGGATCATCAAAAACCAGAATATCAATTTTTGGTATTTGATCCCAATTCCCAGATCAAAAAGAATGACGCGAATGCCGTTGAAGGCATGGAAGAGAACCGCCCATATCAGCAGCAACTCCAATACCAGGACTACGGGATGGCCGAAAAATCCCATCACCGCGTCGAAGGCGTTTTTGCCCTGAGCTTCAGAGCTCACGGCAACCAAGGAAATTACGATAATATGCGCGAAGAGGTAGAGAACCAGGATAAGGCCGGCGATTCGTTGCAGTGCCCAGATCCACATGCCGGTTCTGTAGTTACCGGGCCAAAGATCAGTGCGCCTTAGATGAAGTGGCTTAAACACAGACTATCCCCTTTCCAGAAGCCAGCTGACCGAAGTATTAGAAAAGCACATACTAATTTATTGTAAGGTGGCTCTCAGCGCCTTGTCAACCAGCCTGCAATTATTTTTGGTTTATTTGTGCTTTCTCTCCGCTATAATCAGGGGAGACCACTTTGCAAAACGGAGGGAGCTAATTGAAATTACACGAATATCAGGCCAAAGAAATTTTTGCGAGCCGCCAGATTCCGGTGCAAGAAGGTTCCTTAATCGAAACCCCCGACCAGCTGAACCAGCTTAAACTTCCTTATCCACTGGTACTTAAAGCCCAGGTGTTGGTAGGCGGAAGAGGAAAAGCTGGAGGCGTTCAGTTAGCACGAGATTCAGAAGAGGCGAAAAAGAAAGCCAGCGAGATCTTCCAGTTGCAGATCAAGGGAGTTCCCGTGCGGAAGATCCTCGCCGCTGCGGCAACGGAAATCCAGAAGGAGTACTACCTTTCTTTTGTACTCGATCGTGGGCGTGAGCGCTTCGCCTTCATGACCTCCGCCGAAGGGGGTGTAGAGATAGAGGAGGTCGCCAGGAAAAATCCCGAGAAGATTTTTCAGCGGCCGGTTGATCCCTGGAGGGGATTTTCTCCCTATGAGGCCAGGCTAGGAGGAAAGGCCATAGGGTTGGAGAAAGGACTTCTTCTGCAATTCGCACAGATCGCGGAGCGCCTTTACTCAGTTCTTCGTGATTATGATGCCGAGCTGGCGGAGATAAATCCTCTCGCCCTCACCTCCTCCGGCCTCCTTGCTATAGACGCCAAATTAATCCTGGATGACAATGCGCTCTACAGACAAAAGGGTTTCGTCCAGGATGAGGATCTCACTCCTTTGGAACAGCGGGCCAAGGAGAGTGGCCTTGCTTATGTAGAGCTTGAGGGGAATGTCGCCGTCATCGGCTGTGGTGCCGGGCTGGTCATGTCCTCACTCGATGTGCTGAAGGCTCTCGGGGCAAAGCCGGCAAATTTTCTCGATGTCGGTGGAGGAGCATCCACAGAGTTGATGCGGAAGGCTCTCTCCATCGTGCTGGCAAAGAAGGAGGTGCGTTCGGTTTTCATCAATATTTTCGGCGGTATCACCCGTTGCGACGAAATAGCCCGCGGGATCGTGGAATTTGCGCCGCAGGTGCCGATCTCCGTCAGGATGACGGGGACGCACGAGGAAGAGGGAATGCGTATTTTGCGGGAAAATGGATACAGCGCCTTCTCCTCGATGGAGGAGGCTGCTTTTAAAGCAGCTCGCTTAGCAGAAAAAGGAGGAACCTCTCGTGGCAATCTTAATTGACGAGAACACAAAAATACTTGTGCAGGGTATTACCGGGCATCAGGGTCAATTCCATACCAGGTCCATGATTCAGGCGAAGAGCCATGTAGTCGCGGGTGTAACCCCGGGCAAGGGAGGAATGTTGGTGGAGAGTGTGCCGGTCTTCGACACTGTGGAGGAGGCCGTTGCCTCAACGGGAGCGACTGCAGCGATCTGCTTTGTTCCGGCCGCCAATACAAAAGATGCTGTTTTCGAAGAGATAGAGGCAGGACTGGACCCAGTAGTGATCATTACTGAACATGTTCCCATTCATGATGCAGTGCAGATTGTCACTTTCGCCAAAGAACGAGGAGTGCGAATTGTTGGACCCAATACTGCAGGATTGATATCGCCAGGCAAATGCAAAATGGGGATTATGCCCACCCACATCTTCCTGCCAGGAAATGTGGGAGTAATATCTCGCTCGGGGACGCTCACCTATGAGATTGTCTCTCATTTAACCAGGAATGGACTGGGTCAATCCACCGCCCTCGGTTTAGGCGGCGATCCCGTAGTCGGCTTATCTTTCATCGATGCCCTCTCCCTTTTTATGAGCGACGAGGAGACGGAATCCCTGGTTTTAATCGGCGAAATCGGAGGTTCAGCAGAAGAAGAAGCGGCCCAGTATATCCAGCAGAGAGTTCAGAAGCCCGTCGTCGCCTATATCGCTGGCCGAACCGCGCCCCCGGGAAAGAGGATGGGGCATGCCGGAGCGGTGATCTCCGGAACCTCAGGTAGCGCCGATTCGAAAATCAGTGCCTTGCGTGCGGCAGGAATTCCGGTTGCTGAACTGCCAAAGGATATCCCTCAACTGTTGAAAGATATATGCCCATAGCCATTCGTTCTTAAGAAAGGCACATGAGAGCAGTAGACCTGATCGCCAAAAAGAGAGACGGCCTGGTTTTAACTGAGGCAGAGATCGATTTCTTGATCCAGGGATTCACCCAGGAAGAAATTCCTGACTATCAGATGTCCTCTCTGCTCATGGCTATTTTTTTAAAAGGAATGAGCGAGGAGGAGATCTTTTCACTCGTAAGAAGCATGATTGGATCCGGCCAAGCCCTGAATCTTTCTTCTATCCCGGGCCCCACGGCAGATAAGCATTCCACCGGGGGAGTAGGAGACAAAGTTTCCCTTGTTTTTGTCCCTCTCATTGCCGCCTGTGGCATGTATATCGCTAAGATGTCCGGGAGGGGGCTGGGCCACACAGGAGGAACGATCGACAAGCTGGAAGCAATACCTGGCTTCCGCACCGATATCCCCACCCGTGGCCTGCTCAACCAGGTCCGGGAGATCGGCTGCGCCATTGTCTCTCAGACTGCAGACCTCGTCCCCGCGGACGGAAAACTCTATGCCTTACGCGATGTGACAGCCACCGTGGCCAGCCTCCCACTCATTGCCAGCTCTGTGATGAGCAAGAAAATTGCCGGCGGGGCGGAGAATATCCTGATTGATGTCAAATGCGGCGGAGGGGCCTTCATGAAAACCAAGGAAGAGGCTATGTCCCTGGCCCGCTTAATGGTGAGGATCGGAGATTGCATGCAGAGGAAGGTAACCTGCGTGCTTTCCCCGATGGATGAGCCCTTAGGTTATGCCATAGGGAATGCCCTGGAAGTGAAGGAAGCGATCGACACGCTACAGGGTAAGGGGCCGCACGACTTTGTGAATGCGGTAATCGACCTGGCGGCAGAGCTCCTCGCTCTGGCTGGACTCGTCCCATCATTGGAAGTCGGACGGGAGAGAGCAAGAGAGGCCTTGGCAGGAAAATCAGCTCTGAAGAAATTCAAAGAAATGATTCGAGCACAAGGAGGCGAACCCCGTATAGTAACAGAGACCTGGAGGCTTCCCCAGGCATCATTCCGCTGGATTACTCCCGCGAAGAAAGAAGGTTTTATCAGCCGGGTTGATGCCCTGAAGATCGGACAAGCCGCCATGCTTCTTGGCGCTGGAAGATTGAGGAAGGAGGACCCGATTGATCATGCCGTGGGGGTGCTTCTCCAAAAAAAGAGGGGAGATTGGGTATCCCGCCACGAGCCCTTGGCCATTCTTTTCGCCACGGCGAAAGAAAATCTGGCTGGAGCCCAGTATTTAGTTGAGAGGGCTTTTTCTTTCTCTCAAAAACCGGTTCCCCTTGCTCCTACTTTTTTGGGAAAGGTGTCTAATCGATGCCCAGCTTGATGTCCCAACCCGCTCTTTTTATCATTTCCCTTCTTATCCTGTTCTTCAGCATTATCCTGCACGAGGTAGCTCACGGGTGGACAGCGGAGAAATTGGGCGATCCTACTGCCCGCTTGAGCGGGCGTATCACTTTCAATCCCATCCCTCATATCGATCTTTTTGGCACTATCCTTTTGCCTCTGACCTTGATCCTCTTGGGCAGCACATTCGTCATTGGCTGGGCAAAACCGGTTCCAGTGAACTTCTATCGCCTGCGCCATTTACGCAGGGATACCGTTCTCGTGAGCATCTCGGGGATTGTGGCCAACATCACTTTAGCTTTAATAGCCTCACTTTTATGGCGATTGTTGTCACTCCTGCATTTGTCCGGATCAACCTACATTAATATCGCTCAGATCCTTTATTTCACTGTCGGGCTGAATTTTCTCCTCGCCCTCTTCAACTTGATTCCTCTGCCTCCGCTTGATGGTTCAAAGATATTAGGCATTCTTCTGCCGGCCAGGATGGCGAACTATATTTTTGATCCGCGGCTCTCTTTTTACGGCACCCTGCTTCTATTCATCCTGCTGGGAACCGGCCTGCTCTGGCGAGTACTCTATCCGGTTCTGAACTTTTTCCTCTCCATCCTTCTCCTCTGATATTTTCAGTATTTGGAGAAAAAGAAAAGCCCTGCTCGAGCAGGGCTTTTCTTTTTAATGACGGTTTTTTCTGAGGGGCTTAGAGATAGTTGATCAACGACTCCGTTCCCGCCGAGCTGTGCACCCCGGAGTGGCTCTTTGCCGCTTCCGCCACCCAGGAGAAAGCCCAATGGTTCGCGGGCACATCGGGGAATGATTGCACTACATTGGCCCCAACGAGAGGACCGCGGCCAAAAGATCGATTGATCAGGGTCACAGTTTCCGCACGAGTAATGGAGCGATCGGGGCGGAAATCACCCGAGGGATAGCCGGTGATAAACATGGCGCGTTGAGCCGATTCAATGTATCCTGCCGCCCAATGTCCGGCGATGTCCGGAAAGGTGGGAGGGGCTACCATGATCGGGAAGAGGCCGCGGACTCTGACCATTACAGTAGAAAGCTCTGCCCGGGTGATGGGGCGGTCAGGGCCGAATGTGCCATCCGGATATCCATTCATGATTCCAGCGTTAACAATCGCGTTGACATAGCCATAGGCCCAGTGGTTGCTCTTGAGATCGGAGAAGCTTTGGCTGGGGGCCGTGCTCTGGCCGAGATTAAGAATGCGGGAAAGGATCGTGGCGATCTCGGCTCGTGTTATTGCCTTCTCCGGTTGGAAATTTCCATCCGGGTAACCTGTAATGTAGGCATTGTGCAGAACCGGGCCCACCGTCACATATACCGTGGACGTCACGGCATCCTGATAGCCGGAGACCTTACCGAGTACAGTGTTAGCGATCTGCGTTCCGTCGGGAACCGTGGCGGGGATAGTGAATTGAGCGAGAATTGTGCCGTTTGCTCCCGGCGCCAGCTCACCCGTGTCCCAAACTACCTTATTATTGGCCGTATCAACAATGGGGGTAGGGTTTCCATTCAAGAAGGTGGTGTTCGCGGGGATGCTTTCCTCGATCTTGACTCCGTTGAGGATAGTGTTGCCGCCGTTGGCATAGGTGATGATGTAGGTGATATATTCTCCCTTCTGCACCGAGTCAGCCGTGGCGATCTTGGAAATCTTGAGGGGAGAGGCCGGGAGTTGGCCTACCGTGAAAGTTGCGGTGGCAGTGACGGGGCTGATGGCTGCGAATTGAAGAGTAGCCTGGTTGGCGATGGCGGTGCCCGTCGCGATAGTCGAGGAAACGGTTGCGGCCAGGGTTAAAGTTCCGGTGCCACCTGGTGCCAGGTTATAGATTGTCCAGGTCAGTACGCTCCCGGTGGCTGTGTATCCCTGAGTGGCGCCCTGCAGGTTTAATTCGCCCGGCAGGGTGTCGGTAATAGTAAAACTAGGGATAGTCGGGTTGTTGGTAGGGTTGCCGAAAGTGAGAGTGAAGGAGACCGTACCGCCTGGCAGGATGTTTGCGGGATTCACTGCTTTAGTGAGCGTGAGGCTCGAGGGAACGGCGACCAATACCTTGGCAGTACTGGTCATCTCGGCCGTCCCATCTCCTTTGATCTTGGCCGTATTCGAAATTTCCGTGCCGGCTGGTGTCTGAGCGGAGATGGTGCCCAAGAATGAAACAGTGCCAGAGGCCCCCGCTGCCAGATTTCCCAGAGACCAGGTCAGGGTATTGCCGACAATACTTGGCGCGACGCCTGAATATTGAAGGTTGGTAATGCGGGAGTCAACGACGTCAGTTATGGTCACGGCGTTTATTTGCGAACCAGAGTTGTTCTTGTAATAGATGGAGAAGGCGACCTGCTGACCTGGCTGCACAAGGGAGGGCGTAATTGTTTTGGTAAAGACAAAGGGATTCGGAAGCACGGTAACTTGAGGCGAGGACGCCGTCATCGGGGATTGAGGAAGGTTTGTTCCGCTGAGTTGAGCGATATTCGCGGGTACGATCGTGCCGTACGTCAGAGACGTGAAGATCTGAAGGTCGAGCTTTCTCGTCAGGGTACCGCCCGGTGGAATCGTGCCCACGCTCCAGCTAACAGTGTTTCCGGAAATCGTCCCGCCATATGCGCTGTAAACTGCTGTATATGCTGGGATGAAATCAGTGATATAGGCGCTATAGACCGTAGGAGAGCCCGTAGGGTTTTTGAAGGTGATCTCGTAATGTAATATGTCTCCCGGTGCAGCTTGAGACTTATCGACAGTTTTCTGGAAAGCAGCCTGGGGTTCCAGGATAATTACTGCAGGCGCCGCGCCCGTACTTACTCCCATGCCAGTTGCAGAAATGGAAGCACTGTTATTCACCGCTCCCGTAGGTGAAGTAGTCTTCACTTTAACCCAGAGGGTGATCTCAATTTGGGAAGGAGAAATTACATCGCCCAGATTCCAGTGCACCGTATTGCCGATCAAGGTTGTTGTGCCTGTAGCCGGGGAAACCCAGGAACTCTTATATTCTAAACGCAGGGGATCCAGGGTATCCTGCACGAGCACGCTTCTCGCTGTGGCGCCTGTCGTGTTACGCACGACGATCTTGTAGGAAAACTCATCCCCTCTGTTCTCCGTGGTGGCGGTTGTGGTTTTTTCAATACTCAATTGGCTCTGGATAGTGATTGTGATGGGGGCGCCTGTGTAGGGGATGGCGACCGTTCCGGTTTCGGTGATCATGAAGAAAGTAGCATTGACCAGAATTGTTGAACCTGGATTGTTGCTCACTCTGTAAGTAGCGGTGCCAAGGCAGTGGGATCCCGGCGTTTTATTGGTGAATGTTGTCGGGGATAAGCTGTAGGGGATTAAACTTCCAGCCGGGGCATCATAGATCTCGATGTACCCAGAAAGAAGAGTTTCAGTCCCGGTCACGATAAAATCGTAAGTAAAGGTAACCAAACTACCTGGAACTGCCGTGGTAGAAGTTGTCGTGAAAGAACTAAATATCCCCTGGCCTGCGGCCTCCGCAGGGGCTGCCCTGTTCAAAGGCATTGCTGTGAGCGGAAGGGCCAGAAGCAGGATCAGCCCGACACTCAACAACTTTTTTGTCAAATTCATTCGCTAACACCTCCATTTTTCTCTTATTACTATAAACGAACCAAAGGCTTTAAAGTTGCGGTTTTCCAGATATTTTTTTCGAGCATGCCGCTTGGTTTGATTATAAGAATTTAGAGAGCGCATGCCAACAGGTCTACAAGCTCAATAATCTTTCCCGCGGCTTTCTCCTTGCTGGCTCGCTTGCTCTACACGGGAATTGGGTCCGGATACGTTGCGCTCGGATCCTCGAGGATTGCCCGGCAAAGGAGAGGGCCTTTGACATAAGGCTTAAGGAGTGGTCTAATGAAAGCGGAGAGTGTAGGGAAGGCGGTGAAAATCCGCCGCGGTCCCGCCACTGTGAGGGATGAACCTTAAAAGCCACTGGCTTATTGCTGGGAAGGCGAAGAAGGTGATGACCCCGAGCCAGGAAACCTGCTTTCCGCCGCAGAAGCGGTATAACAAAATCCTTCGCGTGAAAGGAGCATGTTGATGATGAGGAAAATTTCCGTCGTAGTTTTGCTTTTCCTTCTGCTTTTTATGTCCCCTTTGCTGGGTTGTCGGGAGCCGTCTTCACCCCCTTCTTCTTCACCGACCCAGACGTTGACAGCCACTGATTACTGGGGGACGCTTATTCAGCTCGAGCAAAAGCCCGCCCGTGTCGTATCTCTCGGGCCTTCAGCCACTGAGATTATGGCCTCTCTTTCGGCCATGGATTTACTTGTGGGGGTTACCACGGCGGATGACTATCCCGCTGAGGCCGCACAGATTGAGAAAGTGGGAGGAATGGATAATCCGAGCCTGGAAAAAATCCTTTCCTTGAACCCCGATCTTGTCCTTGCAGTCTTTGGAAACCCCATGAGTTTGATCGAGAACTTGCGCAAGCAGCACGTGATTGTTTTCGGCCTTAACCCTCAGACAGTAAACGAGGTGATCACCGATATAGAAAAGGTGGGTAGCCTGATCGGGGAGGGGGAAAAAGCGAAAGAGGTGACGGGAGGAATCAGAGAGGCGATTAAGTCTATGGAGAGGCACCTTTCCCAAACCTCTACTTTGCCCACTGTCTATGTGGAAACTTGGTCTCAACCTCCGTACTATACCTTTGGACCGGGAACTTTCGGCGACGACCTTATCCGCTTAGCGGGAGGAGTCAACATAGCTTCTGGCATTGATGAGGTTTACCCGGCACTGGCCGATGAATTTATCGTCTTCGAAAACCCCCAGGCGATCGTCCTTGCTTACATGACGGACCAATCGAATGCTTTGTCGAGCCTGAAGGAGAGGAAGGGATGGGAGAACGTTGATGCCGTGCAAAAAGGTAAAATTCTCATCCCCCAGGACCCAAATGTCTATCTGCGGCCAGGCCCTCGTCTGGAGGATGCCCTACTTGAGTTAGCCCATTTTCTTCACCCCGAATGGTTCTAATTAACAATAATGCGGTTGCGCATCATCGTCCTTTTACTCCTGCTTGTCTTTTTCCTTTTCTGGGGTCTCTGGACTGGCGGTGCGCCGCTTTCATTCCCTGAAGTAGCGAATGCTCTTTTCGCCCCGGACTCAGCTCCACAGATGCATGTGAGCATTATTTGGGATTTGCGTCTGCCGAGAATGTTAGCCGCTTTTTTCGTGGGGGCCTCGCTGGCTCTGGCCGGAGCGATCAGTCAGGCTCTTTTTCGTAATCCCCTGGCCGACCCTTTTATTGTGGGCACGAGTGCAGGGGCCGGATTTGGTGTGGCACTGGCTCTTCTGCTCAACATGACTTATTTAGCCCCAGGGGTATTGGCTCTCCCCTTATTCGCTTTTATCGGATCGGCCCTTGTGACGTTTTCCGTGCTTCTATTGGGCCGTAAAGGAGGCGCCTTACCTGTCAATACTCTACTGTTGGCCGGAATCGCCGCCAACTATTTTTTTGCTTCTTTAAGCACCCTGATGGGGATCCTGGGGCGGAATGTCCTGCATCGCACGATCATGTGGAGCTTGGAGGGGTTTGCCGGGACAAATTGGAATTCGACGCTGATGATATTTCCCTATCTCGCGGCCGGCGCAGCAGCCCTGATCTTCTTAGCCAAGCCCTTAAACCTTATTTTGTTAGGGGAGGAGAGCGCGCTTAGCCTCGGCTTGCCGGTTACGCTCGTAAAATACCTCCTCGTCGCCCTCGTGGCATTGCTCACCGGGGCTGCCGTAGCCACAAGTGGAGTTATAGGCTTTGTGGGCTTGGTGGTTCCCCACTTAGCCCGTTTGATGGTGGGCGCTCATCATTCCCGTCTGCTGCCCATCGCCTTTCTTTTGGGCGGTGTGCTTCTTCTTGGGGCAGATAATGCAGCGCGCTCAGTTATTCCTGGAGTTGAGATACCGGTAGCTCTGATCACTGCATTATTGGGCGTTCCTTTTTTCATTTACCTATTGAGAAAAAAATGAGAGAGAAGTTGCTCGAAGTAAAAAATTTGGCAGGAGGGTACGGGGAGAAGAGGGTGTTTTCAGATGTTTCTTTCTCCCTGTTTAAGGGCGAATTCGTCTCCCTGGTTGGCCCCAATGCTTCGGGAAAGACCACATTATTGCGGGCCCTTCTGCGTTTACTTCCCTTTCTCGAGGGAGAGATCATCTGGCGGGATATTTCCCTACGCAGGTTGCCACGTAAGCGAACTGCCCGGTTTATGGCTTATGTACCGCAGGAGAACGGACTGGATTTCCAATTCTCCCTGGAGGAGATAGTGGCTATGGGTCGTTTCCCCCACAGCCCCCTCTTGGGCGACAGGAAGGCGGACCGGGGTAAGATACAGGAAGCTCTTTCCACCGTCGGGCTTTGCGGGAAGGAGAAAAGCATCTATAGTTCCCTGAGCGGAGGGGAGAAGAGGAGAGCCTTAATTGCTCGCGCTCTGGCACAGGAAGGCGAACTATTGCTACTTGATGAGCCTACACTCCATCTGGATCTCAAATATCAACTGGAGATCACCGTCCTGCTTTCTCAACTCAAGCAAAAAGGCCTCGCTGTTCTCGCCGTCTATCATGATATTCACCTAGCCCGGTTGTACGCCGACCGAGTGCTGCTTATGAAGGAAGGCCGGCTGAGAGGAGAGCTTCAGGGGGAAGCACTTTCAGACGGGGTGATTGCCGACCTCTTCGGTCTTGAGCCTCACCAGGTGGCTTTTTTCAAGCGAACATTTTAAAAACCTTTTCCTTGCGCTTATTTTTGATACACTTTACTTGAGCAGGTCTCAAAAATGTTCGAAGGGAGCAGAAGAGAGTGAGCTCAATTTTTGCGAAGAGAATGGATGTTTTAGGAACTGAGACGGCCTTCGAAGTACTGGCCAAAGCAAGGGCGCTAGAGGCGCAGGGTAGAGACATTATCCATCTGGAAATTGGCGAACCGGATTTCGATACCCCGCAGAATATCAAAGAGGCTGCAGTCCGAGCATTAAATGAAGGTTACACCCATTACACTCCCGCCGCAGGAATTCCCAAAGCTCGGGAAGCCGTAGCCGATTATGTAGCGCGTACTCGAGGAATTTCCGTTTCGCCGGATGAAGTGGTAATCACTCCCGGGGGAAAACCGGTCATGTCCTTTGTAATCCTGGCCTGTGTGAACGAGGGGGACGAGGTTGTATACCCTAACCCTGGATACCCGATTTATGAATCAATGATTTACTTCACGGGAGGAATTCCAAAACCAATCCCCCTGAGAGAAGAGCTCGATTTTTGCCTGGATGTCGAGGAGCTCGCTCGGCTGGTGACAGACAGAACTAAAATGATCGTCATCAATTCCCCTCACAACCCGACGGGTGGTGTTCTTACGCGTAAAGATTTCGAAAGAATAGCAGAGATCGTTGATGGTCGAAATATTGTGGTTCTCTGTGATGAAATTTACAGTCGGATTATCTATGAGGGCGAGCATATTTCTCTGGCCTCTTTTCCGGGGATGAAAGGGAAGGTAGTCGTCCTGGATGGCTTCTCCAAGACCTATGCCATGACCGGATGGAGACTGGGCTACGGTGTGATGCCGAAGGAGATAGCCCTCAAAGTAGGTCAGTTGATGGTGAACATCAATTCTTGTACTGCAGCTTTCACCCAGATAGCTGGCATCGAGGCTTTGCAGGGTTCGCAAATGGATGCGGAGAACATGGTTAAGGAGTTCCGGCGTCGCCGGAGCGTAGTCGTCGACGGGTTGAATCAGATTCCTGGGGTCACCTGCCGGATGCCCAAGGGAGCTTTCTATGCCTTCCCCAATGTGAAGACCTTCGGGAAAAAGTCTAGGGAAATCTCTGATTTTCTCCTCAACGAAGCGGGAGTAGCCACTCTGGCCGGGACTTCCTTCGGCGCATTCGGAGAGGGTTACCTGCGTCTCTCTTACGCCAACTCCGTTGAGAATATCAAGGAGGCCCTGCGGCGGATCAAAGAAGCTTTGCCGAAACTTTCTTGAACCTTTATCCCATTCCCTGATAGGATTAAAACGTTCTGAGGGCGGATGGCTCAGCGGTAGAGCACTTGCTTCACACGCAAGGGGCCACAGGTTCGAATCCTGTTCCGCCCACCAGGTTCAAAAGCGGGAGTAGCTCAGCTGGTAGAGCATCACCTTGCCAAGGTGAGGGTCGCGGGTTCGAGTCCCGTCTCCCGCTCCATGGCACTAAAATCGGCAGAGAGGACACTTCGCAATTATCGGCTGTCTATGCAACGCGAATAATTGACGATAAATCCTGGTGGTTTGTCCTTCGGCAATTGGGAGAGAACGCTCACCCTTATTTGCTCCAGAGTCTTGCCCTCAGTGATAAAATAGCGTCTTCCCCAAGCTATGTAGGTGATACGGTATCCTCCTTCGTACATCTTGGGGGCCTCGTATTCAAATTGATCCAAGTCCTTATAAATTTTTGTAATTAGATGTCCCTTCTCTCGAGATAGCCTGGAGCGAGCCCGCGTATAGCGGCCGAATAGCGTGTAACCAATAAAAAGAACTGCAAGGATAAAGCAGATTTCTAAAATAGTGAACCAGTTGAACTCCATGTCAATAATATCGACAAAGCTCAAGGGAAAAGCAATCATTTAATAAGAGGAATGTTTTTGCGAACCGCATTCTGGTTAGGTTTCGCTAGTTGACGTATGATCAGAGCTATATCCACTAAAGGAGCTAAAAAAGATGGCTATCCCGGACATTGTGCATGTTGAATGGGCTTCCACGGACTTAGAGCGGACCGGTGCTTTTTTATCCAGCCTCTTCGACTGGCATTTCGAGACATTGGGCAACAAGCACCTGGTCTTGAAGCCTGCCGATCGTCTCGTCGTCTGGATTCATAAAAGCGATGTCGTCACCCCTGCTGATTTCCCGGTCGTCTTCTTCGAGGTTGAAAAGATCGAGCCTTTCCTCAAAAAGGCGAAGGAGCTTGGTGGTGAAATTAACATGGAACAAATGGAGATAAAAGGCTACGGCTGGTTTGCCCAGGTACGAGACCGTGACGGAAACATTTTTGGTTTATTCCAGAGCACTGGCTGAAAAGAACCCCGGTCATTGAACATGTTCTACACTCAGGCTTTTCCAAGTTTCTTCGCCAGTTCGATCAACTGGAGATCCAATACCCGTCCTCTGTCCATGAATTGCTCGCCGTCCAGTCAGACCGAAGTATTAATGCAGATCCCGTCGCTGTGAGAGGGAGCGAAGATGCCGCCGGGAATCAGTGTCTGGCCGATATTTCCGATGCCCCATTGGGTTACTCCCCAGACGCGCTCGCATTCGGAATTGTTAGCGGAAAGGCGTGCTCCCGGATTGAAGCCGTAGCAGACGTGGGCCAGGCGCAGCATCTGCGGATGATTGAAATTCCTGAGCCAGGATTCGTACTCCCTCGCCTCCTTGCCTCCCTCAAATCTGACGATCTCTCCTCCCTCGACATGAAGGAAGCCGCGCTCCCTGAGAATGCCGAGCGGAGGGTTGACCGCGCCGTCAAAGACGATCACTCCGTTTACTGTTCCCAGGGCCGGAGCCCAACCGATCTGCCCGGGCTGCAAAGGAGCCGGGCCTGTGTGCATAGCCTATTTCGTAGGAGATAGCCCGCCCCGGTTCATTGTCGAATTCCACATCCTGGCCGGCTGGAGTCGTCATGCGAACGTGCCGGGCAGCGTTGGTTTTTTCCGTCACGGTCTTGAGGAAAGTCTCTAGCGTGGGATAGTCGAGGCGGCCGATGCAACGGGCTACGTTGCTCACCGTCATTCCTTCGAGGCAGAGGTGCCTCAGCTTGCGGTTGCTTTCCCTCAACGTGTCGTAGGTTGATGAGTAGAAGATATATTTGTTGTTGTACTCCACCCAGGCGTCCGTCTCTTTGAGAGCGGCGGCTAATGCCGAGGCAGCATCGGGTCGGCAGCCTTTCCCACTCCCAGGGGGGAGGCGAGCAGAATGACATCGGCTTGGCGCTGGCGGAAAAAACCGCCCCAGCCGTCGCGTCGACGAGCCACTTGTCGCTTTCCGTATCCGCAGTGATCACACAGGTTTCGCCAGGACTCAAGCGCAGCAGTTCGCGGGCGATAACATCCGCAGCTTTGACCAGTTCGTATTCATAGAGTAGCGCTATCCTTGATTCCTCTTTTCTTTCCGGTCTGGGAAATATATACCCCTTATATTTTATGTAAAATAGGCGATGCCTTGTCTCGTCGGGACTAAGACATGAAAGTTGACAGGGTAAAAATCAGTGTTGTAGAATATTTACGAAATATCTGAGAAATCAAAAAGGAGCGATGATACGGCCAAATGAAAAAGGAATCGAACCCGCACCTGGATTGCGGAAAAGAGTGCTGCAAAGTGGTTGCTATTGTCTCCGTGGACGCTAAGGGCCAGCTTGTTCTGCCGAAGGAACTCAGAGAAATGGCGGGGATTGAACCCGGCGAGAAGCTCGCCGTGAGCACCTGGGCCAGGGGTGGAAAGGTCGTCTGTCTTTCTCTCACCAAAGTGGAGATGCTGGCCGAAAAAATCCGGGAGACTCTGGAACCTTTGATGAAGGCGCCCTTTGGGGCGTAAAGAAAGGAGAGCGATTCGTGGAAGAGAATGAAGTGAAGAAGGCTGTGCGCGCCGCTTACGCAAGAGTGGCAAAAAGAGAATGTCATTGCTCTGCGCCCTCGGAAGGCGAAAAATTCCCGGAGGAAGAAAACCGCACGCCAAAACAGGAGGGTCAATGCTGCACTGCGCAGTATACGGCGGAAGACCTCCTGGCAGCACCGACGGGAGCAAACCTCGGCCTGGGCTGTGGGAATCCAATCGCATCGGCTGCCCTGAAGGAAGGGGAGGCAGTGCTCGATCTCGGCTCCGGTACCGGCATGGATTGCTTCCTTGCCGCAAAAAGAGTAGGGGAGAGGGGAAAAGTGATCGGCGTGGATATGACGCCGGAAATGCTCGATGCGGCGAGGGAAATTGCACAGAAACACGGATATTCGAATGTCGAGTTTCGCCTGGGCGAGATAGAAAACCTTCCTCTGCCCGATGGCTCGGTCGACGTGATTATATCTAATTGCGTGATCAATCTATCTCCTGACAAGGAAAGGGTTTTCCGCGAATCTTTCCGCGTGTTGAAGCCCGGGGGGAGAATTGTCGTCTCGGATATCGTGTTGCTGGAAGAACTGCCGGCTTACATCCGCAATTCCAAGGAGGCTTATGTAGGCTGCCTGGCTGGCGCGAGCTTGAAGGAAAATTACCTCTCCATGATTCGCCAGGCGGGATTCGAGCCAGTGGAAGTTCTCAACGAACGCCAAATCACTTCCTCTGATCCGGCGGTGAGGGTAATCAGCATGCAGGTGAGGGCTTTAAAGCCGACAGCATAGCCTTCCTTTCACAATTCACAGAGCTGAAGCAAAAGCGTTGCAAGTGCGACCCGGAAGAAAATTTGGGAACCGGCAGTTGCCGATTGATTTCCAGCTCACCTGTGAAAGCCGATGTATTTTATTATGGGAAACCCTTCCCTGTAATCCTCCCAGAGGGTAGTCTTGATTAATTCCGGATAAACCTTTAAGTTTTGTATTTCCTCGCGACTGAAGAACTTCACACCCTGCACATGATTTTCATCTGCATCCAGATTGCATAAATCAATTGTGCCACCCATTATCGGGCAGAGAACCCAAATTTTGCATACATAGGTGTTTTCATCAATCAGCTCCTCGATATAGACTATTTTGTCGGGTTTTACTTTCAGGTTTGTTTCTTCGAATACCTCCCGCTCCACGCCCTTAAAAATGCCTTCGTCTTTTTTCAGGCCACCGCCAGGAGGAACCCAAAAATCAAAACATCCGGCTTTTTGATGGTGAACCAGTAGAATTTCCTCATCCTTTAGTATCATCGCCCCGGCACTGATCCTTTGTTTCATAGTGATCTCCCTCCACATCCCTTTAGGGCTTGATTTCTGCTGAAGTATATCGTGTTTTGCCATTGCCTTGCCGCATGAGGGGTTATCGCGGTAAAATTTCAGAGTAGCAAAGCGGTTACCTCGGAGAAATTCCCGGTCATTAAGGAATTTTTCGATGATCCGCTCGAGCGGATAATTTTCAAAAACTGATTTCAACATCATGCTTCCAGTTCCCTACTGGAAGCTATTTTTAAAAGCCGGCGTAGCTCAGCGGTAG
>CAZTNW010000006.1:0-49029 GCA_964614945.1 uncultured bacterium
ACGGAGCTTCAGGTATGTAGAAATTGCAAAAAAAGTAGATTTCTCTGGACTTATATACGGAAATGGATAAAAATAAGTCTTGACATAAAAGATAATGTTTGATTTTAAGACTTAGTTAGATATATTATATCTAAGGAGACTAAAAAAATGAGTAACAACCTACCCAAAAACTATAGGGGTAAGTCACTGACAAGTAAGCTTTTAGCTACTATACCTAACGAAATATTCGTTTATGTGCAGGCTCCATTTGAGTCTGTGATTTATAATAAGTATTATCTGATGTTATGTAGGCATCTTCATCCTAAAACCAATATTATTTGTGTTCGTAATGGAGATAGATATGTTCCTGTAAATAGTAGAGAATCTTTTATGCTCTATCTTGGAATGCTAAGCTCTGTTGCTTATCGTAAATTCATCAATGCAGCTATGGACATCAATCTATTATTTATGATAGAAGCTTATAATGATAAGAGATATTATGTTATCAATCCTGTCTTTGCTACTAACAGGAGAGTTAATTTTAATGCTATCTCTACTTTCTTCAGTATCATTTCCTCTTTTGGTAATGCTGTTACCATAGATGAGAAGTATATAGAAGACATAATTAAACCCGAAAGCGATAAAAGAGTTGACAGATGGTAAAAGATTTGGAGACTAAGGAAGTAGATTTATATTTGTTAGCACAAGCAAGAACTTCTTTTATTATCTCTTTGCAAAAACCATCTTATAGAGAATTGGAGAAAAGCTATAATATCCCCAGATCTACTCTCTTCTATTTTGCTAAAAAGGAAGATTGGGAAACTCAAAGAGTTGAATATCATCAAAATGTTATTGAGAAATCCCAAAACTCCTTAAAAGCTAAGGTATCCAGAGAAAGATCTAAGAAGCTTGTTAAGGTTAATGATATCTTCCATAAAGGTGCAGATAAGTTAATACAACAACTTAATGATAACCAATATAGAATGACAGTTAAGGACTTGAATGTTTTAGCCAGATTGGCAGAGTTCTTAGCTGGAGAGGTAGAAGCAAGAAAAGAACATACCTTTAAGTTAGATAAACCTTTATCAGAATATACTGTAGAAGAACTTTTGGCTATGCAAAGGAATATTATTGACGGTAACGCAGAAGTAATTGATATTGTAGATGCTGAATATGAAGAATTGATAGAGGATAAAGACCAAGATGATGAATAAAATTGTAACTTTAGAGGACATAAATCAGGAAATAATTAGGCGAGAAATCCAAAAAAGGCAGGAAAAAAACTATTTAAGAGACAATTTATGGGAATATTGTAAAGAATATGACCCAGATTTCTTTATAGATGATAAAACTCTCTTAAAAGATGTAGCAACTAAGCTACAGCTTGTTAAAGAAGGCAAGATTAAGAAACTTGCTATCTCTATCTATCCCAGAGCTGGTAAGAGTTATTTGGTTTCTAACTATTGTGCCTGGATTTTGGGTAATCATCCTACAGGTTGTGTTATGCGGAATACTTATGGAGATCATTTGGCTCATAAATTCTCCTATGATGTCAGACAAATGATAAGGTCAGACTTATTTAAGACTGCTTTTGAAGGTATTAAGCTTTCCAAGTCTAAGAAATCATTGGATTGTTGGGCTTTAACTACCAGTAAGCAATTTGCCTATTTTGGTTCAGGTGTAAGGGGGACTACTACAGGTTATGGATGTAATTTGGCAGGTATTGTAGATGACCCTATTAAGAATATGGCAGATGCAATGAGCCCAAATCAGTTAGAGGTGGTTTGGGATTGGTATTACTCTATTCAAAAGACCAGATATGAAAGCAATCCCGATACAGGTGTTGAATGTCCTACCATTGTTATTTCTACTATGTGGAGTAAAGGCGATCTTATCAATAGACTGATAGATTTACAAGGAACTGTAGAAGAAGGTGGATTATGGACTTTTGTTTCTTATCCTGCTTTGAATGATAATGATGAATCTAGTTGTGAAGCTATGATGTCAACTGAAAAACTGCATACCTTAAGAGATGAGTATTATGTTGCAGGGGAAGAGTTTATTTGGGAAACTATGTATATGAATAAGGTAGTGCAAAAATATGGTGCTTTATTTCCCAAATCTGCTCTTACTTTCTTAGATAAAGAGCTGTTTCCTCAAGATTATGATGCCATTATAGGTTGGTGTGATCCAGCAGATAAGGGAACTAACTGGACTTGTTCGGTTATTATAGGTATTAAGAATGGTTTAGCTTATATCTTGGATATTATTTATACCAGAAAGAGTTATGAATATTATAAACCATTGTTAGTAGAACAAATAATTAAGTTCTTACCTAACTATTATGTTGTTGAATCTAATAAAGATGGTAGAATAATAGCAGTAGAAATCAGGCAAGAAGTTGGTAAAATACTGGATAATATGAGATTAGAGAGACCTGATAAGGTCTTTGAAGTTACTGTTGGCACTAAAACTCAATCTAAAAATAAAGAGTTAAGGATAATGTTAAATTCTAACCTAATTAAGACTATGTTCATCTTTCCCAGATTGTCCTATAATAACAACTTTTATGGTATGTTTATAAAAGACTTGACAGAATATCTGGCAGAAGGGAACAATGAGTTTGATGACGCACCAGATACATTGGCAGGTTTGGCAAGTTTGATTAAACCCAAGAATAGTGCATTAGTGGAGGTTATAAATGCCAGATAACAATATACAGAGCATACCAGATAAGGTATATATCTTTAATACGGCTAAGAGAGATATATTACCTGCAAGTGCAGCTATACCATTGGAAGCTAAGAATGCTTTAACCCAATATGGTTGTGTTATACCTCCCATAGATAGAGCATTTTTGCCTATGTTAGAGGCATTAGACCCAACTCATAAGAGTTCCATTGATGTTAAGAGCATTGCCACTTCTCAAAAGGGATATAAATGCAGTTCCAATAATAGAAAATTAAATACCTTTTTACATAAACCCAATTATGATAGTTTCAAGACCTTTCAAGATATCGTAGATGCTTTTACTTATGAGTTTTATGTTTATGATGAAGCCTATTTGGAGTTGATTAGGATAGCAGATAGAGTTAGTATCTTTAATACACCTGTCAGGTATGTCTATGTTAAAGTCAATAAACAAGGCAGAATTGATAAATATTGTTATGTTACCGATGATGGAGAAGTAGTAGAATTTGAGCCTTATAATGGTGGTGAATTGAAGAATGGAGTTAGATACTTGGTAGGTATGCGTAACTATAATACTGCTTCTTATTTTTATGGTTATCCTGCTTATATGTCAGCATTGGAAGCAATGTTGGAGAATAGTTATATTCGCAGGTATGGGACTACTTTCTTCAATAATAATGCTACACCTGATAAGGCTTTAATCTTAAAAGGAACACTTATGTCTAAAGAGAATAAAGAAAGTATTAAGAACTATATGACAGATAACTATAAGGGTATTGATAATGCTCATAGATTATTGATAATTACTTTAGACGATGAAGGCTCAGAAGCAGATTTTGTAGATATTTCTTCTTCTTTCAATAGTAGCTTTTTGGAAGAATATCGGAAGAATAGAGATGAGATTATTACCGTTCATCAGATACCACCTAAGCTTATGGGTATAACAGTAGCTTCAGGTCTATCTACAGGAACAGAAACTATAGGAAGTTTAAGGGATTTTGTAGAGAGAACTATTGCACCAAGACAGAATAAGATTTCCAATTTCTTTTCTACTCTTTTGAGTGAGATCTTTGCTTTAGATGTTAAGTTCAGTTTATTACAGGTAGATACTACCAATGATAAGGATGACGCTATTATCAATAACATTTATGCCAATATTGTGGATGATGAAGGTAAACCTGTTAAAACTGTAACAGAGATTAGAGCAGAGAAGGGTTATCCTGTTAAACCTGAAGGTGCTTTACATAGTAATAATAATAAGAAAGCTCCTAATGCAGGTTCAGTTCCAGGTCAGAATACCTATGAACATCCCAATGATATAGATTCAGCCAGAGGGAGGTAAAGATGGCTATTAGACGAAGAAAACTTAAGAACTTAAAGGTAGAATATATCTCTTATGTAGATAAAGCTGCCAACTTGAGATCTTTTTACTTGACAAAAAGATATGAAGAGGAAAAGCATAAACCTGACTTTCAGATGAATGTTAAGCTTATCTGTAATGCTGATAATGAAGAGAAAAAGGTTTATGGTATTGTTTATGCACCTAATACTATAGACGCACACGGAGATTGGACTGATGAAAAGACCTTAGAGAAAGCAGCTCATCAGTTTATGTTGGATTATCAGAAAATTGATAGTATGCATAATTTAGAGGAAGGTGCAGGCAAGGTAATTGAGAGTTTTATTGCTCCTACAGATTTTGTAGTCAATAATGAGACCATAACTAAGGGAACCTGGGTAATTGCTACTCAGGCTACTGATGAAGTTTGGGAAAGAATTAAAAAAGGAGAGCTTACAGGCTATTCCTTATATGGAACTGCCGAAGCTGAATATGAAAAGATGAATCTTTTGGAGATTATAAAAGCTTTGCTGCAAGGCAAAACATTAACTATAGAAAATCCAATGGAGGTAACAATGGATGAAGAACTGAAAAAAGCTTTGACAAATTTGTTAGAGCTGTCAGAAACAGTTAAAAAGATGGATGGTAACATCGTATCTATGCAAGAAGTATTGGCAAAAGGTAAGGATGTTTTGGATAAGTTTGCCGATCTTAAGGTAGAAGAGATTGAGAAATCTTTTAATACTAAGATTGATGAGAAACTGGTAGAACTCAATAAGAAACTGGATAGCATTATTGAGGCAATTTCTACCGATACAACTGCCAAAACTGCTAACAATAAGCAGGAACAAGAAGAAGTAACTGCTTATAAGAGTTCCATTCTATAGGAGAAAAAATGGGAGAAGAGTTAATTCAACAGTTAATTAAGGCACTTGATAGTGCAATGCCTAAAAGACGGAATGTGGCTAAGAATTATGTTAATCCTTTGGCTGCAATGATGTTAGAACAGGCAGGTTATCAGGTAAAGTTGAGAGACGGAACTATCTGGAAACACGAATATACCACCAATTATGGTTTTGCTGAGTTTACCAGAGCAAGACATCTACAAGGCTTGGAAGCTAAGGAAAGTATGTTGCTTATCAATTCCCAGTCTTGGTTTTTGGACAGGTATAATAAGCTAACAGGAGATTCCAGTATTATTCCAATGGATTTCTGGACAGGTATTCCTGAACAGTTAACCGATACTCAACGCATAACTTCTACACCTCAAGATAATGCCAATGTAGTAGCCTCTCGTAATAAATGGGCTAATATGTTTGGTGACGAGGTCTATGTTCATCATTTGGAGAGACAAGTAGATCTGCCTATTGAGGTTATTCGTCAATATTTGTATGACCCAGACTTTGAAGCAAGAGTAGAGAAAATCTTTGGTAATGAGATTGCCAATGATTTGGTCAGACTTGCTGTTAATGGTAATGATGTCAGTTTTGCTTCTGGAAATTTCTATAAACTCCTGAAAAGCTATGCTACACTATTGAAAGAAGCAAAAGGAACTAAGACCTTAGTTTCGGGAGTTAGCAGATTTGTGGGAAAACACGGTAATTTGATTACACCTGTAAAGGTAAATGCACCTGCTATCAGGTTTATAGATCCCTTCTCAGATGATTTCTCTGCAGATACTTCTGCTAATTATACTGCTTCTGCAGGTGCTTTAGCTGTATCAGGTGGATTACTTAAATGGACAGGAACAGCTTGGACAGGTGGAACTGTCAGATATAACAATGTTATACCTGTGTTAATGAATACCAACTATGTAGCCAGTATTTATATTAAACCTGGAGCTACCAGTAGCTGTTATATTACTATAAAAGATCCTGCTGGTAATACCATTGCAGTTTCCAATACTGCCTCTATAGGAACAGGTGGTGGAACTATTCAAGTAGCCTTCAATTCCTATAATAACTTAGGTGTAGTATTTATTGTTACTTGCACTCAATCTTCTGGAGATACTGACTATGATTTGGATAATGTCTCTATTAAGCGTAGTGTAAATAAGTTTGAACCTTACGATTTGCTGAATATTTTGGATGTAATGATAGATCATTATAATCCTGAATATGAAGTTGCAGATGATGAACTGGCATTCTTGGTTAGCAAAGAAGATGCTTCTTTAATTGCTAAAGGTTTGAGAATACCTGTCTATGTAACAGATAAAGGTCAAATTATTCCTATGGCTACAGAGACCAGAGAAAGTAGAACTGTAGAAACTCAAGGTGCTATACAGTATCGTGGTTATCCTATTGTAGTAGTTCCTTATGCCAAGAGTTTGAATAAAGGTGGTTTCATTATCTTTGGTGCTGATAAAGCAGAGTATAGAATTGCCATTCAAACCTTATTCTCTTATAATCGGGTTTATAATCCCAGAATGGAGAAAGGTGGAGAAGGTTATCAATATACTTACCACTTCTATCAGGCTTATGGTGTTCGTAATCCAGGTAAGTTTGTCATAGCTGAAGGTATTGGTAGTGCTCTTGCTTGTGAAGACTTAATCTTTGCTACCAGTAAAAACCTGATTGGTAGTAGAATAGGTTCAAGTGCTTCTGCTGTTACCATAGATAAGAGCGTTTTGGCAGCTGCAGAAGGAGCTTTTGTCTTTTGTGATACTCCAGGTGCAGAAATCTTTTATTCTGCTACTTCTGGCAATCTGGATACTTATGCTTTAGCTTCTACTCAAACTCCTGCTGAAGGTGTAGATTTTGCCAGTTTGGCTAATAACACTTATTATGTTAGAGCATTTCTGGATGGTGTAACTCTACCTTCCACTAAGATGACTGTTACAGTTCAGGATTAAGGAGATAAATAATGGCTAATACAACTAAGAAACCTAATGTTAAAGCAGAAGATCCTGCCAAAGTAGAAGTAACAGGTGTAGAGATACCTGTAGAAACTAAGGCAAAACCAAAGAAAGAAGAGAAAGTTACTCCAGAAGTAAGAGTAAAGTTCTTATTCAGATGGCTTAAGCCAGATGGCACAACTGCTGAGATAGGAGAAATCCTTTCTTTGGATAGTAAGATTGCCGATAATCTAATTAAATATAAAATAGCTATTAAGGAGGAATAATGGCTTTTTCTACCACTACTGTATTAAGTAAGAAAGTCTGGGATGTCTGGGTATATTGCTCAGCTGTTGCTGAATATCAGTCATCTCCAGGTGTTAATGTCGGACAGTTAGATGGAGATGCTTCTTTGAAAGTTTCTCCAGGTGATACTCTTAAGTTGGCTTCAGGTATTGAAGCTACTATCTCCGAAAATGGAGAAGCAACTTTTACTATAGTTGGACACGGAGCTACTGCTGCAGATTTTAAGAATAACTATGACTCGCTTAAGGGTTTAATCAATAAATCCTGTAATGTAGCCTTTGTTCCTGCAGGAACTCCTTCTGGCAGTTTTGGAACTGAGAATGTGAAGTTATCCAATGTCTATCTTTTTCCTGAATTAAACATTCAGGCAAATCAGGTAAACAAAATTACTGTCACAGCTAAGAGAGAAACAGGTGTAGGAACTGCAGTAACTATCAATGCTACTAATAACAGTTAACCAGTTGGGGAAGTTAGTCTTCCCCTATAGTTTTTATCTTTATATAGATAGACAAAAAGGAGATTAAAATGTCTTTCAATCAAACAACCCTCTTAAACAAAGCAGGATACTTTGCCTTCTTAAGCAAAGATAATCTAATAGAAACCTCTGATCCACAAGATATAGTTTCTTTAGTAAATGCTTCTCAATATATTGCTCGTAACTTATTGGGAACTACACCAATAATGGTTACCAGTGGAAGTGATATTATGGTTGATGCAAATAACCCGCCTCAATCTTTGTTATATTGTTGTAAAGCACTTCCTTCTAATGTTATGATATTAACTAACAATCTTAGATCTGCTTTTGTCATTCTTAACGACAGTGAACTGTATAATATTGATATTGATATTGATACGCAATCAGCATATACTCTGTATCCAGGTCAGATGATTTTGATAGTTACTTCTCCCTATAAAACATCATTTACACCCAATTATCTTATCTTTGAAGGTGTTATTCCTTATGGTTGGACTGCAGAAGATATGTCTTTGAAAGTAGGCAAAGGAGATGAAGTAAAGATATCTACAGGAGATACAATGGTGCAAAGTGCCATTACAGAAGTAAACTTGCCAGGTTATGAGCAGTTCAGTTTCTTTACCAATGGCAAACCTTCTGCTATAGATAGTGCTTATACAGTTACCGATATTGATCTTGGTTTAATTCCTGCCAGTCTCAGATATCTGTTAATAGTTCCTGTTTTGCCTTACAATGAGTTTGTAGATAGAGATGGTGTTTATGCAGGAGTTCCTATCTATCAGATTGATTTACTTAATGGTGTAACTATCAGTCAGGAATGGAATGCCAATCAACCCAATAAGAGCACTTTATCTTTCAAAAAAGATGCAGGTTTTAACGAAGAAATTGCAGTTCCTATTTATGTAGAATAAAGGAGATTAAAATGTCATTTACCAAGACTACCAACTTAACCAAAGCCAGGTTATTTGCCTTAGGCTCTTGTTATAAGACAGAAATAGGCAATCATTTATTGCCAGAAACTACTAAGATGTTTTCTGCTATTATTCCTTATTATGTTCTACATCAATTTGATGAACCTATATTTGTTAATGCAGGCGGAGCTGATATTACTGTAAGCAATGTAGATACAGGATATTATATTCTTGAAGGAAACTATAACAATACAATAACTTTTCCCAATACAGATACTCCTTATTGCTGTTTTATAGTTAATGGAATGAATTTTTTTACAACTCTTAAAATTGGTCTAACTACCTTAAGTTTAGAAGATTATCCAGGTGCAGTTATCTTAATTGCCAATGGTAGGTTTCCAGGTATAGGCAACAGACAAACTATAATGCTACCTCATATCTTTCCTATAGGTGTAGCTTATGAAGATTTAAGTCTTAAAGAATTAAAAGGAGATGAATTGCCTTTATCTTTTGGACTGCAAGCTGTTATCTCCAAGAAAGTAGAATTGCAGTTACCTATTTTTGAAATGTTACATAGAAGTGTTTACTTTACTTATCTGAATAGATATCTTACAGACTACTATGGTGCTTTGTTATATTCTTCTGATATGGATACCATTTATATCTTGCAGTTACCAGATAAAGATAATCTGTTGGGTATGGTCTTTAGGTTTGATTGTGGTATTCATAATGATGGTATTGGCAATCAAATTGCTCAAGATATAACTTCCAATCAAAGCAATAAATTCACTTTTACTTATAATAGAGAGATAGGCGTAACTGAAAACATTATCAATATTGAGGCATAAATGACACACAAACAACGAGTTATCTCCAATATAGAGAGTTTAAGCAGTCTAACTGAGTCTGCTTTAACTAAGATAAGTGGCAATATCCTTACTATAGGTGCCAGAAAGATGAATGAGTTATTGGGTAATTCTGCTTATACCAGTTATGTAGAGTTACAAAATAATACTGCTATTATTACAGAAATTGAGAAAGATACCTGGAATTATGAGTTAGCTACTACATCCGAAAGACAACTCAAAGATTTGGAAATGGCAGAAGCTTATTGTGCTCTTTATTATGTAGCTTTAGCTCTTAAGAAGATAGATATGGATACAGTAATGACTCAGATAGAAACTTGGGGAGAAGGTTCTATTAAGCCTACAGATATTTTGAGAGTAGTAGAGTTTGCAGATAAGTATTTAATAGAAGCTAAGGTTATTGTAACACCTTATAGAGCAAGTGGAGAAGAGGTAGAAGGTATTTTAACTGCAGGAGGAGTTGGTTTTATAGCCATCTAAGCTTATGGTATTGGATACTATTGTAGAGGCACAGACTAAGGTTATTCAAGCTTTAACAGAGGCAGGTTATCAAAATGTTAAAGATTCGTTATTATATGGTATAACCGAGAATGAGATTTATCCATTTATTTTGGTAGATATAGATTCGTCAGATACAGTTAATTTAGCAAGTGGTTTATCTACTCCTGTTAATCATAATTTGGTTATTTCTGTCTATCAAAAGAGCAGTATGGGAGTTAAGGAAGCAAGACTGTCTGCAGCTCAAGAGTTTGATAATATAATGCAAATCCTTAATTTAAGTTTGACAGAAGAGAGAGTAGAGTATTTGGATACGGTTATGAACGGGATTAAGTTATGTGGTGTAACTGCAGTTCTGGAAGTAGGCTTAGGTGAAAGCATAGAATATCATCCCTTATTGGGAATAACCTCAGACCCAATAGGAGCGATTTTAACGATAGATAATCATCCAACTAATATACTTACTCCAACCGTGATTAGAAATGCTCGTAGTGGGGTTTATTCTGCGTTAAAAGAGGGTTATACATACCTACCTCAAACCGTAGATTTGTCAGATAGAAAAGATAAGACTATTATGATACCTCAAAGTAAAGGCAAATTGAATGCACCCAATATATATTTTGATTATGGGACAGGTTTATTGCATATAGATACAGAATATACTCAATGCGAAATAAGATATAGATTGGATGGAGGAGATCCTCATACCGACTATCAGATCTGGAAAGATAATATCTATATAGATACTTCTCAAGTAAGAGCTTATGTTATTAAAGAAGGCTATGAAGATAGTGATATAACAGAATACAATATAGAAGTTCCTTTTGTTAAAATTGTAGCAGAAGCAGATAATCTGGATATAATTAGTGCAATAAGAATTTATCCCAATGTTGATATAACTTTAACCTCTAACTCAGAGAATTTATTATTAAGCTTAGATCAAACTACTTGGTCAAATCAAGTAACTGCTTTATCTGGAGCCTATAGACTAATTTATCTAAAAGCTGTTGAGACAGGAACTTATTATATATACAAAAGCAGTGGAACTATTATATATTTGGGATATCAATATTCTAGTTCCACATTTACATATCTTTTTTATCAACCATTTAGTTTAGATTATAAAAATATTATCTGTAAATGCTACTTATATTATAAGACAGTAGAAGGATATACTTATTTTAATCAAAATAGAGCTGTTGGATTGAAATTATTTATTATAGGCAGTATTCCAGATGCAGACTGTAATCCTCCTAAATTTAATTTATATCCTCTTAATTATACTTAAAAAAAGGAGAAAAAATGACAGTATCGCTTTATAAAATCTTAGCCATTAAGCAGGCTTTGGAATCTCTTAATCTATTGGCTATTCCCGTTATTGAAGATAACGATACACAGGGAGTAGTGAGTATGATTATTGTAGGTCTGGCAGATAGACCTGATGAATTTAATAATCTGTTGAAAACTATCTCAGGAGAAGCAAAAGCCTGGGATGATAACTTAAAAGAAGCAGAGCAGGTTCTCTTAGATTTTTTCGCTCTTATTCCAGCGGAATTAAGCGTTTTAATCAATCAGTTGAAGAGCGTAAGTTCCACGCTGGAGAATGCGGTTACACAGATGATGAGAGAAGAGATGTTGGGGATAGACAATTCGGTTATCCCAGACCAAGAACAGAAGCAGACCACTTTAGAGACACCTTAATCTTATTATGTGCTAAAGGTATAGACTGTAATCTTATAGATGTAGGAGAAGCTCTTATCTTGGCAGAAGAGATTATCTGTCAGGATTTGAGAGAAAATATCTTAAAAGGTGCTTCTTATTTGAAGGATTTGAAGAGAAGAAATGCTTATATAGAGTTAGCTAAGAATGTAGATTATTCTACTGCTTTAGCAGATTTATTGAGAGAATTAAATGAATTACTTGAGAGCCAGTATAATCAAGAAAGCCTCAACCAAAGTAATAAAGAAGGTTAAGGATAAGACGAGGTTTGTCTCTTCTCGGATAGGCTCTGCTATGCTTTATGATATCTTACAAGATATTGATAACCTGGATAGAGATAGCAGATCTTTGCAAGAAGCCAAAGATTTGGAGAATATCACTTATCTCAATCCTGCTTATTATTATAAGAAATATAACAGTAACTTTAGTAGAGCAGGTAACGAAATCCCTTTATCCGAACGAGATAGACTAATTAGAAGTGCTTTATATCAAGTTATGCAGGTCTTTGATACGGTTAGATACGCAGCTAATAAGGTGCAAGGCAATAAAGTAGCCAATCTCTTGTTAGGCAGAATATTCAAAGATACTGTAGTTACCAATGTGGTTTTTTATGTTTCTACTCAGTTATATGTCTATAGCGAAATCTTCAAATCATCCAAAAGCTCAGATATGAAGGCAATTATTGAAAAGGTCTATAGAACCAGAGAGAAATGGATAACAGGTTTATCTACCAAATATATGCGGATACAAATGACCAAAATAACTGAACAAAATCCTTATGCTGTTTATTTTGAGTTATGGTCTTATTATAAAAGACCTGGTAGAGATAAAGGTTATTATAATAGAGCAATGGATTTTGGTGTCTATACCAGTGGTGGAACTGCAATGGCAGGTATTAGATCTAAAGATGATTTACCTACTCTTAATGAGTTATATGGTTGGTTTAAGAGAAGAGAAGCAGCAGGTTTGTATAGACCTATGGTAGCAGTAGGTTGGAGATCAAGACGCAAATACGGATTAAGTTATAAAGAGCCTAAGAACTGGTTATTGAAACCTTATGCAGCTGCATATTTGACTTGGATAAGAATGCAGAGAAGATTTAAAAAGAGAGGCAAGTTAGCACCTTTTGGCAGTTTTGCCAAATACAATAAACGCAATACTGTCTATCAGACTACCATCTTTACTGAGATATTCAAAAAATATATGGCTTATGTCCTAAAAAGAGTAAAAGTTGAGAAAGCTGAGATTATAGAAAAAACAGAAGATAACTTCAAGTTTAAGGTTGACAGGTTAATCAGATCTATGAATAAGAATCTGAAGAGAACAGACCGAGACCTCAGGTCTCTTAATTATCTGATTAGAACTAAGAATATCAGAGATATAAGTTATGCTGCTATTCAAAGTCAGTATCAGGTAACAGACCTGAAGAAGTTAGTCAAGTTAGCTAAAAAGTTAGAGATTAAAGTATAAGAAGGATAAAATGGCAAAAACTACTAATGAAGTAAATCTTGTTTGGAAAGTCAAGGGACAGAATGAATTAGCATCTGCAATCAGAGGTATTGGCAGTGCTATTAAATCTATTGACTTTGATAAACTTTCCGAAGTTACAGGTGTAGCTTCTATTTTAAGTAGCTTACAAAGTAATAAATTCAATTTTGATGTTACTACAGGAACAGGTATAGCCAATTCCATTAAGCAAGTTAACAATTTATTAGATGAACTCAATCAAGTAAAAGAACTAAGAGATGCAATAAATAAACAACCTCAAGCTATAGGTTATTATAAATCTGTATCCCAAACTGCTGTTGGTATTCCTCCTGAAATGAATCTTAAGAATCTTACTGCTATGCAAAGAAAGCTGACTATGGAAATGAATAAGACAATAGATGAGGAAATAAAACATACTTTAGCAGGATTAAGAAGTATTATTATAAGTGCCAAAGAAACTGTTAAAGGTGGCAATTTAGAAGGTCAGTTCATTAGTCCTGAGATTAGGGAACAAGTCAATGTAGTAACCAATTTCAGTGATTTATTCCGAGATGCTTTGCATAAGAACTTCGCCAAATTCAAAGGCATAAAGGGAATGATAGGTGAATCTATAGATAGTATCTTTAGAAATATGTCTCAAGAAACAAGAGATAAAGTTATTTATGCTACTAAACAAGAAATTGCTAAAACCAAAGAACAACTAAGATTGGCAAAAATTGAATTATCACAATCTAAAGAACCTGGAGACATCTTAAATAATGCTCTTAATGTGCAAAGAATTTCAGTTAAACTAAACAATCTTAAACAACTACAGACTCAGTATAGCCAAGCAGTTAAAGTTTTAAGCAAACAGGAAGCAGATGCCAGAGCTGCTGGTGGAGTAATGAAGAATGTCCAAAGTGCTAAAGCTAAAGCAGATGTAACAGCTAACGCAGATGATTTGGGCAAGTTATTTAAGGATGTTTTATTTATCAATAATAAAGCTTCTGCTAAAGCTGTATCTGAAGCAATTGAACAAAGAGAAAAGGACTTAATAGACTTCATTACCAAAAGTCCTGTTTATTCTATGACGCCTGAAGAAAAGATTAAGTTCACAGGTGAAAGCGTAACCAAACAGCAAGATATAATCAGATACAGAGAATTATTAGGCAGAAAGCAGAATGTTGTTTCAGAAACAGAATTTCAGGCTATGCAAGCAGGTAAGAAAATTTATGAAGTTCCTGCCAACTTTACTCCTCAATACTTAGATGAACTCAAGAATAGAATTAAAAATTATTCATTTACCAGTAAGAATCTGGAAGGTTTATTAACTCAGCTAGATGCCTTAGGTAAGTTAACGGAAAAATATCCTGCTAAAGAGAAGTTATTTTTAACAGATGAAGAGGCAGAACAAGTTGCTCAATATATGCTTGATTTCAAGAGTATGTCTAAGAAAATAACTTCCGAATTGGGTAAATCTAAGACTATGGCTGTAGGAGAAGCTACTCGGAAGTTAGCACCTGAAGAATATACCAAAGCTGTAACAGCTGCTAAACCTGCTTATGCTATGATGGGAGAAGTAGAGAGAGCAGATGCTTTGAATAACTTGTTACTGAAAAGAAAAGATTTGGAATCTCAAATTTCTGCAGTTAAGAAACAAATAACGGGACTTAATGAAGCAGATGATAAGGCTCATATTGAAAAGTTACAGAAACTCAGTAAAGAACTGAATCTGACTAAGGTTAATGCAGACAGTATTAAAGCAGTAAATAAGGACATAAAAGCAGAAAACAAAAAGGCAGAAGCAGAAGAGAGAAAAGCTCGTCAAGAAGAAGCTGCTCGTATTAAACAAGATAAAGATGAAGCTAAGAAGAAAGCTGCAGAAGATAAATTGGCATTAAAACAAGATGCAGAGATAAAAAGGCAAAATGATAAAGAAGCCAAAGAACGAGAAAGACAGCAAAAAGCAGAAAATAGACAGAGAGATAAAGAAGAACGAGAAAGACAGAAGCAACAGACAGCAGAACAAATACAGGCTAAGAAGCAGTTAAATGAAGAAGAAAAGATAGCTAAGAAAGATATTGATTTAGAATATGATACTCAAAGAAAGATAGCAGAGTTAGATGAACAAAGACAGGTTTATGCAGGCAAAAGAATTAACTTAACTGCTGTCCTAAATAAGAAAGAAGAGTTATTAACCAATAATGCCAATTTGCAGAGAGAGATAGAGACCAGATTAACTGCATTAGGAGAACAAAGAACCAAATATCTCCAAGTTCATAATGATTTATTGCGTTATGACAGGATGTTAGCCAATGCTGTAACAGAAGAAGAAAGACAACAAATAGCATTAGAAAAGCAACAATATATGCAGGCTCAAAATGAAGAGACATTACAGTTACATCAATTGCAAATGGAAAAACAACAAAATGATTTAACTCTAACCAGATGTAATCTCTTAATTAAGACAGGTGCAGCTCATAAAGAAAATATAATGGCTACTATAGGACACTATCTTAGTCTGGATAAGATTGTATCTCGTATGTCTTTCGTTTGGACTGCTATGTTTTCCTATCAAGCAATGTATGCCATTCAGAATGGTTTTATGGAAGCTAAGAATGCAGCTATGACCCTTAATGAACAGTTACAAAGAATGAAATCCATTATGTCAGATGTAGAAAGACAATCCATACCTGCCATTAAGAGAGAGTTATTGGATTTATCTAAAAGTTTTGGCTTAAGTATAGAAGAGTTAGGCAATTCTATGTATGAGATACTGTCTTCCAACTTCAATCCAGAATTTGCGCAAAAGTTATTAGCAGGTGCAACCAAGATGGCAACTGCAGGTCTTTCTACCTTAGAAGAGGCTACATCTTTGCTTATTTCCAGTATCAATGCTTATGGCTATTCGGTTGACAGTATCAATACTTTATCAGATGCTTTCTTTGAGGCAGTTAAAGTAGGAAGATTTACCATAGGTGAATTGGGAGAAGATTTTGCTACTGCAGCTGCTACAGCTGCTATCTTTGGTATTGATATTAGAGAAGTTCTAACTGCTTTAGCTACTATGACCAATCAGGGTATTAAGACCAATGAAGCTATAACTGCACTTAATAGATTGATGATGAATTTTGCTTCAGGAGGATCTGCAGAAGCTAAGAAAATAGCTAAAGAGTTAGGTATAGAAATGAACTCCAATGCTATTAAGGCTAAAGGTTTGGCAGGATTGGTAAGAGACCTTAATGGTGCAACAGAAGAACAGATAGTTGCTTTAACTGGAAGTGTCCGAGCTTTCAAAGCTATGGCTTCGGTGATGACTGATCCTGAAAGATATGAGAAGTTCTATAAAGAGATTTCTAATGCAGCTGGTGCAACAGAAAGAGCTCTTAAGGAGGTAGAAGAAAGTCAAGCTTTTAGGTTGAAGAAGTATAAGCAAGAATTTACTGTTGGAATGATGGATATAGCAGAATTAGTAATGCCATTATTGATAGAAGGACAGAAGTTATTAGTTTCTATAAGTAAGTTATTTGGTGGTATGGGAGCCAAGATGGCATTAACTACAGTTGCAGCTGGTATATTAGCCATAGCAATTAGTAAGTTAATAGCCAAATATAATGCCTTAAGTGCATCTATTGCAGGAAGCAATACTCAATTAGCTGCAGCTTCTGTGGCTATGAAGGCAGCTTCTAAAATTGCAGCTCCTGTAGCCATAGTAGCAGGAATTGCCAGTATTGCAGCTGCTATTTGGCAATTAGCAAGTAATGCCAAGAAAGCTAAAAAAGAAATGGATGAATTGAATAAGAGTATAGATGAAACTGTAAAAGAATATGAAACGATGTATGCTGCAGAAGAAGTAGAAGCCAAACAAAAATTTGAAACCAATATTATGCACATAAGAGAGTATGTCAGAATTGCCAAGGATGAAACCAAAACTCAAGAACGAAGAAAGTTAGCATTGGAATCTGTAAAGAAGGAAATGAAGGCATTAGGAGAGTTGTATCCTGCAGAATTTGAAAATTTGGATTTAGAACAGTTAAAGTTAGAAAATAATTTAGTTTATTGGGATAAGTATGAAATAGCAATAGAGAATACTACAAAAGCATTGCAGAGACACATTGATAAACTAAAGGCATTTGCCAAAGTAGCTGGTTATCAAGCTACTATCTCCAAAGCTCAAGAAGCTGTTAATGATTTGGTTGTAGAAATCAAAATGCTCTTCTCGGATTTTGACAAGGAATATAAGAAACTTCAGGAATATTCCAAAATCCAATGGTTTTATCAAGGTAGTAAAACTATTTCTGGAACAGATTTGTATAATAAATTACAGAGATACTTTGAATTAACAACCAAGTTAAACATAAGTCCTTTTACTTATACACCACCACCTAAACCTCCTACAGTTGGTTATTCTAAAGAACCAAAAGAGCTATATGATTTATATCAAGATGTTATGCCGATTTTACGATATTATCGAGAAGGTCCGTATTTAGATAACAAGTTTTATAAAGCCATAAAACAATTATATGATTTAGAAAAACAGAAAGCAGATTTAGAAAAGAAATTATTGCAAGCAACATCTTTAATGGAAACTGAAGGAAAAAGAATATTGGAAGAAGAATCCAATGCACAATTAGATTATTTGATGAAACAAAGACCAAGTATTCCTACTGGAGGTAGAGAGATAGCTGAAACTGGAACTACTGAAAAGTATGATTATAGAGCAGCTTTGAATATAATAGAGGATGCCTATCTTAAAGCTTATGAAACTGTTTCTGTAGGATTGGATTATGATAAGATACGGGAATTGGAAAGAGCTAAAGAGCAGGAACTCTTTGATCAGGCAGTTGAGATTATCAATAAAATAGAGAAACCAACTGAACGAGATGAAGCTATGCTGGATTTTGTTAAGTGGTTATATGATAACAGGAAAGAAAGATTGACTTTAATCTTAAGCAATCTAAAAAAGAAGATGGACGAAGCTTCTACAGCAGAAGTACAATCAGCTATTCAGAAACAGATGAATGATACTATCAATGAATTATTGATTGCAGCTACTCAATACCAAGGTTTTAGTTTAGAAGAATGGAAAAAGAAAGGTGCTACTTATAAATTGCCTACAACAGCAGGTTTTCAATTTGGTGAAAACAAAGAATTGCAGAAAATATTAAGTGAAGAAGATATAAACATCATCAAGAACTTTAGTATGTCTCCTTCTACTTATAAGTTCTATGAAAAGTTAGTTAATGATTTAAAAGAGCAAAATAAAAATTATAATTTAAAAAAGTTAATAGAGGATTGGATAAAAGCCAAGAATGATAATGATATAGCAACTCAGGAAAGGATAAGTTTGGAAATAATGCAAATTGCCAATAATGAAAAGAAGTTTAAGTTGGATTTATTGCAGTTATCTGAATTGTTAAATTCAGAAGCAGGCTTAACTGCAAAAGAGTTAGAGGAATTGAATACTCGTATTGACTTATTGGGTTCTGGTTTATGGGCAGCTCAGTTGGAATATATTGTAGAAGCAAAAACCAATGTAGAAACGACAATGGAGAGATTGGATAGAGAGTATAAGAGCTATAACAAGAAAAACATAGAGATTATAAAGGAATGGATTAACTCTCGTTTATTATCTATAGAAGAGATAAGAAAAGAAGCCAATGTCCTTAATACTAAATTTGAAAATCTTACCATAAAGGAAATAGACAACTTATTGCTTAAACCCTTACCTGAAGATGTTAAGTCAGTATTGGATGACAGAAAGAATGAGTTGGGAGTCTCTTATAAGCTTTTAGAACAAGCTCATCAGGAAGATTTAAGAATACTAAAAACTACTCAACAAAAATATTATGAAGATATAGACAATCTTTTTGAAGGAAAAGGAACTGCAAAAATCTTTTCTATAGGAGTTATGAAGCTACTTTATATGCCTGCTTATGAAGAATTAAGTCAAAGAGAGATGACCAAAAAACGCAATATTCAGGCAAGAGAAGTTAGGAAACAGGCAGTTGCTGGAACTATTCAACTAACTAAAGAACAAGAAGAAGCCAATGAAAAGGAAATTGCAGAAACAGATAAACAGCTAAGAGATAATAAGATTGCAGACTTACAAAACTTAATCTCACAAATGAAGGCTGTTTGGGATGAGTATTATAGTTATTTGAACAATAAAATCAATGAATGGTATAATAATGAAGTCAAAAAAATAGATGATAGAGCAAGACAAGAGCATAGGTCTGCTTTATGGTCTGAAAAACAAAAAGAGAAATTAGATAAGGAAAGAGAGAAAAAAGAACGCAAGTTAATGAAGTTTAAGAAGGCTATTACTATTGCTCAAATTGTCTATAATACTACTGTAGGTATAATGAAACTTTGGGCAGATTTTGGTTTTCCTGCAGCTGTTCCTCTTACTGCTTTTTTGAGTGCTTTAAGTGTAGCTCAAATTGCAATGGTAGCATCTCAGAAATATGGCAAAGGTGGATTGGTAATAGGTGCTTCTCATTATAATGGTGGTGTTCCTGTAGAGTTGGAAGGTGGAGAGTTTATAATGTCCAAGAAGGCTACTACTGGTAATGAAGCAATCCTATATGCCATACAAGCAATGTTGTCCAGTAAGCAAGTTCCTAATATGTCAGATAATATTGTAGTTGACAAATTGACTAAGTTAACAGATGCTGTTAACAACTTAGAATTAAAGGCAGAATTCAAAGGACAGGTATTAAATGAAGTGCAGTTATACAAAAAGACCGTTAAAGGTCAAAGGTTAGCAAGGGTAATGTAAAATGGCAAATCCTATGCAAGTAAAACTGGTAATATTTGATACTACCCATACTCGTTTATTAGGCAAAACTGATATAATTGCTTCTTTTGATGCTACAAGAGCTGTAAAAACAATAGATATAGACCCTATAAAGTTCATTGATGAAGATACTTTAATGGTATCAGAAAGAAAGTGCACTATAACTTTCGGTAATATTTATAATAGCTACAAATATGTAAAAGATAGATTGAATACAGTAGAAGAAGATACACGTTCTGTTCCTTATAATACATTTGGAGGAGTTGAATATGATATAGTAAACACAACCAGAATGATTAACTTTTTAGTTCCTTTCACTTTATTAAGAGACAGAGATTTATATGACGATTTGGGTCAAGATATATTTGCTTATCCTGTTTATTACTTAACTTCTGACGATATTAGTTATATTCCTTTTGTTGATGAAGGAGAAGATAAATATAACAAGTATGACGAATATTATCAAGTAGAAAGAGGTAAGTATCATAATATACTTGTAGAGGTTTATTTTTATGATAAGCTTCAGTATGTAGGAGTTGCGTTAATCAATACTCTTAAGTTTAACATTAAAAGTCAAGAATGGTCATTAGAGTTTACGGATGCTATAGGTATTATGATAACTTGTCTTGATAAACTTGGAAGTTTGCCTTCTCTTTATCAAGGAGTTGATTATTCTGGATTGTTTCTTAAACATCTCTATGATATACCTAAACTTACCATTGAATCTATGTATTACGATTTTATGGATATTTTTAATTATAAAGGATTTTACACTTATTATGGTAGTTCTTTAACATTAACAGTTAGGTGCACTTATGGTTCTAATCATACCTACACATATTATGATTTTAAGTTAGAAGACACACAAAGCCAAATTGTTATAAATACTATACCTAATAATAATGGCTATAAAAGATTGCAAAGAACTAATAATACTCCATTCCCTGGAGCTAATACTTATCAATATAAAAAGTATATCTATTATAAGGTCTGTAAAGATAGTCAAAATAATAATATAGCTGAAATTGATGTATTATTCTTTGAAGTTTATAGAGGAAGAACAGGAGCCGAATGGAACAGTAACTATCATATTGTTAGAACAGCGTTACAAATTGTGTTTGGGCTAAAAGATTGTATTTATTATAGAGGAAGACAATCTGTTGAAGGTTCGTATTATTCATCTTATTATACTTTATTAAGTTTAGCTATTACAAAATATATGAATGACATAGGTGGAACTTGGATAAATAGTGGTATTAGTGCTGATTGGGATACAGGAGTTTATCCAGGTGCTATTGCAAGCTATAATTATGGATTTACTGCAACTAATCCTATAACTTTTGGAACTTCTCCTACTCCTTCTCAAGAAATGCAAAATATGTTCACTGCTTATAATGATGAAGGGTTTAATAGTCAAATCAGTATCTTGGATGCTTATAAGCTACATTTGCTTTCAAAAGTGGAAACTATTTATAGCAGAGGTTATGATATTATCAGAAAACCATTTAAGAAAAGCACAACTACCAATTTTACTGTTAATGGAAGATACATTAAAGAATTGACTATAGAACCTTATTATTATGAAAAGCCAGATTTATCGGTTATTGAAAACATTACCAATTGGGAAGGTAAAACGAAAGATGAATTGCATACCAGAGTAAACCTTAAGGATTGGACTGCTTCCTTAATGGAAACTATACCTCCAGGTCAAACAGAAAAAATAACTGTTGCCATTATCCTCAAAGACACTTATTATAATGATATAGAGATAGGCAATAAGATAAGGATTTATCCTTTATATTATTGTTTGCCAGATGAACCTACAACGAATGAGCTTTATTTTATTGTTACTTCTATAAAGTGGAGCTTGAACGAATTAACTTTAGAAGGATTTAGAATATAATGAGTTACCTGCAATTATTTGGACATCAAGGTATAAGCATATTCAAGTTAATCTATGCTCAAGATGGCACAGATGTGTTTCCATCTGATAGCGTAAATGAATATGAAAGAGAGTTCAATCACGCTACCATTTATCATACCAGTCCTCCTTTAATTCTTCATCCCCAATTTGCACCTATAGAGAACTGGAGAGGACAGAGTTATGATATAGGTGGAGGTTATACAGTTAAGTTAACTCTGGAGATTTACAATGTTTTGGAACAAGCAAGAGAGATACTTAAGTTATTCTATTACCTAAATTTGATTAAGCAAAATCCCTTTGTTTATCAGCTTAAGATATTTCCTTTATACAGCAACTATGAAAATGCTTCCAACTTTTCATTTTTAGGGACTTTGAGTTCTGATTTAGAGATTGATAATGTAAAGAAGTTTATCAATACTGCTCAAAAGATAACTTTGAGTTTTAATAGCGAAGATATTGTGTCTGGATTGCCGTATATTGCACCAGAAGCTACATTACACGATAACTTTAAGCCAATAAATAATGGAGATATAAGAGATGTAGATGATTATGAACACGAAGATATAGGTGAAGTAGAAAGACCATCTACACCCAGTTATGATGAAATACCTAAATATTTGAGAGAGTTATTTAATTTACCAGAACCAGAACCTGGAGAATAAAATGGTTTACACAAAATATAATCCTAATGAGTTAATTCCAAAGTTAAAAGCAAGATTAAACTTGACAGAAAGATGGTGAATCTTGGTCAACAGGTAGAGAACACGAAGACATTGGTGATAGCAGAACACCAGAAGAAATACCAGAATGTCCCTATAACAAACAAGAATAAAATAAAAGGGATGGTGATATTATCATCCCTGATAGTGTATGGACAACAAAAAAACAGTAACATTGTAACAATAAGGAGGTTAAAATGTTATCAGTTCAAGAAAGTATAGTGCCAGGTAATCTGGCACGTGATGTTAATACCTTTGCCAGTGGAGGCAGTCCTACATCGTTTGTGCCTTGTAGGTGGATAATGGCACAGGAAGATTTGGCTGTTAAATTATATTTTGCAGGAGATCCTACTACGGCAGTTAAGGCAAATTTATTAGGTGGGATAGTATATGATTTTTGTGTAGTAAAAGTCACTACTCAAGCAGATGATTTGATAGCAGCTGATAAGTTATTGATAGGATATTAAGATGAGAATGGGTTTAGGAAGGGGAATGGGCAAAGGTTGTAGGGGAATAATCAAAATTCCTGATACCGCTCCCGAGATGAGCTTCGGTGCAAATAGTAATAATTTATTTACGCTTGCTTGGCAAGGTCAACCAACTTCGGGAGATATCAATACACTTGTCAATGGTGGCTATCTCTCGTTTACAGGAACTATAACAGCTGAATATTATTCTGGATATTGGCGATTTACCATCACTTCTGGTGCAAAGATTGTAGTGAAGCAATTTCGGAAGCTGAAGATATTGTATATTAATAGTTATGCTCAATGCACTTGGGTATACAATAAAGCAATGCCGAAAACATTAACTTATCTATACCTGAATGGACATACTATATATTGGACTTATACTGGAGCTCTTCCTGCTGGATTAACTCTTGTAGATTTATACGGTTCAAATATAAAATGGATTTGGAACGGAAACTTGCCGACTGGATTGACTTATCTCTATTTGTTTGGAGCCAATATCAGGTGGGATTATGAAGGAGCACTTCCGACTGAATTATCAGATAGATTATATTTAATTGGTGCAAATATCAATTGGACTGGATGGGGAGTTCAAGAATCATTCTCTTTCGGTGCCAAGATTTTAACTTCTGGGAACTATGGTATCAATATTAGCAACTCTCCAGTTGCAAATGAATCCGAGACAGCTAACTTCTTGAGCAAGATAGACGCAGTAGCTCTGGATTGTGCCAGCAATCCGCAAACGCTTGCTTTTAAGAAGACAACCAATATTACCAGTGAAGAGTATCTGCCAATCCTACAATCGCTAACGAATAAGCACTACACTATAGTATTGGGGAGTTAAAGATGAGAGCAATAGATTACAATGGCTATGCATTGATTATCCGAGATGGAAAATACGAAGTAGTAGAAGGAAATGGCACAATCTATACTACGGATAACCAAGGAATAGAAGTGCAAACCTTTGCCACGGAAGAAGATATGCAAGATTATATTGCAGAACATAACTTAAAACTTAAAGAAGATAACTAAATTTTGGCTTATAAAATTTGGCTTTAATAAAGGAAGATAAAGGGAAAAAAAATGACCAGATACAATGCCTTTAATTTAACTAAGATTTGGCAAGATAAGCTAAATCTGCAGGATTTTATGTTAAATCTGATAGGTGTCAGATTTCCTGAAAGCAAAAAATACAGGTTTACAGACCTGATTTTAGTAATTATCAATATTGCAGGCAAAGTTTATTATTATGAATTTTCTGCTTCTACCAAACCTTATTTGGATAAAATATTCAAAGCTGATAAGATAGGTTATCAAGGAATGTTGCTTCCAGGTTATTATCCAGATTTCTGGAAGGTAGAAAGCAGATATGATAATAAACTAATTCAAGCTTATGAAGTTCCTGTAGCCATAGCTTCTTTAGATGTTACCAGTAGTAAAGAAAAGCTATATAAGCTGGGAAGGTATGGTATAGTTAAAGGAATAGATTTAAGATTATGTCAAAGTAGAAGGAATGCTCGTAACATTGGAGAGGTAATGTCTCAATGTTTGGCTAAAAATGATGATATGCTGCAACTTATGGGATTAGCAGGATTACAATATAAACAAACAGGAAGGAAGTTTGTCAGTTATTATTTGACAAAAGAAGTGAGTGGTTATCCTGTTGTTCCTGAGACTAATTGGAAAAACATAAAGATTGAAAATTCAAATCCTTATGCTATGATAATTAAAGAAAAAAGTTATAAAAAAGGAGATAACGATTATGGCAATGAAGAAGATAACTAATATTATAGTGCACTGTTCAGATTCAGAGTTTGGAAGTGCATCTATGATTAGACAATGGCACCTAAAGCAGGGTTGGAAAGATATAGGCTATCATTTCGTAATTGATAATGGTCTGCTTGTTCCCAAAGCTGGTAATTGGCAGAAAGAGTTAAGATTAACTCAGTTAGATGGAAGTATAGAAGTAGGCAGATATTTGGATGGAGACAGTTTTATAAATGATAATGAGATAGGAGCTCACGCTTTAGGTTACAATGGAAATTCTATAGGTTTATGTTTAATAGGAGTTAAGAGTTTTACCCCCAAACAATTTAATAGTTTGGCATATCTCTTAAAAGAGATGTTAACTTATTTCGGGTTAAAAAAAGATTGTATTAAGGGACACTATCAAGTTTGCAAAAACAAGACTTGTCCCAACTTTGATGTTCCCAAGTTTGTTCAAGAGAGGTTATGATGTTTAAGAAAATAGGATTAAATGCAAGCAGCTTAAAGCATTATGCAGGAACTAATATAATTGTAAATATGTTTATGTTGGTAAATGCAGGCTTTGTTTATGGTGCTATTGTAGCTATGGCAATGCAGATTTTAGTAGAGTTTAATCAGGCTACAGGAAGTTCATTGGGATTAAGAGAATATCTTAAAACTAAATGGAAAGATACCCTTTGGGATACCCTGTTTGCTATTGCAGGTATTCTTGTTATACTGTTATAAGTATCGGGGGAAGAGAAAACGGGACAGGTTTTTTCCTTGTCTTTTTCCCTGTCCCTCTCTTTCCCGTAAATAACACAAAATCGTTACTTTTAATTTTAAGGCACTTTTTAAGCATTTTGAGAGAGGTTATCCTCAAAATGGAGTAATCATACTGCTTAATATGAGAAAGTTAATAAGAAGCCCCTCAAATTTCGTTTAATGGCATTTTAATATGTCTACATCCATTCCTTTTTCCCAATTCCGTTTCAGGAACACCTTGTAACATAATATAAGTTATTATATTAACATAAATTGAGTATGATTATAAGGGTCTTTCCTATTATTCTGTTACATCCTGTTACATCCTGTTACATATTTATTTTACAAAATGCATAAATTCTATCAAAGAAATTTAAGCCAATTTTAAGGGTGTTAAATTAAAAAGGCATAAATTATACTAACCAACATATAGAAGTTCATTAGCGTTGAGATTTGACCCCTTAAAATCAATTTTGAGGATATGGTAACATCCCCGTTTTCCAAATTAAGAAAAACAAGACTCAAAAATTTGGATTAAGAGAAAGAAAAGAAAAGTAACATAAAAGAAAAGAAAGAGAAAGAGGAATATATTAGATCTTAGATCTTATATATCTTAAAGATTATATATATATTATATATAATATATATCTTAGATATCTTAGATCTTAGAGATCTTTTATATTATAAAAAGATCTTTCTACTTCATAGTTTTATTTATAAGACTAATTTATTAGGGTTATAAATAAGTTTATGAAGAATGAGATTTAGACTTCTTTCTTTATCTTTCTTTGGTTACTTTCTTTCTCTTTCTTTCAGACAGTCTAAGTTATACAAAAAGGGAGTTAAGTATATAAATGGGGAAATTCCCCCTTGTCTAAGTTTAGTATCTAAGATTAAGGCTTTTTGCCAAATCTCTCTATCAAACTTATTTATATTATCTGACATTATATTTCCTTCTCCTTCTTGTATTTTATTCCACAGTAATCCATTACCTTTCCACATCCAAGCTTATTTATACAATAATCATATATTTGTGGATGTGTGTCTTGCATTAGTTGAAATTTATTTGGTTCTTTTTCCATGTGAACTCCAAACATGCACCACATACAGCCAGTTCTTTCATAGCCCATATCGTATATTTTAGAATAAGGGACATTGAATTGCTTAATGTATTCCCAAATATCTTGTTCAAGCCAAAAAGATAGTGGTAAGCAAACTGGTCTGTTTAGGTTAAATCCATTGCATCCATTTTGTAAGTATTTTTGCTCTCTCATTCTTGAGTCTTGTGCCATTGTTCCAATTATTGGGTGCAAAGATGTTTCTTTTTCATATTTTTTTGCTGGTATTTTTTTCATTACATCGCAGCATCTTGAATCAATCTTAAATGGAGCATTAATTAAGAATTTCCATTTTTCACTAATCTTGCCATTACCATTTTTATCGCCATATAGTCTTTTGTTTTTTAGTTTAATAGAATTTGTGGATGTTATTTGTGATATTTTGTAGGCAACTTCTTTGCTCACAACTGGATACCCATATTTCTCAACTACTTCAAGAAAAGACATCTTTGGCTTAACCCAGTCAACATTATCAATGGTTTTAACAAATTCTCTTATCTCTGGATATTCAAGTCCAGTATCAAAAAATACGGCTTTTACATCTGGATACATGCCTCTAACTATATGAAGTAAAACAGTTGAGTCTTTGCCACCAGAAAAAGACACGTAAACCTGTCCATCCCAATGTTCATACCATTCTTGTATTCTAAACTTTGTCATCCTTATTTTTACTTCCAATGGCAAAGACTGTTTTTGCTTTAATTCATAGGGTAAAACTTTTAAGTCCAAGTTAAACCTCCCCTTCACTGTGAATCGTTTCTTCGGCTAGACCTTGATTGATAAAAAGAAAGATATCTTCTTTACTCTCAAAATGGCAAATCTCAGTAAAGAAGTTAATCATTTCTTGAGCAAGTTGCATAACCTTTTTATCTGTCATTTGAACTCCATCTGTAAAAATAAACCTAATTTATTATTAGTATCTGCTTCTATTCCTAATCCTAAAGCCTTATATCTGAGACCTATACCTAAGTCTAAGACAGGTTGTTTGGATTGCCAATTATAACCATAACCTAACTTAATTAACTTCTTTAACTGCTCTTTTTGTGGATTTTCTGTAATAATTTGAGTTGAGTTAATACTATATTGAGAGTTAATATCAAATAAGTTATAATATTCATCATATTCCAAATGTAACTTATGCCAGCCTTTATCTTCTAACTGAAAAGTGGTATCTAAGACTGCTACCTCATAACTTAGACTGTCTTTGATTATAATGGTATCATTTACAGTATGAGTTATCGGTATCTTAACATATTTGATTTGAGGGACTACTTTAACAGCCTCTACATAAACTGTATCCACAGTTGAAGTTATATTCTTTACATTGATATAATGTTGCTTATGCCATTTGATTAAGTATATACCTATCAATAAGATAGAAATAATACTTAAAGCAATTCCTATTTTCTTTAACATAACTTACTGTTTATCAGGTCTTTAATCTGTTCTATCAGATCTTTCAGTTCTTTAACTGTCAGTTCTTGTGCTTTATTTTCTATGATATTCCATAAACCATAAATAATACTTACTGTTAACCATACAATAATAGCTTGAGATCCTGTTATTTTGCCAAACCAGCAAAATAAAGAGGCTACTATAAAAGTTAATAGAAAAAGCAAGAACTTTCTACTTAACAGCTTGTTCATCTAACACCTCCACAAAATATTTGAGACTTTTCTTGAGAATGGTATGAGCAAAATCTTCTGTCTTAATAAATAACCTGGATGTTTTATCATTGATTTCATCTTCTCTAATATCCATAACAGCTAAAGCATAGTTGTTATAAAGACATTCCAGTTCCTTGACCTTTTCCACATCTAGTTTATTCAGATATTCTCTAACTTGCTTAGTTAAGTCTATTTTAAGCGAACTTAACTTGATTTTTAATTGTTCTTCAGAAAGATTATCCAAACCTATCTCTATTATATCTTGCACAAAATCAATCAATAATCCTATCAATATATCTATAAGTAAGGTGATTTCTGTTTTATCTGTCCAGTCTATAGCGTGTTTAGCTATATCTGTTAATCTTTGGTTAATGCTTTGTTGTTTGATATAAGGGTCTATAGTAACGGAATGTTCTTCTAACTTACTAATAATACTTTTATGAGCTTCTTGATTATTGTAATCAAACTCATTCAGTTCTCTACTTATCTTTTCAATTCTTTTGTTAGGTTTATAGTTGACAAAATAGGACACTAAAGCATTGGCTATTGCAGTGACAAAAGCTAAAGTTCCTATGATAACAGCAGGATTTTGTGTTTCTACCATTTTTAACTCCCAAAGACAGAGAAAAGACCATAATCTAACTTGTCAAGTTAAATATGGGAAAATATGGTAGTTTGTTCCAAGTAACTGTTAATCCTGTTTTGAGCATATTCTATGGCTCTGTTGTCTAAGTCTATTCCGATAAAATGTTTATCTTGTTTTAAGGCTACTATGGCAGTAGTTCCTGTTCCCATAAATGGATCTAATACAATTCCATTGGGAGGACATACAGCATTTAAGATAGGGACTATAAGTTGTTCAGGATAAGGTGCTTTATGGAAACAACCATTATTGGAAACTGCTACCTTCCAGACAGATCTCATTATTCTACCTTCAACTTCTCCATCTTTGACTTTATTATAGAACTTCTGGATAGATTTATGTTCTACTTTGACAATCTCATCTTTATATTTATCTCCGATACTCACCTTTAAGTCTCCCAAATTGGGAGTTGCAAAAGGCTCATACTGAGTTTGAAAATAATAGTGCTCTTGTTTAACAAAGAAGAAGATCTCTTCATAATTAACTATGAATCTCTTTTTACAAGGTCTGGGCATTATATTGGGCTTATGCCAAATAAGCTTGTTGGGTATAATCCAGCCTCTATTTAACATCTCTATTCCAAATCTGGCAGGTATCATAGTTAAAGTTCTGGGAGACAGTTTGGTAGCATTATTGATCTTAGTTTTGGTGCTACCATAATAAGTGTCTCCTATAATAACAAAAACAGAACCTTCAGGTTTGAGAACTCTCTTAATTTCATCAAATAAATCACAAAGATTAGATATATAATCTAAGTAACTATCTTCCAGTCCCAACTGACCTTCTACTTCATAGTCTCTCAGGTTCCAATAGGGAGGAGAAGTAACTACACAATCCACACAGTTATCTGGAAGTGTAGCTACTATCTCCTTACAATCTCCCCATAATAATTTATCTTTCCAATCCATTTAATTTCCTTTATAAAAATCTTCTTTGTTCAAGCTCATATTCAATTCTTTGTTTGGCTATGTTAAAATATTCTTCTTCTATTTCTATGCCAATATACTTAAATCCACATCTAATACAAGCTATAGCTGTAGAACCAGAACCGATAAACGGGTCAAGAACAATTCCATTAGGCGGAGTTATCAAGTTACATAAATACATCATCAAGCTTAATGGCTTAACGGTTAGATGTGTGTTTCTGCCATCAACGCCAGCACTTCTTTCCTTTTCGCTTGCTTTAGCACAATAAAAAAAGCGTGAAGCACTTTTATTGCCGATACCAGGGAATAGAGATACCACATCATCAGAATCATCAATAATAACATTTGAAGGGAATCTGCCCAAATCATTTTGTCGTCTTATTATCCCGATTTTACCAACGAGATAATTTCCTCCTAAAAATTTATGTGTATTTCTGTCTATTCTAACATAAGGTTTAAGTTCTTTATTTGTAATTCTGCATTTATCTATATTTAATCCACCAGTTCTGTATTTGATTTTATTCCTTGCCATATTTTTCTCGGCTATTGGTTTTCTTGCTAAAGTCCATAATTCCATCGATGGCTTTAAGCAAGTTCTCCAGCCGTCCCATTCTTTGGCTTCATTAGTTGCTGAAAGTGTTTCATAAAACTCTTTATCTAAACCTTTCTGGTCTTTGCTGTTTATATTGTAACAACCGTGTCCACTATTTTTATTTTTACCATCGGTTCTTAATTCACCTTGTTTTCTTTCGGCTCCAAGTTCTCTATCTATTGCTTTGCTAATATCCATTGATTTAGGCAGTCCCACTGAATATATCCAAGCGATTGCGTCTCTGATTTCAAAGCCAGCATTGTCTATGTTCATCGTTGCTCTGTGATATGTTCTTGTTCCGCAAGCTGATAATAGATGTCCGCCTGGCTTTAATATTCTTAAGCATTCAGTCCAGAACTCTACAGATGGCAATTCATTATCCCATTTCTTATTCATAAGTTTGATAGCATAAGGCGGGTCTGTAACTATTGCGTCAATAGAATTATCAGCCATTGTTTTTAGTATTTCAATGTTATCGGCATTATATAAAATGCCATAATCTGTTGTATGTGTATCAGGCATAAATCTCTCCTATGTTGAAATATCATTTTCATTAAGCTCTTCTTCTATGAGATAATCAAAGTATTTATCTTGCCAAAGTTTAATTATTCTGGAGTTCTTGGCTTTGGCTACTACAACTCTTAATTTATCCAGTTCTTCTATACTATTCGCCTTGTTGATGAGTTTCCTAATCTGAGGACTTCTTAAACCTGGATGTTCTTCTGCAAACTTAATGGCAGGATTAAGTCTTTCATCTGCCGAGATTATAGAACTTTGCCCAGTTGCAGGTCTGAGATTACCATATTCTTTCTTCTTCATTCCGCATTGAACTCCCTTTTAACTATTTTTAACAGTTTGTTATTTACCTTTTCTATCTGAGTTATGTCTATATTGATCTCAGACACTTTGATGGTGATAACCAACTTATCATAGTTGGTTAAAGCCAAAGGTGTTGCTTTGGCAGATATTGATACTTCGGGTTTCTTTTTCATTTTTGTCTCCTTTTTTGAGTTTTTCATTTCTCTTCCTCCTGTGCCTTTGGCTTCCAATAATGTATTGAAAGCTGTGTTTTCATTTCCTTGATATATGGTTTATAGATGTCTCTAATTTTTATTGCCACATCAATGTTCCCGCAATATATTATAAATGGTATATCAAATCCATGCCAATAATCGCCAGTAAATTCAGCCTTATGGCTTCTGATGCTTTCCAATGTTTCTACAACATCGCTCGGCAACGAAATACCAAGCCTATTGCATATATCCATTGTTGATAGGTTCCCTAACATGATATTCATTCCTCTTCCTCCTTTTGTGCTTTCAGCAAGCTCTTATAAGCCATTCTATTGCACTTTCTCTTATTGGTTAGTATAAAACCATTGCTTATCATTCTAACCCTTCTTAAAATGGCTTAAAATGCGTTTAATGGCTTTTTGTAGAAATATGGTTATTTTGTTATAATAATATTGATACTTTGCCCAATGTTTGTTTATGAACTTACCTGTTTTCAGATTTATTATTCTTGTGCTGAAACAAACAGGACATTCATAAATGTATCTGGGTATCCTGTCTGCATATAAATATCTAACATATTTGGTTATAAGAGGAATTCCAGTCCATCTGCAATCAATGCAACCATATTTCTCATAATTGGGATAATCTTTCATTATTTTTAAGGATTGTTTTAAGTCGCTTTTGCCATCACATATATCTCGTTTGAATATCATAATACAGTTAGCAATAGTAAAATCTCTTGGTTCCATAAAGTTGGATTTATCCAAATATCCTAAGCTTGACACAGGACATTTACGATAAATACAAGCAAAGAGATATTTATTGTGATGTTCTCGGTATAGTTCCTGATTACATATTGGGCAATTCATTTTTTCTCCTTTTAAGATTATCATAACAATACTTACAATAGCCTTGTATTAGTTCACCTTCAGGATAATAATCTCCACAAATTTTGCATTGTTCTGCATTATCTATAAAGGGATAACTACATACAGGACAATAAAGAACAGTTATTAGTTCTGAATGTTGAGACGGTTCAACATATCTGGATACTAAAAAGTCATCTTCACGACCTACATATCCACACTTAAGACAAATTAGCTTATTCATTATTCTCCTTTAAGGTTTTGTCTTTAATATGATATTCAATATTGTTGCATTTACAGAAATCAATAACGGTATTAACCGCATTATTGTAAAATTGCTGATAATTAGGATATGCCTCTATCTGTTTATTATAATTCCATCTGCCAAATACAATCTTATTCGTAAAACTAATCCTGTTAAAAAAACTTAATAAATCCTGTTTAATTATATTAGGTGTAGGATATGGTTCAACACTAATCCAAGTTCTACAGTTATTATTGCATAATGCCATTAAGTCGTATATTCTTGCCGAATAATATGCAGAATAAGGTTCATACTTTTTCCTAAAATCTTCATCTAAAGATACCAAAGAAATCCCAAATTCGTGTTTATTATCAAATTTAGATAGTTCCTTAAAAGGCATAATTCCTTTGGTTAGTGTAACACACTTAATTCCATAGAAATCAAGTAACTTGATTATTTCTAAGCTCATCTCTGTTACTTCGGGATAACCTACCATAAACGGGTCTGTAGCAAAACAAAGATGAACTGACTTAATATTCTTCTGTTTCTTGGGCAACTCTTTCTTAAGCAGGTCAACCGCATTTTCAACCAGTTTTGGGTTTATCCAGTCCTCGTAATTTTTTACTTTGCCAAATCTTTTTGCCATCATAAAAGCATAGCAAGGATATCTACAGCCGTGAGCACAACCTAGAATATGGTTAATGGCATAATCACCATATTCTACATTGGTCTTATTTAGAATTTGTTTTCTTGTTATCTTTTCCATTCTTTATCTCTTTTATCATTGTTTTTATTTATTTCTGGCTTTTTCCAATTCTTCTTGAATAAAATGAATATAATTATAATCAAGAATTGTAACTATATCTGTATCCTCATCCGAAATCAAGACAGCAACTATATGTTGAGAAATAAACCAATAAAAATTATCTCCCAATGTAGCAGGTTCACCATAATTAGTTAGAAAATAAGTCATTGCTTTCAAGGTTTGTATATCATTCATAAGCATACCATAACTAACTAAATAATTGTCTTTATAAACAAGTGTTACCAGCATATAGTAGCCATCTAAAGCCAGATAAACATTATCGGTTTGTTGAGAAATTATATAGTCTTGTTTTCTTAAATAAGAGTTAACTTTATAACTGGTATCTCCAATGTTTATTTCCTTAATCATTTGTGCATCTGAAATAGCTATTATTGTTAATAACAAGATAGCCAATATTATGATTTTAATAGGTTTCATTTTTGTCTCCTTATATCTTTATTTTATTTAATCTTTCTAAACTATCTTCTGAATTAAACCTATCCATCTTCTCAAACTTAATGCTGTAATCTTAAAATATAATCTGATGATAAGTCCAATAATCTTGCTAACTTAACTGCTACTTCTGGAGTAATAGTATATCTGTCTTGCAAGATTCCCAATAAATAATCTTCTGTTACTTCTGGAATTGCCTTTACCAAATCTCCCAAACAGAGGTTATGATAAACCATAGCCTCCAATATTGTTTCACCTGCGGTAAGATTGTTATTCATATTGGCTAACTATCTCCTTCCATAAATCTATCTGGTCTTTTTCTGGATAAAAAGGGAAATAATGGAAAGCATAATATCCTAATAATAAAGCTTCTGCCAATCCATCTCTACTATATTTGGGATAAGACAATAACTCTTTTTCTATATTAAAGAGTTCCATAGCCTTGATAATGCTTTCATCTTTATCTCTACTTAACCTCATACAATTTTTCCAATGCCTGGGTGAACAACTTATTACTTGCACACCTAATCCTTCTGCATAACCTGTAATATAGCCATTTAAGAAAAAGAGATTGTTACAAGTAGTTCTATTGGTAGGCATACTAATGGCAGACTCCAAAAAGAGGACATTAGTGAGATAACTGACTTCTTTCAGGCTTTTATCAATATCTTCTTTCTTGGAACTAAACACATTAAGATAACGAATGGTATTTTTCTTATCAATTACACAGATACCACCATTTCTACCTGGATCTATAGCTGCTATTAGTTTAATCATTTTTTACCACCTTTACTAAACTATAAATAATATCTTTATAATGCCATTTGCATTCTCTTAATAACTCATCTCTTTCCAGAGAACTCTTTACTATAAACAATAGAAGCATCTTATAAGCTGTTTTATTGTCATTGATTATCAAAGCTTCTGTCCAACTTGTAGCACTATCAATAATCTTTTTGGCAATTGCTTTTAACTCTTGTTTGGCGAGTCGTTTTTCCTTTTTATCGCCATAGCTTCTGTAATAAATATTATCGGTTGTTATCATTTTTTTATCTCCCTGAATAAAGTTGTTTCATTGTCAAAGATATACTTGATTTTACCTCTTCTTCCAAATTTGTTTTTAGCAATCATAATCTCTGCCAGATTGCTTATATCATTGCCTTCATCATCCTCTTCTATCCCATAATAAGCAGGTCTGTAGATAAAGATTACTCCGCTCATATCTTGTTCAATAGAACCACTTTCCCTTAAATCGGAAAGGATAGGAATTTTAACAGCCCTCTCTTCTACTTTCCTGCTTAATTGGGATACTTCTATAATCGGTATCTTTAACTCGGATGATAATAACTTATACTTTCTGGTTATCTCAGAAACAACCTGAACTCTATTGATATTGCCATCTAGTTCTAACTGTTGTAAATAATCTATCACTACCAGATCTAAAGGTTTTTCTTTATGCAAAGCTCTTATTCGGGCTATAGTATCATATAACTGGAAAGAACTGCTATCTATCAATAACTCTGAGTTCTTAGCTGCATTGTAACTGTATAATTCTTTATATCTTGCCAGCTTATGCTCTTCAGGAAGAGATCTGAAATCCTCATTGGATATTGCTTGTTTCATTGTAATGAACTTTTCCATAATCTCTTCCTTCTGCATTTCGGTAGAGACCAAATAAATTCTCTTCCCTTCTTGTAAGAGGTTGTCAATAATATTTAAGACAAAACTGGTCTTCCCCATAGCAGGTCTTGCTGCAATACAATAAGTATTTCCAGGTCTTAAAGACATCACTTTATCTAGTTTTGGATAACCGAACCTTAATCCCAATTCTCTTTGTGTTCCTGTTTTAATGGCATCTTCGGTTTCTCTTATGGCTTTATTGATAATGGATAACATAGTCTCAGGCTTATCTCCATTAGTAGAAGTATCTAGGTGAGAATACCTGTTCATTATGGATTTCAGGTTATTGTAACTTGTTCCTTCCTGAATAGCCTGACCCATTTTTTCTATCATCTGATTGGTTTCTCTGATTTTCCATAGATCTATTACTTCTTTTACTAACGAGATAAAGTGTTCAGGGTTAGTTTGCATTTCTACTATATCATTCAAATATTGCTTAAGAGTAGTATCTAATATACCTTGACTTCTAAGTTGATGAATAATGCTAACAGTATCCACAGATTCACCTGCATCTGCTACAGTCCAGATAGCATTGTAAATATTGCGGTTATCTATATTGGTAAAACATTTATGATTTAACAGAGAAATAGAAGCCAAAGCTTTATCTGGATTATTAAGTAGAATGGATAATAGTTTTTTCTCAGATCCTATATTGGAGGTTGTGTTTGCCATTATAACTCCTCATAATCATCAATTTTTTCTGGTCTCTTTAAGAGTATTAAAAGATGTTCAAATTTGGTTAAACCGCTTTTACATTTGGAATTAAGTTGGGTCAGAACCAATAAATTCTTTTTCCAGAAATCATTGTATAAGGCTACTTCTATTGCACCACAAACAAGATCTTCCTTGTATCCTTGTTTAATTAGTTTATATACCTCTTTCATAGATGCAGCAAAGTTGGCATTCTTAACTGAGGGAATATTGGGATATTGTTGTTTTCTTACCGTAATAAACTTATTAACAGTATCTACGATAGTTTCAGGAATGTCGTCTGGTAAATCAAGATCAGGTTTGTTTCTGGTTATCTCTTTAGGCTCTTCATCTTTGCCAACTGCACATAGCCTGTTATCTTCATTGATGTAGTAATAATCAATATCCAGTCTGTAATTTCCTATCTTAATATAGTCTTTTCTGTTTGGCATCTATTCCTCTACTGGTAAGATTTGTTCTTCTGGAAAAGAAAGATAATTATGCAGTTTAGGACATTGGACAGTATAGACATAACTTATATTATGTTTATTGTCTCTTGTTGTTTGAATACTGGTGATATACCCCAAAAACTCTGCATTATAGTCTTTAATACTGCCATCAGAATTATAAACTTCGGCAGTAATTTTTATCATTTGACCCAGACCATATTTGGACTTAGGTTTATAAGTAATATTGCCTTTTACAGCTTGAACTTTGGTTATCTTCATTTTTATACTCCTATTATTGAACTTTGTGGGTTATAGACCAGATACTTATTAACAATAGCCTGAGCTCTTCTCAAGTCTAAGTTATTTTTAATGGTTGTTAATTCTTGCAGATCTATAAACTCTCTTTTATCATCTGCAAAATAGATTTCATAAGCTATGTAAGTTTTCATTCTTTTAACTAAGAAATTGGTTATTTCTTCTTTGGTTAGCTCTTTATATGTAGTGAAGTAATAGACAATTGAGCTATTTGGAAACACAATCTTAAAATCCCATTGTCCATTATATATTTGGCTATTATGGACTTTAACTTCTTTAACAATATCTTGATTAACCATTCTGACATTCCTTCAGATATTGACTGCAGATATCTTTAACAGGACAATATCTTTCACATCTTTTAGGTTTATTTACTGTCTTAACAATCTCATAACTGCTATCTAGATTGTTCCTCTGCATAAAGGTATAGGCATACTCTCCATTGAGAAAAGAATGAATGCTTTTGCCGTTCTTGCAGACATCATAACTATCTGGTTTCTGCCACTTAGCCTTATAAGAACAAGGTGGTAAATCTTTTTCCGGTAGCTGTCTATAATATTCCAATTCTGTTAATCTGGTAGTAACAAAATATTCTATCTCTTCTTCTGGTTTACTTTCAATATTGATTAGCTTCCAGAGTGTTTCAGGATAACTCTTAAATTTTCCTGCTTCATACTCTCTAAAATCTTTGAAGATAAATAACACTTGTAAATGTTTAACAGGATAGTTATTTTTATGGAGTAAGTATTTGTATAAGTTAAGTTGCCAGGTTAGATAATCTAACTTATCTTGAATATTTACCCAGCTTTGGACATTCTGATATTTGTAATCAACTATCAATTCATCATTTTGATTATAATAGTCTATCTTTCCAGACAGGATAACACCATTGATTTCTAAATTGACTTTCTTTTCTACAAAGATACCCAAATCTTCTTTGCCTTTGTGACCTTGTTCCAAAAGTATATGCACTGCAGTTCCTAACGCAGATGCCATTTGGTCTATAGCGTCTATTTCTAACTTAGGAGCATATTTCTTTTTCAGAACTGCAATTCTGGTAGGTTCCAAGATTTCGGTGACACTCCAACCTTGATTGTGAAGATGTTCATTATTGGCTTCTAATGAACATAATGCCTCATATAAGATAGCAGGCATACCTGCTTTATTGGTTAAACTCATCTTTTTATTTCCTTCCTATTTGCTGTGATGTTTATACCATTCTACTTGTCTTAGTCTCTTTAAGGCGTCTTTTTTGCTTAGGTTCTTTTTGGATAATGCCTTACCTTTATGAGACTTGACTTGGTATCCTCTTTTGGTTTTGACAATCATCTTAACCTCCGAAATTTATCATATAATAATAATATATCTGTCAAGAGAAAAGTTAAGATTCTGGAGGTATTAGATCGCTTAATATCTCTTTTGCTTCTGATCCTTCTTTTGGTAATAGGTCACTTAGTATCTCTTTGGCTTCTTCACTATAATTTCTCGCTATATCTTCTACCTTTTTTAATGTAGAGAATACGTCTTGCATAGATATGCAATGGCAACCAATTTCAAAATGACGAGCTAACCCCTTGTGTATTGTGAGATATATGCTTGCATAGGCGTTAAAGAATATGTTTGCAGATATTTTAATGCTGGTATCGTTATCCGTTTTATAATCAATATGGATATAATCCCCACCACATATATCTTGTTTTATGGTTACATATCTCATTCTATACCTCCCAAAGATTCTTCAATCATACCTGCTTCAAAATCTATCTCGGGATGATTGGCAATGTTATTTTCTGGTTTCAAATCCAAAGATTCTGAAATAGGGAAACTGTAAGAACTCAGATTTTCCCAGAAGGTAAAATACTTCTTGTTTGCTATTTTTATAGCCTTGCTAAGACTGCTTATATTGATAACTGCATACTTATTTTTAAGCAAAGGGTACTTGGACTTAAATCCTACTATCCAGACATTGTTATCTGGAAGGATTACATCGTTGTTAAGTTGAGTTATTGTCATTTTAATCTCCTTATATTATAAGATGGGGAAGAATAATCTCATTATCTTTTATATGAGGTTGTTCACCATATATCATAAAACACATTGATATTTCTTGGGTATCAATATTATAGACGGTATAACGATCTACTGCCACATTGCTAAATTTGAACATATTTTTAGCTATAAGTTCTTTTTTCTCATATAGAGTTGTAATCAATTCTATTACAATTTGTTCTGGAGGCTTATTTGTTTTTATAATAATCCTCTTTTATCTTTTGAATTAAGTTACTTATTTCAATGCACATTTTCCAAAATGATTTTGATAATGGATATTTAGAGAGATCTAATCTGTTTGCAATATACACAGGAAAAGTATGCTCACCATACTTATCTCTTAAAATTTCTATTAGTTGATTTTTATCATCAAATATATCATCAATAGTTTGAAAAGCATCTCCGTATAGCGGACAACCTGGATTTCTGCATACGCTATAATCTCTATCTGTTTCATTGCCATAATCTGGAAGAGAATAGCTATCTAACCGTTGATGACAAACTGGACAATTAAAGTAGTCATAGAAATAATACTTATCTCTTATTGTCTTTCTAATTGCGTGTTTAACACTTATATACCTCATTGACCAAGGTCTCTTTAATAATTTAATGAACTTAGCAATGAGATAAATAATATGATAGACTACTTTCCTAATAGATTTAGTATTCATTTTGGTCTTCCAATAGTTTATAGGCTTGTTGTTGATAACGATATTTGAGATGAGACCTGTTGTAACAGGCAAACCTGTTAGCATAGTCTTCATCCCTTGCTTTCTTATACAATTCATAACCAAGTCTCAAATTGAAATCCAGGTGATAGATACTATCTTTCTTGGCTTTATTTAAGTGAACTTGGTTAATTTGCATTAAACCATAATTGCCTTGAAAGTAAGCTAAACTATCACCATTAGATTCCAATTTTATCAAGACAAGGATATCTAAGTAATGTTCTGGTAATATATAGATCTTAACAACCTCAGATATCCTGTCTTGATTTCTTAATTCCAATCTTTGTATTTCCTTTTTTAGTATTCCATCATAGCTTATATCATATTTGTTATCGGTTCTTAAAGAACTCCAAGATAACAATATAATCAAGCTAAGGGATATTTTAGAAAGGAACTTGGTCACTATTCAAATCCAGGTCTGCAGGCAGGTCATCATCTTCAATTTCCTCATATTCGCCAAAGAAACTATAAATGATACTTTCATCCAGCTTCAGAACTGCTTTATCTGCTTGTTTTTGAGCATACTTAAGGAAATCTGCCTTATTCATCTTTTCTTCTTCATAATCAGAAATCTTACTTATCAATTCCAAATAGACCTTAGCAGGTTTCTTACTGGTTATTTCAGAATAAGTTTGTAGAGTTTTATAATCAAATGCTCTAACAAACTGATAAGATAATTTCTTATCTTTATTATAATCTGGTAACCAAATACCAGCCTCATTAGCTCTGACAATATAGGCTGTAGCAGGGTCTATCTTCTTTAGTCTATATGTTCTACGCAACTGTATAAATAAGGCTACCTTTTTATTTAACAGATCATCATACATCTCTACTACTTTAGGTTCTTTGGCTTTGGTGCTAAAGTTGTATCTTTCAACTCTGTATTTTTTCAGTTTATCGGGATTGGCTAACAATAGACAGAATAAAGCAGATACCCTATTTGCAGACGAGGTCTTTTGTTTACCATTGGTTAGATAGATAGTCTCTAAACTGATAATCTTCGGATTACCATTGAAATCTTTTTTACCTTCCAATTCTACTATTAAAGTGATGCTTTCTGCACCTGTATCTGTAACATTGTGCTCAGCCTCTCTGATAATACACTTATGGACACCTGTAAATTGTCCACTTTCAATCTTGGCACTTTCTTCGTCAAACCAACTCATTTTTTTTCCTCCTTATGAGTTATATTCGGTAACATAGTCTGCTACCAATTTGAGGTTGTTAGGTATTCTTTTAGCAGGAAACATTCCTTCAGGAGATTTAGCCGTAGAATGATTGGCTTGAGTTTCAAAATAATATTCATTTTTCTCATCTCCATAATCACATTTGGAATGTAAAACTACAGGAAACTTAGACTCCAGTTTTATTTTCTGCAGTTTTTGTCCAGAAGTTTGAATGCGATAGAAATGATTTCCTACATCATCTAACAGGTCTTGAGTATGAAACATACAAAAGATGGTTAGATCGTCTCTTAAGCAGGCAGCTGTATCCAGAATACCATAAACAGAAACAGCTAAATCTACCCACTTATCATAACCAACATCTTTCATTCGTTTCATTTCATCATCTATCATTACGGCATTTAGAGTATCAATAACTATGTATTTGATATTCTTACGCTCTTCTAAGATAGAGATGGCTTTCAGTAACCTGATAATTTCACTTGGATCTGTAGTAAATGCATAGTTTTGTTTTTCTATGCTATACTTACTTTTCCAACCTTTGAACGGAAGGGACTTTTTATCACAATTAAAGATAAAGGTCTCTTCGGGATTGAGGTATTGTATGGAATGAGACTTACCGTGACCTGTCTCACCCATAATAGCTACCATTTCAGACATTATTTACCTCCTTTTGTTCTGATATGTTTTGCACTTCTTTATATCTCTCAATAGTAAGATGGGTCATTGCTATAAGAATAAGCAGAGTTTTTTGTAATTCAATATCATTATATAGAACTTTGCGACCTTTGAGCTTTTCTATGGTTTCAAGTAAAGTTATATTGTAAAACATACGGTCACAATCTTCTGGTGTAAACAAAGATTTTATCAATTCGTCTGCTATTTTACCGTAATTAGGATAGTTATTATTCAGATCTTTGTTGCTATTATTGAATACATTTATAGCATTGTCTACTTCTTCTTTATTTAATAGTTCTGGCATTGGTATGTTTTTCCATTCAAGTTTCTCATTATTATCTAATGCTTTAGTAAAGCTGTTCGTTATTTGAATAAATATGTCTTTATCTTTCATTTTTTTACCTTAACCAGTTTTTCTTGTTCATTCAAGATGAACTTGGATATATCATCAAGCCCATCTAAGCACTTTTGATTATCATTGATTATGCTTATCAGTTTTTCTTTCAATGCTATAGGGAACTTTTCCAAGAATCTGATATGGTTATCTTGGCTTCCATATCTGAAATTTCCTAAGTTACCGTCATATCCCATACCTAAAACCCTATTGTTATAGGTATATATGATCTTATAACCATAATTAGTAGGCATTAGTTCATAGTCGCCAATTTCTGTTCCCAATAATTCAGAATTGGCTAACCACCATCTATTAATTTCACGCACAATTTTTAATATATCTTCAGTGGTAAGTTTTGCCTTATTTATAAGGTCTTCAATTTCGTGATATAACATATTAAATCTCCTTTTCTTTAATAGTTAATCTTTTACTTTCCGTAACCTTTAAGAAGCTGTTATAAATATCTGGTGCTTCTTGTTTTACGGCTTTAACATCTAAACTGGTAGTTACTATCGTCTTGTTATTGACAACGAACTTACCAACTTCTACAGTTTCCGCATCTCCAATAAGTTCTAAGATTTTTTGTTTCTTTTCATCTTTGAACTTAGAGAGGCGTTTCTCTTCTTCTAATAGTTCTTGATATTGCTCTATTAGATTATAGAGAACTAGTTCAGAAACTTTACAAGTTTCCACAGGTTGTTTAACTTGGTCTGCCATTATTTACCTCCTTTCTTTTTATTTTGTTGGCTAAACCTATCCAACTTGTTATCAGGTAAAAACCTCCACCTGCTATTAAAGCTGGAATTAGGATAATGAGGAAGATAATGGTTACGATGATATAAGTAACCATATCTACCAATGGCTTAGTTTTCATATATACCTCCCTTGATATAGTTTGCTGCTTTCTGGGCTATGGAACTTATATTCCATATTTCTTTTATATTTGCAGTTTGTAAAAACGATCTGATATATACAGCACTATAATCCAGATGTTCTATGCCGTATTCGTTAGTTAAGAAAGTAGATGCTAATTCTGCTATAACTTCTTCTTGAGAATATTTTTGAATGCCTGTTTTATCTTCAACTGCTCCTTTGCATATTAGTTCTCTATTCAATCTATGTTCTGCACCTGTGGAATGTGCACATTCGTGAGCAAAAGATGAATAATAGCAATCTAAGTCATAATAAAGAGTTTTATCTACCAACCTAATCTTGTCTTCTTTAGGTAGATAACTGTTTTTATTGCCTTTAACAATCTCTATCTGTTCTCTTTGGCAATAATCCATTAACAACTTGTCTATCTCATCATATTGAGGATTAGGTTCCAATAAGAAGTCTTCAGGGTTGGCATCTGTTTGCTGGATATTGAACACATATTCAGCTGTATTATAAAATTGTTTGATAATTTCTATAGTAGGATCTGCCAATGCTTCCTGTTCTGTTATTTCAACTCTTTGGTTATTTTTCTTATAGATGTTATAATACTTAGTAACAATAATGGGAGTTCCCTTAGATCCTTTTAAGATACTTATCTTCAGGTTTTTAGCCTGATGAAATCCTATCCAGCAAGGTAAGGGATATTTGTGTTTATAAGCAGATATAGCCAATAAGATATTATTGAATATGCCTTGATAATATCTTTTGGTAGAGAAGTTGATATGTCTGAAGGTGAAGCCATAATCAAACTGGAGATTGTCCTTGTCTTTAATCGCTTCATCCAGTTTTTCCAGGAGTTTTTTCAAATTTTGCATAAATTCAGCCTCCTTATAATTGCCATAAAACTGAAGCAGTTTTGCTTAACATCTTTTGTTAACTAAACTAAATTAGATAGGATAACAAATTGAAATCGTTAAACGCTATCTTTATATGGGGATAAAAAAATATCTATAGCTATAAAAATATAGCTTGCTTGATTATCTTGTTTTATGAGATTTGATTATTTGTTGATTATCTGTTTTTTTGGAATTGATTTAAGCGTTTTTTTGAGGGGGTTAAAGCATAAATTGACTAATTATACTGATTGAATGTAAGAGTGCTTAAAACGGCTTAAAAAGTGGTTTAAAATTGATTGTTAAGAATTGATGTCAAGTGTTTCGTGTTTGTTTTTCATTTATCCGTTCCTATAATATATGGTCATAAAAAAAGGGTAGCTGACTTTGTGTATTTTTGCAGCTACCCTTATGTTATATCTGTATCAGACAATCTGACTTAACCAGAGATACTCTTCTCTGGCTTTACCAATAATCTTGTTTAATCTAGCTTCTCCAATATGTTTGCTTAAGCAAAAGCTTTTCTTGGAGAGACCGCTTTCAGCAAACTCCTCTATTAGGGGATACTTTGCATAGATGGCTTTAGCAGGTTCATCGGGACAGAACTTCTCATTCCATATTCTTTCAATCTCTTTAACTGCAGATTCAAGTTCTGTTACAACTTCTTCATCTGTTTCTTTCTGTTTTGCTAAAAACATCTTTCTGCTCAACCAAGATCTGAAGTTCCTGTATCCAGAAACTGGTAAACAAACTTTAGCCAGAAAGTTATAAACAACTTGTCTAGATATTTTGCTTATTGTTTCGGGATAGATGTCAAAGAAATTCATCTGAGATAACTCAAATAAAATCTCTTGCAAAATATCTTCACAATAATCTTTGTTTTTGATAAAGTATCTGGGAAACCGATAAGCATACCAAACTACTTTATCTGCTAACTTTAAATCCTGAACTACTACCAATGACCTGGTATATGGATCTTTCCAATCACCAAGCTCTTCACTTCCCTCTTTTGGTCTGAACATCTTTGTCTCCTTTCTTTTTTTTAGTTGTGTAATGACTATACGGTAACATATAATCATCATAATAATCTAGATCTTTAGATTTATAACTATTGCCAATAGTGTATCTAAATAAGTAATTATCAACACAATGCAGATCATTAAATACCATATCAGTCACACTATCTAATACCTTAGGCACAATAAGTGCAGTGTGTTCAAAAGCACTAACATCTATATATTCCATAGCTGTGTGCTCATTATAAAAGCCAACACTTAAATTTACAGCAGCTTTCGGATATTCATCTTGTATAATGGCAATATCTGTTACAGAGCCAAGCTTTTTTTCATAGCCATATTTCTTGACTATATTCAAAAGAGATTGACTTTCATAAGTATAAACAGCTGCATCTTGCTTCCCTCTTCTATCCAAACCGATGTAGCAACTACATCTGGAAAGCAAATAATCACAGCTGCTATTTATGAACTCTTTAGAGCCAATACAACCTGTTTCTTCTTTATCACAAAACAGATATACTGCAGGAATCTTTCGTGATAAGAGATGTAACATAATTGCAACACCACATCTATCATCTCCTCCAATAGGAGATCCCGTTAACTCATCTTCGCCAATAACATTGCTGTTCCATCTGAGACGGCTTTTAATTATACCGTCTTTAGATACTTTAGGAAAAACTATCCTGTTAAAATTGACTGTATCTATGTGGCTTGATAACAACGGCAACACCTTATTATATATCAATTCAGGATAAATAGCTATGTAATTAAAACCTTTGCTCATAATCCATTCATTGACATATAGTTCCTTGTATTCCATTATCAACTGAGATAAATCAGGAGTTGATAAAGGAATAATCTCTAATAGCATATCTTTTACTTTCATATTATCTCCTTTTTTATAATGCAATGTGAGGATCTTCCTCGTCTAGCTCTGGAACATCAAATACATCTGGAAGGACTGCTTCTTCAACTTCTTCTACACGACCATAGTTGTCTTCTCTAAGTTTAACATTCAGCTTATATACTCTGTCGTTTAATGACCAGAGATCTTTTGTGGAGATATTTAGTGTTAAACCTTTTTTAGTTATGAATCCGTCAGGGTTAGATTCTGATTTAAGGAAATAATCCTTGACTAGATTAAAATTGTAGCAAATCATATAGCTCTTTCCATGTTCACTACAAACAACTAAATGGTCTATAACACCTTCCTCAAACGGAATCTCATCTGTCCACTTAAGGAATGCAGATCCTTCTCTAACTCTTATATATATCCCGTCTTGCTGGAATACAAGAGCATCTAGATGAGGAACAGCTTCATCATATATTTTCCCATTAAATATGTCTCTCTTTGTGAGCTCGTTAACACAAGACGGGCACATTAGCTTCTCATATACTCTTTCTTTATCTTCATCCCAGCAAAGGACAGGGATAAGCTTAGTGAGAGGATATCTGCACTGACAAGCTAAACAATAATATAACTCCAATGAGTTGTGGAACGAGATTAGATACCTCTCTTGCTCCATAGGCTTCCGATAGAATAGATAGTTGGCAAAATCTATCCATATCTTTGACCTATAATAGTAATCATCATAATGGTAATCATTATTCCATCTACCGTAATGATTACCTATCCCTTCTACATTTGTTAGTCTCTCAAACTCAGAGACAATTTCATTGTCCCCGTCATCTTTTGCAAATTCATATCCCCAATCATCTTTGTCTTCCTCAAAGATTCTGGAAATTATGAAATTGGAAAGTTCCCTTTGGTAGCTCACAGGGAAAGTCCCATAGTGACGATTGAAAAAGATTATATTACTCATAAGACCGTCTTCACCTTCAGGTATAAAGATGAATCTACGAGCAATAATCTTACTTTCATCATCATTCACTATCAAAGCTAGCAAACAATGTTTAGATAATGAATATTCATAAGGACAATACCAGTTATCACTATTAGGTGAGAAGCAGCTTGTCCAGCTGCAATAATTATTATCACTACACAACTTAAACCATAACGGGTCTATGGTAAGCAACAGCTTCCCAGATGTATTTGTATAACACAGCTTTTCATAGATACCTCTGGGAAGTATCTCTTGTAAGAAAGCTACTTTTTTCACTTTCTTATCGTTGATAATGAAATATCTCCCTTCTTCAGAGATCTCATTATATTCCGAGATCTCAAAGGGGATATATTCAACTAGTTCGGGTTCATCAGATAACCCTTTGCATATTTCTATGGTGAGGTTATCTTTACTAAATATCTTCAGGTAATCCAGTTTTTCCTGAAGGTATTTATTAAACAGAGATTCGTATTCCTTTCTACTTACCATCTTTCCCCCTATTTTTATCTTGAGACTTTATGTGGTCAACTACATCTAGATATAAATCGTCGCCACCTAAATAGTTGATTAAATCCGTAGCTGCATAGAGACTCAAGTCACCAAAGCTATCAATGAAACGAATTAACTCACGATGAGATCCTGCCATAACGATGTAATGGATCTCATCTAACATATAAACCATCTCCTCCAGATATTGATCTTCTGGAGAAGGAATTAAAGGGAAACTATAAGAATATCTTAGATAATCCAGAAGTAACCCTTTAGCTACTCCATTACTTACAACTGCGTCATAATAACCCCGAATAATCTCAGGCTTACTAATTAGCATAAACTCTCTCGCAGAAAAGTTTATTTCCTGCGATCTGAATCTAATGTAAGGAAGGGCATCAAGATTTATGCACTTCCAGCTAGGATGTTCCTTATTCCCATATATAACTATGGGATTAAGGTTATTAAACCAGAAGATACAAGCATTCTGGTCATTGTCAAAAAACTCTTCAGAATTTATCCGATTAAGAGCTTTTTGGTTAAACAGATTGAACATAATTAACCTCCTTATTTTCATCTGTTTTTTTTATTTTAAGAGTAAAAATCTGGCTCTTAATTTTGTCCATAAAACTGAGACAAACCAGATTGTTTACTCTTTTATTTTTGTTTTGTTTTGAATTAAAATCTGAATTGGCATAACTTTTAGCATATCTTATAGAATGCCCGAAATTTTTTTTTGAGCTCCTGTAAAAAGCTGTGTCAGATAAGCTGCTATAAAACAGCTCAGATTCTAAATAGTAAAGATAAAAATTCAAACAGGATAAATACAACCAGGATAAATCCAGTAAATCATAAGGATACATAAAGGAACGGGTGGTACATATATAAGGGAAATACAACCAGGATAAATCCAGGTCCTTCAATGTATCCGGTAAAAGGATACAGGATAAATCAATCGTCAATGTCAATGAATCTAGATCCAGAGAACTAGATTGACAATTCTTTCTTGCCATATATATATTTGACTTAATCTGAAAATAAGCTAAATACATAATCAAAAGAAAAGGGATAGAGTTCCTTTTCTCTATCCCTTATAATTCTTATTCTGTTTCTGTTTCTGTTACTGTTTCTTTCTCTGTTTCTGTTTTTGGTTCAATGAATTTTCCTTTTAAAGCTTTAAATACTTTGTATTTGCTAGCTAAATCCATTGAAGGATTAAGCACGCCCTTTTCCCGAAGGAATGCGTCTAGTTGTGCAACTTGCCACGGTTCTAGCAGAGGCTTTTTAGTTGAACCAATTGCCCAGCAATTTTGCAAACCTTGTTCGTTCAATTCCTTCATTACTTGCTTTATTTTGGCAGGAAAACAAGCTAGCATATTGCGAAAGCTTTGACTTGCGTTAGCAGTATTTGTCAAGGATTTGCTGGTCGTTCCGTCATAAGAAGCAAAAAACGATTGCCATACAACTAGAAGGGGTGTGGATGAAAGAATTGCTATGGGATTATCGTTATTGCGAAGCAGAATCAGCTCATCAATCAATGCGATTAGCACTTTATCTGTTATTTTGCGGTTTAGTGCTCGCATTGAGAAGAAAGCCCCCTTTTCTTTCACCAGTGCGTGGAAAGTCTTATCAGAAATCATTAGGAACTTTTCCAGTTCTTTCTGACGGTTGATGAAATCTTGCTTTTCCTGTCTTTCCAGGAATGCAGGAATCTCAGAAATTTTGATTGTTTCTGATGTGGCATTGGGATTGGGATTGGAATCACCCTTTATAGGATGATTCTTGTTTTGTTTTGTGTTACTCATGTTAGTAACCTCCAGCATTTAATTTCATTGATAATTCATCCCAATTCCATTATAAGTCCAGAGAAATCTACTTTTTTTGCAATTTCTACATACCTGAAGCTCCGT
>CAZTNW010000007.1:0-35124 GCA_964614945.1 uncultured bacterium
CAAAACATAACACGGAGAACTTGTTCGGAGTAAATGTGTCGTCCGCCTCCAGCGACATCACTAAGGCCGACAGACTTCGTGATGAACTCTGGGTAACTATGAGGGATAAGTGTATGCGGATGCAGTATTCTTTTCCCACAAAGAAGGAATTCGGCGACGTCCTTTCAATGGGGCAGAAGCTTGCAAACGAATTGTCCAGCCTCCGCTACACCTTTAATAAGCATGGTGGGTATAAGGTTGAAAGTAAACCTGACGCAAAGAAGCGAGGAGTTCCTTCTCCGAACATTGCAGATGCATTGGCGTTGACTGAATATTTTAGTGGTGTTGCTACTCAGATATTTAGACCCAAGGTTAAGAAGGGAAGCGTTGACAGGTGGAAGAAGTTTCATCAGCAATATGGAACTACAGGTAGTAGACATTCTTGGATGGTGTCATAATGAAGTGGGGAACTCGAGCACAGTTTTATAAGGAATTCATGAACTCCTTTCGGAAAGGTGGCTGGGGAGAAGAGGGTAAACTTGCTTATGAAGTCCTACCTCAAGAACAACGTACTAAGGTTAAAGATATTATTCGTGCTATGTCAGAAGAAAAGGTTGAACACGCAACAAAGAATCCTCTTATTACTGCACCGAATATAGATACTGCAAGTACTGAAATGGCAAGAGATATTAAAGGGTATGCAAGTTACAGTATAGACAGTGATGCCGTAAAACTTCCTCCGTTTGTTCTTAACTATCCAGAGACCATTGCTCATGAGTTACGTCATGCTCAGGTTATGCGGTCTGCTAAACTAAAAAATAGGCCGTATATAAGTTTAACTGGCGATGACTTTGACCCTATATATGCAAGCTTTAATCCACTGAAGGGAGAGTATGAGAATATAGGCAAGAAAAGTATCTGGGATTATATATACAAGAATACTTCAAACCCATTAGAAGTTGATGCTATGCTATCAGAAAAAGCTACTAAGGTACTTGCTGAGGGTATTGGTAATGCCAGAAAAATAAAGAAAAGTGGAAGTGCGGCAACTCCAAAACAATGGACTAAAAGTAAATCACAGCTTAGTTCTCTTGGAGGACAAGAAGATATTTTTAATAGAGTATGGGAAACTGTCCCTGATAAAATAAAGTCTCATTATCTTGAAACAGCCGGTATTGCTGGTCTTGGTTTTATGTCAGCACCAAAATTGCAGGGAGAAGAGGAGGAGGTATAATGGCAAGCATAGTAGATACAATCGTTGAAGGGTTACTTGGAAAGAAGAAGAAGCTTCCAGATGCAGAGAAACCTGTTGAAGAGATGGCAGACCCAGTTAGTAATCCTGACCGTCCACTGAAAATGGGAGAGATTCACAAAATTGGCAGAGCAGCCAAACCGAGGTGACCTATGAAGATAATAGATACGAAGCTTCCTCCACCGAAGCCGGTCAAAGAAAATACAAAAATTGGACTTTCTTACCCCGAACGAGACCGCTATCCCTATGGTACAAGGATAACTCTTGAGAAGGAATTGATTTCCAGACTTGGTCTTGACCTCAAGGGATTGAATGTTGGAGACACCTTTACGATTGTAGCAACAGCGGATGTGATTGAAGTAAGGTCTCGAGAGTCTCTTGGTTCTGGTGGTATAAGTGAAAGCGACAGCAAAACAGTTGAGCTTCAAATAAAGAAGCTTGGTCTTTCTCCTGACCCGATTGCTAACGCTTTTAAACAGGGGAAAAACGGAGTTGCAAAACCGAGGTAATGATGCCAGTAAAAATTACCAAGTCCTCCAGTAATAGGTATCGCGTCGCCACTCCCAATGGTGTGAAGGCGAAGTCGACAACAAAGGAAAAAGCATACAACTTACAGCGTTTGTTGAATGCTCTTGACCACGGCTGGAAGCCGACGAAAAGGAGTGGGAAATGATTGAGACTTATGACAGCGCGATAGTTACAAAGCCAGATTCTACAACTGCTGTTGAGGGTGAGACTGAGCTTCTCAACAAACTTTGGAAATGGCAACTTGAGTCAGAAGGAAATGTTGCTGAGCGTAACTTTAGGACTGAAGCAAAGGAAGACTATGACTTCTATGCTGGGAAGCAGGACACGACTGAGGTACTCAGTGAACTCGAAGAACAGAAACGTCCTTCAACAGTCTTTAATACAATCCTTCCGAAGATAAACCTTCTGATTGGTTTGGCTGGACAGTCCAACCGAGTCCCGTACTTGTTTCCTGTCTCCATGGGAGATGATGCAATAACGGAGATAATGAACGGGGCTTTCAAGCATTTTCGCCGAAAGGCAAAACTTGCAAGACTGGAAAACGAATGCTTCGAGCATGCAGTAAAAAGTGGTAGGTCTCTTCTTGGTTTCTGGATTGGTGGAGATAATCCAATGGAGCCTGAGATAAAAGCAGTACGTATCTCGGGCAGGGACTTTCTGCTTGACCCAACAAGCGTAGCATATGATATGTCAGATGCACGTTATCTGTTTGTAGATAAATGGCTTGAGGCAGATGATATAAAGGCTTTCTTCCCAAATATTTCACTGGATGAAATCAAGTCTCTTTCACGTAGTTCCAGTGAAATGCCGCAGTTTTACAACACTGTGACTGACAAGTACCGCCTGACTGAGTGTTGGTACAGGAAGTATGAAACAATTTACTGGGTAGAGAACCCTTTGACTGGAAAGGTGGAATTAACAACTCCTGCTGAGTTGACTAAGTTTAAAACTGCACTGAGACAGGGAATTCCTGATGGTAAAGGAGGAGTTATTCGCTATGATAAAGAAATTAAATCAGTCAAGAGAATGGTTAAGAAGGTCTACTACGCCATATATTCTGGGAATAAGTTGGTGGAGGCAGGCCCTTCTCCTTATAAGCATAACCATTTTCCTTACGTTCTATTTGGTGCTTACAAGGACGAAGACGAGAATAGGTGGTTCTCAGTCGTAAACATGATGAAAGACCCTCAGCGTGGACGAAACGCTATGAGACGTCAACTTCAACACTTGTTGCAGACAGCACCAAAAGGTCTTCTGGTACACGAAGTCGGAGCATTGATTGATCCAGAAGAATACGATGCGAAGTCTTCTCAACCAAACTTCAGACTTGTGATTGCACAAGGAAAGTTTGATAAGTGGAAATTTACTGACCAACCACAGATTTCGCCTGTCTATGCTCAGCTTGACCAGACCTACGAACAGGATATGAAGGACAGCAGTGGTATTCAGAATGACCTGATGGGTATTGAGACTTCGTCTCGGCAGCCTGGAGTAACACTTCGTCTGCGACAGCAAACTGGAATGGCTGTTTTATACATCCTGTTTGATAACTTCAGGGAGTCCCGCCTACACTCTGCTGAAATCATGGTCAGTATGATTCAACAGTATATGACACAAGCTCAGATGATTCGTATAGAAGGGCCTGAGGGTGCATACCTGACACAGATAAACACCCAGATGAATCCTCAAGTACAGGGGTACAATGACATTTCTGCCCTCAAGTATGACTTTGCTATTGATGAAGCAGTAGAAAACACCACTATGAGGATGGCAATAGCTCAGATGCTGACAGAATTTAGCCAAAATAACCCTGGAAGTATCCCTCCTGATATGATTCTTGAGTACAGTGATATGCCTTTAAGTGCAAGAATGAAGGTAAAAGCTTACCACGAACAGATGATGCAGAGAGAAGAGCGTATGATGGAGATGGAGATTGAAGCTAAACGTGAAAGTTCACTGACAAAGGCACAGACTGCCGTGTTTAAAGGTCGCCAAGATAAGAAAAACAGGGCAGCTAAGCAAAATAATAAAAAATAACGGAGGTGTTTTATGGCTACAGTGGTAACTGAGGTGCAGGACGACAACAAAGAAGTAAAGTTGGGCGCAACTGAGGCCTCTCAAGGTAAGAGTTTCATTGACGAGTTGGAACCTGATGGAGAAGAAACTGGAAAGGATGGTGAGGGAGATGGCAAAGGCAAAGAAGGCGAAGAAGGGAAAGAAAAAGGTGGCTCCGAAGAAGTAGGAAAGGAAGGAGCTGACGGAAAAGAAGGGGAAGAAGGCAAGGAAGGTGCCGATAAAGGTGAGCAGAAACCTGTTCCTGATGAAAGGGACGAAGAAATAAGGAATCTACGGCAAATAAGCCGAGACCAAAAGCGAGAGCTTGATAAGGTAACGCAGGCACTGGAGAAAACTAATAAGTTACTCAAAGATGCCAATCTTGTTTCTCCTGAAGAAGAGGAGAAAGACAAGGCAGTCGAGGAGTTTAGAGCCAGACGTGAGGAACAGCTTGAGAACCTACTTGAAATTATGCGTGTATCTGACCGCTATGGAGATGTCGATGAAGTTGTTTCGCAAGAACACTTTGATGACATGATAGAAGCCATGGCAAGGGCTTACGTTGCAGAAAAAGGTGGCAAGCTGGAAGACGTCATTAAAGGTGTTGAGGCTGAAGTATGGGCTACAAAAAACCCTTACAAACTCATGTACGACAATATTAAGCGTTACCATCCAGACTATAAAGCCGCTCCTGCCAAAGGGGATGGAGAGGGCAAAGATGGAGATGACAAAGAAAAGTCTGGAAAAGATGGAAAGGAAAAAGGAAAAGGACTTGATATTGAGAAAATTGCATCAAGTATTCATGAAGTTGGTGGAGGTTCGTCAGGTACTGGTGGATGGACAGCGGCACGAATTGACGAACTGGATGAACTCGAACTTGACCAAGTCCCCAAGGATATTTATGACAAATATCTGAAGGGAGAACTTAAATAAAAAGGAGACACTATGGCAGCTCATGACCTTATATTTCTTACGAATGATGGGTCAACAAGGAAGAAATGGGCAAAGGAACTTTACCGCGCTATCTTAAAGGCAGTAGAGTTCAACGACCTTGTTGGCACAGGCCCAAATTCCATTGTACAGTTAAAGACTGACCTTGGAAAGGGCGAAGGTGATACGATTACCTTTACAATCAGACTCCCACTGTCTGGTGAAGGTGTCGTTGGTAACAAGACAGTTGAAGGTAACGAGGAGAAACTGAGAACTCGTAACTTCAGCATGACCATCGAGGAGCTCAACCATGCAGTAGATACTGGCGGCAGAATGGACCAGCAGCGTGTACCATTCGACCTGATGCAGGAAGGCAAGGATGGATTGCAGGAGTGGTGGACTGACAAACTCAGTGACTACGTCTTTGCAACTCTTTGCGGTGATACCAGCTATCAGATTGCTGGTGAGACCTTTGCTCAGGCATGTGAGGCACCAGATAGTGACCATCTTCTCAGGGTCAATGATGTAACATCTGATGCAGCTATGACTGCTGCTGACATGATGGATCTCAGCTTTTTGGACAGGATGAAACAGTTGGCTGAAGTTCCGACAGGAACTGAGTGCTACAGAATCCGTCCGTTGCTGATTGGTGGAAAGAAGTATTTCAGGGTTATCCTTCACAACTATGTTTTTGACCGGCTGCGTCAGAACTTTAACGCTGGTCAGTGGGGAGATATGCTCCGCAGTGCTCAGAAACTCGCACTTCCTAACATCGAGTTTGAGTATAATGGAATGCTGGTTTCCAAAAGCGAGCGTATTCGTGTATCCAGCACAAACTCTGCTGTTTACAACAATATTCTTCTCGGTGCTCAGGCTGCATGTTTTGCCTGGGGTGGTGCAGGCGAATCCAAATCCTCGATTATGGCCTTTGTTCCTTATGAAAAGGATGCAAAGAGGTACATCATGATAAGAGGTGGTGGCATCTTCGGTTGCAAAAAGACTCGGTTCCAGGGCAAGGACTTCGGTATAATTACAGGCCGCAGCTACGCTACAAAGCTGTAAGCGGAGGTGACTGATGGCAACAGAGAGATTCGGACACAGGTTTTCTGACAGGTATATGATGGCAGCGTCTCGTCTGATGGTTGCACCTGACGACGATACGTACTATGTCATTCAGTTACCTCGGTATGCCTTTGTCACCGATGTGTGGCTGAACATCACTACAGCGTATGTTGGTGGTGCGCCTACGATTTCAGTCGGTTTTGCAGGTAATGGTGAAACAGCAAACACTGCATACTTCATCACGACCGACATATCTGAACCTACGGTGGCAGGCATAAAGTGCTCCATTAAGGATACCATTGCTTCTAACCGAAGCAAGTATTTCTCCAATGGAAGCGGAAGCATTACAGTTACTATCGCAGCTGGTAGTGCTTCAACTGAAGGAACGTTTGAGGTTTTTGCTCAGTACGTTCTTATTTCCTAACAAACTTAACAAGGAGGACATAATATGTCTACAGTAACGGCAATAGATTACAGAAGGACAGACCTGAGAACCAACGTGCTTGAAAACCCGTACTGGTTGACCTCAGGCGAAGTTGTGGCAGTTGATGCTGTTGCGAAAGCTGCCCAGCTTTTCAGCTTTCCGGTAGCTGGAAGGGTTACCATAGTCCTGAAAGCATATATTCAGGTAACTACAGAATTTGCAGGGGGTACACCAGCAGGAACGCTCGGTATAGGTTCACTTGCAACTGATGCCATCACAACTGGCGGTGATGTTACTGATATCGACCAGGATGAGTTCATCACTTCAACAGATGTAACCTGGACAACTGCAGGTTACTATGAAGTTACTACTACAACAGGTTCCGACTACGAAGATGCCGTAAAGACTGGTTTGCATCCAGCACCGGCAATCATTATAGGAGCTGCAACAACCGTACCTTGTGTCTGTCTCTATTTGACTAACGTTGGGACGTACACGGCCGGCAAGTGTCGCGTGCATCTGTTAGTAACGGATATTCCTGGAAAGTAGTATAGCCCAGGAAGTACAAAAATTTGACTTTCTGGACGGGGTGTCAATATGAACTTAGGTGAGATAGTAACAGAAGTTAGAATTAACTTGAAAGACCAGCGGGCTGATGTGCTGGCTTCTATCCAAGACTATATCAACGAGGCTTATCGATGGGTAGCGGGAGAGACAACTCTCCCCTCCCTTAAAACTCTCTTCACTGTGGACACTGTGCTTTCACAGGCCTACACAACTATAACAGGAAACTTCGATGGAAGACTGTTGTATTGTGGAACAAGTGAAGGACAACTTTCTGTTCTTGACGGAGGCGTTTTTGAACTCCTTGAGAATCATCCTGACCTTACTGAGGCAGGTGATGTTGAACATGTAGCAGTTGAAGGTTCTACACTGTGGTACGCAAAGGTACCTGAAACTGCAACCACGTTGATTTGTCTTGGATACTATACACCAGCTCTCATGACGGCTAATACTGACACCCCGTCTGCAATTCCTGATTATTTGCACAGGGGTTTGTTAGTAAACAAGGCGTCGGCAATAGGCTTTTCTATTATTGAAGATGGTCTTGAGGGTGAAAGGCCTAACACGAGTTTCTATGAGCGAGAGGCTGATAAGGCACTAATGTTACTTAAAGGCTGGGTTGAAAAGCGTCGGGGACACCTGAGACGCGGCGTGTGGAGCGTGTGATGGCCTATAAAACTGTTCCATTTTTGAAGGCTTCGAAAGGTCTGAACGTAATTGCAGACCCTGTACGAATAGTGTTTGATGCTGAGAAAGGTGTTGTTGACCTTGCTACTGCTTATAACATAGACATTGACACAAGTGGCAGGATAAGTCGACGGACTGGTCAGACACTAAAAGGTGCTTGGGCTTCCCACAGTATTTTTGCCGAAGACGATGTGTGCTTCTTTGTTAGTGGAACAGCGTTGTATCAGCTGAATACAGACTACACTCGGACAGGAATACGCAGTGGGTTAACACCAAACCTAAAAATGTATTTTGCAAAGGCGAAAGACAGAGTCTATTATGCGAATGGACAAGAGCTTGGTTATGTGTTAGGCGGAGTTTCCCACTATTGGGAAGCCGATACTTACGTGGGGCCAGCTACAACTCGAGTGTTTAGCGGCCCACCAGCCCACATCACCATGCTTGAAGTTTATAAAGGAAGAATCTATGCTGTCGTAGATGATGTCTTGTGGCACAGTGAACCGTATGCGTATGGCTGGTTTGACCTTGCAAGGAATTTCATACAGTTCAAAGGGAGTATCCGGCTTGTTAAGGCGGCGTATGGCACAACTGACAGGGACTCTGATGGACTGTATGTGGGAACAGATTCAGGTGTAGAATTCCTTGAAGGAGATAATCCTGACACAATGACTCGCGAACAAGTCAGCGACTCTCCACCTGTAATTGGCACGGCTGTACGGTGCGAAGCGGCGAGAGTGGCTGGGCCGGCCAAGACTGGAAAGGTAGTAATGTGGACAGCACAGAATGGAATCTGGGTGGGTGGAGCAAACGGACAGGCTGATTGTGTAACAAAGGATAGGTTGAAATACCCTTCGGCACTCTACGGTGCAGGGGTCTATCACAACGGGAAGTATATTGTACTTCTCCAAGAATAAGGAGGATTTACTATGGCGTTCAGATTTAGTACAAAACTAAGGAACCTGATTCTTAGTGGCGCCCCTTCACGAAGAACAAGTGTCATAAGGACAGCAACAACCATTGCTGCTGTTGATGGCGGTACTGGAAATGATTCGTTTACAGATTCTGGAAACGGGTTCGTTTCTGCTGGCTTTTCAGTCGGTGATGCTATTCTTGTTACGGGCTTCAGTGGAACAGGTGTTGCAAACAACGGAAAGATTTTTACAATTCTGAGTGTATCTCCAGGTATAATAGAAGTTGCTACTGGAAGTCTTGCTGCTGAGACAGCAGGTGCAACAGTCACAATTGTTCTAGTTGTTGGTAATAGTCTCAGAGATATTTTCAAGGATGGTGTTCTTGAAATATACAGCGGGACACAACCAGTAAGTGCAGATGCTGCAAAGACAGGAACCTTACTCGCTAAGATAACACTGGGCAGTGGTGCATGGGTAGCAGGAGCACCTGCAAACGGCCTGGAGTTTGGTCTTGCAAGTGCAGGCGTTATCGCAAAGGAAACTCCTGTGTGGTCTGGGACAGGACTGGTTGCTGGGACAGCCGGATGGTATAGGCTTTATGCAAACGCCACTGATGCAGGTGCTCTCGACAGTTCCTATGAGTATCCCAGAATTGACGGTTCAGTCGGAACCTCCGGTGCTCAGCTTAATGCCAGCTCTACGAGCATCTCAGTTGGGGCTACAATCACTATTGATAGCTTCCAGATAACACTGGCAGAGGAGGGTGCGTAAGATGGAAAGGTCTAAATTCGGGGACAGATGGGGTGCAGAAGTTGAGCGGGCTGCTTTTAACAAACACGGATTTCTTGCCTATTCAATCTGGGAAGTTGAACATCTCAGAAGAAAACAGCGTGGTTCGCTTTACGAATGGGGACTGGTTACGCCGGTTGATATCAGCGGAAATATATGTACAGATGAGGGTCTCAACAGACTCCTCGATGTCATGTTTCATGCAAGCACGCAAATCACAACTTGGTATGTTTTAATTTTTGAAAGCAATACAACGCCGGCTGCCGGTACAACTTATGCAACACCTGTATTTACAGAATCTACTGCATATGATGAATCAACAAGGCCAGAATATGTAGAAGCAGCCGCATCAAGTAAGAGTTTAACAAACTCTGCGAATAAGGCTGAGTTCACCATTAATGCTACTAAGACTATTTACGGTGGTGCACTAGTTGGTGGTGGAACAGGCGCAAGCACTAAAGGTGATACTGCAGGTGGTGGTGTTATATACTGTGCAAGCCAGTTTGGTTCTTCAAAGTCAGTGGTTGATGATGATATTCTTCGAGTCACAATCACTATTAATGCAGCGGATGCATAAAATCTGGAGGGGTGAAAGTCCCCTCCCTTTTGAGAGGTTAATATGCCAGCAGGTGTTGATTCTTATACCAAACTTCTACTTCACTTTGACGGAGAAAACAACTCTACTACTTTTAGAGATGCATCTCCTTACCATAAGACAGCTACTCGTTATGGAGATGCCAAGATAGTTACTGACCAAAGCAAGTTTGGTGGAGCGTCAGGACGGTTTGACGGTAGTGGAGATTACTTATCATTTCCTGACTCTGATGATTGGTATTTTGGAACAGGAGATTTTACACTTGATGCATGGGTAAGATGGAATGTATTACCTGGTGGTAGTCAAGGTAGTATGGTGTTTGCACAAAATGTTTCTGATCTTAATTACTGGACATTTGGTGTATGGAATAACGGAGGAACTGACTATAGATTAAGATTTGTTTTGTTTGAGAATAATGTGCCTACTCTTATTGCAAGTAACTGGGCATGGACAACAATGGCTACTGGACAGTGGTATCATATTGCTCAGGTTAGACAAGGAAATTATTTTCGTCTATTTCTTAATGGGACGATGGTACAAGAAACTACAAAAACTAATAATATTCCTAATTTTAGCGCTGTTTTGTGGGTAGCTAGAATGGCTCAAGGAGGCCATTATTTTAATGGCTGGATAGATGAGGCAAGGATTTCAAAAGGTATTGCAAGATGGTGGGATGACTTTACACCTCCGCAAGAAGCTTACTGGATTGAAGCAGATACAATTACCGACGCACTGACAACTCACGATGAATCTTTTGGAGACTTTACTGACACTGAAGTTGATTCTTATGTAAAACTCCTACTTCATGGTGAAGGTGCAGATGCATCAACAACTATAAAAGATTCATCTCCCAGTCATAAAACAGTAACAGCAAAAGGAAATGCTCAGATAGATACAGCACAAAAAGTACTTGGTAGTGCGAGTATTCTATTTGACGGAACAGGTGATTATGTATCTTTAGATGATTCTGATGATTGGTACTTTTCTGGTGATTTCACAATAGATTTCAGAATAAGGTTTGCATCTCTTCCTTCAGCATCTCAGTATATGCATATAATGGGTCAGGTTGAAAGTGCGTCAAAACGCTGGTATATTTATATATATAATAATGCAGGGACGTATAGACTGCATTATACAGCTGGTGATAATTCAAACACTATTGCATTTAACAGGTCATTTTCATCATTAGCTGTAAATACTTGGTACCATCTTGCAGTTACAAGAGCTGGAAGTAGTTTTAAGTTATTTGTAAACGGTGCTCAGATGAGCACTGAATATACAAGTTCCTTATTCATAGATAATATAAGTGCTCAGCTTTGGTTGGGTGGAGTGTCTGGACAGACGTACTTAAATGGTTGGCTAGATGAGGTTAGACTTATAAAAGGAAAGGCTATTTGGACAGCAAGTTTTACTGTACCTACAGCAGCGTATGCAATACTTGACCATAGAATAGAGCATGTAACTACGTCAGAAGACTTAGTAACAGACCCTGGACTTCCTACAGATGCAGATTTTACTGATGGATTTACAACAGATGACTATCTTACTCTTATTGCTGGTCTTATCTATGAAGGTGATATTGACGAAGATATCTTAGCTGGAGACACCTTTACTCCTAATCAAGTTCATACACAAGCTCTTGTTGGTGGAACAGCACAAATGAGCACAACTGTAGTAAGTGGTAGTGCAGTTTATAATAAAAGTATTACAGATGCACTGACAACTGCAGAAACAATTGATGCTCAATTCAATATTACTATGCATGGAGCTGCAACATTTCCTCTGTTTGAAACCGCTGCATATACAGGGCTTGGTTTTAATTCGGGAGATATGAATTTTCCTGTCTTCAAAGGTATTGCATACGCAGGAGCTCGAAGTTCGATTCAAGAAATACCAAAATTTGGACTTTCTGGGACAATGCAAATTCAGTATCCTTTTGGTCAAGCTGCAAAACACCCTAAATTTAATGGTGTTGCAGCAATGACAGTTGGGAAGGTTGCTAACGGAGACGCTGACTTTCCGTTGTTTAGTGGAACAGGTACGATGATAGATAATCCACAAGTAACTGGGGATGTTAATTTTCCTGTCTTCGGTGGTAACGGAGGAATGAGTGTAGGCGGAAGATTTGCAAACTATGTCTTGAGGTATGTCAGATGAGAACACTTGGAATAGCATTGAACACAGAAATTGATGCACCATCCCAGTACATGGGTGTTGACTTAAATAGTCTGACTGTATTTGGGGACAAGATTATTGGTGCTGGAGAAACTGGAGTTATGGAACTCAGTGGAGACACTGATAACGGAACTGAAATAACAGCATTCTTTCAGGTTCCTTCAACAGACCTTGGTATACCACAACAGAAGAAAGTTAGGTCAGTTATATTAAGTGGATATCAACATGGTAATCTTGATGTTACAGTCATCTGTGATAATGATGAGAAGACTGAGTACAGGATTAACTTGACAGGTCCACTTGACCAATCAACAGTAAAGGTTGACCTTAACAGTGATGATATTGGAAGGTTTATTGGATTACTTGTTGAAAATGTAGATGGTTCTGATTTTAGTATTGACGTCATGGACTTATTAATTCTTGCAACAGCTCTTGGCCCAGTTGTTAAAACAGTTATTGGACGACATAAAGTAAGTTTTCCACTTTTCAGGGGAGAAGGAAGTGCCAGCTTTAGTTAAGACTACAAGTTATGTGTATAGAGGTGATGAAGAAGCTGCAAGAAAGCTACATAATTTAGCTGACTTGCAGTTAATGAAGCTGCGTAACTTAATGTCGTTTAATAATCTTGACCAATATTCACTTACAATTTACAACAAGATTGGCGCGTATGTCAAGGTTTCTTCTAACTTCGGAGTCGAAGTTGCTGAGATTTTTTATCCTAAGATTAAAGGCGTTCCTGAAGAAGTACTCAAGCGAAAACGCATTATGAGAATGAAGATTGCTCAGGATTGGACACTTCTTTATGCTCCTGTTCCTGCTCCTGACCCACAAGACTGGGGAGGTTGGCTGGAGTCAGGAAAGACAGACCTTACTGTTGATAACTTTCTTAACACATTTGGTCTTATTGGTTTTGGCTGGCCTATCTGGGGAGATTTTGTTGCAACAAATATTTCTACAACAAATCTGGCTGGAACATACTCAGTAGAAGATGGTGGGTGGACTTGTCCTGGTGATGTACAGCCTGGTATTCCATCTCCTTGGTACATAGGTATGTACTGGGTAGCATATGGAATATGCAGAAAAATAACTACTGGAAATGCACAAAATGTTACTTATAAATTTCCAGCGGACTTAGTTCCGGAAATTTCTGCAGTGAATAGTGGTTCAACAGGACAAAAATGCTGGGTGAGTGATGGAGATATTTATGACCATCCAGATGGATATGTGTGGATTCCTTCAAATGCTTATGGAGTTACTACTCCACCTAGGTGCACTTTAGCAAATAAAAGAGACCCTGCATGGAACGACCCAGGTTATACACAACAACATATAGAAGGATATATAAGCTGGCAGAGTACATATATGCTTGGTTTCTGGAAGCAAGAATGGACAGTGTATAATCCTTCTTCTTATGTAGATAAAGATAATTATGTATTATTCTATGATAAATACGTAAGTGATTCTTATGTATCTACAAGCAGATTAAATGATTTGCCTACTAGGTATTGTAATGTCCATGCTTTTCTGTATGATAGAACTAACTGGTATACATCTCAAATGAAGGAAGAATATATAGGAGTTCTTGGAAGTGGTGACTGTAACCATATTACGTTTCCTTTTACGGTGTATAATGAAAGTCATTTTGGGGCACAAGTTTATGTACATGACCCAGATAGTAATGAGTATAGTGATACAAGTAGAGGAACAATAACCTATGAAACTCATGTCTGTGGAAAGTACGAAGGCGTATACTTTGATGAAGTTGTAGGTACAGCAATATGGACTGGTGCAGGAACTTGGGGAGCAAGTGGAGCTTGGAGTGGAAATAATGTTTTTCCTTGGATGGGAAGAATGTATCATAAATCTGAATTGAAAGAAGGAACAACTGATGAACCTGATAAAACTTCAGAACATAATTTGTTACTTTATAGTTACCTTGTAGGCCCAGCAGCTGGTTATCCAAGTGTCACAGATAAAGTCCCAGGTTGCACAGGAATAACACAGACAGTTTATAGAATGAGGCATGGAGCAACTAATATAACCAAAACCTATGTTGCATCACATCCAGGTTGGCACACTGTTTGGACTGACCCAAGTACAGGTAGACTGTGGCGGGCTTATGGAGATTTATTTGCTGCCTTAAAGGCAACATCAATTAAGGATATTGAACTCGGACAACCTGAGTGGATTGACTGGTGGTATGCAGATGGTTCTCAATTTATAATAGAGGAGGACGATAACTAATGGCAACAATTACTGAAACAATTCCAGAACGTATTGCAACACAAGCACAAGCTTCAAGGGATTTCATTGGAACTAAGTGGACAGATGCTGATGATAAAGCAGATACAGCTTTCGATGCTGCTTTAGCTGCAATAAGGGACATTGTTGAACTGGGTCTTCCAGCAATTACAGTCCCAACTGTTACATGGGAGGATATTGTTGTTGACTTCTCTATTGATGTAACAAAGCCGGACTTGCCAGATGTTGAGTTTAACTTCCCGACGACCAAGCCAACAATGGGTGAACTAAGAGAATACCCAATCTTTGAGTTTCCTCTCAGTGACTTTAATGCACTCAATAATGAAACAATTGCAGCGATTCGTGCGAAGCTTGCTGCAGGTGGTACAGGTCTCGGAGCGGCTGTTGAGGCTGCAATCTGGGATAGAATGCGAAGCAGGAATGAGGCAAAGAATCTAGCTGCTTATGAGGAAGCTATGAATTACTTTGCTGCACGAGGCTGGGAACTTCCTCCAGGTGCTTTAGCCGGACGACTTGCGATGATTCAATCTGAGATTCTGCGGAGTGAAACGGATATCAGTAATGACATCGCTGTCAAACAAGCAGAACTTGCGTTGGACAATGAAAAGTTTATTTATGAACTTGCTTACAAGACTTGTACTGAGTATCAACGAAACACAGTTGAGGTTATCGCTCAGCAGAATAAAGCTGTTGTCGATGTGTTCGTTGCTCAGATGGATGGATACAAGGCAGATGTTACTGCCGAAGCTGCTCGAGTTGATGCACTTGGAAAGATAATTGTCGCTTTGATGGATGGCTACAAGGCGGAGGCTCAGGCAGAGGCTGCAGTAGTAGATGCAAAGTCAAGGGAAGTGGAGGCAAGAATAAAGTTGCAACTGGGTAAAGCGGAAGTCGCCATGAAGATTACTGATGTTGAAGTAGAGATTGCAAAATTTACTTATGGAATGCAGGTTGAGATGTTTAAGGCAATCGCTCAGGTCAGTGCTCAACTTGCTGCGTCTGCATTGGCTGCAGTTAATGCCAGTGTTACCTCGAGTTACTCAGCTAATTCAAGTGAACAGGCTGGGTTCAACGAAGGCAGAAGCTACGATATGACCAAGACAATAAGGGCTCTTTCAGAAAGCCACGTACACACTTACGACGAAACCAAATAAGGAGGGTAAGATGGCACTTGCGAATAACCCATTTACTGACAGAGATTATCAAAACTGGCGAGAAAGTCAGTTTGCACATGGAAGAGCTATTTCGGCTCAGGCACACGACCGCAACATGGAACTGAGTTCTATGGTAGAAAGAATGCGTGGAGACAACGCTGCAAGGGTAGCACAGATAAATGCTGATGTTGGTATGGCTAACATCGAAGCACACAAGCCTTTGCTTGGAGCACAAGCCTCAGCAATCAATGAAATGCTTCCACTGAAGAAGAAACTTGGAGAACAGGAAATTGAAACTGGCGACATTAATACTAAGCTTGGAAAACTTCAGCTTGGTTTTGAGCCAGAGTTCTTGCAGAAGAAACTTGACTTTGCTAACCTTGGTGCGGCAGGTTATAAGACCAACATTCTTTCTGCATTGACTGAAGCGATGAAGGGTTACAAGGGACTTAAAGAAGGTAATGGGCCTTCTTACCTGAATGAGCTGTTTGGTATTGAAGCTCCGGAAGTTAAGGCTGCTGGTGGAGAAGCAACTACAGGTACGACACCAGAGGGAAAGAAAGGTTCTCTTCTTAGCACAGCGTCCTACCTCCTGCCAATGTTTGGTGCAGGTTTAGGTACGGCAGCTGGTGCTTTCACCTCTCCAGTTACTGGTCCAGTTGGGCCTTATGCTGGTGGTGCAATAGGTGGAGCCGGTGGAGAGTATCTGAGACAGAAGCTTATGGGAGAAGATACTAACCTCACAAGCATTGCGATGTCTGGCGTAGGTGGTGGTGTTGGTGGTAAGATGGTAGCAAAACCACTGGCACAGTTAGCACTCAAAACACCTGGAGTAAAGAATCTTGACTTCCTCTACAGAATTGGCGCAAACTTATAGGAGGGTAAAATGGCTGCGACTTTCAGGTTTACATCAGACACATTTGAGCCAAACCTTCCGCACATAAGTTTCTCTGATTCAGAAGACAGAAGACTTGAGCGGGAGAGAATGATGTTCTCTTCTGACCCAAACAAAGTCGAGACAATTGTTTCGCACTTGATGAAAGACTATGTTCCGGACAAGAGTAAAGAAAAGCTTGCTATGAGTCCAACGCTTGCAAAGGTTGAAGCTGCTATGCCCAGTGATGACCCACGTAGGGGAATGGGTTCTAAGATAATGGCAGAATCAACTATCGGAATTGCAGCTAATCCTGACAAGCATCCTCTTGAGGTTATAAAGGAAATCTATGATAGGAATGTAGAAGAGAGAAAGAAGGCAACCTATACATACCTTGAAGATAAGGAAAAGGGATTTCTTGGTTTACCAGGAACGGGAACAAGTCTTTTTACTGGTTCGGTGATTGGTAAGAAGTATGCTAATATGCCTGGGTATGATGAGTACAAGCAAAAGAAAAATGAGTATAACAGGACACACTTTACACTTGACGAGTTCTCCAGTCCGCAATCTGCTGCTGCATTGGGTGGAATACTTACTGCCATCGGAGTCGGGGCTGAAAAGCTTGGTACTAGTGCAGGAACTATTGGCAAGGTTGCAAGAGTTGCAGCTAAGTTCTTGCCTACAGGATTCAAGGCAATACCAAACCCACTGCTTAGAGTAGGACTTACAGCACTGGCTTCTATTCCAGAGTTCTGGGCATTTGAAGGAATTCATCAGGCTGTAACTAAGGCTCCTGGAATGGAAGATGTTCCAGAGTTACCAAAACAAGTTCTTGGTTTTATGGCTGGTGGTGCCGGAATGAGTCAACTATCTAAGGGTATAGCTAAGAGAATTGACAAGTGGGGCGAGGCACGATATGCTGCAAATGATGCAGTAAACAAGATGATGCAAGACCCTTCACTTAAGAATGTAGTTGACTCGTTTGACAAAGAAAGATATATGAAGAAGTCAGCTGAGTTATTTCAGGACGACTTCAGTATGCGTGGAACACCTGGGTCTGCTGCAGCAAAAGTTGGTTCTTCAAAAGCTAAGATATCTATGGAACAGATGTCAAGGATTGAAGGGAAGATTAATGAAGGACTTCAGGTTGAGGACGCTGTTGGTCAGGTTCTTACAGAAGACAAGCTTCTTGGTGCACTTGACGCAATTAAAACGAATAAGTTCTTTGATGAATTGCTGAAGAGTTCTGCTGATAAGCAAGAGAAAGCCTTGAAGAATAGATTGTTCAGGGATGCAGTCAACAGGGGATTGGGTCCTGACGAAGCAATACTTGAGGTACAAAGAGGAACAGCGAAATGGGAACTGGATGATATTATCAACTTCGGGAACAACGCAACAGTTACTCATTCACCTGAAGTTGCCGCTGGTCTTCGGATGCTTGGTTACAGTGACGAAGCTATAAACAAGATTCCACTTCGCATGGGCAAGACTCTTTCAAAGAGAAGAATGATTGAGGCAAATGCTGAGAGAAGTAAACTTGAACTGGAAGGGCAGAAGTTGTTTGCTGAGGAGGCAGGAACAGCAACGGAAGCAAGACTTGTTAATCCACTTCAGCCTGAGGAAATAACAAGGGCAAAGAGTGCTGTTGCTGAGACGGAGAAGTTGATTGGTGGCGTTGTCCCAGAAGGACAAAAAATTGGACTTTCTGGCAAACCAAAATATTTCTTCGCTGAAGGAGAACCGGCGAAGACAGCGGACGAAGAAACCTGGTATCGTTACTTTAAGAATGTAACCGAAGGTGAGGGTGGTGCTGCAACTGAGGCTAATATGTTTACTTTCGAGGGTAATATGCCTAAGCCTCTTCCAGAAGGAACATATACTGTAAGAAAGATTCCTGAGTCAGCTATGAAAGCTTACAACAGGGTCTATGAAGAACGTCTGGATGCGGTACATAAGAAGGTTGTTGAGAGTGTAGAGGCTGATAAAGAGGTTGTGCAGGAAGTTATAAAGCAGAATTACTATGAACCTACCGAGGGAATGAAGTCTGTAATGTCTGACTTTGTTACAGATGAACAGTATGCTAAGGCTATGCTTGACCTCGAGGAACTTGGAATTGGAAAGAAGGGTGACTTTGCTGCTTCGACTGCCGCTGGTGTTGGCACTAAGAAGAAAAGAGTTGCCACTCCGAAGAAGGTTGTCAAACAAGTTGCTGAGGATGCAGAAACTATTGAGGCTGTTGGTGCAGAGAATATCTCGAAGGCAGGTGCGGAAGGTAAGGTAAAGAAAGAGAAGCGGGACTTTAACAGAGAGTCCGTTGACCTGTACACTCGTATGAGTCAGGGTAAGATATCTCAGGATGAATATGATTCTGCGCTTAACTCCTTGATGAATGAACACGGAGGTGGTAGTTGGGGTAAGATGATGGCTGCAATTACAGCTGGGGCAGGAGCACTGAGTGCATTAAGTGCATTTGCTCCAAGTGAGGCAGAGGCAGCTGGATTACCAAACGGAGTTATCACAAATGCTAACTACAGTATTGTTAGTGGAATAAAGAAAACCTTTAAAGAAGTGATTAAGGAAATCGTTGACAAGAAACTCTTTGTTCCTGAGTATGTGAAGGGAACCTTTGATTTTGGTGATAAGGGATATGCAATATCTATCATTCCAGACATCATGAATGTTTCTGCAAAGTACAGAAGCAGCAAGAAGATGTTTGCTCAGCAATATCTTTCACCTAACGTAGTTGCGGATTTCCTTTACAACGCAACAACAAAGGATGGAAGAAGGCTTCCAACTAATCCAATGCCTGAGATTGCAAGTCGAACCGCAATTTCTCAGGGGAATACAGCCAAGGCATTCGCACTTGTTCAGGATGTTTTGTCGATGGTGACTGGTGGAGAGTCTCACATGAAAGAAGTATCTGAGGCTATGAAGCCGTTGCTTGAAATGAACATGACAGCTTCAAGAGTCAGCTTTCACAGAGGAAACATAAGTAAGCTTGATGAAATGATTGAGGGGTTGATAAAGAAGAAAAGTAAATTGTCTGGTGATGAAGCTCTGGCTATGGATGGAAACATTGAGAAGCTGATGATGATGCAAGATGCCTCTAATCAAGCAATTAGTGAGCTTAAGTTTAACAAGGAAGCTTTTGATAAGCAGTGGAGAACAATTGCTGAGGGGCTTGCAGAGAAGTACCCAAGTACAAGAATTGCATTGGCACTTGAAGGTGAGGGTATGGCAGCTAATGACCCTTGGGTCTTGAAACATTTGACAGACAGGGAGAAGGAAGCTGTAGGACATCTCAGGAAACTACTCAACAAGATTGCTGAATATATAATAGATGTTGGTGGAAAACCTATCATAGAGAAGCCTTACATCCACCACGCAGCACACCCTGATATGGACTGGAAGGGGTTGCAAAAGAGTTTGGAAGGATATTCACTGGAGTCACAAAACATACTTCCTCTGTCAAGATTGTTTCACAGGGAATACAACTCCAAGCAAATGATGCCGGATATTCACTATGTTATGCAGCAGTATCTGCCAGATATCTTTAAGCGAATAGAGATGATGGATTTCTGGAAGAAGGGTAAGCCGAATGGATGGTCAGCACACATGCATGCCTTGGAGCAGATGGGCTGGCGTGCTCCGGCTGAGTTCATGAAGTCAATCGCACAAGGATTCCTTCCAGAGGACAGAACCTGGGCTAATAACATAGCAAGACAGGCATATGCACTGGAAGCTGCAAGGCTGATTGGGTTTAACCCAGCACCTGGATTCAAACATCTTATGAAGCTGGAAGCAAACTGGAGTAACTTTGGAGTCAAGATGGGACTTACAAACCTTCCAAAGGCATTTGATATTTACAAAAAGGAAGTTGGGGCAGCAGTATTAGAGAAGATGACTGGAAAGAAAGTAACTCGAGATATGGAAACTGAATTGTATAGAACATTTACTCATGCTGGAAACATGTCAGCAATCATTCAAGACCTTGGATTGTACGAACCTCCAAGAGGTTGGGTCGAGAAGATTGGGCGGCAATTGTCTGACTACACAGGAACTATTATAAACAATACTGAACGATTTGACAGGGCTATGAGTTTTGTTGGCTCAATGGAGATGGCTGCGAAACAGGGTATGACAGCTGAGCAAGCTATTTATAACTTGTATGATACAATCCTGAAGACAAACTTTCTCAGTGGAAATCAGAATCCTTCGTGGCTAAGGAATCCTAAAATCAGGGCTATGATGATGTTCCAAGGGACACCGTTTAAGATTGCTGAACAACGAGCCTTGCTTGCTGTGCGTGCAGGTAGGGGAATAAAGAAAGGCTGGGATGAATACTATAAACAGTTACAGGATATAAGAAAAATGGTAGGTGAAGGTGAAAAGGAATTCAAGTGGAATCTTATCAAAGACGCTTTGGAGAGCGAGAAAGATATCAACGGAATTCCTTATGCCTACCAGTTAATGAGGAAGGTCATGATTCTTGGTACGGTTATCACAGGTGGAGCAGCCCTGTTTGATGCAGATATGACAGGACATATGCTTCACTTGCCGTTTGTTAAGCATGAAGGTGGACTTAAAGTTAACTTGAATCCTGTGTTGAGCGCAGCGATGGAAACAAAAGCTAAAGAAGATGAATTCTGGCTTTCAAGTTTCTTTAAGCGGTGGCTTGGTTCAGCACCATTCGGAGCTGCTGTGGGTAAAGCTGCTCGGCTCAAGGAAGACGATATACCTAAGATTTACAGGGACAGTAAGTTCAGGTATTTCTTTGGTGTACCGGCGACCAAGGAAGAATAAGGGAGGTGAGTTCGTAGTAAAAATTTAATCTAAAGGAGTTTGTATTATGGCTAACATGGCGTGTACGGTTAAGGAATACCGGTGGAAAGTTGGAATTGATAAGATTACTTTTGAATGGCTATCTGATGATGCAACCGGAACCGTGTCAGCTGTTACAACAAACAAGTATACTGGTGAACTGATTCGCTTTATCACAGACCCTGGTGATGTAGCACCTACAGATAACTATGATATTGTAATCACAGATTCAGATGGTTACGATGTCTTACATGGTGCAGGTCTAAACAGAGACACAGCTAATACAGAGCAAGTATTGGCTGCCTCACTTGGTTGTTGTTTCGACACAGTTTTAACTCTTGCGATAAGCAATGCAGGGAACGCGAAAACAGGAAGTATTTTCCTTTACATCAGAAAGTTTCCGCTTGCGTAAGGGTTAGGGGTTAGGTTATGGATGAACAGGAAAGCATTAAAGAACTGGAGCATGTGCTGACGAATGAAGTGGCGTACAGGGTTTATATCTTAACTACGTTCCGTGAGGTACAGACTCGGCTTAAGTATCTTGAAGGGTTACAGGAGAAATCAGGTTGTGACCTTAGCAGATTGCTTGAAGAGCATGATACCTGCAGAAAGGATGTAGAGAAGGCAATGAAGTTCGAGGAGACATGGCATTGGGGAAAGCGAGTGAAACGACTTGTCGACGGGTTGAAAGTTCCTATTCTTGCGGCTGTCATATTAGGCCTTGCAGTATGGCTCCTTTACTTGTATGTGCTACATCCTCAGGTTCAGCTGATAAGGAAGCCTGTTGTATCACAAGAGGAGGTACAATGAGGGAGTTAAATGTTCTACTGATTGAAGACAATGAAGAGCTATGCAGGGTCATAGTGGAGGCTGTTAATACTGCATGTAGCCAGGAGAATTGCAACGCTGTTGTTAACTACAGTACTTATGGTGCACAGGGCTTGGCGTTGTATAAAGAAGGTTCATATGACCTGGTTATTGTGGATATTAACTTGCCTGATACAGATGGAATGGAACTTATCAAAAGGATTCGTATGCAAGACAGGGTTGTGGAGTTCATCATAATAACTGGTTGGCCCTCTATTGAGACAGCGGTAGAGGCAATCAGTTTAGATGTCTGGGCTTACTTCATTAAACCCTTCAACACGAATGAGCTTGTTCATCAAGCAAAGCGAGCCATTGACAATTCTATTCTTAAAAAGAAGATTATTGCTTTGGCTGATTGGGCGGGAAAGGTTCTTGGTAATGGAGGAACTAATGGAAATTAGTAAGATTATACTGCATCATTCTGCAACGAAAGACAGTGGGACTGTCAGCTGGAACGCAATTAGACGCTATCATATGAATGACTGTGCATGGTCAGACATCGGATACCACTTCGGTATTGAGTATGTTACAGACCCTGGAAGTCCTGAAGGTAGCTATGAAATCCTTGTGGGGAGAACTCCGGATACTCCAGGTGCACATACTACTGGGCAGAATAGCGTTAGTCTTGGAGTCTGCTTTGTTGGAAACTTTGATGAGGCTCCACCTCCGAAAGGTCAGTGGAATGCAGGACTTAAACTGATTAGGTGGCTGTGCAAGGAATATAATGTTCCAAAGTTCTGTGTATATGGACACAGAAAATTTGCAAACAAGACCTGTCCAGGTACTGCGTTTGACGTTGACCTGTTTGTACATCAACTCTAATTGGAGGTTTATATGCCGCTTGAATTGTACAACGCAGTAAAAGACAAGATGAAGACTGGGGATGTGATTGGCTGGGATGGACGTAACATCCTGCACGCCACAATTGACTGTTTCACCAAAGGTGAGATTGGTCATGTATCTCAGATTCTTCGAATGTCTGAATACGAAGGACTGGAGAGGCGGAGGTTTCACTCGGAAGCAACTGCGAGAGGAATTCTTCCCTCTCCACTTAGTACTCACCTTAAAGACTACACAGGCATTGTGTGGTGGTATCCACTTAAAGATGAGTGGGACAGTAAACGAGGTGAGATTGGCGAACGGATGCTTGCCCTTATGGGAAGAGGATATGACTATACTACGCTGTTCAAGATGGCTGTTGTTCATCCCTTTGTTGATGACAGGGAGCTTATCTGCAGTGAATATATCCAGCTCACTTTGCTTGGCAAGTTACAAGGAGATAGGGTTGTTTATGACGGTAAGGTTTGGACACCGCCTGAACTCTTGATGCAAGACTTTTATTTGGAGAGGATTAAAATCTATGAAAACTTGCCTGAAGCTTGCAGTACTGATAGCGGTCTGCCTTATCCTTAGTAGTTGCGCTACCAGTCATGTTGCAACCAAAATCGGTCAGAACATTGGTGAAAGCTACGAGAAAAGTGCTGCACTCGGAAAAGTCAGCGGTAAGAAGATTTATGACAACTGGCCATATATATCTGGCTTGATTAAAGGTATTGCCGGTGCTGATTATGAAAGGGAAGTACCACAGATTATTCAGGAAGTTGTTGACGAACTGGATACTATCTGCGTAGCTGAGAAAGAACCTACACTTGAAAGTGAAGGAAAACTTATTGGACTTACAGTTAGACTCGAGTATCTCGGAGGTAAGTTTTACTGGGAGAAGTATGGAGTGAGTTTGACTAAATGGTTCAAAGTATTTTTACTGGGAGGATAACATGAGTAAAGACTTACAAACAAACATCGCAACAGGAGTGGGTGCAGCAGCTGTCATAGCACAGTATATTGCTGGAAAGTTTGGTGTCGACCTCGGATTAACAGCTGATGTTCTTTCAGCTATTACAGTTGCTGCAGGACTGTATATTGGCTGGAAAGTAGGGAAACCAGGTAATACTTCGGAGGTGAAACCATGATTCTCTGGAATGTTCCAAAGGAATTACGTCCTGCAAAGGGGATTATCAATGGAGTTATTCTTGGTCTTGTACTGTGGGCACTGATACTGACTGCCTGCTTTGCACAGAACTGGAAACAAGGCAGTGATGTTACTGTTGCCTGGGATGCAGTTACATCTGCAACAGGAACAATCAGTTACAAACTGTACTACAAACCTGCAGCAGGTGGGACTGAAACCTTTTCAAAGGCAGCGACTACAACACAGGCAACACTGACATTACCAGAAGGTAGATGGTACCTTGGAGTATCAACGGTCAAGACGATGGGGGCGGACAGCGTGGAGAGTTCGATTAACTGGTCGGACAATCCCGCTGTGACGTTTCAAGCACAAACGTTTGGTGTTTTCTATATCGCACCGGCACCGCCACCAGTGGGTATTAGGCCGCTGAATTAGGATTGTTTAGGGGAAAGTAGGGGAGGTGAAAGCCTCCCCTTTTCTTTACAACTCGACAGGGTCTGTCTTCTTAAGTTCTTCTTCCTTCAAAGCTTCTTCATCAACAAGCTCCTCGGGCTTGTCTTCAGTCTCCACGGGCTCAAGGTTCTCCGGTATTACTGCACTGGCTATCTCTATTAGCTCAGCACGTTCTTGCTCAGGGAATTCGTTGAAGTTATTCTTTACCCCTGCAATCATGTCGCTCATATCAAGCTTAGCGACAACACCGATTCCCCTTACCTTTCCCTCCGCCATCTCAGTAATATCATTCCACTTCCAGTTTCTAACTGCCATGTTTATCACCTCCTTTCTTCTTTGATTCAGGTGGTAAAATTTTTGTACTTTCTGGTAACCGTTTGCCTCGACTTGCTAACCAATCAGAATCAACGTACCAGATTTCTCCTGTCTCTCCGTTCGGCCCTCGAAACTGTCGCTTAACTTTACCAGTCCTGATTGCTGTAGTTATTACGTTGTCAAACTTGTCACTGTCTAAGTCTCTCCATACCATAGACAACAGGTCTTTTTCTGTTACAAACTTCCTTGTACGAACAAGTTGCATAACGGTGTCAACTTCGCTTGTTACAGTTGACTTACCAATAGCTTTGAATACAATTCCCATCTTGTTTTCAACAGCAAGCATTTCATTCATCGCCCTTTCAATATGTCTCCACTCGAGAATCCTGTTGTCTGATTCAGATGCTGCACAGGCAAGAGAGACTTTGAGTAGGTACATGGGTTTCCTTGAATACCACCCATTAAATGCTGGGTCTTTACACAGCCTGTCTGGGTCTAACTCTTCATATGCGTTGTACCAGTCATCCCACTTCTTTCCTGCATCATCAGAAAATTCATACTGACCTACGATTCTGGAGATTGAATATAAGTCAGCTGAAAGCTTCTTCTTCAACTCAATCACTCGAGGACTTTCCTGTGGACGAGAACACTTTTTGCTGCGTCGGTCAGCCCAGACAAACAAGATACGACTTGTAAGTCCACCACCAATTGCTGTACTTGGCAAACAACTTGCAAGAGACTCTGGAGTTGTTGCTCCCATAAGGTTTAGATAAATACTTGGGATTGTGTTGTTTCCAGAGTTCTTTGTCCGGTACTTCCACGGAAGTTCTTGGCAGTCAAACAAGTCTGTTAGAAGGACTAACATCTTTGTATTCTCCTTCTTCTGTCCAAGGAAGCTTTCAAACTCCTTAGATATGATACTCAAACTGGAATGCGTCAAAGTACTCCCGTCCAAAAGCTGGTCTTGCTGAGCAGAATTTTCTAAGTCCTGGAGCAATGCTTCCTTCGTTACAGCATCAGCACTTGTTAATATCTCAGGAACTTCATTCATAATCTGAAGACCGAAGTTTATTGCCTGACTCTTTCGTGCAATACCTGGTTCAGCAACAAGTACTATGTACATATTACCATAAACCTTTATCCTTCCAAGACTTAGATATGTCTTCTTCCTTAATGCACTTGCAAGGGCTGAGAAGCCAACCCACTTATGGAATATAGTAGCAGGTTCAGTCTCGTTTGTATATTCCATATAAGCATCCAGCCAATCAGGTAATTCTCTGGGTCTGCTCATGTTATAACCCAGTCCTTACATATGATACTGCTCAAAGAAATATTTTGCACAGGAACAGTTTGTGGGTTTTCTGCCAAGTGTGCAAGTATCTTTCTTATCCTATCGAACTCCTCAGTTAAGTTTGAGAAGTCCAGCGTTGTATACCTGTTGGCTCGTAAGCCATATATCTTTTCCCAGTTAAATGTCATAGATACTATGAGTATTGTGTACTCAATTAGTATCTTAAATTGCAACTTGCCAAGCTTCTGCCGCATCAAGATATGGTCGAGTCTGTCTTGGAATACCTCAACATCTTTGCGTCTCTCAGCAATTTTGTTAAACTTCCATCGGAGGCTTTCAAGAACCTGCCGACGCTGGGCATCATTAATTACTGCCTTCACTATGTGAGGATGTTGTTTCTGCTGCATGAATTCCCTCCTTGTGCCATTGCCACAGCCCGTAAATTGCGAGCAGGAAATATACTGTAAATAGGGTTCCTTGTTCAGGAAGCCTATGGTAGAAGTCTATGACTGCCCAAGCTGCATTTGTAAATGCCCAGATGATGAAGCATCCTTTCAGCTTGTGTATGTTTATATAGACTCCAATTAAAGACCACAGGCTTGTCAGCCACTTAAAACCAAAGAATAATGCTACGATGAATGAAATTACTGCAAGTATCGTAGCTGTTGTGTAAGGATACTTTTTAGTTAGGTTTAATATCTTCAAGTTTGTCTATCTCCTGTTAATTCTATTACTACAATTGCAGTCAAAAACAGAGCTGTAATAATTAAAGGAATTATTTCTACTATAAATTCCTTCCACTGATTCCAGTGTTTCATCTTAACAGCTCTTCATGATTGAATTCTTCAAGTTCTTTCCAGTTTGGTCCAGCCTTAAAATCAATCTCAATTTCAAAAGTTTCATTATTAGCAGCAATCTTTTCTCGCATACATTCCACTAATATGCTTACAGTTTCAGCACGCCTGTCTTTTCTTGATAATACATAAAGACCATCATGAAGCTGAAGAACCATCCAAATTCTATCTCCATATTTTCTGTATATTCTGACAATAGACCTGTTCATTAAGTCTCCAACTGTTGACTGTGGATTGTAAGCATACGCACTTCTGAACAGTGCTTCGTCAAGTCTACCAAGAAATCTGTGAACTCTGCCAAAACAATTCACAAGTGTACGCTCTCTTCTTAATTGGTCTTGAATACGCTGATACCATAAACGAAGTTGAGGTGTAGTTCTGTGATAAAGTTCTTTAAGAGTTTTGGCGTCTTTGACACTGCAACCAAGTGTTGCACTTATAGCTAACGGTCCAGCATCATAATTACCTGCATGACGCAGTGTCTTTCCAATACGTCTATGCTCCTTAGTTACTTGTTCTAAAGGAATACCAAACATCATACTGGCTGTTAACTTATGAATGTCAAAATTACTTTTTTCTTCATATGGAGCATTGAATCGATTCTGAAATAATACTTTACTCCGCATATCATTTATAAGATATGCAACAACTACTGCTTCGGCTTGTACATAGTCAGCACAGATATACTCGTATCCTTCTGGAGCAGTATACATCTTGCGGGCGAACTCAGGTATGTTTTGAAGATTACCGCTACCGTAAGGTAGAATAATTGACTTACTACTCGACCATCTTCCAAACGATTTTCTCCCTTCGTCGTCAGTATCTTTGTTGTCCATCTTCTTTCCAGTAATATTATACGAAGTATGGACTGTACTATTAGGACTTAATTCGATATCTATAAATGAACGCTTATATTTATCAAACTTTTTTGCGTTCAAAATAAGATTAAATATCGGATTGTCAGGAACAAGTTTAGAAAGTTTCTTCAATGCTTCTTTATCTGCAGATATCTTACGTGGGTCGTCTTTAGATTTACGCCTTTTATACTGAACAGGAAGTCCAAGGTCAATATAAAGTAGTTGTTGAAGCTGTTTAGGAGAGTTAAGGTTTACATCACATTCCTTAGTTGTGCCGACCTTCTTCTTCAACCTCTCCGAGAGCTCGCTGCTCGCCTTTACAACTTCGAGATTACACTCCTCAATTAGTTCCTGCTGAATTGTTTTATCAACATAGATGCCTTGCATCTGAAGCATAATGGCTGGTTCGAGTTCAGACATTTCAAACTCAAAGGTATGACGAACTCCCATCCTGTCCATCTCCTTCTCCAGTACCATAGCAACTCCATGAGTCCGGCAACAGTCCAGTGCATTATACATAGACTTGTTGTCTTCAGCCAAGTGTTTCCAGGGTGGAACATCCAACAAAATGCTGGCAAGGAAACCTAAGTCTCTTGGCAACTCTGGAAAGCAACAGTGTGCAGCAAGAAGCGTATCCATATAAACATTTGAAATCTTAATTCCATGATTCATAAGGATGACTGCTAAGTCGTAACTTGCATTTTGAATTATAATAGGTTTTTCTTTAAGTACTCGACCAATCCAGTACCACAGCTCCTGTTCTTCGTTTTCAGACAGCAACGGATACTTACCATTGAGTATCCTTACTGACATAGCAAACCAAGGATTATGAGCAAAACCAATCATGCTAATATGACAGCCTGGCTGCACTGTTTCTATGTCAGTAGTAACTGGACTGTCCATTTCTAACAATTGTTTACAGTATTCAATAAACTGCTCTACTTTTACGTCTGGTAATACAACAGTCTTGTCCGGTGTAAGTCCTTGGAACTCCGAATGAAACTTGGCCTTCCGTAAATCCAGTATTGTGGGGAAGTGCAATTTCCAGTCATAGTTAACCGCTTGGGGATGGTAAGTAGGAATTACCTTAACCCCTGGGACTAATGTACTCTCGAGGGCATAACCCCTTAAAGTACCTATACGCTTTTCACCAGTCAGTGCCCATAGCGCTGTTGCACCTAAGGCAACAACAACATTAACCTTTGACTCTGCTATTTCTTCTTTCAACTGTTCTATCCAAGCATACAACTTTGGCTTAGGAATAGTACACTTCTTGTCCTCGAAATAGAAATTAATTTTATTTCCTGGTGGTCGCTCCCTTGCAATGTTTCCAACAAGACATTCTGGTCTATTAATTCCTGCCTGAGAAAGGAGCCAGTTGAGGGTACGACCTGCGTACCCCACAAAAGGCTTTCCAATAATGTCTTCGTCTTTACCTGGGGCTTCACCGACCAAGAAAATCTTGGCATCTTGTGGGCCTTCAGTATTAACAATCATTCTTTCTTACCTCCTCCTATTACCTCGAGTTTATCAGGCTTGTCGAACTGTGCCTTGCAAGCATCGACAATAGCTTGTGTTGGTTCTGCATGACCACAGTTTGTGCACATGAAACCAGTCTGATGATGGATAAATCCAGCCTTTCCGTTGGGACTAAGAATGCTGGATATTCCTTTAATAATAAAGACCGGAACCCATTGTTCTCCCTGACATTCATTACAGACATAGGTGGGGAGCTGAGATACGTCTACGTTTACCTGAGCCTGCATCGGTCTGCCAGGTTGCATCTGATTACTAAAAATCTTTTTATCCATTACCTTCCTCCTTTTCGAGTATCTTGTCCAGTAAACAACGTATGTCTACAAGGACAGTTAAAATCATAACCTGGAGTTTGTATACAGGAGAGATGATGTTTGGGTCAGCTTCTTGTAACTCCTTCACACGCCCTTCCAAGTCATAGTCATCAACAAAGTACTTACGTCCATCCACTGTATGCCTCCGAGAAAGTAAAATTTTTGGATTTTCTTACGCAATACAATTTGCCTTTTCCCACTCACTCAGCCTATGCAGTGTAGTTGCATAGCTCTCCTCCGCAATGTCACAGCCAATGGGAAACATCTTCATATCCAAACCAGCAATAATGGATGAACCTGAGCCCATAAATGGGTCGTATAAAATACTACCTGGTAATGTTGTTCGAGCGATGAGCTCTTTAAGTAATGGGACAGGTTTCTGTGCCTGGTGCATCCTTTCACTAGGTAGAACTGGAGGTACTTGCATCCAGTCTGGTTTTCCTTCTTCAACGAGTCTCGAATCTGGACGTCGGGCGAAGAGTGCAATTTCATATGCAGCTGAAAACCAATAGTCTGGGTTGTTGTTTTGTCCACTTTCGTTTTTAATCCAGATAAATGGTCTGTCGCTGCAGAGCCATCCTGCTGTTCTGAAAGCATCTCGTAGAAAGCAGAAGTTAGTTGGGCTGGTAAAGACGATAGCGTGAGCCGTCGTCTTACAAAACCTCGCCGATTCTGACGCGAGTGCTTTATACTGTCTAATAGCTTCTTCTGGCGTATCTTCATACTTGTAACCTGCTGTTGATAGCCCACCTGTTTCACCTCCTATACCCATAGCAATCTTATCTATATTTATACCATAGATTGGGTCAGTTAATAATAAGTCAACAGAGTTTGTTGTTTGTCTCTTCATATGTTCATAAGCATCACAACATTCAACTGAGAAAAGCTTGTTAGTTCTTCTCTCAATCTTCTTCTCGTACTGACTAACTGCTTCCATTCTTTCTACAAGCTTAGTCATTCCCTTTACAGCTTTTCTTATTTCACTTTTCGTAGTACATTCTTTAAGTGAAGGAAACTGTTTAATTGCCTCAGCGAGTTGTAAGTCATCGGATATTGATTGCTTACTACGCCCGACAATTTCAGCTGTTTTTTGTATAGTCCAACCGCCTTCTCTACCACTGGTACTTTCACCATGTAGTTTTTGTTTAAGCTTGTGTATTTCATCTATTGCTAAAAGTTCTTCAGCAGGAGTCAACGCTTTTCGTTGTAAATTTTCTTCTAATTCCAACTCCCTCATACGTAAAGGGTCTATGGTATCGTTAAAAGCAATTAGCGCTTTTCTGTTCCCGAGTATACAAGCTGCGAGTCTTCTTCCTCCCGCAATAAGCTCCATGTTCCTGTTGACTACAATAGGTTGTAGTTGACCATAACGCTCGAAACTTGCAAGTAGTTTCTCTACCTCTCCAAGTTCAGTCCTTATACGAGGGAGTTCTTCTTTTACCTTAATAATATTAGGGTCTACTTCAATCATCGTCAAATCTTGGTATTCCATCTAAACTTTCCTCCTCTTCATCGTCGTCTTGGTCGCCTCCATTCAGACTTTTTAGAGTCCTTAAATCTTTAGCAGATATCTTTAAGAGTTTGAGTAAAGCTTTCTCATCCTCTGTCAAGGCATCCGCCCTTTTGTTTACACTGTATTGAGTTACTTCGGCAAAGTCTTCTCTTCTTTTGTTGCGGTAGTTGCGAATAAACATCTGTTGTTCTTCGTCAGACATTTGAGTAAAGTCTGGGTAAAGAGATTCAAGTAGTGCCATAGTTCACCTTATCCTTTCGTATCCTGCATCATGGAATGCCTTAGCATAAACTTCCTGTATGAAATCAGAAAGTTCCTTTTCAGTAAACACATACAGATGCATGACAAAGAGCTTAGCATTTTCCCACTCTTCATCCTTGACTCGTAGGTCTACTTTTTTCTGTGCAATATATCTTGCGAGCATTTCAGACAATGAAGCTACGATAGTTGCAAGGTCTTTCTTTAAAGCTACTTCGCCCATACCTACTATCATGCTGTAGCTCATACGATACTTTTCTGTATCTACCATACTGCCTCCAGTTAAGAAGCGGAGCCAGGTTCCCGTTTTGACTTACTCGTGGGAGGAGATAAGATGTGGGAGACCCAGCCCCGCCGGTTCAGTAACCTGCTCAGGTGCGCCTTACGGCGTAGCAGGTGTTGTTAGCCAGCGACCATTTTGCTGACGTCGTTGAAAGTCCGCCCCTCGAACTCTCTCATACCGACAATGATTCTGACGCCCAACCCTATCCAGTCACCGTTCTGCAACGCTGTCACAATCGCCTTCGGAGTTGAGACATCAATCTTCATCTCATCACCGAACTGTTTCAGCATATTGATTTTTGCCTGGCGTTTTGTCATCCTGCCAGACTTGGTCAGCTCATTTTCGTCACCGAGCTTGGGCAGCCAGTTCTTGTAGGATATAGTTGCACCGTCAATAGGCGTTTCATCATCTGACATATAGCCACCGTTGCCATCAAGGGTAACAGTCCAGATGATGCACTGGTCTTCACTGGAGAACTTCACGTCTGTTACATTTGCAGTGTAGCTACCACGAGGAATCAGTGGTGTGGGCTTGAACTCCTCTTCTGCGTTAAAGTCGCCTTCGATGTTGAAGTCAGCACCAAAGTCTCCGCCTTCCTCAGCAAAATCACCACCACCCTCAAATTCCTTTGCTGCCTTTGTTTCTTCTTTCTTCTGTCTTGTTGCCATGTTCAGTCTCCTTTTCGTTAGTTTATTTCGTTGCTTTTTTCTTGGTCGGTTGTGTTAGGTACGCCATGACCTCATTGTAGTCGTTAGGTACAAAATGGGGTAGTAAGCCCTCTTTTCCAGACAACCGACTACGAGCATTTTTCAAGCCAATGCTTATTGTCTGAACCATATATTTTACTTTATCTCCCTCCTTTCTTACAGCAGTATAGTACACTTCATCGAAGTAACCTGGCATTCTGATAGCTAATTGTCCAGTCATCAAAGGTTTGACTTCGAGAATTGCACCTGTCTCGTCATCCTTCACTACGTCCATATGTGAAAGGACTACGATATTACAGTTCATGCTTATTAACTGTCTAAGTTTTCCTTCAATGAGATTTCTTACCATTTGATAGTGTACATTCCAAAGCGGGCCGCCAGCAGCATTTCGTTTAGGGTCAAGTTGTAGTGCTCGTTCCATAGCTAAATCAATAAGTCCTGTCGTGTCATCAAAGATTACAGTTTCGTATTCGCCTTGGCTAACAGATTTCGAGACTTCTCTGAAATCCGATTCAAACTGAACCCAACCTTGCGGTGCAATAGCGTACTGACTGTAGTCAAAATTGAGTCCGCGATACAGAACAATACCACCGCTAAAATCAAAAACAAACCCAGGAGTAGGAAAAGTGCTGGCAAAAACAGATTTTCCAGTCCCAGGCGGACCGATGATAAGAACTTTGTAAAACTCTGTTTGTATTGAGACGTTCTGAGCATTTTTCATCTCCTTTACTCCTCCTCTGCTTCGACATCCCATCGCTTTATTATATAATCTGGAATGCGTTCAGTTATTTGGTACGCATCTTCTGGATGAATAGGAATAGTCATATTAGTTTCACAGATTCTTGAATACTGACACAGTTTGTTATAGTCATAACATCTGTCAAACTCAGCTGGAAAATATGCTTCTTCCCAGCAAGTAAAGATGTCCCTGCACGTAGAAAGGAAACTGTGTTTCCATTTTTCTATGTCGGCGTCATTAAAGATTTGTGGAGCTCTTGCAAAGTCAATAGTTAGTTTGCCATACAGTCCTGTCGTGGGACTTTTCCTTGCTGTTGCTTGTGCTATAGTAACAAGGACTCCTTCGGGCTTTTCTTGTAATGTCCTTTCAGCTGCATAGCTGTAACCAATGACTGCTGTGTTGCGGTGCAGACGTGTTGCAATAAAGTTGGGATTCATTCCTGTTGTCTTGTGTTCATTTATCCAGAAATTCCCTCCCAACCTCATTTGCATATCTATCTTTCCAGTAAAAATGATGCGAGGGAGTTTCCCGTACATCATTCTTTCAAACGCAGTATCCTTTGTCAGCTCAACAGCGAATACTTTCTCTGTATCTACAACTTCTAACAGACCTTCATCATGAGAAAAGTGCGTCATGTATTGCAAGAACATGGTAGCACAATTCTCGAGTGTCCTATAATCGTCATTGTAGATAAATGCAGCAGATTCTCTGTCCCATATACTTTTCCCTCGCATTATCCCAGCTTCCATAGCATGTTCTCGCTGTGCCCATCCCAGTTCTTTTATGCCGGAATAGAAGCCTTCCATAAAGCCATGCCAGGTACTACCAAAGCGGAGGGCTGTGCTTCCCTTCTCACTCTGGATACCAAGCAGGTTTGCGAGTTGGAACTTCCGCTTACATTGTGCAGCGTTCTTTCGCATAGTGTTGTCAATTCGCATTTCTTCCCGAAACATAAAAACCTCCTTTCGTTTTGTCAGAAAGTACAAAATTTGTACGTTCTGGAGACGGTGCAACTGCCCCTCTACATTACTGCTTATTAGGACAGAGGACTTACGTTACACCGCCTTCCCACAGTCGACCAGTGGACTACAGCTTGAGTCCGAGTTTTGCGAGCAGGTCTTTCGCCTTCTTCTGCTCATTCTCGCTGAGGTTACCGATAGCTTCAACGATGGACTTCTTGCTGACCTTCTCACCAGCAGGTGCACGGACAGTCCAGTCACCCTTCTTCAGTCCTTCCCAGACAGTGTTGATGGATTTCACTGCTTCCTCGCCCCCTTTTCCTGCAGCTGCGTCGCCCAGTTTCTGGGACAGACCGTGCATGGAAAGGTTGGCTTTGATTACATCGCTGAGTTCGTTGATGTCGAACTTCAGGACTGCAGCTGTGGTGCCCTCAGTAATCTGTAATACGTTTCCTGTGATAACTTTCTCCAACTTCTTAGCCATGATACTACCTCCTTTAATATAGTGTATAATACCCCGCTAACGCTAAGGGTTTGAAGCCACTGCTTTGTTTACAACCAAGGGGAAAATCTCCAACCCACATATAGAGTGTATCATAAAACGCCTCAGGTGTCAACAATTATTTTTAGTTTCCATTTGGAAACTTAATTTTAATTGCTTCCCTACACTCGTCCTCTGTAGCAAATATGTGCTCGTTAAGAGTGTAAATACTTCCACTTCCAATCCCAGTTTCTACACACATATACTGCTCTTTGTACTCCTTCTGAGCCATATAGTTGTCAAACAAATCCTCACCTGGACAACCTGGACTATCTGTGTATTCAGCCCGAACTTGTCCAACTGTCACTTCAACAGGAATAAATCTACCTCTGCTGATTTGCTGTGGAGCCCAGGCTTTATCTCCACAAGAAAACTTTGTTTCAATCTTCATCCTTTACCTCCATTTCTTTAGTATTTATATCAATTCTTATCTTGTTAGTTCCCATCCTGTAGCACTTAACTACAACGCCGTTGTCCAGTTTTGTATCGTGCCTTTCAACCGTTCCATGATAGACAGTTTCGAGTACACGCTGTACACCTTTTGCTACTTCCTTATACCTACTTGCCATAGTATATTCTCCTTTCTTCTTCAGTAAGTCCGCCCAT
>CAZTNW010000007.1:35224-46161 GCA_964614945.1 uncultured bacterium
CTTATACCTACTTGCCATAGTATATTCTCCTTTCTTCTTCAGTAAGTCCGCCCATAAGTTCCTCGACTTCATCATAGGGGATTCCATCTCTGACCATTAGGTCAAGTCGTCGCCGTCTGTCAGGGTCATCTTCCAGTGAGACCTCTCTCACAACTCCGTTGGCATCCTTATGGATTATCTTCATCGGAGTAACCTCTCGCTTGGTTATTTTGACAAACAGCTTCTTCTTGTTATCTGAGATTGCCCGCTCAATCAGCATCCTTCCTGCACAGACTGGGTCGACAGACATATACTCGTCTTTTAAATCCAGCAACTTTCGGCGGAGTTTTGTCTGAGCAACCTTGTCTGTAACAGGTATAGCATAACTACAACCTTCCTTCAAGGTTATAAGCTTTGCAAATATTTCTGTTTCGTAACTCATCTTACTCCTCCAGAAGCTCAGCCTCAACACTGACGTCTTTGCCGTACTTCATAGCCATTTCAGCCCTGAGTTTGTCCCTGACTTCTTTCAAAACAGTTTCGGCTCCGCCAGGTGTATGCTCAGCCACTATGTCAGGGATTGTTACAAGTGCACTGTAGATAATATTAACTTTAATTTTCATACTTCCTCCTTTAAGATAAAAATCTTTTGTCAAGCTCTTCCATCAGAATATCTATGACTTCGTCAATGGACTTAGCTTTGAGATACTTTCTGCACTGACTACAGTAACGGACGTGATAGTTCTTAACACGGTAGTTGTCTCCGACACTCTCCACCTCGACAGCAACAAGACCCTTCATAGTCCAATCAACAGTCATGTGGTACAGCTTAGCTTCGCTGTGTCCACAGAGTCTGCAGACCTTAGTCACAACAAGGTCGTATTCCTTGGGTATATGGACTAAGGCCTTTTCAGTTTTCTTCTTTTCCTTCAGTGGAATACCCAGCACTGTGAGAAGTTTTATCTCGTCTTCAGTTAGATTCCCCATCGTTTCAGCATCAATACTCAGTGACTTCATCATTACCTCCTATTAAGCTGAAAGCTTGTTGTATTCTACCTCTACTTCCTCAGGAGAAAATGCATCACATAGTTCCTCTTGCAACTGGTCGAGTTCCATACCATCTTTGATGGCGAGTTCTACAATACGGCTCAGTGTTTCGGTCCGATTTTCTTCCTTAACCTTCTCGGCAAGTGAAACAACTTGACCACTCTGCTTGATGATTACAGCTCCACTTTGCAGTGACTTCTTTACTGTCACATACAAGACACCGTCAATTGTTTCCTTTGAAATCATAAGGTCATAGACCCTTGCTGCCTTACGTAACTGGAACAGCCGGACTCGTACAGTTTGCTGTTCGTTTTCGCTGGCACAAGGAATTAGCATTGTGTCACCCTCTTCCATTCGCAAAGCCTGCTCGAAATATTCTTGTGTTGTCATAGCTCATTCCTCCATTCTTGGTAGACCTTCACTGCCCACCACACCAGTAATGTTATCCAAGTTTCCACGGGCCTCTCCTTTCTTCATAAACTCTTCAAACCACAGTACCCAACCGGCAGCGTAGACGATGATGCTGAGCATCTCCGCTTTCTTCATGTCAGGGTCTTTGATGTTAGGGATTTCTTTAATCTTCTTAAAGATTTGTCCCCAGCCGAAGCCACCGTTAGTAACCTGATTGGCCTCCATCATAGTTTGTTTCTCGAAAGGCAAGTCATTAGCGTGGCGTTCTTTGCCCTTGCCGATTGAGGCCTGGTCGTAGGCCATGTTCAAGATACGACGCAAGCTTCCATAGAGTCTATCCTTTCCCATTGTCTACCTCCTCGCATTTTCAACGCTAAAGGCTATATTATATAATTGATAGCCCATGCTTTTAACTGCACATTCATTCAAGCCGTCATTCCACCAGCCGCACTTGTCTTCAGTGCAGTCAGTAAATGAAGTCTTTCCCACTTTTAGCGGACACTCCTTCTTTTCTTCATCGTCAGGCATCATGCCACCTCCTTTAGTTTAAGACATTTAACATCGAAGTGCTTCATAAGTATTGAAGCACGAGCCAACACACACTTTATACAGAAGCTGAGCCTTGTTCCGTTGTGGTTAAGGCTGAGTTTCCAAGTTCCAGGTTCAAGAGCTTCTCCGCAGACTTTGCAGTGGGAACGTCTGCCGGTCTTTTCTACTGTGAGAACTTCAGGGTTTATGTACTCAAACTTTCTTGGCACCTTTAACCTCCTTTTCCAGCACCTTGCCGATAGCCAGAAGCTGTTTGGTAGTTAGAATGTTTGCTGTCTCATCTTCGTAGATGTGAAAGCACATACCTGCACCCCAAAACGTCCAGTGCATACCCATCGTAGTATACTGCTGGCTGATGAGTATTTCTTCGCTGTCCGTCTTGGCGTCTTTAAGGTTTGGAACTATCTTTGCCATGTTTCACCTCCGCAAACACAGGAAATCTTGGGACGTTCCGTCCAGGTGTCAGATGCTGATACTTGACAACGACAATTCTGCCAATAAGATTCTCTTTGACGTTCCAGTAGTTCTGTCGCTGTTCTGCTGTGAAACCAGAGCCGACCTTGAAAGTCCCACCATCATTGCTTATACAAATCAAGGCACCGAGTCGACCTTTAGGCTGACCATAAATATCCCTTTCTTCTTCATAACCCAGAATTTTGTAGCTGTCTTTCTTCCTTGGCTTGAACTTCATTATTAGTGTGGAACGACTACGCTTGTATGTGGCAAGTGGATGCCGAACAATTATTCCTTCGTAGCCTTGTTTCTGAAACTGCTCAAGCCAAAGCATGATATTCTGAGTGTTGCCGTTGTCACTGCGATAAGTTTCGACTACCCGCAAAATGTCAGGATTAAATGCGTACTTAGTGAGTTCAAGCAAACGAGTTACCTGAGCCTCATTAGAAATTGTGTCGAAGATATGATACTGGATTTGTTCGTAGTCAGGATGCAAGTTTACTTTGCGAGATACTCTGGAATGAATTTCCTCAAAGGGTAAGCCATGAGCGTACAACTCACCATCCAACTCAATTTCATTCATTCCAGTTTCAAGCAACGCCTTGTTGATGTGTGGTACACTTGTAATCACGTTGCCTTCGCTGCTCAGAAGCGTCACAGTCTTGTTGTAGATTAGTGCCCTGCAACGCTCACCATCATACTTGGGCTGGATTAAGACATCCACGTTCCACCTTTTCAGGCGTTTCTCTTCAAACGGATAGCAAAGCATAACACCTGTCCGCCGTTGACTGGAAGGACGCTCGCCTTCATGTTCTTCCAGCATTTCTTTTACGCTGGTATCAGGATTGTAAGTCATGAAGTGTTACCTCCGTTTTCTGCTTATGCAGGCTCTTGTGTTTCAGGCCCAGGAGTTTCTCCGCTCCTCTCAGGCCTTGCTTTCTTGCCGATGCCCTGTCCTTGGCGAACCGCAGTAGGCTGACCTTTTGCAAAGAATCCGGCTGGGTCGTCTTTTCCGATGGTACGCTTACCACAATCTTCCAGAGCCTTCGTAGCTCCCATTCTACGCTTCCACTCATTTGTCTTGTCCTCCTTTATCTGCCACCATAAGCAAGCTTTAGTAAGTACTGGGTCATCCCTGCCATCATAGCGTTTACACGCTTCAGGTCTTTTGTCGTAAATCTTGCAGCCGAGTTTGGTCAGGTGTTTACAATCTTTGTGAATGATAGTGAACAAGGTTGATTCGTCTGTTCCACCCATACCACTAACAAAGAACTCAAATCCCTTGGTTTCCAAGAAAGCGAATTCTTCCTTACTCCGAATGTCTACTGGCATGAGCGTAATCTTGCAGCATTTGAAGCATTTCAGGCACGCCTGGCTTCTCAGCTTTTCAATCTTCTGTACTTCTTCATAAGTCGCTGTTGGCTCCTCGTTTGCTTCCAGAAATTCCTTGTCGAAGGCAAGGCCTTCTTCATTATACTTCTCTTCCATTTTTTCCTCCTTCTTTATTTTCTTGCTTACTTCCACAGCTTTCATGTACTGCTTCTCCGTAGCCCATTTCAAAGCCTTGCTTGTAAACTTCCCAGAATACAACCCAACCGGACTTGTTATCTTCCAGGTCAATTTGTGGGCTTATACCATGTTTAGTGTTGAAAGCAACCATGCCTTTAAAGTATGTCCAGGCAGGATGCTTCTCCTTTGGAACCACAGTCATGTTACCGGTACCTTTCGGCATAAAACCTCCACTCATTGTTAGACCTCCTTTTCGTAGGGATATTGTTTTCTTATGATTTTTGCTACTGTTTTGTAATTCATGCTGAAACGTGTTCCCAAGTTAGAGAAGGAGAGTTCAGGATTTTCCATCTTGACTCTCCTAATCTTACGAATTACATCATCAGATGGACGTGGGATTCTACCTTTGTGATTCTCACCTGAGTTCATACTACTTCTTCTCCTCTGGAAACGTGAAAGTGATCTGGATTACCTGAGGACGCTTCTTTCCTTCAAACAGAGACTTGCGAATGTAGATATCTCCGTAAGGGCTGTCGGGGTCGCCAGTCCCATATCGTAGGGCTCCTTTTGTTTCCTTGTTAAGCTTGTACTTTTCCTGATGATTAGCCATATTCGGCCTCCTTTTAGCCCTGTAGGGCTTTGATTTGTTCAGCTATTTTGTCAATATAGCTGATAAAGCTGTCAAGTGTAGATGGTTCTAAGAAGATTTCATTCTCAGATCCCATGCCGTTGTCTGTATAAATGACAAAGGCATAGCCATCGAATCTTGCGTAAACACTGTCCCCACAGTAGGTGGGTTCGAACTTAGGTATTTCCCTATTGAGTGCCATCTTGTTTGCCTCCAGAAGATACAAATTTTGGACTTTCTTGGAACATTACGAAGCAGCTGCAGCCCATACAAGAAAAGCTTGACCAGCCTTCCCTCGCTGCCAGCACGAGACAACTGCCGTATCTCTCGCAGTCGTGGTATCTATGCCGAGAAACTTCGTCCCGCCCAAGCGTGCGGTGGAGTTCCTTAGGTCTCATAACTCAACACCGGCATCTTTCAGGAGCTTCGCTATCCTAAACATGATAGCTGACTTCTTTCGCTCGTGTACACGAGCTGCAGCCTCAACCAGTCCAATGAGGTTTCTTTCAAGCTTTGCATCTTCGTCACTGTTCCAGTGATACATATGACGCTTGGGTTGCTGAAAGTATTCTTCCGCAACAACTGAGTCAGCAAGATACTTTGTGGTACCTTTGTCACTTGCAGCCTTTATGCGTTGCAGAACTCTCATATGGTCAGGGCTGTATGATTTGTCAGGAGGAGGAAAAGAAGTGAAGCGGTTGTTGTGCATTTCTTCCACGGTTACTTTAACACCGTTGACAATGGACTTGAGACTTTCAAGACTGTCAACACGGGAATCCAGGGAATCAACGTCGTCTGAAATATCAGATTCTATCTCTTCAAGCCTTTCATCAATTGATTCCTTGAGTTCCCCGACTGTTGCTTCGACAAGACGCTTTATTAAGAAGTAGCGTTTGTCAATCTGACCACGAAGAGCCTTGTAAAGCTTTTCCTCAGTCTTATTGAAACCACTGGGAACAGGCTCTTCTTTTACAGCTTCAATCTGTTTGTTAATACGAGTTTTGGTGTTTAATCTTGTCGCCATTTGCTGCCTCCTTTAGTTTATTTTCATTCTCTACGAATTCATCGTAGGCTTTGCTAAGCAAGTTTCGGATAAGTTTACTGACTTTCAATCCCTGCTTATTTGCCACAAAGATAGCTTTATCATATTCTCTTGGTAGCAGATAAGTATGAACCATATATCTGTTGCGTTGCATCCAAGCCACTATTTCACCTCCTTCTTATATTCCTCGTTTGTTGGATAAGAATTTCGTCTTGTTTCATTTCTTAGTCCTCCAATTCCTTTGTGTGGTCTGTCACGGTGAGTAAGGTTCCTTCCTTAGGTGTGATGGTGATTCCAAGCGTCCCAATGGGAATACTGCAGCGACTTCCAGCGTAGACTTCAGCCCTTATCTTGTGCTTCATATATAAGGCTCCAAAAGCAAAGGAACCCGCAAGCAGAATAAGTGGAAGGGCTATTGCAAAGAAAGTGTTGATAATTTTCTGTTCTTTGTCAGGTCTCAATTTCTCTCCCTCCAATGTTTGTTAGCTGCCATCTGCAGCAGGAACAGGGCAGCCATTTCTGGCCTCCTGTTAATAAGTAAGTCCATTGTACAAATATTCATAAGTTTGGCTTCGATGTCTTTACTGAATATCGGCACGCCTATAACTTTGCCTATCCTACCAGCAACTGGTTGCTCAGCCATGTAATCGCCTCCACTTTGGAATTAAAGCTTTTGAGGATTGTAGCCTGGATGCCGTTGTTAGTAAATGCCCTGACTACCCACTTGTTTTCTTGTGGATTGAAAGACATCTTGGTAATGTCAAACTTGGTAACTTTACCAGCTGGGATAGCAATAGTGCTGTCTTCGTTCCAGAATACCTTCATCTTAGGCCTCCTGTGCAGCGACGCGCTGTGTCCTGAGCCTCATCTCCCTAAAGCACTTATAGCACATATCTGCGTCTGGCTTCTTCTCAAGCAGATTCCGCTTCAGTCCCTTACCACAAACAACACACTTTTTAACACCACTTAACTGATTAAACATAAACGGCTTCTTCATTTAAGTCCTCCTTTTTAATCCTGTCCCATTTGGCTTGCCAGAATGGTAAGCTCAAACCAAAGGGACAGGTTTTGTCAGTGCATTTAATACACTGTTTCTTCCAAGGCTTTTGCAGCGGTGTCTTTTCATATTAATACTGAGTATAAGTTGACTTAATTACTTTCCAGCCAAACGACGCCCATCTTCCATCAGTGGGAGTTTCCTTTTTGCTGGACACGTGCTTGACTAACACAACCTCCCGCTCCATGTGATATTCCTTTTCGTGATGACAGACACCGAGGTTTAAGAGATTGTCGTTGTATCCGCCCTGAGGATGAGCGTTGCTTGCTGGGTAGCAAGAATCGTAGCGAAGCATATCAAGGGGAAATGCCCCGCTGCCTTTAACAGTGAACGTCCAGAATCTTACCATTTTAAGCCTCCTTTTAAGCTTCCAAATTTTCAAGATATTTGACCAAATCAGCTTTATCCACGAAGCTAACCTTCGCTCCTCTGATTCTGCGTCCCCACTCGTCATGTGCAAAGAGTCTCAAGTCAGACAGTGTCAATTCATAATTCTGTTTGGCTTCCCGCTGGGAAATGCCGTACCTTTCAACCAATACACTGATTGCTTCATCCCTTGTTAACATCAGGTTTCTCCTCCATTGGCTTAATCACAACACCTGCTTTTGCCAACAATTTAGTAACTGTTGCCCTGACCTTCGGGTCTTTCATAAGCTCCCTTACTCGTGCTATTTGTTCCTTAGTCATTTACCTGCCTCCTTTTATTGTTTTCAGTTTCCTCATTGTCCATACAAAGACTATAACATATTTTTACCCAGAAGTCAACAAAATAATTAAGTGTGTTGTAATGGTGTAATGTAGTAAACCAGTAAACCAGTAAGCCTGTAAATCGTGAGTCTATCCCATGTTTGTCTCTGGACAGCTGTTTTGTCATTTCCCAGAAGGATACTTTGTATCCAAGGAAGTACAATTTTTGGACTTTCTGACTCTTTCTCAGTATTCTTTTTATTATTTCTTTTCTATTATTTTATTACTTATATATTATAATATATATCTATATATAAATAAGAAATAAAGAGAGAGATTAACAAAGCTTAGAAAGAAGATTGAAAAAGTAAGAAGATTGAAAAAGGAGAAATAAATACCAGAAAGTACAAATTTTGTACCACCTGAAGTGTTCCAAGAAGTCCATACAACAAAATGGGATTAAACACCATTTACTGCCTTACTGGCTTACTGCTTTACTACATTACTACCCACTCCCATATTATTCTTACCAGTTTATAAACTGCCTATTTTGTCTAAACTTGTTGGCTGGAATTTGAGAAACTGAGCTTTCTCCAGAGGACAAAAAGAAAGGCACCTGGACAGAAGTCCAAATGCCTTGAAGGAAGGAAGAAACGAGGAACTACCTGGAGAGTTTCATAGCTTTGCCAACAAACTTCTTGATTGAAATGTCAGTGATTTGTTCAGAGACATCTTTGGTTTTATTTAAGAGTTTATTCTACAGCCAACTCCCGACAATGGGTTTTAAGTGTTATTCGTAGATTGTGAAGCCAAGCCCTTCCAACAACTTCTGGGCTTGTACAGCTGTCATCTTTGCTTCTTTGGCTTTCTCGTTCAGCTGTGCTCTGGAAATCTTTTTGCTGAATCCGCCTCCGCCTTTCTTAGTCCACGCTGTTCCGTCAACTATTCCAGCGTAAGTCGTCCTCATGACTTCGATTGCACCCTTTGCGTCGAGCTTCTCGTCTTTGCTTCTGGCTGTGGAATCGCTGAGTTTCTGTTTAACCCCGTAGGCGATTGTGTTCTGCTGTGTTCCGCCAAGCTTCTCGAACTCACTGAAAAGCTCATTCAGGTCGAAGTCCGCTTTCTCTCCCGAAGGCATCTCTACCTTCAGTAATACTTTGTCAAGACTCCATTTTGCCTTTGTTCTTTCGTTATCTGCCATTGTCTTATCTCCTTTCAAGGTTAGTATTTTCCCATGTCAGGAGTTAGCTGTCAGATGTCAGGTATTTTGCAGGTTTTTATTTGTCCAGTTCCCATCATTAGAACTGGGAGGGTTTGCGAGAACAGCCCACAACTACATATTCAGTTCCTGGTTAGATGTCCAGGTCTGCTGGTCAGGACGTTAGGTTATCGTCCGTCTATACTCCGTTGTCCCAGCGTTAGGTTTTCACATCCTAACTGTGTAAGGTCTATCCTGCCTTGCAACAAAAAGATTATACCATATTACATACTGGATGTCAAACGACAATTCATTGGTGTCTTATGCTTTCCCACTGACCCCCCACGAACCCCACCCCTACCCCATGAAGCGTAGAATGGCACCAGATTCTACTCGACTCAGAAATTCAAAATCCCCCTGGGAGCAAGCTCCCGCTTGTGGAACCGCGACTTTCTACTGGAAATTTTCCTGGACTTTGTCAGCCTGGGATCCCACCCTCACAGGTACCACTCTCCTTTAACCCTCTCCTTTAATCCTCACAGGTACCTCGTAGGCTTGATGAAGTTTCCAGAAGGTATGAAAATTTTACTTTCTGGGATGCTCTGCATCCTCCTTTGAAAGTGGATTTTAGCTGGTGTGCTCCCACCCACCCGCCCCGCCAGTAAACTTCCGCCTGTTGTGTTAGTTTATTCAGGTTAATAATTATTTTTAGTTTGAACAAAGAAACGATTGACAATTATCCCAGCTTATAGTATTCTATACTATAGGATATAGAAGATGGCAAGGAAAGAATTCGAGGTTGACTCAGACGTTTTGCTGGACCTAATTTCTGATGGATTTACTCATAAGGAAATGGCTGAGCAACTTGGCTGCAGTCGACCAACACTGGAGAAGAAGATTGCACGGTTACAGAAGGAAAGTCCGGTTCTTCTAAACTACCGTACTCTCCAGACATTAGAACTAACTGAACTCCAACACAAGATTCTTTCTGCCATAACTGACGACAAGATTGACAGTGCTCCACTTCGTGACCTTGTTCTTGCATACAAGATTCTGAAGGAAAAGGAATTCATGGTAGAGGGAAAGCCTCAGGAAATCAAGGGACTTGTCCACTACCTGATTGAGATTGAACGCTTGGAACAGGAAGAAAAAGCTGGCAATCGTGCAGCTATTCAGAAAGGTTCAGAAGAAGATGTCACTGATGCAGAGTTAGTCGAAGACGCCAACCTTGACGCTGTTGAGGTTGAACTTATTGCTGGCTGTAGGCCTGAGGAGATTCCCTGATGTATGACCAGGAAGTTATAAAGAGACTTAGGGTGTGGAGGGAAAGTCCTCTTATATTCTGCAAGGAATGTATTAAGATGCAACCCTCCGACCAGCAGGCTGAAGCCCTTCATGTGTTTCCACAGACAAAAAGGCTAACTATACGCAGTGGTCACGGAACAGGCAAGGACGCTATGGTCGGAGGAGTCATAGTTCCTTGGTTTATGGTCACAAGGCCTTTTGCAAAGGTAGTTTGTATTGCACCTACTGCAAGACAGCTGTCAGATATTCTATGGAGTGAAATTAGTAAGTGGTTACGAAACTCCTTAGTCGCCGACGAGTTCGTTATTCAAAGGGACAAAATCTTCCAGAAGGATAACCCAAGGGAATGGTGGGTACGGGCTATCTCCCCTTCTGCCAAAGCTTCTCCCGAAGAGCAAGTCGAATCTGTCGCTGGTTTGCACGGTGACCACCTCCTCATCGTTGTAGACGAAGCGTCTGGTGTACCTGAGCCCGTATTCATCCCCTTGGAAGGTTCCTGCACACAGGAAGACAACCGCATGATTCTGATTGGAAACATGACTAAGAACAAAGGCTATTTCTTTGATTCACATTTTCATCCTGAGATTAAGAAGATGTGGACACAGTTACACTGGGATAGTCGGAAGTCTTCGAATGTCAAGAAAGAATACTGCGACTATATGGAGATGAAGTATGGACTTGATTCCAATATCTTTCGTATTCGTGTTGCTGGTGACCCACCCATTGAGGATGAAGGAACACTCATTCCGTTGGCTTGGGCAGAAGCTTGTGTCGGAAATGAAATTACAGTACCTGAAGATGAACCCCCTTATGTTGGAGTCGATGTGGCAAGATTTGGGGATGATGACAGCGTTATTCTTCCTCGTACTGGGAATGTTGTTCTTCCTTGGGAGACTTACCACGGAATGAATACTATTGATTTAGCTATGAGAGCCCGCCTATACGCTATAGAAAATGAGGCCTTAGGAATGGCTGTTGACGAGATTGGTGTCGGAGCTGGTGTAGTGGATTGGCTGGCAAAACATAACACGGAGAACTTGTTCGGAGTAAATGTGTCGTCCGCCTCCAGCGA
>CAZTNW010000008.1:0-28703 GCA_964614945.1 uncultured bacterium
TTTATTGGAACAATTACAGTCTTACTCTATTTCTTCTTTTCTAAGGCTCACACAGGGATATATGGACAATTCGTTAATGTGGGAAAATGGTTTATGATGATTGGATTCGGAGCCTCTTTTGGTCTTACTGTTATGGCACGTATTTCTCTGCTAATAGGTAGAATCCAGTTCCTGGTTAATGATGTCTTTCTGGCTCTAAAACAAGCCCTATTCGGCTAAATAGTATTATAGCCTGAATTTTAGTTAAAGCTCTCCTCCGTATTATCCTTCTCCCAATGCGGATAACTGAAGCTTTGCTAAAGGGTTCTAAAATGAAAAAGATATATTTCTATTTAATCTTTATCTTAATTACAATGATGTTCTTTTTTGGGGGTTGTGCCAAAGAAACCCTTTCGGAAGAAGACCACATTCAGGATTTTACGGTCTCTGATGTTCCCAATGATGATGGCACTGGTCTGGTTCTTCAATGGCATCCCCTGGATAAAAGTAATCGTATTATTAAATACAATATTTACAGAGGGCACCGTCCAGATAGTCTTTTTCTCCTTGAATCCCTGGAAGTTGATCCTAAAGTTAGCCAACCTGAGAGCTGGCTAAATTATACTGACAAAGACTATAATGCTACTTTAATCTCTTTTGAGACTGCTCCCAGAAAACTGAAAAAAGAAAAACAACAGGTCTCCTCCGGTACCCTTTATGGTAATGTACCCCGAGACCCGAAAGTTTTGGCTGCACTTTTACCTCATTATGATGTTTTGGCACTTATCAATACTCCAAAATATTACAAGCCTTCTAAGCGAATTGAACTAAATGAAGGCGAAACGAAAAATGTATATGCAGGTTATAATCTAAATCAATTTGAAACTATTTTTGCCAATCCTAAAGCTGAACATAGCTATTATTATTGCGTTGTCCCAGTCAATGAAACTGGTCGTTTTCTTCCTGCAACTCCCATTCTATCTGCTATCCCTTATAATAATCGCCCGGATACCACTGCGATTTTTTATGCAAATTATATAAAAGATACTGGAGAATTTCGCTTTGAATGGTCTCCTCCCTCTGGAGCTTCAAATATTGTCTCCTGGGAAGCCTGGCTAATGCCTAGGTATCTTTTACCTCAATATTATGCAGATCAAAAGGCTAATGCCCAATCTCCTGATAGTATTTTTAATGCTAACTGGCAAAAAGGTTCTATCTTTCTTAAAGAAATGCAACCAGAATACTGGGGACAAAATTTTTATGATAAGACTTCTCCTGAAGAAATAAAAGGGAAATTATCACCAGATATTCAACTTTCCTCCTATATACCCGTTCTTTCCTACACCAGTTACTGGTCCTCGGAAGATGGTTCACGAGTTGAAACTTTTCAATCTGCTTCTCTTGGAAAATCAATTCAGATTCGTAACTCTAAGGACTTACCAGAAGTCCCTAAATATCAAGTTCTGGATAAACCTAATGATAAGGGCGATAATATCGTCTTATCTTTAGGCAGACCTTTTGCCTATGTAACTCAAGCTACTTTTATAGATAAAGAACATAATAAATTTCGTGTTAATTACGAGATTTCCACAAATAGCGTCAATGATATATCCAAACTACTATTTCGCTTTTTGGATTCTCAAGGTAGAGTGCTGGACGAAGTAAAAGAAGGATATACCGATAAGATTATATATGCGCATTTTCCCAAAAATCGTAACTGGAAAGAAGATATCACGGTCCAGATTTATTCACAATTATCTAACGAAAAAGAGTTTTCCTCACATTTAATTACTCAAAAAATAAACTACGACTCCAAATCCCTCCGTTTTTCTGGAGGAGATATATATGACGGTTCGCAAAATTTAAGTATTCTTTTCTATGATATTTTTCGTCGCACTCCTCTGGATTCTTCTTTTTATCCGGGTATGAGATTTCGTGCTATATCACGAAGTTATGACCAAACTGTGCCCTATCCTGAAACTGAAACTGTTAAACTTTTAAAAGTTGATTTAGCTTCTCAATTAGTTTTGCTGGATCCGCATTTTACCGTGGCTCTGGATGAAAAAACAGGTGCTACTTTTAGACCTTCTCTTTTTAAACAAGATACCGTTGAATATATGAAAGAGCTATCTGCTCAGATTGATAGCCTTTCTCGCCAGATTTCTTCCGAAGATACACTATCCGAAACTGCTAAAAATCTTGCTGCTCTTCAGGAGGAAAAAAACTTTATAATCTCCCTTACTTCTTATCAACAGGGAATCAAAGCCAAAAATGATAAAGAATGGCGCAAGATCCTGCGTAAAGAACTGGATTTAAACACTCGATCTTATGAATTTAGGCTACTTTTAACCAATTCACGCGGTCTCTGGGCTAATGAAGACGATCTACCTCCAGCTCAAAAACCTCAAGCTAATATTAAGGGAAGAACGGTTTTCCTGCATCCCGAAGGAGAATGGTTTGACACGACTAAGTATGCAACTTTGATTGCTACCATTTTAATGGGTATTTTTGTCGTCATTGCCTTAAATCAAGCCCGGCATAAAGATCTCTATATCAGACCTATTGCTGGCTTGGAAGAACTGGACAATGCAGTCGGTCGTGCCACCGAAATGGGACGTCCTGTATTATTCGTTCCAGGATGGGGTAGTCTGGGTGATCCCGATACTGTTGCCACTATGATGATTCTTAATCGTATCGCGAGAAAAACTGCTGAATATGACATTCGTTTAATATCTCCCCAGGTAGATTATCTGGTTTTGCCTCTCGCTCAAGAAATGGTCAAAAATGCTTATGATGAAGTAGGACGTCCTGATGCCTATAACCAGGATGATATCTTCTTTGTTTCGGATGTCCAATTCGCCTTTAGTGCCGCTGTCAATGGCATTATTGTACGAGAAAAAGTAGCTACTGTCTTCTATATGGGTTACTTCTTTGCTGAAGCTTTATTAATGACTGAAACGGGAAATCAAGCAGGTGCGGTTCAAATTGCTGGAACTGATGCTATCACTCAAATTCCTTTCTTCATCACTACCTGCGACTATACTTTAATTGGTGAAGAATTTTATGCTACCTCTGCCTATCTCTCTCGCAATCCAGATTTGGTAGGTATGCTAAAATCGGAAGACTACTTCAAGATTATCCTGGTTATCCTTGCTATAATTGGAGTCGTTTTGTCCTCTCTCGGAATCAATACTTTGCTACAATTCCTGCCTATTGAGTAATATATTTTACTTTTTAATGAGCTTAATAGCAGAAGAATAAGCGCTTATAACTTAAATAAAAAAACCCGGTATAGAAAATACCGGGTTTTTGCTTATTACTTAAAACAGTCTATCATTTCATCAGAACTGCTTTTTGTCTGTAGGTATCTGTTCCTACTTTCATTATAATATGATAGACTCCACTGTCGCAATAGTTACCATTTCTGTCTTTCCCATCCCACATAATCTGATAATTACCAATATCCTTGGTCCCACAATTAAATGATTTTATCAGCTGACCACGAGAATTATAAATATATATTTGCACATCTGCTTTTGCACCTAAACTGAAAGGAATATTGACACTCGGATTAAAAGGATTGGGATAGGCTAAACCTAATTTCGTGACAATAGGTAAGCCGGGCATTTCATTGTTGAAAGGATTATATTGAACTACAATTGGTCCATGAAATCCAAAACTACCATCCAGGTTGGTATACTGCAGCCAGTAATAATATTGTCCTACTTCATAAAGCTCAGTATCTACAAATTCATATCTATGGGTTCCGGAAGTATTGGTAGCATCTATTAAGGGACTAACAATTTGTGCTGTACTCAAATTTCTTTCGTTATTACGGAAAACATAGTACCCCAACATTTCAGTTTCTGATTGAACTACCCAGCTTAATGTTACATAATAATCATTATTAATATTAGCAAAAAAGGAAGTTAATTCAACTGGATTACCATTCTCATCGTAAATTAACTGGAGGCAGTTCACCCGTTGGGTACGAGTTATTCCTGCAACAGGCTGAAGAGGATCAAAATCATCGGAACCACAATAATATAATGTCCTTAGAGGATTATATTTAAAAGATTCAAGAAATGATCCCCAATAGGTTTCTACATCACTTCCGGAAGTATTTTCGTCCACAGCAACTACTAAATTATTAACATTATCATATATGAATGGTGTAGATAGAGGGATATCCATCCATTGCCCATTAGTTTGTGGGACATAACTTGAAATATCTCCTTCAAAGACTTTCTTAAATGTAGGGCCCGTAATGGGAATCCAATCATTTGTATTTAAAAATTCATTTTTATTAGTGTGTCCCAAATATATTGTCCATTGATTGGAATTTCCCAGCGTAGAACCACTCACATAGTAAAATCTGATATGGGTAATTTTAATGGAATGAGGAGCCCCAATCTGTGGTTTCGTATAAATTTGCTGGCTATAACTATAAGGATAGTTGGCATATATTGGGTTACTCGTCGTAGTATTAGAATTTGTCCCAATTTGAAGCTGTGCTGCAAAGATGAGGGTTGATAAAATTAACATCCCTCCCGTTAAAATAGCTACTAACATTAACTTTTTCATAATAAATACACTCCTTTAAAAATATTTTTGTGCTAAATTGAAAAAATTGTTTGTTTCTTCTGGTTTTGCTAAAAAATGTATCAAATCACTCCTGCAAAACCAACTCATTGGCGATATTTGAAATTTCGTAGGATTATAATTCATTACCCCAGACCTTATTAACGATTGTTGCAAATACAAATTTGATCCGTATCCCCTTACATAGAGATCAGACCCCACAATTAAAGACATTAATTTATTTAGACTCATCACTGGAAAGGAATTTTGTCTCATCTCTTCATTCCTTTTTAAAAATAACAACCAAAACTTTCCATCTTTCCATTTTTTCAACTCCTTTCATTTTTGCTCTAAATACCGACAGCCAATTAATTAACCATTCCAAATAAAAAAAATAATCTTTGAAAAAAATCTATTCTTTCTTCTAATTGTTAATATAATGAATACGATTTAAATGTCAAGAATTATTTTTAACTTTTTTTACATTTTTTTATTCATTGGTGTTCCGATGTGCAAATGGTGTTATCAGCGGACAGGTAATTTTGCAAAAAACGACAAGTAGTTTTGCAATATAAACGACAAGTAGTTTTGCAATATGGTATAATTAATTGTTATATATGTAATTAGGGCTTTACAATAAGAATATCAGAGGATTAGAAATTATAGTTAATATCCTTTATATAATTTGCGTCCTGTTTCATTCATTTTATGTATTTCAATCGGGTTTGGTGCTTTATTGATGATAGTTGGTTGTGCTTTATAAATATCTACCCTCAATAGTTTTACTTCATTTATAAGCTCCTTTAAATCGGGGAAGGTAGAATTAACATATCCTCCGGTAGCAAAGTGTTGCGGATAGGCTGGAGAGGGAGATAGAATTGGGCTTTTAAGCGCATTGATTTGTTGAAGTAGATTAAGGACTCCAGGTTGTCTTACAGCATTTGCATTGATTATATATTCCCCGTTTGAAGCCAATATTGGAATTGAATCTGAAGTAGATGTTCCTGCACCTGAGATAAAGCCTCCAGAAGCAAAACCAAGCTTTTTCTTCAAAGCATTAAAGGCAGATATCATTGCTGCACCGGTAGCAATAGCGGCAGTAACACTATAGGGAGGAGGAATTAGTTTAGTCCACCATTTCCAAACATTGGATATTGCTTCAAAGAGTCCAGCGAAAGCGGATTTAACTGCTGTTGCAATAGATACCATTAAAGCTGATTTTTCAATTCCCATTGTTTCTAATATTGCTGCTTGTTTATCCTTTTCTACAGTAAGTTCTACAGCCAGTTCTGTTAATTTATTTTGGACATATTGAGATGCCATTTGTCCAATATTATCAATAAATTTATCTCGCATAGCATCCCATATTTTATTTAGTCTTTCCACGCCTGATAGCGAGCTCTCAAATATAGAATTCCAGGCAGTATCAAAGCCAGCAACCAAAGATGAGGTCGTAGTGTTCCAGGCATCCAAAAAGGTTTTATTATCTTTTCTCCATTGTTCTGCCAGGGTTTCCGATATGTGCAACTGAGCTGAACGCATTGCTTCCAGAGCATTCGCATATTCTTCTGATTCTGCCCCAAAGGTCTCTTTAATCAGTTCGGCATAATAATACATTTTAGCAGTCAATTCATCATAAGTCAGGGCTCCTATAGTCTTCAGATTTGCCAATCGTTCTATTTCCGCATTATATTGGTCTAAAATTGCTTGTCTGGGCATATTTTCATAAGCTATTTTTTCTTTTTCTAAATCAGCCAGGCGTTGATTAAGTAATTGTTCCTGTTGCTCTGTTGATATTGCCATTGCCTGAACTTCTTTCTTAATTTGCTCTTTTTTCCATTCATAATAGCCTGTATCCAAAAACTTCACTTCCTCATAATATTGCGTTTGTGCTTGCATTTTGGCTTCTTCAGCTTTTTGTTCCAGTTCTGCTTCTTTTTCATCCAATTCTTGCTTTTTCCGTAAATATATTTGATTAGACATTTCCAGTGCTTCTGCTCGTTTTTTAGCGTTAACATCCTTCCCTTTTTTGGGCACTGGCATTTCTTTATATATTATAGCTTCCCTTTGTTTTTTCTCTTCTTCAATTAATTCTCGTTCTGTCATTAAATCCTGGCGCATTTGTTCAATTAAGGACTGAAAAGGAGATTTTGTTATATTTTTATTGCCTCCACCTCCGCCTCCGCCTCCACCTGATCCTTTTCCTCCTCCATCACCACCGGAACTTGTGGTTTTTGGTGGTACTATCCCATAATATTTTTCCATAAATTTTATGTTTGCTTCTAATTCCGCTCTAAGCTCTTTCTCTTTTTTTGTATAATAATCTATATTATCTTGATATGTTTTAATCCATTGTCCATAGGTATCAAAATCATCCAGATAAATTTTATATACATCACTTTCCTTTTTGCCTTTTGCTCTCATCTCACCTTTTAGCTGTTCTAACTTTGTGGTGTAACTGCTTATTTTGTGTAGCACTTCATTTATTTTACTCTGAGATTTTTCTACTTCAGCTTGCCTAATTTGCATACTCAAATATTCGGTTAATGATATTCTTGCCTTGTCAATGGCACTGGCTATATCTTGCCATTTTCCTTTTTCTAAGTCCACATTCTTAAAATAATTTGGATACTGTTCCATCAATTTTTTAATCGTTTCCTGATATAAATCATTTTCCACGCTTGTTTTGTTTATCTTATTATGTAGGTCTGTATATGTACTGATGAGCGTTTCAAACTTTATTTTTTGTTCTTCTGCCTCTCGGGTTGCTATTTTGGTTTGCGAACTTGTCCCTGTCAATCCTTGAATTACATTGCTTAAGCTATTTGCCAATGTAGTTAATGCTGGTGTCAATTCTTCTCCTATTTTAGCCCGTAAAGTGGTGAAGGAATCCTCCAAATTGCTCATTGCTCCTGTATAACTTTTGGCTATTCTATCTGCCGAACCCGCTATCCCTGCTGCCGGGTCTTGCAAAGTCTGGATTAATGCTTGTCTGAATTCAGGCAGTGTCAAACGGCTCAAATCATCTATTCCCTTAAATGATTTGATCAACTCCAGAACCCCCCTTTCCCGCAATATATCTGCTGCCCCCACTCCTCCGGCAAATGCTCTTCCGACCGCTTGTGCTGCTTCCACTACATCCAGTCCCATATAGGCAGCCAAATCCGATACCGAATCTAATGTTTCTTCCGCATTCATCCCGAATGCCTTCAAAGAAGCTCCAGCTTCTACTACTTGTTGCAATGTTGCGGGTGTTCTGGTCGCTACATCCCTGAATTTCTCAAATGCTTGATTAGCTCTATCCGTAGAGCCATATAATGATACCAGCCGCAATCTCAGTTGTTCTATTTCTGCAGCTGGTTTAATCACTGCCTCTCCAATCTTTTTTACAATATTCGTGGCTCGTGAAAATCCTTGTTCTATTAGCCCGAATTTGGCAAATGCTGTGCTTATTTTATCTGCCAATATCTTCACCGCTGAACTCGCCTGCGTTGTATCTACTTTTACCTCGTGCTTTATACCTAATTGCTTAAATAACGCCACAATCCCCGGGTCTTGCAGCAATTTGGTATCAATGGTTAAAACTATTTTTTCCATTTATTCTTCCCATTTAGCTTTTTGTCTTGCATTCTCTTCCGCAATCCAGATAATAAAGGCATTTGCCTCATCTATTTCCAGCTCCGGCTCATACACGCCAGCTTTTGCTAATATATAGTGAAGAAGCAACCAGGGATTTTCCAGACATCCTGTTGCCTGCACCAGTGATTCTTCTTCACCCTGCAATAATATTTCATTATCTTTAATTATTTTTTGAGCACTTTGAAGACGCTCATAAAATCGGAAAAAAAATCCGTAATCAATTCGCCTATAATCTGTATTGGAACTTCTTCCCACGCAGTAGATTTCCCGTCCTCTCCGATATACTGTTTAGAGTCTGTTATAACTGTTAGAAATTCCACCAGTACCCCGTTCTCCAGAAGATTACTGATTATATCCGATATATTTATTTTTAGCTCCGATAGCTTTTGCACCGCATATAGTAAGCTATTGTCCAAAAAATAATGCAAATTCGCCTTTTTTAGTATTTCCCACGCTTTGGTGGCAGTTTTAATATTTGTAATCGGTTTCATTTATCTCTCCTTTATAATTTTACTTCTATAAATGGGTGTTGAATCGTTAGAATCCCTGTAAGCACTGTAAATTGTATCCCTTCTCTATCCCCAAATATTCTGACTGAAAATGGATAACTCCCTATTTGATTCAATATTCCACTTTCAATAAAAATATCCACACAATTTCCGTTACAGGTTCCAGGAAACTTCAAACCCAATGGTTCTATCATCATTATTGCTACATCAATTTCATTAGCATCCATATCAAAAGGGTTATTTTGCTCATCATACAGTGCAATTTTGAGCATCAGGGAATCACCCTCGTAACTGGCTATAGATACTGGTTTATTCATCTTACCGCCGTCACATAAAAGAATCTATCTCGCTCTCCATTATTGGCTCTCACATAATAATTATTTGTGATTTCCTTTTCTAATTGCCAGGGACTATGATAGAACTTATCATACATCCTTTCTTGATAACCTTGTCCATCATTAAAGTTAATAGTATAGGGATCACCATATTTAGGATTAAATGAATATAAATAATTCCAGAACAAATTACCATTCTGATCAAAGGCTGGAATACAAAAAGGCACATAATTACTGGTATCTTGTATTGCCACACAAGAATAAACCCTATATTTAATTGCACCTGGCACTCTTTCCCAGCTTATTTTTATGGAATCTGCCTCGCTTAAATCCGGTAGCATTTCTATTTTTACCTTTCTTGGTGCTGGTAAAGGCGATTCAATTTCTATCTCTTTACCACTGTTTTGTATTTCCAATTCCTTGTTTGCATTGGGCTGTATATAAATAAGGGAGGATGGCAGACAGCAAGCCAGCATTAATAAGCTAATTACCGTTATTTTACGAGCCATAATTCTGTATCCTCATCCAATTCTTTTATTTTTACCCAATTCGGATTCACTGATTGTCCTTTTCTTAGGGGAATTTGTCCTATCAAACCCACTAAAACCATCGCTGGATTATTTCTATATGGCAAATATGCTTTCCCATAATCGGGATTTCTAATCGGTTCTCGTTTTAATATTCTCTCTGCATTTTCTGGTATTTCTTTCAATTTATCTACCGGAATCCAGAGTTCTACTTCCCTAAGGTCTGGGAATTTCGCTTCCCGTTTCACTTTCACATATTCTACTTCTTGGTAAAGAGTATCTCCCAGCGCATTCGTTAACCAGGGTAATGCTGGTCTACCACTATTTCCCACAAATCCAGCTCCGGCACTGGTCACTCCGAATGGTATTTCTCCCTTTTGTGCTACCCTTATTTTCCCTTCTTCTGTAAAAACTACACTATATCCTAAATCTATTTTCCTCTCCGACTCAAAATATTCTGCAAAATCCGCTCCCGCTACATCCCATCGGCTGGCTATTGCTGAACCATTCACGGTGAGTGCATATCCCGGTTCTGGTAAATATTCTCCAATGGTAACGCTATATCCGTCTATTGTCTCTCCATCGCTTGTATGTGCTGCTATTCTTAAAACGCAGGAATCATCCACTGCAAAGATATACCCGTGTTCTGAATTCAAAGGTGAATCCGTTACCCGCAAATTTACCAGGATTGGCACTCCAGCATTATCCGGCAATCTGATTCCTTTTACTTCTTTATCCAATTTCATCCCCAGTTTTATGTTCAAGGAATCCAATACTATGCTCACTGCTCCGTCTATCTCTTCCCAGCTATGCTGTAAATTGTAATATACCTGTCCCTGGCACATAATTATCAGGCACAATAAAATTATTATTCCTAAAAGCCGTCTCATTTATTCTCCTATTCTATCGTTTTTATCCCGCACCAATCGTGCTGTCTTATCTCGTTGCCCTCTATTCAGCGCATTATACCCGATTTTATCTGATATATCGGCTATAATAAAACCCCGCTCTATTGCTATTCTTATGTCCAGAAGCCCTTGATTATCCATTATTTTTGCGTTCTGCACTATTGTTTCAATATACTGTCCACATTGTCCTCGTAACCCTATATTCCCCACTTTACCATTTAATAAAAAACCGCACCGGGATTCATATTTGTGTCCCGGCACGGTTGAGGTCAGGTTCACGGTGATGGGCATACGGGCTTACTTTAAAGCAATAGCACTGCGTTCAAAAGCTGCTTGCACAGCTGTTTCCACTTTGCCATATTTCTTTTGTATTTTGTTGAGCTCTTTCTGGCTCAAGGTCTCCAATGCCAGGTCAATTACTTTTGCTTTCTTCTCGCTCCCTACCGCATTCGGATATTTCTCTTCTACCCTGGCTATTAGTTCTATAATCTTCACTAAAATCGGATCTAATTGATCTGTCGTCAAATCAATCCCCAATTTCTTGAATAACCTCACTAAAAGGGGTGAAACTATTAAGACCACTATTGGAGTTATCACATCCCAGATATTTGTTCCACCTCTTCCGGCATTGGTTGCGGACAATCCAATACTGGGGATAAGACACATTATGAGTGCTATAAGAACTAATTTTTCCATCCTTATCTCCTTTCTTTAAGTTAATGCTGTGAAATTCTTCACTACTTCTTGCCCTTGTTTTATTGTGGCTGTTTGCCCTGTTGGATAAGTGCTGCCACTCTTTGTTAGAGTGTAAGTATAGGTAATTCCGGTACTATCTGCATATACTTGTAGCAGGTAATTACCTTCTGCATCTGTAGTATCCGTATAAGTTCTGCTGTTTCCTGTCACTGATACCAATACACCTACATCTGGTGTTATTCCGTCCGGTCTCTTCACATAACCAGATAGTATTCCTGATGGTGTATTTGGGGCAAAGAGCATTACCTGGTTTATATCAATTCCAGAGGGATAATTTCTCTCCCCTGAGAGATTGATAATTGCTGATTCTTGGCTCTCAGCTACTGGATTAACATTCAATTTCAATCCCCAAAAAGCACAGATAAAAGTATCATCTGCACAATCATAAATCAAAATATCAACTGCTGTATTATGATAGCTTCTCAGGTAATCATAATTGGCTTTATCACACCGGAAAGTACTGAAAATTACGCTTATTTTTTCTTCCGCTGTTCCTTCCGTTCCATCAGCATATTCTTCTTTCACTTCCTGACTGGTCTCATATTTGGGGAATCTTTTGATATAATCCAGCCGATCCCAGCCATCCAGGGTATTATTGCCTGTTAACAGCGAAAATTGGGTAAGCGGTATTCCTGCCGGTCTGATATAAACATCCGGAAAACGAACCATCTTTACTCCCTTAGGTCACGGGTATTAATGTTAGCGGTGCTGCGCTTGCCCCGGATGACTTTTCTTTACTTCCCGAAATGGTTATTTTCGGTTCTTCTTCACTGCTGATTTTCGGATATGCCCGCACTCCCCACACACAATAAGCTGGTGCTTTATTATCTGAATCAATCATAAGAATATCTACCGGATTATTCAAAAAAGCAGTGCGTAATGTGGCTAAATCCCCTACAGCAAAATTTACTATTGTAATCTCCACATTTGCCTTATCGCTTCCTATATATTCCGTCCCATCCTGTATGGGTGTGCTTACTCCTTTATCCATATCTGCCTTAGATTCTGCCACTAAAGCGGTGCCTGGCAATGCCGTCCATCCGCTTGGAGTTGTCCCACTATAGGCGATTGTGGTAATTGGGGTCGCCGCAGTACGATAAAACACTTTGTCAAATTTCTTTACTGCCATTTCTTTTTTCTCCTTTATCTATATTGGAAATGAACATTTTATCAGGGCAAGTGAACAATTTTTGGTATTGATCACATCTTCCCCAAATTCTATTGTTTTTGCATATAATCTGGGTATTCCCAGAATAATATTTACTTTCTCTGTTAATGCCTTTCTCGTCTCAGTTAAATTTTTTCTATGTCCTTCTAATGCTTCCACCACATAAATACTGAAAGAATATCTTTCCAACGGCATAGTGCCTCCCTCATAAACTCTCGGTTCTGCTGTATCAATATCCACCGCTATAAATGGGTATTGTTGTGGTACCGGTGGCAAAACATTATCTATCACCAATACATTCGGTAATACCTTCCTCACACCTTCTATCAATCTCTTCTGAGTCTCTATCAAATCCATTTCTTCTCCATCACTTTCCAACATCTACTCTCTGCTCTCCGCTATATATCATACCATCTTACCGTATCTTCGCTTTCTTCTCTCTTTCTTCTTAAAATATCTTCGCAAATCTGATTTCCCAGCTCTCTAAAATGATTTCCCAGCTCCAGAATATGGTTCACTGATGCCGGTTTCGTCTCTCCATTTCCCCAGCTTGTCCCAAAGGCATTACTGTCCGGGAAGCCAATTCCCATTATCAGCTCTCGGCTTGATAGCATCAATCTGCTGGCGATAAAATGCGTCACTGCCCCTGCCCATTGTTCGTCCTCTGAATTTTCCAATTCTGCAGCTGTCTCTTCTCCCAGACGAATTTTAGCATCCATAATACCCCAGGGGACGAGCGCTAATATACGCTCGTCCGGGGTATCTTGGAGAGTTATGAGGGCATTGACTTTCTCTATCCAATTCATTTATCTTTAACTACCTGTGGCAGCTAAAATCCTTAAATTGGCATTAGGGTATTGGTTCACATCCAATCGCACCGAAAGAACACATTTGTATCCTCTCGCTTCCGGGTATCTTTGCACTTCCATTGAAACTTCTCGTCCGATTGGTACCAGAATATTGCTCATATCACCGATAATCGGTCGGTTGGTTGGAAGCGTATTCAATTCTACCAGTTCTAAGCCGCGATACCATATCTTACCGTCCCTTATGGCAATCGTCTTGTTATTCGTCATCACATCGTCCCAAAGGAGGGTGTAATCGGAAGGACAAATATAAATTTTGGTTGCAGGATTTGCCAGAAGATCATCCGGTGCTCCTGCTACCAGTTTATTTAGCTTTTTTGCTATGGTCGTATCCGAAGCAGTTAACCACGGACAGGTCAGTCCATTGGTCGTCAATTGCTTTACAATCCCATTTAAAATCTTCCAAACCAAATCTATATCAGTACTCCCGGTATGGGCGGTATCTCCATTTATAATCAGAAATTGTAAATCCTTGGCAAAAACCTTAGCTACCATTTCCGCTATTTTATTCGGATCACTTTCCATATCCTCTACATATGAATCCTGAATTACCAGTGCCAGAACCAGCTCTTTCAAGCTATAACTTACATCATTCTGAGTCAAATTATTCAATGTTGCTACAGTCTGTCTATCCGAACTGGTCACTCCATAACCCCGGGTTTTGTAAGATGCCCCGGCTACCGTTGGATAGGTAGCTACCGGATTGTTTACTTTAGCCGGAGTTACTAACTGTAATATAGGCGTGTTTTCAATCACCAAATCCAGAAACTTATCCGCAGATTTGGGGCTTAAAATTCCCATTGGTTTAATTCCTTCTAACATTTCTTACTCCTTTAATTCAACTTCGCAAAATCAAATTCTGAGAGGACTTCATCGTCCTTATCTTCCTGTTTTGCTATGGTTACACTTCCGTCTTTATCTATCACCAGTTGCCTGGATTTTGGCATGCCCTTCACCACCGTTAGCAAATCTTCAATGGTCTTTTCCTGCTTCTCAATCTTTGCCTTCAACTCTTCCAGCTCTTTACCACTATTTGTAACAGGTGGCTCTTCTTCTTTCTTTTTCACCTGAGCCATCATAGATAACCCTTTATATTCTCCTTTTTTCACTTTCTGAAAGGTCTCTGAGCTCGGATCCATTTTAATCACTACCTTCCAGGCACCTATTTCATCTAAATAACTTTCCACTACTGCTGCCCCAGCTGGAACTTCATTGTGATTCTCATCTACATTAAAATTCCGCCCGTTCAGCATAAAATCGTGTGCCGCCTTTTTGATGGTCTCTTTATCTGCCCAATCTCCATCAGCATCTTTTACATTGGGTTCATAAACGGTTCCCGCTACCAGTCCTTCGTCGTTCACTTTGCTCACTTTCAGCAATTTCTCGCCGTTAAACTGATTGCGACATTTATATACAATGTCCTTTTTGTTCGCCGGTTTATCTACCAGCGAAATGAAACTGACCTGAATGTTTTCCAATTTAGCCATTTTTTTCTCCTTAATTAACTTTTTGGCTCGCTAATTTCATTCAGCTTACAGTTCTTAAAATGATGCTTTTCTCCCCTGCGTCAACCATCTTTTGGCAGATATGCCATATCTGCCATATCTGCCATATCTGCCATATCTGCAAAATTGTTATTGCTGTTGTTTTTTCTATCCCTAATTTTGTCTTTGTAGTTGCTGTTGTTAAGACCTCAGCATAACTTAAGATTAAAAATATTTTATGGAGTAAAAAATGATATATAGCAAACCCTTCTCTCATATAGCCAGAGTTCGCTTCATTGGAGGAATAAATTATGCCCTATTCACTTAACCAAATAAAAAAAGTTCTGAATACCTTCACCCTCCAAATATGGGGAAATAAAGCCGTTATTCCTGGCGATGGCTGGTCTTTAGATGCCATTGCTTCTGCTCTACTCAAATATTGTGAGGAATATAAAATAGATATTGTCCTCGCTCTTGCTCAGGGTATCGTGGAATGCCATTTTGGAGTTAATCCTTCCGCTTCCCGTTCCCGCAAAACCCACAATATCTATAATGTTGGCAATGTTGATTCTGGAAATAATCATTACTTCCCCACCTGGGAAGAAGGTATTAAACGCTACTGTCAACTGATGCATAATGAATATAATTGGCACGATGCACCTGACGATTATGTCTCTCTCAATTCTATGCGGGAACACGATTTCACTCGTCCCAGAGGTGGTCGCTATGCCTCTGCTCCCAATTACACCCAAACGGTCTGGAATATCGGGCAGCAAATTCTTAAACTTCTGGAGGATAAATGACCCAAATTATGACTCAATTGCTCTTCCTTATTCTTGGTATCCTCATCAGTATCATCGGTTATTTTGTTAAGCATGCTTTTGACCGCTTGGATATGCTGGAAAAAGATTTGGAATCTATGAAAATCAATTGTTCTTCCTGTAACTCCAAAATTTCCGATGATATTATTGACCGGGTTAGCAAAATCATTGATGAAAAGCTGGAAAATTGGTGGATTAAAATTGAAAATGGCTTAATGAATGAAGGACGCATTCCTCCACGGGGAAACAAAAAAAACTTCGGATAAATAAATGCCCGATCTTTCTTTAGAACAAAATAAATACATTGATGCTCTTGCTTGCTACATCAAACAGCATCTTTATCCCTATCAAAAGAAATGGATTGCTGATAAATCCCGCTTCCGCATTGTGAATAAAAGCCGCCAAATCGGCTTCAGTTATGTTGTTGGCTTGGATATTATTCTCGGTATTATCCTCTGGAATCGCAATCAACTCGTCATTTCAAGCTCTCTGGATAATGCCTCTATTATTGCCGATTATGTCCGGGAACACCTCCTTGCCCTTTCTATCCCTGTAGAATCCGATACTGCCGATAAAATCTCCTTCTTCTCCGGTAAAAAAATCCGCTTTCTTGCCACTAATTGGCGCACTGCTCGTGGTTTTAATGGTGATATTTGGTTTGATGAATTCGCTTTCACTTTGCAGGATAGCAAAATCTGGACTGCTCTTGTTCCATCCGTTACTGCCGTCGGAGGTCGCCTTTCTGTCATTAGTACACCCAAAAGCAGAATTGATAAATTCTGGCAACTATGGGAAAAAGATAATAGCTTCTCCAAACACCAGGTAACCATTCACGATGCTGTCGCTCAAGGGTTCCCCGTCAATATCAATGAATTGCGTGAACTTTTCTCTCCAGAAGAATTTGCCCAAGCTTATGAATGTATCCCCCTTGATACCACCGATAGTTATATCCCTTATTCTCTGATTGAACCCTGCATTGATCTCAATCTTTCCTCTCTTCCCAATCACCCTGGTGAATTCAAGGAAAAATCCGATCTTTCTCATCTCTTCAATGCTTCTGGGGAACTTATCACCTTCTTTTACGGCGTGGATATCGGCAGAACTAAGGATGAAACCGCTATTATTGGCATCGGTAAAAATTCCTCCGGTATTCTTGTCGTCCGTTTAATCACTGAACTTAAAAGGAAAACTTTTACCGAACAAAAGGAATTTCTATCCTCTCTTCTCCAGAAACAACCAAATGCTATGATGGCTATTGACCGTGGTGGTATCGGTATGAATCTATATGAAGATATGCAATATTATTTTCCTTCTCAAGTTCGTGGCTACAATTTCGCTCCCGCCGTTAAAGAACGCCTTGCAAAAAATCTTAAGCGTGCCTTTGAAGAACGACAAATTCATATCCCTAACCATCCCGCTCTTATCCAGCATATTCTCTCCATCAAGCGTGCTCCTACCAGAACCAATGTCTTTGCTTATGATACTGAAGATAAAACTCACCACGCCGATAAATTCTGGGCTCTTGCTCTTGCTCTGGAAGTCTGTTCAAACGATAGGATTCTTGATTATGTCGCTATTTTCTAATCTCTCCGCTCTCCTCAAGTTATAACTATGCGCATTGATTTCCTTTCCTCCGGTTCTGTGCTTCATTCTATACCCCCTTCGCAGATTGAAAACTACGAAATAAGCGGACAAAAGCTCATTGCCGATGATTATTTTATGAATGAACCCGCTTCCATCCGCCTGACAATTGTAGCCGATTCTTGGCTTCTGGAACACTGGGAATCCGATTTAATTAAAATAGGCGATTCCGTTTGGTTTCTCTATCCTGTACAAATCTATCATCAAAATATCCTTTCTGGCTCTGAACAATTAATCCTTACTGGATTAATGCTTTCCGCCGATTGTGAACATAACCCCTTTGAACATCGTATGCAACTCGTTTTCTACGATTATACTGCTCTCTTATCAGAATTGGATGTCGCTGTCCGTTTTTATTATCCTTTTGATCCCGCTACGGGCATTGATTGGAGTAAATTCATCCTCAATTATCAACTCCCTGGTGAAGGTGAAAATGAAGCACCCGAAGATGATGAAAATCCCTCCGATAACCCCCAATGGTTTCCTTATTTACATTCTCTCACTACTCCAGACCGTCAGGTTTCCAGTGTTTTGCAAGCCCTGACACAAATCTGGGCGGAATGTTATGCATCCCTCTGGGAACTTAATTTTAATCACGCCTATGAACAGGATATACCCAATGGAACTCCTGTAAACAATTATATCGTCAATCTCGGGGAAGGTGATAGTTTTTATAATCTCTTTGTCCTCGGTCTCGTTTCCATTGCTTTTAATGATTTATTTAATCATCCAGGTTTATATGGATGGCAATTCTGGGCTAATTATGGCTTCCTTCCCGTCTCTGCCCGCTCTGCTATTTATCAGGAATATTCCCTTCTTCCCACCGTGGATTGCGATGGATTTTTCATAATGCGTGCCGGTTATTATTATCTGGAGGAAACTAAAGATTGGAATTGGGAATCGGATAATACTCACCCCGGATGGACTGATGGAGAAGGGGGTGGGGGAGATCCGTCCAATTACCACTATTCCGAATGGTTCCGCATCTTCGCCCTTAAAAAAGGACTATGTGTCTTTGATTCAGGTAGAAGAAAAATCAATAATATCGGTGCTGAAAATGGTCAATATGTTGCCGGAGAACTTCTTTCTCCTTCTAATCTACTCATTATTTCCGAGAATTCTTTCTATCGCTGTACCGAAAACGATTTTTACAATATTCCTCCCCAATATACCTCTAATGTTATGGATTTCTTCTATTCTCTTAATTATTTCGTCTATTATACAGGGTTAATGGATAGTCCCGGTGGGTACATCGGTAATCGTATCTTCAAAATGAAAAATAATCCCCAATCTCCTGGTCAGGAACAATTTCTGGAACAAAATCTCCGTGATTGGTTCAAAACAATGCTCTTCCTTGGCGACCTTACCTGCTTCGCTGACGAAACTGGTCTCATCCAGATTGTTCCTCGCTATCCCGTCGGTGATATTACCCTACCTTTTAACTCTTTGATTTCTCTGAAGAAAAAACTTCTTATATACCAGCCCTGGGATAAACAAAAACTCGGTGAACTCATAGCCGATTCTGCCGAAATCTCTTATTTGGTTGAATATTATGGCGGTTCCCGCATCATCAGCAATCAGCTTGAACTCATCTTCGCACTCCGAGACTTCTCTGATTTCCCTCTCCTCCGCCAAACTTTTACCCTTCCGGCAAATATTAGCCAGATTGAGATACTTCCTCTGCCTGTTCAGTATATAATAACTGAAATAACTTTTGTTGATGAATATCAGCTTAAAATATGCGCTGTGCGCTCTGGATTTTAACTTATGCCTTCCACACCTTCCATCCCAACCCTGCCATCCTTAAAGGAGTAATTATATGAATATGATTTTTTCTGCCGGATATCCCCGTTTTGTTTATGGATCTACCACCATTGACCTAATCAATAGCACCTCTCGCATTTCCTTTGAAGACGAATTAACGGAAATAAAAGCCATTACAGGTGAACTTATTACCTTTTATCAGGGCACCCGTGCCTTGATTAAGACTACTATCCATAATATCGGCTCAGAATCCCCATATATCCTGCAACTCATCCAGATTATGAATCAAGCACGACGCTCCAATTCTCCCCTCACTATTTATCCACATTATACTAATGCTGCCTCTCGTAGTTATCTCTGCCTCGTTCCCCCTGATTTTAACCCTGAATGGCTTGCTGAGGTTCCTGCCGGTCAAAAAATTGAACTTAACTGGAAATCTAAATATTACCTGGATGGTGTTCCCCCTTATGATGAAACTTCCACCGCTACCGTTTTATGGTTAATTCATAACGGCGACTGTCTGGTCACCCATACCGGTGATAAACTGGAGTTCTTCGTATGAGCACTATCCTTTATCCCTACCCCAAAAATATAAAAGGAGTTAAATATGCCTCGTATTATTGACTTAGCCGACATCCTCACCGCTCTTGCCGATGCTGATGTCTTTGCCGTTTCTGATATTGACGCTAATCAGGATAAAAAAATTACTGCATCCAATCTCAGATCTTATATCCTCAAAGGAAAAAATATCGGTGGTTCTAACGACACTGATATTACCGTAAATAACGCCACCCAAACCCTCAAAAATAAAACCCTCTTATCCCCTAAAATCAATAGCTCCGCTACTACTCCCGTTACCAGTGAAGACTTAACAAAACTTCACTCTGTAACTGTTACAGCTACTGAAATCAATTACTTGTCAGGCGCTTCCGGCAATATCCAGATCCAATTAGCTAATAAGGCTGATGCTTCCGCACTTTATTCTCGTCCTTATTTCTTTCATTATGTCGCCCAACCCACAAGTGGCAATATTCAGATTACCGAAAGCACCATCCGCAATGCCCTGAATATTGCGAGCAATCGCCGGATTTCTTCCCGCTTAATGATTCAAGTCCTTAATGCTACAGTTGCTCCCTACACCATTGTATCTACATCTAATACAGTAATATATGCTGCTTCAGGGGCTATTCTTGATTATGTTAATATTTCTTCTCTTACCAATGGTCAAAATTATGTTATTTGTATTATTTGCTATGATGTTGCCACGGGAGGTGAGATATAATGTCTAAAATCTGGATTACTAAAAGCTCTAAAAAGGCTGATGAAAAACCTAAAGGTGTTGTCTCTCCTCCTGTCTCCTATCAAACTCTTATTAATGCCTATTATTCTAATCCCTATCACGCCAGCGCCATAGATGTTAAAGCTATAAATATTCTCGGCAATGGTCTCAAAGATGATAATATCAATAATTACCTCGCTGATATGGCAAAAGAAGATAGTATCTTCTCCCTCCTGGAAAAAACTATTCGGGATTTCGTCCTTTTTGGCAATGCCTTCTGGGAAACTATCGGAGGGGAAATCTATCATATCCCTGCCTGGACTATGTTCCGTTCCGAATCCGGATGGGTGCAAATTGTGGGAAAAGAGCGGGTAAATTTTACTCTGGATGATGTCTGGCATTTTCACACCTCCTCAATGCTCAGCAGCTTCTACGGCACCCCTTCCTATCTCTCCATTCTACCTTCCATAGAGCTGATGGACACCATCACCCAGTATAATTCCAATTTCTTTGTTAATAATGGTATTCCCGATTTTGCCATTATCACCGAAGGTGGTGTTCTCTCTCCTGCCGCTGAAGCCAATATCCAGCGCTTCCTACGTTCTCATTTCAAAGGCTATGAAAATGCCCATAAAACCCTCTATCTCCCTGTCCCTGAAGGAATGACCGTCAAATTTGAAAAGCTCCAATCCGATTCCCTCAAAGATATGCAATTTCTGGAACTCCGTAATGCCTGTATCGCCGAAATTATTGCTTGCCACGGTGTTCCTCCCCGTCTAATGTCCATCCAAATTCCTGGCTCTCTTGGCGGCACCGGGGAGGCTGAAGGGGAAAAACAAATCTTTTATCAGACTCGTATTCGTCCCCTCCAGAATATCTTTGCCGGTCAACTGGATGTTTTCTTCTCACAGCGTCTCAACCAAAAAACTGACATTGAATTTGATTCCTTTGATTATTCCGATAATGCCTCCGACCTTGTCCTTAAAGCTCTCCGCTCCTAATAGAACCAAATCCGCTATTCCTCCATATTCTCTTTATACCCTGGACTTATTGGGCTCGTCATCATTTTATCCTTCCTTGATTTCCTCCTATCTCGTGATGACAGCCCTCTTTTTTTCTTATCCTCTATCTATGTGATCTATTTTATCTATTAGAAATATTCTAATCTGCATAATTTGCGTGAGCCATTTTTTCCCTCCACTTTCTGCTCTCCACCTTTTGCACAAAAAAAAATCCCCGGTTTTCCGGGGTTCTTTCTTATTGATCCTTAATCTATATTATATGTGAAATCTGTGAGAGGTGTTTTTCTATATCTCCTTCAATGCTCGCTTAACTGCATTCAAAAAATATGGCTTCGCCGGTATCCCTCGTTTCTCAATCTCCTTTGCCACTCCCCAGGCAATCCGATTAGCAGCCCTGAAGGCAATTATATCCTCTTTTTTAGCAGATATCCCTTTCTTCCCATAAGTTAGCCGTGTTCTGCTCACCATTCCACTTCCAATCTGTGGGAACAATGGCTGTCCACTTTCACCCTTCTTCTTTCTTACCCATTCCAGAAGCGGACTTACCGGGGGCATAATGCCCGCTTTTCTTCCCTCGTGAACATATTCTGCATAAGGCGCCATTTCTCCTTCCGCATAACAAATCAATTGATATCCCTTTTCTGCATCTCCTTCTAACCGAATATGTATCGCATTCCTTAATTTTCCCGTAACTACGGCGTGATATTCTTCTACCTCTTTTACCGCATAATACTCAATCTTATCCGCCAGTGCTCCTAATAACGCCTTATATCCTTTATCCAATATACCTTCTGCTTTAGTTCCTTTCATTTCTCACCTCCACCCTCAGCTCTCTGTTTCATCTGGTGCTCCTTCAGCCATTCCTTAAATTTAGCTAATTCAATAGGCACCTTATGTTGCAAAATATAGTCATCTATCCTCTTCACTTCCCTCATCTGTTCTTCGCTTAAAAACCCTCTTTCGTATGCCTGCTGAATCACTTCATCTCTATAATCAATGGCATCATACACTTCAAATAAACTGACATAATATTCTTTTTTAATATAATCAATCAATATCCCATAAAATCCGATTGCACCTTCTTCTATAAGGGCTTTTAATTCTTCCTCAGGAATTATTTCTTTGTCTGTCTTCATCTTTGTCTCCGTCTCTTTTTTCTTTACCGGTTCTTGTAAAACCATCGCTTTTATGGTATTTTCCCCGGATAATTCATCTTCTATCTGCTTTTTGCGCTTTTTATGGTAGGTCAATATCTTCTGGTTTATTAAATCTACTATCACTACATAATTACTTCCACTTTTGCTGTCAATATCCTCTTCCCATACCATAAAACAAAGATTATTATTTTTTAAGCTATAAATCAATGCTTGCCCCGCTTTTTTATCCGTTAAAAGATGGTGTGCTCCTTGATTATATGCCTGTTCCGTCTCATATTTATAGCCAAATTCCTGATTGTGCTTTAGGAAGTGACTTCTTAACCCTTTCTCTTCCCATTCACTTCTTTCCACCAATTTCCTTATCTCTGTATAATGCTTATTTTCTAATTCATAATTCATAAATTTATCCTGCAAAATCGTTGGATAAAGCGCTTCCTCCGCCTGCATCTTATCAAAATTCTCGTATTGCTCCCCATAAGGATAAGGCACTATCCTTGTCCTGCAGTTATAGTGATAGGGTGGAAGTGCCGGAAACATCTCACTGGTCGCAACCCCTTTAAAATAATTGTTTTGCTCCCACTCCGATTCTTCCGGCACTAACTTCACCTGGCTATTTGCCGATTTCCCCAATTCCTGTACGGCAAATATCCTCCCATTCATCTGTTTGCAATGTTCTGTAGTTCTACTGTCCAGAACTGCTCGCACCTGCACATATTTTGTTCCTCTTTTCTTATAATCACTCAGATTGAGTAAATTCTGTGTTCTTTGATAAAGTGTTTCCGTCAATGCCTCCTGCTGAATTGGCGTTATTTCCTTTGCCGGCGTCCAGGCAATTCTCGCCTGTCTCATTATCTCTCTGAAAACATCATTATATTGCTTTATCTGATTCTCTTTCCCAAATATTTCCGCCAGTTCTTTTTCCATCTCCTTCTCTGTTATTGCCCCTGCTTTATAACGCTCTATCAGCTTGCCTAATTTATCATTTAAATCCGCTTTAGCTATCCTTTCCAGTATCCTGATATTGATTATCTTCTTTGCTATCATTACTGATCTCCTCTTGCGTGCTGAATATATATCCGCAATTTTCACATATCCGATTTCTTATCGCTATATTAGGATTATCCAGTTTTATCACCCTGATTACTTTTGTATTGCTATGGCATTTGGGACACTTCATCTCTTACCTCCTGTGTTCTCAGAGCTCCTCGCTCCTCCGCATCCCCTCCACTCTCGTCCCTTGCGCTCTTATAAGCATGCCGATACAATCTTTTCCATCCCATTTTCTATCTGATTTCTTACCTCATATTCTACCGTCTCTATAAATTCTTCTATCTTTTTTTCCGGCATCGCTAACTTCTTTAATTGACTTCTGGTTAACATCTTAAACCAGCGTAATTCCTCGGTCATCCTGTTCAGGTTTTCTCTAAGCCTTTCCAGTTCTGCCTGATTCTCTTTTAATTGCCTTTGCTGATCCTGATTCTCATTGATAACCCTTTTAAATTCCGCTGTTAAAGTCTCAATATTATGATTCTTAATAGTTAATTGATCTTCCAGTTCTCTAATCCTTCTTTGACTCTTTTTATTCTCATTCTGCAGCTCTTCCATTCTCTGTTCTTCGTTCTTCGCTCTCTGTTCTATTTCTATCCTCATACTTTCTATCTCTTTGTTCCTTTCCCTAATTTCATCCGCCAGCCCTTTATTGATGGATTGCAAGGTATCTATTAACTGTATTGCAGATTCCTGATGCCTTTCAGAATTTTTTCTTACCCAATCTATTTCTTCCAGGTGATTATGCAGTAATTGGTGGCTCGTTTCCAGATCCTTTTCCAGCTGATTATTCACATATTCCAGATTACTTATTTGAGTTTTTAAGCTCGTGATGCGTTTACTGAATTCCAGGATAGTATCATTAAGGGTATTATTCTGAATTTTTAACGATTCAATCACCTTCCCATTTTCTCTTTCTCGGTAGGCTATCAATGCTAATAATAGCCCTATTAGCGATAGTAATACGATTATTGCTATTGATATCATTTCCCCTCCCCGGCTTTGGACAGCTCTTCAATATACGGCTCAATGCTGATATTATCGGTTACCTTGAATTCGCACGCTACCTTCGCCAGTTCAATATCGCTCAATGTCTTCAGCATTTCCTTATTTGGCTCCTCTTTTATGATTATGTAATCACTCATCCCCAGCGCTTTGAGTGATTTAAGGCATACTTCTTTACTGATTACTCGCACTGCCTTGCTCACCCGGCAACTGATTGTCCCATAACTAAACTCCTTTGTCCGGCTCTGAACAAATTCATCTTTGTGCTCAAGCACAAAGCCCTCAATGTTCTTTGTTATCTTGTCCATTTCCTCCAATACCGGTGCCGCTATTACCTCGTGCTCTGCCGTTATTTTGTTGATTTTCTCGGTTAAACTGTTTTCCAGCTCTCTCTTTGCGATTGTGAGCTCTGCCAGCTGTTTTAGCGAGAGATTCACTTCTTCCCAATTCTTTAGGGTTGTCGTAGGTTTTTGTTCTTGCTTTTTCATTTTTTTGTTCTCCTTTATTTGGATTTTCTTGTTGTTTTTTTACATAATTTTTTAGCATCGCTATTACTGAACGCTTCTCATCATCACTCAACGCATTCCAGTGAGATGCCGAACAATGTTTTATCATCCACATTCTTAACCGGTAAAAATTCCAGCCCGCCTGCTTCATTAAACTCCACATATATCTGCCCTGCGCATCCAATTTCTCTATCCCGCATTCCCCAGGCTCTTTCTGATTCCGGATTATCTTCAGCAATTCTACCAATTCTCCGTAGCTCAGTTTCCTCAATGAATTGCCAAAACCCCAGCTCTCCATCAAATCGTGCAAAGTATCATAATCCCAGTTCCGCTCCTTAATTGCTGCCGCCATAATGGTGCTACGCATTATCTTCATCTGCTTCTCTGATACTGAACTCATTTTCCCCGCCTCACTTCACCATAAAAATACGGTAGTTCTGCCGGTAATCCCTTCCCAGTCTTGATATATCTACCTTCCCTCCGCCCTCTTCCTTTCGTTTTCTGCTCTGTTCCTACTTTCTTTATGCTACCCATATAAATTAATGTCCTGAAATACCGATCAAATGTAGTATTATTTAATCCCGTTCTTCTTCTTATTTCCTGCTTGGACAATATTTCATCTGCTCCCATTGCCTCTGTTATTTGTTCCAATTTTTCTCTTTTAGGCTTAAAATTATATTGCTTCTGATGCTTCGGTCGCTTAGGTGGATATGTTATAAATGTGATATCTTCCTCTCTTCTACCTTTCTGTATCATCCCGATTGATTTCTCTCCTTCCGCTCGCTTCAGTATTATCAATGACTTCTTCTTCTCTATCCCCGTCGCCATCACAAATTCCAGTAGAGTAAAGGGCTTCTTCGTTATCGTTAAAAATCTCGTTAGTATCTCTTTTTCTTGCGCTTGTCCCCTCATTTTGCCTCTCCTATCGCTATTCTTCTCCCGGTCATTAGTTCTGTAGCTGTCCTACCATCCAGATTTTTTAGTCCATTCGCTCCTGCCAGCTCCTCATAAAACCTTATTTGCTTCACCACCTTTCTCGCATCTCCCTTCGCCTTTTCACTTATACCCTTTATCAGTTCCGAACTTAAACTTACTTCACATAAATCCCGCACCATTAATTTCACATCTTCTTTACTTAATGGCATAAATTCACAAAAATATACTACCCGATTATAATAATGCGCATTTAACTTGATTATCTTCTTCCTTAAATCCTGCATTCCAATTAATATCACTACCGCCGCACTGTTATCTACGATATCCCTCAGCATACCAACTATCTCCTCGTGCGGAAAATGGATTATATTATCAACTTCATCTATAAATAACACCGGTATATGCTGAAGCGTCGTATTCTCATTCAATATGTCTAAACACCGATTAAATAGCGTCGCTCTGGAACCGTGCACCGCCGGATTTTCCCTCGGATAATACCTTAACATTAACAAATAGTTCAGTGAGGCTATAAAACTCTTCGCTGTATCCGCTTTCTTCGCCGAATAATATATGTAATTGTTCCTTATGCAGGTTCTTTGACTGAATTGCGTCTTACCTAAACCCGGTGCCCCATAAATCATCCCTAAACCCGGCTGATGCGCTATCGGTCTGTTCAGCAGATATTCCAGCGCTTCCTGCCCTGCTCTAATGTTCTCGGTCTCACTCAATATATGGTCTCTCATATTTTCTCTCCTTTAGTTATCCAGCCCTAACTTTTTATAGATGTCCTCTATTGCCTCTTTTGCCTTATTTTCTTCCTTCTCTATTTTTTTGGGAAAATTCACTGCTTCCGGCAATTCTTCGTGGTCTTTGCTCAAAACCAGTGTCCTCCCATTCTGAATCATCTGCTGTATTAACTCATCATCTTTGAATAGCAATTTCTTTTGCTCTTCCGTTGCCCTCTTTATCCTTTTGGCTATGCTTCTCGTCTGCTTTATCCTGTTCGTCAGCTCCATCGCTGCCAGTTCGCCTCCAGGTCGCATCGTCGCTATCGGATCGGATAACCTCTGAGCTTCTGCCCGACATATAAATTCCCCATCATTCCTGAATACATACACCTGCCTATCATCCATCTGGTCATATCGCACTGTCACTTCCTGCCCAACATAATTTACCATCTCCTCTGCCCAATAAACTATATTATTAACTTTCACCCCATTGTGGTCTAATTTCTTCACTTCCGTGCTGAGCATAAGCCAGAAAAACTCCTCTGCACTCTTCTTCTGCTCCGCTGGTATCCTTGATAATCCTTCCTGATATGCCTCCAGTGGTGTTTTCCCCTTCAGCCCACTATGCGGTTCTCTCCCATATACTTCTATTATCCATTCATCTATCAGCAACTTTGCCTCCATCACTGTTAATGCCTCTCCCTTTTCTATCTTCTGCAAAAACTTCTCATTCCTGTTCATTCTTGCCGGCTTATTTCCCACTTTATTCCCACTATATTGCGGACTTAAACTCTCTATCCCCTCATCCAGAGTCCGATGCCATCTCTCTATTATTGCCTTACTGGTGGAATTATAGGGTATCCCAAAACTAACTTGTTGAACTCCACACCGGTATAATGCCCCACATATTATCGTCTCCATTATCCGCTCTTCTTCTTCATATTTATCTTTATCTATTTTGCTTGCTCTCGCACTGAATTCCTTGCTCCTGAATGCCTTCCCATTATCCAGCTTCACATATTTCGGACAATATCCGCTCGCTATCAACGCATTCCGAAAACTACTCATTATCACCCTCTTATTCTCCGTAAAATCTATATCAAATCCTACCGGCATTCTCGCTGCCGCCTCAAACCAGGTCACCAATGTCGGTCTCTCTGCCTTACCCGTCCACGGATTGATTACCGGAAAATTCAATTTGTGACCATCACTCAACCATAACTCACCAAATTCTACTAAACTCCAGTCCATCTCTTGCATCGGCAATACCTGTTCCCTCAAATACTTCTCTCCATACCGATTCAAAGCATATATCGCATAATTACTCTGCTTCCACGCTCCAAATGCCCGCTCTATCGTCCGATCACTACATAACATTTCCTTCCCTTGCTTCCGATTCCAGTAGTGCAGCAATCGTATCCCACTCCTTAATTTGCGCCCACTACTACTCATCATATATCCGCAAATAAAATTTAGGTCGTCTACCGGAACTAAATGACCCCGCCTCGGATGATATTTCTCCGCTAATTGCAGATGATCCCTCCCTTCATACTTCTTCAACCAGTCATATACCGTCCGCTCGCTCAATTTCCCTTTCTTCTTGTATAAATTCTGATGCGTTATCCCATTATTATATAATTCCAATACTGCCCTGATTGCTGACCTTCGATCTTCACCCTCTGCTTCCATCTTTAATATGTCGTCGCAAAATAGCGCCTTAAGCGCTGCCTCCGTCTCCTTTTTCTTGTCTATTACCCCCATTTTCTCCCCCTCTCCTCCAGGCTGTACCTTCACTATTGTCATCTTCCGGGTAGTTATCGCTTTCCGTTCTCCTCTCCTTTCCCTCGGCTCTATGCCTTTTGCTCTCCGCCCTCTATCTTCATCTTCCCGTTTTATCGTTAGATATTGTTTTTTCACTTTTCCTACGGTTGCATTGGTTGCATTGGTTGCATTGGTTGTTCTATCTGGTTGCTCATTCTGGTTGCTCAAAACAGGTTGCTCATTCTGGTTGCTCAAAACAGGTTGCTCATTCTGGTTGCTCAAAA
>CAZTNW010000009.1:0-21487 GCA_964614945.1 uncultured bacterium
ATGACGGGAACAGTATGACGAAACGGCCTTCTGGTAAAGACGCATTGAAGTTACGGTGGCGTGTATCATCAACACTACCTAAATTCGGGTATACCCGTATAACAAGCGTGAAGTCGAAGAACCCCGTGTTTCGGAGAATTGAATGAATTTCAGCGCCACCAGCATTGAGATCGCCATGGAGTTCTGCCACCCTGCCGGGCCTGTCACCTATACAACATTGACCGATGTGGTTTTTGAAGAGGCTCCTGAGAGACGATTCACGATGGTTTTTAGGGATGAGTGGAGGACTGTATGAATGTCTGCCCCGAAGAGATACGAACCATCAACAGACGAAAAGAACTGGCGGTTATTCGTAGAACAAAACGGTACAGGGATATCGTGGAGGAGCGAGTGCGTGGAAAGACCTGTATCTGGTGTGAAAGACCGGACCGCCTCACCATTCATCACGTATCCATATCGGATTATCTGTCGGCAGAAGCATACATATCCGGTCTGGACAAGGGATGGGTCATGTGTACTTCCTGCCACCGAGCATACCACTCAGGACGTATCCTCTGCCCCATCTGTAAGGAACGATACACCAAATACGCGACCTGCTACCAATGTATGCCACAAGAGAGGAAAGACGAGATTGTCGCACGGAAGGTTAGAATGAAGTTATTGAAACGACGGTTGAATAAACAGGCACGAGCACGGTTCCTGGAGAAGATCGGGGAATGACGAGCGAACCAAACCCTATACAAGACATCAATAGAGTCATGTTTGAGCAGCGAGCACGAGGATTCTACTCAACACATATCATAATGGACCCCCAGACGTGGAAAGATATAGTTGAGAGTCTTGGACTTGACCCGGTGGTGCCCTGCGGCCCGACAACATTTATGGGTATGGGTGTTTGTTTACAGGACCGCAAAGGACAGAGGTTCTTCGAGATTGTTGATTGGTCTGCTGTTAGGGAGTATGCCGACCTAACTGGATATAGCGCGGTTTGGATACCATCAAGATTCGGGAGTATACCAGATAAAGAACCGTTCAGGAGAGAGGAATGACCGAGACGTATGAGTTCGATATCGAAATCTGCGTAAAGGGGGTTATACGAGACGCATACTCCAGAGCATACGCTATTGATAGATTGGATGAGATGTCTCGGTTCGTATTAGAAACGTTCGAGGATAGTCTACAGGGTAGAGTGACGGAAGCGTGTTCATGGACCGATGTATGGGCGCCCGTGCCGAAGGCACCAACCAAAGAACAAGTGATATTACCGGATAAAAGGATGTGGCTACCATGAATTTACGACGAGTTATTAGTATTATGATTGCACTGATGTTCATTATCAGTGCGGTATCGGCAGTGAAACCAGCACGGGTCCGGCCCCTACCCGGTCAGACGCATTGCCCCGTGGACCTTAACAGAGACGGGTTCTATGAGGATATGAACGGCGACCGGCATGTAACTACCCTGGATGTGCAGCTGTTCTTCCAGTGGATTGAATGGATCTTACGATACGAGCCTGCCCGAGCATTTGACTATAACCGGAATGGACGTGTGGGGTTCGCGGATGTCGTTGGGTTCTATAATGAGGTGTATTAGGATGATTGACCCCGATGATGTAATCCCATGGGTTATCCTGCTTTGTGCAGTCTCGGTACTTGTAATAGCATGTGCCGTGGCTGTGAGAGTGGTGGTAGGATGCTGATAAACTGTGATAACTGTCCGGGTATATTCGAGACCCATTCTACAACACGGGCCACATGCCCGTATTGTGGAAAGTCGGTTTCTGTTAGAGATGAGGTCGTTAACACTACCCCGACCGCCCACGCGGGATACTTCAAAACGGACCCCTACGTCGACCGTCTGATTAAACAAGGTATCGTGAAGGAGTTGAAATGAGTCTACAGCGGAGACTTGATAGGATTATCCTTGACCTGGAGGATATCCTCGACGAGTGTCGATATGATGATGAGGAAGAGGGTATACAAAAAGCCCTGGATGTGTTGAGAGAGACGAGCATTCGTTCGGATTTGTTTGAGTAAGGAGTTGAAGTAATGCCGTTCGTACCAGAAGAGAGATTGCAGTATTGGATTGATAGATTAGAGGATTGTTGGACAGGGGAGTACAAAGAGGTTGATGATGCTATGCGAGAGGTGCAGAGAGAAATACGGTCTTATCTTATGGAGAGTGAATCATGACGAAGTGGGTTTGTAATAACAAACGGTGTGGTGGACCAGACCCGTGTAGAGTAGAACTCGCTCCGTGGTTTGCCCCGCCAGAAAACTGTCTGTATAGTGCTGGTAGTGCATGTTGGAAACGAGACTGCACCACAGAAGAGATAGGGGCTGCCAAGTTTAAGATGACCTACACGTATAAAGAACTGGATAAGAAAGTCCAGGAACTTATCACTGCCGGACAGGGACAGATGAAACGTATCCAGGAACTCGAACGGGAACTGAAGAACCACTACCATGACACGGGGTTCCCGAAATGACTGAAGAGAAACGTATCTGCCCGTTCTCAATGAGTGGGACCGGAGGAAATAACATAACGTTCCCATATCCTCAACGGTGTATAGAAGAGAAATGTATGGCGTGGATGCCCGCAAACGAATGGTTACATCATGATGATGGATATACAGTATCAGGAACAAACGAAGGACGATGTAAACTGATACCAAAATAAATCTCTCTTTTACTCTCCTCTATGCAGCAGTCTATGGCAGTTCGAACATACCAATATACAACCTTCTACTTCTTTTATTAGATCCTTCATGGGCCGCGTTAGCGGCGACAAACAAAACTCCTTCTCTCCCTCATGATGAAAGTCAAATACACATTCGTTCTCACCATCGAACGCTAGCCCGCAGTTCATACACTTCCCGCCCATATGTTCAATTAAAGCATGCTTTCTCTTACGGACCCGATCACGCTCCCGCGTCTTGCGGAACGCGTTGTATTCGCGGATGTGTTCTTTATTCTTTATCCTGTATAGTCTATCGTATTCTTTCCTGTCTTCTGTTGATGATACCGGGATGAAATGTTTCTGGTTCATGTACATTAAAACCCTCGCATGTTACTTATACACTATACCACGCAACATGAAAGTGTAAACTTTTGTCGTGGTAACTTGGCTAGACCGTAAAACGATCTGGTGATGTGTTGCGAAATGGGTTCTTTTTGAAAAATAACAGCGCATAATCGTTTGTTTTATTTTGTCGCAGAATATACATTTGCCGCAATGTGTGACATAGCATATACTACACACGTGCCGCAACCATCACAGAGTGGGACCAAGCCAGGGGGCACGGTGTGTATATTGGTATATAAAGACTCACTAACAAAAGGTTAGTCAAATATAAAGGTAACGGTTAGTGCATGGCATAAGTATATTATGTATTAGAGAGTATTATTGTATGTAGTCGGGTGACTACAGGAGATGAAAAGAACATGAGAAATGAGATAGTAAAGAAGGCAAGTAATAAGGTAATAGTGCTTGCCAGGTATTGTGATGGTGTAATAGTGGAGTATGAACTAAGTAATGCTATAGCCAGATTAGGGGGGTACTACAGGGATAAGAGGATCATAAGAGATGAACTCCTGGCTGGTCGGGCACTACATACACCAGAGGCACTATACTATTGTAAAGATTGGGAGATCAGGTCTGGCAGGGTGCTTAGCACCCAAACTTAATTTATCAGGTTACTACTAAGAACAAAAAGAGGAGATGTAAAAGACTATGACAGAAAACAACAAGTATGAACTAGGATGTTATGGAGATGGTAGTTTTGGACCGGATCACACTAGAAGAAGAGCATTCGACACTGCATTAAATGAAGGCTGGGTACCATCAGAGCATGACAAGAAGATAGTAGACAATGATATATCATATCTTGATTTCTGGCGCAATATGGGGGATATAGATATGCTCCAGTCTTGCGTTATTACTCTTCAAGAGTTAGAAGATGAAGCAATAGACTATCTTAATGATCATTGTTCTTCTGAAGGGTTCTATTGGGGATATGAAGAGGGGGACTTCGGGTATTGGGAGATAACTGAGGATTAAAGAATGTCGCTTAAACTAATTACAAATAATAATACTTCATTTGAGGTATTACAAAGAGATGATATGAGAGAGTTATACATTAAGGAGAAGGATTGTCTTGATATAGGGAGAGATCAATTAGTGTATATCTCGAATAAGAACAACTATGATCTATTGCGGTTTGCCGGATATAACACTGATGTTATTGATCTTGCTTATCCTCAGCAATGGAGAGATAATAATCATCTTATCGATGCTAGATTTAAGCGGGGTGATTATGCGTTTTGGTCTTATGAGGAGGATCGTATATTTGGCGGGCCGGTATGGTTTAAAGATGTGTTTGATAAGGTAACAACTATTATACACAATAAGGTAGGGAGTGGGGATTATGAAATCGAAAACTAATCTTTTAGAACTATATCGGTTCTATACGGGATCTACTATTGCACATCCCCCTATACTCAATACTATATCTTCTGATTTTACCGGCCGGATAGTTCAGAACTATTCTTATGTACCTGATTATGAGGCGATATGATGTTACCAGGTGGATTTTATCAAGAGTATATAGACCAACTAGATACTAAGGGGATTAAGAGGTATTGTAAGAAGTGTGAGTATAAGGATGATTGTGAGGGGATAAACGATTCTCCTGATATGCGATTTATCTATTGTGATATACTTCAAGATATCTTCTAATCTCTATTCTCTTCTTTTAGGCCTAATACAAAATATTATATTGTTGTCTCTCCTATATATTATCGTGGTACCTAAAATCCACAGGAGAGTAAAACACTATGGTAAAAAACGAAGAGGGATATAACGGCTGGAAAAACTATGAAACCTGGTGTGTATCACTATGGATCGGGAACGATGAAGGACTCTATAATGAAGTCCAGGATATGATAAGGCACAAACCGGTTAATGATGCTGCCGATATGCTTAAGGACTTCATTGGAGATATGAACCCGTTGTTAGATGATGCATCGTTATGGAGTGATCTATTAGGCGCGGCCTTGTCTGAAGTAGATTGGTATGAAATCGCGGAGAACTACCTTTCTGAACTTGATGATGATGGGGATGTGGATGAGGATGAGCAATAACACCTCAACACCTATTGAGGCCGGTATATGTCTACTTGCAATAGAGCGCGAGAATACTATGTCGGGATTGATAATGAAAGGTGATCCCTGGTGTACTGCATCATCTGATACTATGAGATCCCTTATGGTTAAATTAGAGAGTATAAGGAGAGGATAAACATGGAGGCAATATACACATTTAAGAAAATTGGCCACTTTGAGAAAGGAAGATGGTTTGAAGAAAAGACATTAAGGGTATTCCCTGATGATGATCCAATGGACCCGAGAGAATATGATAATCTCGGCCATATGGTTTGTTTCCATAGGCGTTATTCCCTTGGAGATAAGCATGATATAGATGAAGATGATTTCTGTTCTTGGGAAGAGATAGCGGATTATCTTGAATCTGAGTACGGAGCGGTGATTATTCTTCCCTTATATCTGATGGATCATAGTGGTTTGTCGATGAGTGTTGGATCATATAATGATCCTTGGGATAGCGGGCAGGTAGGATTTATCTATGCTACATATCATGATCTTAATCGTGAGTATGGGAATACATTCCAAGAGAGTATAGATACGGCCACTCGTGTATTAATCGGAGAGGTAGAGGCATATGATGCTTATCTCTCTGGTCGGTATGTGGGGTTTGTATTAGAGGACGAAACAGGAGAGGAGATGGATTCGTGTTGGGGATACTCTGATGTAAAATTGATTATTGAAGAGTATGGTTTTTCCTGGAGGGATGAGGTATAATGTATCTTAATACAATAGCCTGTGAACGCTGTTCCCATTATATCTCTGATGGTCGATGGTGCGAATATTGGGGAGTTAGTGATCCCTGGATTGATGAGGCACATAATAAAGTATTAGGATGTGAGGAGTTTGATGGCCCTTCCCTGGATGATTATATTAAAGATATAGTAGTCTCTCTTGGGGGATATCTTGGTAAAGATAACCTGATCTCTATGGTTAAGGAGTTGGTACCTGATACTCTGAATGTATGTAATGATCTATGTAACGGTACTCTGGGACAGTGTGAACAATGTCATAGGAGAGGATAGAGGATGAGAAGAGAGTATATTGTATCTGTAAAGCATGATAAAGGATCTATCTATATTCGGACTACAGGTAGTACTATAGAGGATGCTAAGAAAAAGATAATGGAGTATGAGGGCTGCCCTGAGTCTGCTATAACTTCAATAAGGGAGCTGTGATCATGGCACTATGTAGATATCTCACTATCCATGATAGAGAGTATGACTGTGTATGTAATGAGGTTACTCTGCCGGATATTTGTCTGAAGGATGGAGACTGCCCGTTATATGATGATCTGAGGGGCCGTATAAAGAAGATTATAGAGGGGATGGACAATGCCGACAAATGTATCAATTGAACGCTGTGCTAATTGTGGATACTATATAGAGCAGAGAGATGAGATTGTAGCGTTCCGGCCAATTGGTGATATATACGGTTCATGTATTACTCGTATGATTGGGTATTGCTGTTCGAAATGTGGATACTTTGAGGAGGTGTAAAGAATGAAATTGATAAACTTAACAAAACATCAGGTTAATGTATTCGTTAATGGTGACGTTATATCCATTCCCCCGTGTGGGGATGAGCCTATCAGAATAACAACACATCAAAAGGCGGTAAATCATATTGATGGGATTCCCGTAATGCAGACTGTTTATAGTCAATCAGAGGTTACTGGTGGTCGATTGCCGGACCCAAAGCCTAACACAATGTATATTGTTAGCTCCCTGGTATGTATGGCTTATAGTGATAGACGTGATCTTGTATCACCTAATACGCATCCTGATGCTACAGTTAGAGATGGGATGGGTAATCTTATGGGGGTTACATCCCTACAATCATTTTACAGGAGGAATTAAAGATGGCATGTTATAAAAAGATTACAGATAATGAGTTTGATAACGAATTAAACGATATTCTGGAGGATATGAGCGCGATTGAGTTAAAGAATATCCCTGGAATATATGAGATTGTGGCCGAGCACTTCAATAATGATGTTCTGGATAGTTGGTTCAGGAAACAGTTGGATAAGGTGTACCGGTGGGATATGGAGGATATACGCAGATTGAAGGCTATGCTTGATGATTATTGTATCACTAGTGATGATATTGATATTAGTGATCTTCCTTCAGTGGATATCCCTGATGATGTTGATACACTCTATCCGATATGGGCTATGGATAAGAAGGGGTACTGTCTCGTTGGTGATGCTGCCGATCAGATTGAACATATTGATTCGATTCGGGGGAAGGTCTAATGGTTGAGCTTATCGGCAATCTGGTGTTTCTCGGGGGGCAGGCGTTGATCCTTCTAATCCTGGTATATATCTGGATACAGTTATTCCTTACCGGGGATTATGTGACGTTCATACTATTGACGGTGGTTTGTATATTGGGGGGATACGTAGGATATAAACAGGCTGTTGCTGAGGGGGCGTGATCCCTCTTATGGCTGCTGATATGATTAACAGGGAGAAGTTGGTCCTGGAAGAACTGTATGGTTCAGTAATCGAAAGTATTGTATTGGATTACAAGTATAATATAGATGAGAGTGTGAGTTAGAATGGGAGTATATGATAGACATGAGCAGTATGAGTATAGACCGCCTTATGATATACATGAGTATCAGAAGGAGTGGGATTTGTGTAATGGTGAATGGGAGAGGGAGAGGAGGAGGAGAAAGAAAGAGATTAATCATCTTTTAACTTTAGAGGACGGGACTACAAATGAGTGATGATCCACTATGGGTTATCCCTGAGAAGACCTTCGATGATGTCTGTTGTCGATTGAGAAGGCACCAGGAGTATTGTATTAAGAACAATGATTCCTATACTTCCAGGGTCATAGAACGAGTAATTGAACAGTTGAATAGGGAGGCCGTTCCCTTAGAAAGACGGAAGACTATGATTTATGAACAGTTAGGTGTTGTGTGTGACAACTAAAATAGAAGGGCCGATCACGAGTGTCGGTATGATGGCGGGGACTATCATGATCTCGCCTCAGGGTTCACTCCCTGTAACGGTAAAGGTTAGTGAGAACCAGCGCGCTAAGCTGCTGCCTAGGCTTGTTATTGGTGATGTTATAGCGGTTAATGTTGATGAGAGCGGGAATGTGAAGGGCGGGATTGATATCAAGTCACAGTCCCCTGCAAAGTCGATTAATACCTACCCCACAAAGAAAGAACAGGGTATCCTGGCAGAAGGGGATAAGCAGAACCATATATTATGGCAATCGTGTATGAAGATTGCTGTTGAGGTTGAGAAGTTTTACGCGGTTGGTGGTGCTGAGGACCGCGATGAAACCTGTAAGAACGTGATTAAGATGACGAATAATCTGTATGAGGCATCACAGCGTAAGATGCGGGGGGTCCCGCCTATCCCTGAGGTTGGGCCACAATAGATTTCTTCCCTATTTTTTGCATATACCAATTGGTTTATCCCTGTTTGTGTACCATTTTCCCTGTTTTTTGGTACGAAAGATGATTTTGTGTCTCATTATTGTACTACAAATTGATGCTAATTAGTGCTAGATTAGTAGTTAGAAGTATTAGAGAGTAACTTAATTCCCTCCTTTCAGTCGAGGGATATTTATTATAATAATCATACCCTCGGATGGTTCGGAGATTTTCCTGTCTTTTACCTTTCAGGAAAAACGTTTCCTGTCTTGTTGTATAGGTTAGTTCTTCTTAATATAAATAGTTAATCAGTTAGAGGAAAGAGAGTAAAGAGAAGAGAGGAAAATCAAACAGTCAACTATTTTTATTATTAGAATAAATAATAGAGTATATGCCACGAGTAGTATCTAATCCTGGTAAAAGGAAATACCCTATTTCTGCAAGCATCTCCCGAGAGACTATAGAGATGTTAGATTCCTTTGAGATGATCACCCATCTAGGTAGATCAGAGATGATAGAATCCCTTCTTAGGCAAGGTATGACCTATTGGCAGTTAAGACGTAGAGCTGAAGATGAGGTAGCGAAATGATAACCTGGAAATGTAGTAAGTGTAGAGAGGATGACCCCTGTATCTTGGAGTGTAGGTTGGCAATCGTGAACCCTAAACAATGTCCCTTCAAGCTGACAGAAGAGAAGACTCCTATATGGGAGTGTGTTGAAGAATGAATAAGAATGAGATCGTGATATTCTTACTCAAACAATCAAGTGATTTAAATAACGAGTCTGTTGCTGAGCATGAACGCTGGTTTGGGAGTATAGGCAAAGCAAATAGTTATTTGGGCGCAGCATGGGGTATAAAGTGGGCTGCTGACTTCATTGACAAGAATCTGACGGAGGTATAGTTGTGAAATGGTATGAATCTCCCGTACCCTGTGAGATGTGTCATAAATCATATTCCCTACCTAAACCATATGAGGAGTGCCAAGTATTGATTCGTGACTACTGTTTTGATTGTTATTGCCTGAAGATGGATAAGATCCATGCTATGAAAGAGGAGTCTGATATGGCTGCTGAACTAGAGAGGAAGATGAGAGAAGAATAATCAACTATTTTAGGAGATACAGTGTAGTATATATTACAATGTATCGTGATTTGAGTGATGATGAGATTGAGTATCTGGTCTCCCTCCTGAAACAGATCAAAACCCCTGGTGCTGATTTTCTTATTAGTAAGTTGCAGAAGAAGGAGAGGACGAACCGGAAACTGGAACATACATCGTGTACCCTGTTCGAAGACCAGGTGAAGATCGCCAGTCTATCCGGCAATTCATCTAAGTATTATAGGGACGCGATAGATTTCTATGAAGAGAATAGAGGTAGAGTGAAATGAGTCTGATGGTAGATATATTCTGTCTGGTATGGAGTATTGTTGGTATCGAGGCCGCCTACATGGGGTATCATGTATTAAAGGAGGTGTGTAGTTGTGGTTGTGGAAGTAAAGATTAACTGTCCCTCTGACGGTGAAGTAGTATTCTCGACGGCGTTGCATCCCTTCGAGATATCGGAAGAAGTCGCCTGCCCCGTATGTGGGACGACGTGTACTGTATTGGAGAAAGGGTATGTTCAGCGCAGCGACCTATATGTTCACGTAACTACGCCGGCGAAGGAGGTGGTTGAGTATGGCGAAACAGCAGAACCAGCCCCAAGTAAAGGAAAGCGCGCCCGTCGAGTATAAAGGGAACGATATCATCTCCGCTACCGGGCAGAAGACGTATGCTGATATCAAGAAGCGGATGGAGACCCGCCCTGAACTGGAGAAACTGATGTTGGGGCAGGATTGGTCCCGTATTAACGCGGTCATATCCTTCCTTATACTGGAAGAACTAGAGAAGAGATGAACCTTACCCAAGGGATAGGATATGTATGTAGTGTAGCACTACTACTGGTCCTCATCCCAGGATTATTCTTATTAATGGTATGGAAGTGGGCGGTCGATCTTGGTGAGACGGAACGGCACGAAGAGTAGAGAGAAGAAGAATCATAAACCGAGTAAGTATCGTAATGTCAAGACAATTATCGACGATATCTGTTTCGACTCCAAGGCCGAGGCGCAATACTACGTTGACCTTAAGGAGAAGAAACAGAAAGGCGAGATTGCAGATTTCAAGTGTCAGGTGGATTTTACGTTACAGGAGGGGTATATTAGTCCTTCATCCGGTAAGAAGGCTCGTCCTATCATCTATAGGGCGGACTTTGTGGTCACTCATACGGATGGATCGGAAGATATCATTGATGTTAAAGGTTCACGAGGTTATCAAACCGAAGTCTTTAAACTGAAACACAAGTTGTTCGAGTATAAGTTTAAGGTTCCGTTAAAAATAGTGACCGTGAAGGTTGAGAGTTGAGGTATTCATCAAGGATATACAGGTTGTAGAGCGCTTTCCACCCGTTCTCGCCCATCTCGGGATAGAACCCTAACCACTCGTCGTTCACCCAGAATCTATATGCCGCCAGGTTGTTGGTATAGTAATCTAACCTTCCTGTCTCAAACTGGTGTGTGCATTCATGCGTGATGATACTGGCAAGGATCAGGTCGGGGTATCGGTCAAGATCCAACACGACTATTCTGCCGGTATACTGGACGGTCCACCCGCCAACGTCCGCGGGGTATACCTCGCCGTCAGCTATGACGATCAGCCAATCCTCCCCGTCCTTCGGGAACGGGGCGGGGGCATACCATTGTGACGGTTCCACCCGCGATTCATCGTAGGGGATGATCACATACCCGTAAGCGTTGGGGCATAACATCAGCGCACGATACACTTTATCCGCATCCACGCCGGGTTCGATCATAACCTCAAACGTGGTCAGGTGTTCGCTCTTATCCCCCTGGATCTTCTGATACGTGACGTTCCCCGTGCGCTGTTGGCTGATCGGGTAGACGTAGCCGAGCACCAGGCAGGAGACCGCCAGCGCGAAAAGAAGGTATACGGATACCCTCTTCCAGTCGACCCGCATGAACTCACCGGATCCAATCAAACGACATCCAGGCGGTATGGTTGAACCCTGACGACCTGACGTTCTGTTTGAATGTTAATTCACTGGTACCTGTCTGGTCGATAGCCCCCGCATGTATCCGGGACGATCCTGTCCCAGTGACATACGCCTGCCCGATAAGTCCTGTGCCGATATACCCGGCAGACTGGATCACTGAGTTGCCAACGGTATGCGTGCCGAACATCGCCTGCGAGTAGGTGCACGTTCCCTGCGGGCTGGACCCGGCACACGGTTTTGTAGTATCGCAGGACTGTTGGATAGTTGACATCCCGTCCCTGAACATCCCGTTCACCGCGGCCTGCGTGATATGCGCAAACCCGTTCCCGGCATCCATACTTGAATCATACCCGCCGCCCCCTGCCATCATCGCGGAATACGCGGATTGGCTCTGCGTGCAGCCAGTGTCCACCATCTCCGTGTAGTCGGTGACGACGTTTACATTGTCACCCACGGCAGCCGAGTCACAGAGGACGCCTGCAGAAACAACACCAACCAGTAAAACGACGAGGACGCCTATTGCTAGTATTATATTGAACCTCATTATTCAGTTCGCCTCCTATTGTATTGATAAACCCCTAAAAAAGGGGGTTTGGTATTCTATTGTCTATTCTATTTGCGTTCGGCAGTATACCAGCGATATACAGCCTGGACGAAGTATTGTATTGCTACGGTAAGAGAGCCGTATACACCCATCTGGATAGCGATACTCTCTTCACTGATAGGAGTACCAGCGAAGGCGAGCATGGCGCCGATAGCACCGCCGAGGATGATTGTGGGTAATGCCTTGAGGAAATCAAACGCTTCCCCGCCGGTCGGCAACTGCCTTAAATATCCAAGCAGTGCGAACACGGCGCCAGCACCTACACCGTAGACGATTATCATCGGGTCCATATTGTATTGTCGCCTCGGATAGTCTATACTCTCTCCGAGACGATAAAGCTGGCGTGGATTTTCCACTGTTTCATGAACGACGAATAATCGAAGTTATCACGAACCATATCCTCTGGTGAATTAAGTGATCTGAACGGTAGCCCAAGAGCAAGACATAGGTTATACCCTCTCACTACGCGAATTAATGCTGCTTTACTTGGGTTGATCAACGCCCCGCATCTAGGTTCCCTTAAGGTCTCTTTGTATCCTCCCTCATTAGGCGCAACCACATACTTCCCAGACGCCATTGCTTCCAGAGGCACGATCCCGAAATCCTCGTCTACTCCCATTGTGATGACACCACGACACTCCGCGTATCGTTTAATGAGACCGGCATCGCCACCTGCCTCCCACCGGACATTCTTCGGGAGACGATACTTCAGGAACTCTTCATACTCTTTTACCGGCTCCCCGAACAGTATCAACTGCTCGTCCGGCATCTCGCGGAACGCATCAACAATCATCGGTATCCGTTTCCACTTCGCGATCCTGCCGGGAGCCAGCCAGTATCCCTTATCCTCGCCATGATGGTATTGAGAGACATCAATACAGGGATAGATAACCTCGGCTTCTTTCCCATACGTCTTGAAGATACGGATACGGGAAGTATGTGATATGGCGACAAAATCACGAATCTTCGACATATAGTGCTGGTCACGTACACGTAGTAACCATGTAGCCGCCCGGATATACCACGGGTTCGTGTAATACATATCGTAGAGTGACCGGCGAGGTGTGGTCATATAGGCAGTATGCGGTCTGTCTAGAGGTAACTTGTATACTGACGGGTCATCCATCGCCACAAAATAGTCGTAATCGTCAGGGTTGTATCCCTCGCCAGTCTTGATGTTGTAGATATCAGCATCTAACGCTTTCTGAAGGAACCCTGATAACCGCTGGTATCCCCCAAACGACCGAGGATCATTGTGAATCAGGAGAAGAGTCTTCATACTGGTGGGTCGAACCTCTGTCTCAATTCAAACCCCCTCTGACCACACACGGGGCACCTATTATCATGGTACAACCGCAACGCCTCTCGGAATAGACGTCTCCCAGATTCGGTCATATGAGCGTGTGGGTTCTCCATATACTCGTGGAACCGTCTTGCATCCTCTCCTTCAAGAAACATACTTATTCCTCCTCCTGCCAGTCAAACATACCCATCTCGATATTCTCAATGATCTGACCGATCTCATCAGCAATCTGGAGATAATCCATATGCTCGAACGGGTCACTAGAACACATATACGCCTCCATCAACAGTTTCCGTCTCGCCTCTAATGCCGGTAGGATCTTGCTCTTGTCTATATACATACACGTCTTCGCGTTCATAAAGAGTCAACAATTTGTATTGGAAGTAATAATAAATAACATTGATGAAACTTCTTCTATTAGCTGGCGGTAAGGGAGAGAGGATGGGTGACTTGACACGAGACACGAACAAGTGTCTGCTAGAGGTCACACCACGAGTAAGTATAGTTGACCATGTGTTAGCCGATATCCCTCACTTTGATGACGTGATCGACGAGATTGTAGTGGTTGTTGGTCATGAGAAAGAGAAGGTGAAAGAGCATATCGCGCCGATGTTCAAATCAATACCGGTAACATTTGTTCCCCAGAAGAAACAACTTGGGATGGTAGACGCGATGAGGACCGCACGAACGGCTATAGGTGACGACGATTTTATATTAATGCTGGCCGACGAACTTGTATACCCCTTCCCCGCCCTGGAACTCATGCTGACAACGTATAAACAACCGCATGTTGACGCCTGTGTAGGATATGTGGTCCCTCATAATATAGAAGACGTGAAGAAGACGTTCTCTATCAGACACTATCCCGGCACACTCTCGATCACTATGATGAAAGAGAAACCGGAAACGCTCCCGCATCCAACATTAATGAAACGTATGTTCCAAGGAACGGGTCATGGCGTGTTTCCAGCAGGGTTTCTTGATTACTGTGATAGAAAGCGCAGAGACGGTCGTAAAGTGGCTACATATGTTGATATGATGGTCCTGATGATGAATGAAGAGTATAACTTACAGTTGGTAGAAGTCGGGAGACGATACTTCAATATCAATACTCCTGAAGAACTAGAAGCAGCCAGAAAATATTATTGTGGGTTGAGTATGAGCCAGTATGCGTATACTATCTGAACAGCTGCCGGTTCTCTTCCACCCATTTACATAACCCTGGGACACCAACAAATGCGTCTACTCTGGGAGACCAACCAAGATACCGTTTCGCTTTCTCAATATTACATGCGAACCAGTGTAAATCGCCTACCCGCCCCGGCTCGATAGTATACTCTACTTGCCGACCGGTATACTGTTCAAGGATATCGAATACTGATTTGAACGATTCTACCAAGGGACCGCCGATATTGAACACGTCTGTCTGTTGAGTATGCCTCCACATCTCGATAGCTCTCACGGCATCCGTAACGTAGAGGATATCCCTAAATTGTTCCATCGTGCCGAACACTGTTATCGGCTGGTTCATGATATGCCGGATACAGAAATTCGCTACCCATCCATGGTCAACACCACCAAACTGACGAGGGCCATACATCCCGGTCAGCCGGAACACCCCAGACTTCACCCCATAGGTATCTGCATAGGCACGACAGTAATACTCCCCCGCCATCTTGCTCGCATGGAGCGGAGTCACCGTCCCTTCAAGTATCGGCATACCCTCGGTTATAGGAACTCTCTTGCGGATGAACTGGTTCTGGTTGCCGTAGATATGTATCGTACTGCAATGCAGCATCGGGATACTATACTTCCGAGCGGCTTCTAATAGATTGATCGTGCCACCGACATTCACATGATGGTCAAGTACCGGGTCTTCTATCCCGATAGTCATTGCCGGTTGAGCACTACAGTTCACGATAAAGTCGGCATCCTTCACGAACTCATCCATGACCCCCGGTTTCAGGACATCCCCCTTAATGACGGTCGCCCCAATCTCTTGTAGGAACGACGCCATATACTTCCGTGCGTTCACGGCATCATACTGGGTGCGTGACAACTCCCTCATATTGAAATTGTCATACGCGACCACATCACATCCCTGGCTCCGGTAATACTCGCAGACGTGCGACCCAAGGAACCCCGCACCCCCAGCTACAAACACTTTCATTTTGTTAACCTCTCCAAGATAGACATTACCCCATCATAATACTTCTCCCAAGTCAGGTTTCCTTGTATCCACTCGCGTCTCGGAACGTATCCATTGTCATAGATATACTTCAACCAGAAACTATAACTCTCCGATGATACCAGACCCAGGTAATGGTTGTAGATGATATCAGAACACGAACATTCCTGCGAGACGATCACCGGTCGGTTAGCCGCAGCCGCTTCTAACGGGGTCAGGAACCCCCCCTGTAACTTGATTGGATGGAGGACACAGTCGATGTAAGGATAATACTGGTCACGCAGACGCTCTCTCGGCATCTCATAGATATATGTAAACTTCACACCAAGTTCATCAGCTCGTGACTTCATAGATTCAAAATATGAAGTATCCCTGACAGCCCCGATGATCCATAGGCGAGAGTTCGACACATCCTCATGGAACTCCGCGAACGCCTCTATCGACTTCATCTGGTTCTTGAACCGCTGGATCTCACCAATATGTGCAACCGTGAAGACCGTATCGTCTATTGGTGGGGGGGTCTGGGACCAGAACCCATAGTCTATCCCATATGGGACAATAATGGGATGAATCCCATACAACTCCCAAAACCGGTTCGCGTTGGCCTTGTCAGCAACGATACACCCATCAAGACTATTAACTCGCCACCTCTCTATTGGCATAGCCGCTTTCGATACCGCTTTCTTCACCCCCCCCTTCTCTCGCATGAGGTATACCTGTGGCTCAAGACAGTACCATACGTGCGGTTTAGTTGTAGGGAGACAATGGAACGGGAACCCATAACTTAGTATAACCTGGTGTTTGTGTTGTATCCGGTAGAACTCTCCTACACTATGGCAGTATGTGGGGCTTGCTGGTTCAAGCGCATTTAACGCTGCTCCCGATCCAGCACCCGGTTTAGGACTCGCCACAAGGATCTTCATACGCTCTACACCCCCTGCACATATGCGGCATCGGGCTATCCTCTTTATTCACATTCTCTCTTACCCACCGATACCGTCTACTGTTCCATATATCTCTAAACGGTTTATCGTTGATGTTACCATACGCAAGACTCCGCAGCGCGGGTCTGCGGTTGGACATAAGCACGGCACAACACGATAACACGTATCCCCCCATCATGAAGTAGGGTTCACTCCAAGCAGTACAATATCTCCTTGACGGCAACGCGGCACCAGGATGTGCTAACCTGACAGTATACCCATACTTCTCCCCTCGTTTATATACCTCGTCTATAATCTCATCAGGAACACGGTCAACGAAATACTGCTTAGTCTCCGGGAAATATAGGAGACCTACAAACTCGATATGCCCTATATTATACTCCCCAAACTCTCTATATATCATATCAATGAAATCCGGCATCTCGTTCACATTGAACGTCGTTATCACATACCGGAAACATATCTCGGGAAATGGCCGGTTCCCTCTCGCGGCCAGAAGGTATCGGATATTCTGTATCGTCTGCTCGTAGTTGCATCCTACCTTGACCTTCTCATACGTCTCCTTTGTAGCCCCGTCAAACGAGATGTGAATACCATCAATCCCCATATCCAGTAGAGCGTTCGCCTTATCGGGAGTTAACCGGTTGAAACTATCTACCAGATATACCGGAACATCGCGGTCCTTCAGCGTGGATAGCATCCGGATATAATCTGGGTTCAGGAACGAGTCTCCTTCACCAGTCATGTTCACCCACAACAGGTCTGGGAACTGGTCGATAATCTTCAGGAACTCGTCATACTTCAGATGCCGTGCTGGTTCCTCCCAGTAGGTATGCTCACACAGGATACACTTCTTATCACAGACGTTCGTAACCTCAATCTCAATCTGCCGCGGGTAGCGGCACAACCAATGTGTCTTGCCTAGCGGGGTTAGAATATATTCCCCCAACCGGAACAGAACGCCTAACGCACCCTCCCCCTCCTTCACGAACAATTTCATTAACAGAAACTTCCACGCTCTACGGAACCCATACCGCGACCATAACTGGAAGAACACGTCAACATACTTGACCTGCCCGAGAACGTATTTGAGTTTGCCCCTACGAAGACTCTGAATCATCACATAAAATGTTACTGTATGAATAAAAATAGTTGATTGTTACTTCGTTTTTAGAGATTAGGAAAAGTATTGGGTTGGTGGTTCTTTGTGCAGGTGTATCGCTGTCAAGCACGACGTTAGTCTGTCCTGCAAATTAACTATCGTTAAGAATAGTAAAAAAGTTGATTGGAATCACACGTGTTTATAAGTAACGGTCCATGTTCCGCTGCGAGTCTGCTATGCTCTGCGCCCGCCGGGCAATCCCGTCTTCTACTGAAGTATTAGAATTGTTCTTGAACTCTTCCCAATGGTCAAGACATAACACAAAGTTCGCTACTCCCTGCATACGTTCAACATAGTCTACGAACCTGCCGTCTAACTCCCCACCAACCTCTTCTGTCTTGATGGCGATGCCGCAGCGAGCGCATACCGCTACATACTCATCAGGATCGTTCTCTACTGTTTCCGGCATTGGTTCACCACCTCATAGGGATACAACTGGTGCCACATCTGGTCTACTAACGCATCCAGCTCCTCGCGTCCACCTGGAGGGAACATGACTTCAGTAATTGAAATACTGTAGAGTAACCCGAGTCTCGTCCCGAAGAAATAAGTATAAGGGGTAGCAGAGAACGCGCAGGACATATTGACAATAATATATTGCAACCAAAATAAATATGTTGTGAATTACAAGAGAGAGAGTGACACATCAACTGCACCTTTATACTTGACATCATTACTCATATAGTAATCATCAGGTGCCCCGAACTCTAGATTGAACAATCCTTTCATCTGGTCATACTCCCATCCGACAAGACGGTATGCGAACGTATCCTGGGTAATCTCTGTCACTGATTCGGTAGTCCACGAACTGATTGTAGGTTCTGTAGCAGCATACGCTCTGGTGAACGCATAGTCCCATACTGTAACCTCATCATATGACCCTATGTTGAGTGCCGGGTTCCCTTCACGACCCGACCATGCGACCGATCTCCACGTACCCCCATCAATCCTCCCTTTCACGTTCGTCCCATCATGGACAATATCGAATTCATACCATGTATCCTTCGCCCAGTTATCTAAATCCGACCCCCATGCGACCGTATCATCTAAGAACTTCACACCGTCAACGTTCGTGAAATCTTCCACCACGAAGTTGTATCCGCACCCGGTAGCACCCGTCTTGATACTTAAACCGGCACGACCATCAACATTTGATCCGCCCGTCACCTTGAACCGTGCGGTGAATACCGTGTTATCTCCCGTAGTTGCTGCGGTCGCTATAATCTTCCCTGGGTCTGTAGAGTTCGCTGTTACGGTCATGTATCCGCTGGAGAATGTAGGTGTGCCTCCCCCAACCTGCGTCCACTTATCCGTATCAAGACTCGTACCACTGAAATCGTCGAAGAACGGGAATGTATCCTCTCCATCAGAATACGACCCGGCTGACAGGTTGAAGTAATACATGTAGAACGTGTTGTTCCCATTCCCAACAACATCAAGTTCTACCCATATATCAGCGGATAATGAAGTCTGCGACTCAATCCAGTAATCCAGCAGGTCGCCGTCACTGTTCGTGAACCGGATATCAGAATAGTCTGCATTACACCTGCGGTCAAGGATATACACATCGTTCCCGCTGGACGAGCCGGATGCCCGATGCACCGTAATCTTATGCTGGTAGTTCGTCAGTTCGCTCCCGGAATTGGCTACGACGAACGTTTGACGAGCACCCCACCCGGACAACCACGTATACTCGTTCTCGCTCATCTGGATATTGACCCAGTCGCCGATACTTACGGTCGCGGGTAGGTTACATGCAGGGATAGACCCACGAGCGTTCGTAGCGTTCCCTGTAGAGTTCATCAATGCGTTATAGCAGTAGATATCGAGTGTGTTGTTATCTACAATACCTAACGGGTTCAGGTAGACTTCTCCTACACCGTATGCCGCATACATCGAATCAGATTTTGGATAGGCTCCGACCGTAGGCACACAGTATACAATATCCCCGTTACAATGTGCATACGCGATACCGCTGGTCCCTCTACCGGCATCAGCAGTCAACCAAATCTTCGTCTCGGAGAACCGGGTGACGTTGTTGATGTTGATAATCTCGTTCCCAAACAAGACCGGCCACGACGGGCTGACATTCCCCCCACCGTCAGGAGCACCGTATATCGCTGACATGGCACCAACCCACGCGGCAAGTGTCCCGCTGTCCGGGTCCGGGTATAATACCCATTGCATTGACTCCGATAGAACCTCTTCATACGCTTCGTGCGCATATGTCAATGGGTCCTGAACCCAATAGAACTGCCCGGTAGCATCCGTCCCACCATGGGTAATAACGATGGTCTCTTGATTACTCTTTCCGGGAGACAATATCTTGGTGGTATACCCCGTTGTCGGTACATCCGTTATGGTGTATATGAGTGTCGCGCCTGCTGCCTCTGATCTGATGGTATACGTATCACTCATCTGCGACGGCGAGTAGACCCGGACGACCGTAGCCCAATCGGACATCAGGGAATACATCGTCCCGCCAGAGAACTTCGTGCCACGCGACTGCACTACCGTCCCGATCTTATTGGGTTCGTAATCGGTCGTGAACCAGAAGATATCCTGGTTCGTAGTCCATGTGGTTGCGGGAACAGTAACTCCAAGATTCTCGGTGAACTCTAACACAATCGACCCGTTACCATACTCTAACGTCGTGGTAGGCCACCCCGTAGCGTTACAGGTCGTTGTCGCATACCCATACGCACCAGTATCATACTCGGTATACGAATCGCCGGAATCAATAATAACGTAGTCTTCTACCGTAGCCGTAGTGATATAATTGAACTTCAGTTGGACACCGGCGTAGAGGTTGCCGCCGATCTCGTAGGTGATATCGTTACTCTCCCCGTCACCCGTAATGAACGTCGAAGGTAACGCGATCCAACCCGACCATGTGCCTTCATCAAGAGTGCCGTTATAACATGCCGATGTGCCGTTACACGTCGTCGTTGCCGGACCCGTGAATAGCGCATCCTGATAGGTGAGGGTACACCATACCGACTGACCTCTCGGCTCTGTCTGGTATATCCACGACGAGTATATGTTGGCCAGCTTGCCTTCGTAATCATCATAATCCTCCGTGATGTCGTAAGAATACGTATGGCTCTCACCAACATCAAGATCATAATTCGTGTCGTCGTATGTCTCCTTCAAGTTGTTAATGTAGAGGTAGCAGGTGTTGAGAGTATGTGCCGCCGCGTTGGTGTCCGGGTTCTTCACATACATATATATGGTTGCGGCGAGCAGGGTTTCTCCCGCGTCAACTGCGGGGAGAGTAACTTTGTTTGATTTCGCGCTCATACTCTCCGTATACCCGCTGGTAGCGGTACGTTGTGTAGGGTCAGAGGTAGTGACTGCTGTCGCACCCATGAACCTTACGTAGAGGTCGCTATACGACGAACTTGCTGGCGCGGTATAACTGGTAGTCGTCGTCCCGGACGCCGCCCAGAATGTCGCTGATAGGTATTCCGTCATCTACGCGCTCCCATCATCCACATATACTCTCCAATCCCATCCCGCAAGCCTCGCAGCGTTCAGGATATGGTTGAGCACGGGTACCGCTTCGTATTTGTAGAACCACGTTGAGGCGCTTGACGTATAATCCGGTGCTGATATCGTCCATCCCGTTTGACCAGTAGTCGCGAACCCGCCGAACCGGAACACTGCCTGCTGCACGATCTG
>CAZTNW010000010.1:0-18182 GCA_964614945.1 uncultured bacterium
GAGACAAAGAACTTCAGCCGATCCGACATTCCGGATCGGTGTTTGTCCGATGGGAGGGGGAAGATTATTCGGATCGGGATATGGTTGACACCGACACTTCAGGACATGGCAGGCGCCGACCAGGGGAATCTGGTTTATACATCGCCGGCCATGATAAACGTAGCTCTAAAGGGAATTTCCCTCAAGAGGTGGTGCATCAACAGGGTATCAATTATGGATGCCTCGTCGATGATGATCGCGAACTGCTTGATCGTGGCCTGGAGCTGCTGACGGCCTGCGTGTGCCCGGGGGCGTTGAGAGTGAACTTCGAGGTGTTGTAGAAGCCCTGCCCCACCGCCTGACGGAGGGCCTGATCCTGATGGATGATCTTCGCCCGGTCGAGGATTTCCCTGGCGTCGAGGATTGTTTGCTATTTCTATGAGGGTGAAGTTTGAAAATTACGGAAAGTGAGGAGGAGACCGGGGAGCGCATGATTCCCCGGTCTCTGATGTTCCAGTGGAGCAGAATTCATTGACACCAGAACACCGAATTAGCGGTTAAAACGATGCGTCCTTGAAAATCAGGACGCCCGAAAATCATTTCACCAGAGGTTTGGGAACGAAGAAGATCGGTTTGCCGTATACGGTGTTGCAGACCGTAGCCCCGGCCAGATAAACCCCGAGCCACCCGGCGATAATCAGACACCATCCGACGATCGGTCTTGTGACCGCGGGATTCCCGTACCACCCCGAGTCGATGCCGACGATGAGCCACAGCGCAACGTCGACCAGGAGGACCAGGATGAAAATGAACAGGTTTCCCTTGGCATAGCCCGGGGTTACTGCGGTCAGGAAGCCGGCGCCGGCCATCCAGCACCACCCCTCGATGTAGGCGTCGGGTTTGGGGAACCAGGTAATCGGCGCAGCCGCCGCTACAACCGGAGCCGCCGCTGCCGCCCCGGCTGCCGGAGCTGCCGCTGCCACCGCTGCCGCTTTCGGAATGAACGCGCCTGCTCCCGCAAGCATCAAGAACTTGGACAGCGTGCTCAGTGCCGCCCCCAGCATGAAGAAGGCAGCGAAGAACAGGAAGACGTTGCCGCCCAGGACGTTGTGGTCTTTCAATTCGATCACGGCCGTGGTGTACTGAACCAGACAGCCGCCAAAGAGCCAGGCTGCCAGAATGGGAAGGCCGCCCGGTTTCACCAGGCCAAGAAATACTGCACCAAAACCGAAACATGCAACAGCCAACGCGCCCAGACCCGCAGGACCCGGAGTTGCAAAACTGTGTTCATGTGCCATAAAAAATCCTCCTTTTTAAAGTACGCTTAGAAACGAATTAAAAAAACTTCTGCTAAACTTAAAACCTTGTCTGCTCAGCTGTTTTCGCTTTACACATCCCCCCTTTCCTTGGAAGAGTCTTTGTGTTCCGACAGAACACCAGGAAAAACAGAAACCATTCTTGGCTCAGAGCCTTCCCCGAGTATCCCTTGCCAGAAATGTGCCACATATTATTTCATGTAGTATCAATGGATTAACAATTCATTGGTCAGTAAATCATGATATAGAGTGAAATGTGTTGCGAAATATCGTGTTCTGCGTTAAATATCGCAAAGATTTGCGGGATTCGACATGAGGAGGGATCAATTCGTGCAAACGGGCGGAGGGGATTTTTTCAGGCAGGCAACGTTGAAACTGTGCAGCAGCCTTGACATTGAAAAAGCGTTGCTGAACTGCCTTTCCTATCTCGGGATTCATCTGCCCGCATTTGAAATGCTATTGCTTGTTATCGATCCGAAATTGAGGCTGGTCCATAACATCGCAACGGTTGACCTGCACGGGATCAGAAAAGCTTTTCCCCCAAAGTATGTATCAGAAGATGCCATTGCGCGGATCAACTATGATGCCGCTGCCTGGCAGGAGGTCAAGATCCTGGACCGTTTGGATTTGCACCCTGCAGGCTGGATTTTGTCTGACCATGTGAATCTTTCAACGACCTCTCTCATGTACATGAACCTGGTCATCGAGGGCACAGGATTGGGGTCCGTTGTATTCCTGGCTGAGGGAAAGGGGACGTTCAAGAAGTCGCACGCAAACCTCATCTCCCAACTGCGAGAGCCATTTTGCATCGCTGCATCCAATGCACTGCGCTATCGGGAGGTGGCCAAGCTAAAGGACATCCTCGATGCTGAGAATCAAGACCTTGCACGGGACTTGCGCGATATTGTGGCAGATGAAGTCGTCGGTGCGGACGGCGGCCTCAAAGATGTAATGGAAATGGTAAGACAGGTGGCACCCATTACGAGCCCGGTGCTTCTTTTAGGGGAGACCGGTGTCGGCAAAGAAGTCATTGCCAACGCCATTCATTATGCCTCCACCCGGAAAGACAAGCCGCTGGTAACCGTCAACTGCGGAGCCATCCCGGAGAGTTTGATGGACAGTGAGCTTTTCGGGCATGAGAAGGGCGCATTTACAGGAGCAATCTCTCAAAAGAAGGGCCGTTTCGAGAGGGCTGACAAGGGGAGTCTTTTCCTGGACGAGGTTGCCGAACTTCCACCGTCCGTCCAGGTCAGATTGTTGAGAGTGTTGCAGAACCGGGAAATTGAGCGCGTCGGCGGCACCGAGACCATCCCTGTCGATATTCGGGTGATTGCTGCGACACATAGGAATCTGCAGGAGATGGTCCGCGCCGGAAAGTTTCGTGAAGATCTTTTCTTCAGATTGAACATCTTCCCGGTCATGATTCCGCCCCTGAGGCATCGCCGGGAGGATATCCCCGCACTGATTCATCATTTCATCCAAAAAAAGTCCAAAGAGTTGAAAATTCACACGCCACCACCCGTGTCATCCGCTGCATTGGAAAGACTCAAGGATTATCAGTGGCCGGGTAATGTACGGGAGCTTGAAAATCTCGTTGAACGCGAACTGATCACCGGAAGAGGGCCGAACGGGAATGGCAGAATACAATTCGCTCATTTTCGATGGTCCGATCATTTAAGGGATGCAGATGTTTTCCCAAAGGGAAATGAGCCTCTCCTCACTCTGGATGAGGCGATGTCCAGGCACATTCAAATGGCGTTGCATTTGACAAATGGAAAGATTTACGGACCTGACGGAGCGGGCGCCAGGCTCGGAATCAATTCAAATACCCTGAGGAGCCGAATGAAGAAACTGGATATCGACGTGAATAAACAAAAAAATACACGCCAGTCTTTTCGATAGGACAAGGGCGATAATTTCAATTGTCGGGCGGTCGATCTCAGGCAGAGGAATCCAGCACGTCCGAAAGGACCACCGAAAAGAAAAGCGAAATTCGATGATATGTATCTTATTGAAAGAATTGGCGTCCCCACGGGGAGTCGAACCCCGGTTACAGGCGTGAAAGGTTCTTTCACATCTTCGATGTGAAAAAAAGCTAATAAAATCAAATACTATCTTTTGCCACTTCTGCGAATTTTGCCTATTTTTGGATCAAAGTACCACGCAAAGTACCACCAAATTTCATAGATAACAAGCTCTAATCATTTGCAAATTTAAAAAATCAAAGTTTGAATCTCTGCCAATCTGACCTCAAAGTGGATTCATTCCCTATTGCACTTCAAACAACTTGACAGGCTAAATCCATATATCTTCTTTAATATCAAGTAATTGCCATACATTTGACAAATATGCGTTCTTGTTGTAAGATTAACGCATATTCAACTAAAGAAACTCTAACAGACTTCTTTCGACACCAAGTCGACATTCATAAATACCTCTCAGTCGACGTCTATCTTCAACACAGCTCGAAGTGCATCGAAAGATGCTAAAATTCTGGCGACAATTTCACAAATCATTGTTCTATCAAAAAAGCAAGAACAGTAATTAGAGAATCATTCTTTATAGATATGGACTCTAACTCAATAAAAGCAGGGGCTGGTTGTCTGCTGGGTGGTTTGAGTCGATTAGCCCTCAGCGGACTTGGCATCTGCCTTCACGTTATCACTATAGTGATTTCATTCAAGTTCGCTGGTCTATTTGCGGCAATAATAAGTGCCTGTTTACCAGTTTTAGCCCAAATTTACTGGGTCTATAAAATATGGTCTGTTACGGGCGTATTTCTGAATTGGTTTTCAATATTGATTTTAATCTACTTGGCACTATGGGTTGTATTTATCGGTGCCTGTGCGTTAGCGTCATCGGCTGATCGATAGGATCAGCCGTGGAATGTAGGTTAAATCCTCTTTTCGCCAAAATTTAAGTAAAGAAAATTGAAAACAAGCAGTCGTTTTTGGCCGATGTCTGGGAAAATATAAAAATTAGAAAAGAATTGATAATAAGATGAATTGGATAATTTTGATCTTTATATTTGTAATCATTAGTTACTTTGTATTTAAAACATGGCACGGCTCAGTTAAGCACAGTACCGTCCAAAATGCATTTCTTGCGAAGATTACCTTCGATAAACTGAACGAAAAAGAAAAAGAGAAAGTACGAAATCAGGCCAACGCTATTTTGATTCGAGGCGGTATGAATAACGAATATGCTTCAAAATTTTATCATGAGCTATCTGATATATATAGGTTCAGTATCATGGCTTTGGCAATGGCCGAGTTGAATATCCAGCCTTGTCTCCGAAATGAAAAGTGGCATTACGTGAAAAGACCTTTCGAACCTCTGAATGACGTTAAACACCAAATTGAAGTAGTCAAACACCATTTCATAAAGTCCCACAATATCAATATTGATTTCAACTAGACCAAGGAGTTAGAAATGGAAATTATCTTTAAGATCATTGGAGGCCTTTCTGTTTTCTATGGCATTAGCTGTTTTATTCAATCTTTTCGCGAGCAGGATAGCATCGAACACCTTCGACAATATGGGATTCGTGAGAATCCACAAACAACATCCAATAGATTGCTCTTAATGGCGACGTTCTTTATAATAATAGGCCTTATCCCTTTCTTCTATAAGCTTGATTTTTTTAAGTAAAAAAATAAGTAACTCAAAATTTGGGTTTAGACGTATCAATAGCGGCATGATTAGTTGCATGGTTGTTTTGATTGAGGTTCGTTCCAATATTTCTTGAATTGCATGGAAGAAGAAACTACATATCCTTACTTCGATTTTTATTTGCGTGAGGAAAAAAAACTTCAATCTGATGTTGTCGGTAAAACGATAATTACCGATCAATATTACCTTCCCTTTTTCGAAAAGCTCAATAACTTCAGAAACAACATTCCCCCAAGTCCAGCAGCTTTGCGTCTTGAATCTACACTCAAGTTTAAGATGTATACGAGAAAGGAATATCTTCGGCAATTGCCTACAAAGGATAAACATGTGCCTTTATACATCTTAACATATCCCATTTATTTGATATCGTTACTGATTCATCATTTTAAAATGAAGATGACACCAAAATTCGATGTGAATCGGTACCTTGAAGTATTTGACTTAATCAAAGTGGACAAGGGCTTTGTCCTTGATTATGAGTACATAGGGGATGCGCCATCTGTTTACACGAGAAAGAAGTCCTTACTGGACACATTCAAGCTGAAAACGGATAAGCTAAGGAATACGGCGTTTGGATTAAAAGGTAACATCGAGAACATTTCCTTTGAAAAATCCCCTGAGGGTTTTTTTCAATTTGCTGTGTTTTCAATCGTGATTCATCAATTCTATCTGTTTTGGCACGCTTGTTACAACGATGACGAAATTGTATATTCAAGATCTCAGATTGATGAAATACTGAAAGAAATTATCAAGGAGGAGTTGAGAAGAAATATATCGAGAAAAAGAACAACTTACATGTCATCGGATGAACAGGATAGGCAGGCCGAGCATGAATTGGAGATTCTTTTTTCTAACAAGAAATCCGATGATGATATCACGCCTTATCTCGGACCTCTTATAGAGGAGAAGATTCATGACCCTGAGACCAAAGAAATACGGATTATGCGATACCACTGGACGAAAGAGGAAACACTTATTGAATTTTTTAATTCTTCACTGAATCCTGAAATCATAAATATGGATAACGGTTACACGCTTGTAAAGATGATGTTTTTTTCCAAGTGGTTCGGATTCCACTACAAACACATCTATATACAATATCCAAACATGGTAAAAGAGTTTCATGGGGAAAGAGTGCTTCCTTATGACTGTGGGATCGAGTTTTGACTATTCTCATTTAAGACGATTTATGCAGACTTTGCGTCAAAATGAAAAGGAGATTTATGATGATCAAACGAATGCTCGTCATATGCCTTATTTTTATGCCTATTAGCGTATCTGCTCAAAACTGGCCTTCATGCCAAGGTGGGCTCTCTAACATGTCAGGATACTCGCAAAATGCAAGCGTGACAGCAATGAATCTAAGTTCGATCTCGCAGAATATTGAAAGCCTCAGTAATCATTTGAGAAACTGTCAGCGAGACCCTAATTATTACGATTTGATGAAAGATGGTTGTGAGGTATATAGACTGAGATTAAACAATGAGATTGAAAGATATAATAGCGAGATCAATAAATTAAGCTTAAATGTTAATAATATAGTTAATACGCTAAATTCGACGTTGCAATGGTGCGGTTTCAAATAACCCCCTTCTTTAATTTATCGGAAGCCCAATCAAATATGCTACTCTTGGTGTACTTCCCGCTTCTCCTGTACGCCAGATTATGGCACTTCCTGCATGCAAAGAACGTTTCCCCCGGTGCAATATAGAGTATTCCCATCCGCCTTTTGCACAGGGGGCAGGTGAACCACCACCTTGCACCCCCGAAGTGAGGGATTGTCCTCTGCAATGTTATTGGCTCCTGAACAGTTCCCCCGTCAACCTTGTATGAGAGCAGAATCATGGGTTCTGTCTGGTCCGGGGGAAGATACACATATGCGATAGAGGACAGCTCCTCTCCCGTTCGTTCATTGACCCAGGATATCTGCCCCGACACGCACCTGTCCATGCACCTGGCATGGAATTGGGATATGGAGATGGATAGGCATTTCTCAACGGTTGTTTTCCGTCGATGAAACATCCATCTTCCGCTACCGAATCCGCCCATGATTTTGAGGAATCATTTAAAAATATGTGTAAATATGCGATAACAATGGTAACAATCAAATACATGAATGAAATTAATGATTTACATGGATTCAATTGTTATCCACCATCAACCCAGTAACAATCAATTGTTACCATTGTGATTGATGTTACCATTGTTATCAATGTTATTGTTGTTATCGGATATTTTATACATACCCCTATTCGCTCTTAAGACATCTCTATTACAATAAAGTTTTTGAAGAAGCTGACGAACGGCATTTTCGTTCTTGTTTATGGCCGTAGATATTTCTCTAATCCCCATCGGTTTCTTGTGATTCGCTAGCAAAGCCAGAATATTTTTTCTTTCTTCGCTAACTTGATACTCTTGCGCTTCGCCATCAATTATCCATGAAGTGATCTCCTTTTCGAATTTCAAAAGTAATTCAATTTGTTGAACATCTCGCCCAACAATCTTTAACTTTCCATGCTTCATGTCTCTGTTGCTTATCAGTAACATTAACGTATCTGACGCAGCTGTTGTGCCAGAGCTTCCAGTAAATGTGCTGAAAACATCTTCGTAATCTAGGTTTTTAACTGTGTGGACGATCAAGATCATGGCTATTGAGTGTCTTTCTGATAATGATTTCAATTTCCCAAGATTTTCGTAATCTTGTTCATACCAACTTCCTGGTTTTGTACCCTTTTTAACTTTTGCATAAACGTCTATGATAACCAGCTTAACATCGGGATGATCTGACAGCCATTTGTCTAGCTTTTCAATCCCCATTTGTTTGTCAAAATTTGGCCATTCTAAAAACAAGTGTAAATTTTCAGGGCCAAGTTCATCTCCAAGAATAGTCGATAACCTCTCCTGCAATCGAGAAGCGTTATCCTCCAATGCGAGATACAGCACCCCCGCTTTCTCAAGATCAATTTTACCGAATGCTGGACGTCCAAGTGCTACTGAAACAGCTAGACCCAATACAAGCCATGATTTGCCTGATTTTGCTGCACCTGCAAATATACTTAATCCACAGGGGATCAATCCTGGTACAATCCAGAGTGCTTCGGGAAGATCTTCTTCCATGAGCTCTTTTGCAGTATATTCAATTTTTCTTTTCATAAGGTTGGGCTGTTCAATGCTTTCCTTGTCAATGTCAGACATGGATCGTGACGATTGTCCGGTTGATGGAATCTTGATTATTTGGCTCATCATTCCATGTCCTCCTTCTTACACTGCGGTCTTAATAAAGGTTCACTCAACTCTTTGGACATGTTGGCCTTTCCCTCATTTTTCATCTTGCTCAATATCTCTGCGCTATGCTCTTGCATCTTGTGATATTCGTCAATCTTTCCAGTTAACATATAGGATAGTCTAAAAAGGTCTCTTTGCAGATCTTGTGGCATGGGGTCTATTCCATTCAAGTATCGTGATAGCTTAGATTCAGGAACACCCGTACAATTCCTCAGTTTCCAAAGAGGTATTTTCTCACTTCTGAACACCTCCTTAAGGCAATGAGGTTCTGGGTTTAGACATCTTTTCGCACTAATCGTCATGTAATGTTTAATTCTCCTCATGTTCAATCCTCCTTCTTTTGTTTGTGTTAGTTTGTTAATATTCCCCAAACGCACGGCTCCCCAGTACAACCGATTTTGGGTTATACCGGGGAGCGCAGCGCCCTACCGCCAAACGATCATTTATTTTTAGCTTTGAAAATTATACAATATAATCAATTAGTTATAAATTCTCATATTTGTACATCGATTCCTGTCGTTAAATTATTCAATTATATTATATGTTTATCAACAATGTTCCATCCCATTCAGAGTAAAAATATTAATATCACAAGTTGGATTGTTTGTCAATAAGACATCAATAAAATCAATCAGTTATATTCAATATAGCCGCTCGATTCCGAAGGCGTTATCAAGTTGCATTGCTGGAAATGGTGCTTACTTTTCTCCCATTCTGATCACTCCCTGTCATTTGTGGTCACTTGTAAAAAGTTGATGAAATAGCCGCTGGTATGATCCTGATCGTTGGATTTGAATGATAGGTGGGGCAGGTTAGTTGTTTGGATAGGCCGATATCATAGAGAGAGTTTAGGAGGAGGCATGTTTGGGTAACTTGCTATTGGATGGATAGGTGTTTCATGCATAAGATCGGTCAATTTTTGACCGATCTATTCATGACAATCCAATGTGCTTTACATATATAGAACAATTTAGTCTTGACGATATAGTGCGATTAAAAAAAGCCACTTTTGAAAATGTCAGAAACCCGATTATAGGTGATGTGCAGTCCTTCAAATCGTGATCAATTCACAGTATAGAGAAATTCGGATTACCCTTATAACGCAACCTTTTTCGAAATTAAGTAATACATTTAAAGTCAAGAACTTACACATCCATTGACATTAAGCCACATTTTCTGTATATTTCTTCTTATCAAGGTTAATTCTTTTTTAATCAATAGACTTTATCACCGCCATGCTGGCTATAATATACTCAAGGCCAGCCTTTATCTAAAACGAATTGATAATCCAGCTGAATTCTAACATCAATATGACGTGCATAACAATGCTGATGTCACCCGTAGATAATGCATGAGAATAATAGACAGTCCGAAAAATGGAGTAAGCCGAAATGGAACGAAAAACTATTGTTATGATAGCACTCGGTCTTGCGTTCATTGGTGCATTATATGTTGCCGACTTTGAGGATGAAAACCACAAATATGAAAATGACCTGCAAGGTAGAATAAAAGCTGGTAAACAATTCTGTTCGCTTTTGTTCGAAGGAGATAAACACGAGCTGCTAAGTCGGTTTAAGTTTTGTCCTTATGCTAAGTCGAAATTGCAAAATGCAAATTTGCAACCAATAGCTCCTATGAGTGTTCGTGAAAAATACGTGGATAATAACGGAAAATATTGGTCATTATTTGAACCAGTTCTGTTCTCACACGGTGAAGAGCTTGATCTGGCTGCTCTGGAAAAACATGAACGCGATATTGGAATGGCTTTTAGTTTCAACCATAAATTCGATATAAGTCCAACCATCTTGGGTAACAACAGAATGTTGTATTCTGTTGTTTTTCGGTATGTTGAGCCAGGACATGATACATTTTGGGGTAGGATCTTGGGTAAGATTGCAAATGCAGTACCGTTTTGTAGTTCATTCGGTACAACGGGAATGTGGTTGGTTGTTGACTATAGTTATACGTATAATTTAAGTGATTTTGGCACATGGTGCTTAAAAGAAGGGGATAGTTTTGTAAGCCAGAGGAGAAAAGAGGATAAGATTTTCTGGGAAAAATTAAAGACGGAAGAGGGAGCTAAATCCTTTAGAAGAAAATTACGTCAAGAATTAGAAATCAGCGATTTGTGGGCAAGCTCTTGGGTAGAAGGAAATCCGGAGCGGATAGATCTTTATCAAGAAATTCAGAGCTTACGTAATCGCTTTGTTTGGTAGAGAAGAGCATTAGAGTATCCTGTGACGTATACTTGATACGCATGCACTGTCAAAGCATGCTCTTTCCTGATTATAGGTTATCTACACATATTACTTCAGTACGGTTGTTTCCACTTTTCACTAATGCCCGCTAAATTTTTAAATACAAGCCCGCATATTGACTAATTGTTCCAGACTATTGAATATAGAAGGGAATGTGTGCATTTACATGCCAAACGGAGATAGGTTATTGCCTTTTCAAGACAAAGATGGCGTATATGTTGAAAGGGGAAAAACTGGTTATGTTTGCCACGCATTATTAAATCAATTCATGATCTTGCTGAATATTTTAGAATATTTGTTACATCGATAATTCAGCAATTAATTGACAGATCCCTTCATAACCCGTAAGAAATCTACGGTATATTACAGACGGGATTAAGAATGTTATTCGGCTTACAAACCAAGACGCTTTTTTATGAAGTACAACGATTGTTTATATTGCAAATATAGAGGTTTATGATGAACAAAGAGCAAAAATTCTTCAATGCCCTGCGCGATGTGTTCGTGGGTGCGAAGGTGGAGGGAGAATCGGGATACATCAACCTAATGAAGATTAAATCCCGGTATTACACCGAGGGCGTGTTCCCTCAGCTCCAGAAAGACATCAATAAGGCCTTAAAATCCTTCCCTGCCTTCCGTGATGAGCTTTTCGAAAAGTTGTACGATTTCTTCCACCGATATTTCAGCGAGAGCGGGTCGATCTATTTCCGGTACACGCCGTTGCACCAGAACGTCTATGAGAAGGTTTATACAGACGATAAAGATGTGATGCTGTTCTGGAAGACCCATATGCTCTATTACGTCAAGACCGACAGGCTGTTCAAAAGCCTCGAAGTCGAAGTAGATGGGCAGAAGTTCTTCTTCGATGTATCAACGCTGGAGCACAAGAAAGCCAATGAAAAGCGCGATATCGTCTATACACTTAAGGAAAAACGCAGGGATGGTGCGCTAGTATTTACGGTGGCATACTCCGAGAAGGGCAGGAAGACCAAGACTGACGACATTCTCCGAGCCGTCCGTAGAAGCGGTGAAATCCTCAAGGAAGAAACACTGGAGCGGGCCTTCCGTGTGTTCGAGAAACAGAGTGATGTAGATTACTTCATCAACAAGGATGCCAGGGCATTTCTGGAGGAGCAGTTCAGCCTGTGGCTCTACCAATATGTATTCTCAGGCATCAGCGAATGGAACGCAGAACGCATCAAGCAACTTCAGACCCTCCGGGATATTGCTTTCAAGATCATCGCCTTCATCAGCCAATTTGAGAATGAGTTGGTTAAAATCTGGAACAAACCGAAGTTTGTCCTCAACTCCGATTATGTTCTCACGCTCGACCGCATCGCCGGCGAAGACGGTGGACTTGCTGTTCTTGAAAAACTGATCGCTCATAAAAATTTTAAGGCACAGGTCGAGGAATGGCAGGAGTTGGGTATCACCAAAAAGTCGCTTAAGAAAGCCGATGTGTTGGAAAAAAATGGCAAGTGCAGCCGACTTGCCAAAGAGTGGCAATTTCTGCCGGTTGATACCAAGCATTTCAAGGACATGAAATTTGACATACTTGGGCTATTCGAGAACCTAGACATCGAACTGGATGGACGACTTATTAAGAGTGAGAATTATCAAGCTCTGCGCACAATGCTCCCGAAGTTTTGCAGACGTATAACGTGTGTTTATATCGACCCACCATACAACGCTGAAGGATCTGAGATTCTCTATCTAAACAAATATCGGAGCTCGTCATGGCTGACGCTGATGGAGAATCGACTGGCATTTGTGCCTGAATATTTGCAAAGCGAAAATGCCGCGTTGGTCGTTGCGGTCGATGATTTTGAAATGTCGAAGTTGGTTGGCTTGCTCAAGGAAAAATTCCCCGCCTCTGAAGTTAATCCAATTGTTATAAATCATCATCCACAAGGCTCGCCGAAAGCGAACATTTCACGAACGCACGAGTATTCGATTCTGGTGACGCCAGAGAAAACCGATTTTGTTCGTGTCCCACGGGCAAGTGACAAGTCTGACGAACGCCCACTTATGCGGACAGGGACCGGAGAAAACAATTTTCGGTACGGTCGTCCGAATAGTTTCTATGCGATTCTTGTCGACCCAAAGTCTGGCTCGATCAAAGGAGCAGAAGAACCACCGGAAGGAAGCAACTACCAACGAAAGAAAACGGAGTCAGGCCTAATTCGTGTTTACCCCTTTGACAGCAACGGGCAAGAGCGAGTTTGGAGAAAGAGTTACAAATCGGGAGTCGGCGCAATCAAAGAAGGTGCAATCTTTTGCCGGATGGGAAAGAAAGGACCTTCGCTGTTTGAGCATGTATCAATCGAACGGGTGAAGCCAACCAGCAACTGGTTCGACTCGAAGTACAATGCTGGAACACATGGGACGACACTTCTCACAAATCTATTCGGCAAGTCCGGCCTCTTTTCGTATCCGAAATCAATTCACACGGTTTTTGACATAGTTGATGCAGTCATTTACGACGATGATGAAGCGGCAGTTTTCGATTTCTTCGGTGGTTCTGGAACAACGGCTCACGCTGTAATAAATATGAACCGTGGCAATGGCGGTAGTCGTAAATACATCGTCGTCGAGATGGCTGAGTATTGCGAATCAGTTATTTTACCACGAATCAAGAAAGTCGCCTTCTGTGAGCAATGGAAAGATGGCAAAGCTGCTGGTGGTAGCGGAGTTGGTCATTTCATGAAGTATTACGATCTTGAACAATACGAAGACGTTCTCCGCAAAGCACATTACGACGACGCTGACCTGTTCAACGATCCAAACAAAGACCCCTATCATCAATATGTTTTCCTCCGTGATCCAAAGATGCTGGATGCGATAGAAGTGGATATGGAAAAAAACACGGTCAAGGTGGACCTTGGAAAACTCTACAACGGGATTGATGTTGCCGAGACCCTTTCCAATTTGACCGGCAAATGGATCAAACGCATCACCGCAGATTCCGTGGAATTTGACGACGGCGAAGTGGTAGACACAAAGAATCTGGACTGGAAAAAGATCAAACCGCTAATTTGGTGGTGAGCAATGGCTCGTGTTTATTTACAGGAGATGATTGACGATATCCGGTTCGACAGTCTGCCGGTCAACTGGAACGCTTTTGACATTACGGCGTTCTCTCGAACAAAGTCCTTGTGGGACTATCAACGTAAAGCGGTTGAGAACGCGATCAAGGCATTATGGAAGTATTACGAGAACGGAATATCCGAAGATGATGGCGACCGGAAGGCGAAGTCTTTGCGGTGGTATCAGGACAACGGGCTGGATGAGGACCTGGACATTCAGCTATCGGAGTCTCATAAACTGGCGGGCTTGCTGGGTGAGTATTACACCGTTGAGGACGGGAAGATTTCCTACGAACATTTCATCAACCGAGTCTGTTTTTGGATGGCGACAGGCAGCGGCAAGACGTTGGTGTTGGTGAAACTAATTGAGGTGTTGCGAGGACTGATTCAGCGCGGTGAGATACCCGCACACGACATCCTCATTCTGAGTTACCGGGATGATCTGATCGAGCAATTAAAAAAGCATGTCCAGGAATTCAACACGGCACATAGCGATCTTTTCATTCGCTTTCGGGAGTTGCGGGAATACGCCGATGCCAAGCGTGATAACCCGGTGCTGTTCAAGGATAGGGAGTTGACCGTGTTTTATTACCGGTCGGATAACATCAGTGATGAACAGAAAGAACGGATAATTGATTTTCGCAACTACGACGACGATGGAAAATGGTACGTTCTTCTGGACGAAGCGCACAAGGGCGACCGTGAAGACTCCAAACGCCAGCACATCTACTCGATCCTGTCGCGCAATGGGTTTCTATTCAATTTTTCTGCCACATTTACCGACTCGCGCGATCTCGCGACAACAGTGTACAACTTCAACCTTTCAGAGTTTATTAAAGCAGGTTACGGTAAACACATCGCAATCCTCGAACACGAGTTAACAGCATTCCGCGAGAAGGATGATTTCAACAGCGAAGCGAAGCAGAAGATTGTACTGAAGTCGTTACTGATGCTTACGTATGTGCGGAAGTCGTATGAAAGGGTGCGGCGTGTCCAGGCGGGATTGTATCACAAACCGTTAATGCTAACGCTGGTCAATTCGGTAAACATCGAGGATGCCGACTTGAAGTTATTTTTCAGAGAATTGGAACGCATTGGCAAGGGCGAGGTGCCAAAAGGGGTCTGGGAAGCTGCAAGGAAAGAGCTATGGGAGGAGTTACGCCACGAACCCGAATTAGTTTTCGAAGAAGGAAAGAAGCTGAAAGTCGAAAAAGATACATTTGAAAAGCTGGAGCATCAAGACATTCTTCAAGCTGTTTTTAACGCCAAGAGTCCCGGTGAAATCGAAATTCTCATCCGACCATCGAACAAGCAGGAATTGGCGTTTAAACTGCGAACAAGTGACCAGCCATTCGCCCTCATCAAGATCGGTGATATCTCTGGCTGGCTCAAGGATAAGCTGGCGGGCTATGAAGTCGTGGAAGGTTTTGAGGATGAGAGTTTCTTCCAGCAATTGAACACTGAGTACTCTGACATCAACATTCTCATGGGTTCGCGGAGTTTTTACGAGGGGTGGGACTCCAATCGACCCAATGTCATTAACTTCATCAACATCGGTGTGGGTGTCGATGCCCGAAAGTTCATCTTGCAGGCAGTCGGACGAGGTGTCCGCATCGAGCCGGAGAAAAACAAGCGCAGGCGGATGCTATCACTCCATAACTCTGGTGAGATTGACACGGAGTTGTTTGAGAGGTTGAAGGACAAGGTAGCAGCGCTGGAGACACTGACGATTTTCGGCACGAACCAGGCTGCCTTGCGTACAGTCATCGAACATTTGAAGAAGGAAAGCCTTAAACGCGATTTTCAGCAATTGTCTCTATTCAAAAATCCGTCCGCTGACGAACACGAGTTATTGATCCCTGTGTACAAACCTGCTGATGGACCAATGTTTAAAAGCGGCGATAGCGCACGTTTCGAGATCATGCCGAGCGAACAAGAGTTGCTTGCGAAATACCTGGAATATGTTGGTGACGACCGTGTACTAATGGCGATTTACGATGCCGAGCCCGAGAAAATAGGATTTCTGAAGAAAAGCATTGCCGAAAAGGAACGCTTTTACAAAGAATCGGATAGGCCATATCGGAACATTGACCTGCTGGTGCGGCGCATATTCGACTACTTCGACGTCATTCCACAGGAATTCGATCGGCTGAAACTGCTAGAAGATGAGATCAATCACTTTGAGAACATCAGGGTGTCGTTGGCGGACATCAGCAGCTTGGTCGGCAAGGTGGAATCTGTGCGGCATTTTAAGAACCCGGAAACAACCAAGGCTGACTTGAAAGCAAAATTCCAAGCCAAGGAGATCGACATTGATGAATACACGGTGGGAATCGAGCAAGCGGCAAAAATGGTGAGAGAAGAACAAGCCGAGTATTCTGGCAAACGATTGAAGATCCGGCACGTCGCCCATCATTATTACATCCCGATGATCCTGTCCGGTGAGGATGAACGGATTGACTACATCAAGCATATCATTCAAACACCCAGCGAAATAAAGTTCGTAGACAAGCTAGAAGAACATTTGGGCAAAGCCGATAACAAATTTGGTGGTTTTGATTGGTGGATGTTCAGCAAACTCGATGAAAGCCTTGATGAAGTCTACATCCCATACTACGATGGCGGATCGAATAAAATCCGGCACTTCAAGCCTGATTTCATTTTCTGGCTGCAGAAGGGAGATAGGTACTTTATCGTCTTTATCGATCCAAAAGGCACTGAGCATACTGAGTACCAACGGAAGGTTGAGGGTTATCGGGAAATGTTTGAGCGACAAGGTGGCGCAGCACGGCTCCTAAGTCACAAAGGCAAGAATGTTAGCGTTTATGTCTTCCTGCGGAGCACTAATAAAGATAGTGTACCGAAACCGTTCAGAAGGTACTGGATCGACGACATCGGCGATGCTCTTGCTTCTATCTTGGCGTAATGTAAAGAAATAAATTGGCGTGAGCTTTGGTCATTTCTTCAAATTATCATTCAAACGTATCTTTATTTTCATTTATAAGATCGGTCAAAAATTGACCGATCTATTCATTACAACCGAAGGCAGCCTATTGAACTATTGATGTATAATTTTGTCCGCACCATGTCAGTGGCTTCGCTGCGTTTGTAAAGCCCGTTTTCCCCCCGTTAGCCCCCCCTCTAATTCATTCTTTATACAAATTGCTGATCCGCACTCTGAGCGCTTTCGCTATCGTAGCCAGGGTTTCCAAACGGCATAGCCTGATCTCGTCACCTCTTGCCCTTCTGATGGTTTCAATGGCAAGACCAGTATCACTGGCAAGCTGAGCCAGTGTGACGCCCTTTGATTCCATGATCTTCTTCAATCGGCTTTCTATCATTCGATCAACATCCTATTTCATCAGTCGCATACCAACATATTAGCACGTTTCCTTGACTTTTACATACTAATATGTTAGTATATCTGCTATCGGCATCATATCATGGAGACTGGTTTATGCCTTTCAGGGATCGTGGCAGATGGAGAGCGGTCGTTAAGGTCAATGGCAGGCGCTATACAAATTCGTTTGAAACGAAGCGTGAAGCCATAAACTGGGAAAACGAATTTCGTAAGGAATCGCATTCTTCCAACAAGAATATCACTTTCAAATTTTTCTCTGAACAATACCTTGCCTTAGTGCAATCAAGACATACGAAGCTCACCTATCAGCAGAAAGCAGCGATGCATGAAAGGTTCGCTAAGTATCTTGGCGTAAACCTCGAAGTAGATCAAATCTTGCCCAGGCACATCCAAGGCTATTTACTGGAGCAGGCTAAAACAAGAAGCAATTATTGCGCTAACAGGGATCGAAAGAACCTTCTAGCCCTTTGGAACTGGGGTCAGAAGGTTTTGGATCTATCCAGCAATCCGGTTGCCAAGATCGATCGCTTTCCGCATGACCGCAAAGTGCAATATGTTCCTCCTGAGGCAGACATTCTGCGTTTGCTGGCCGCTTCCGATCGCAAGGAGCGTGCGTTTCTGGATTGTTACCTATGCACAGGCGCAAGGCGATCTGAAATCTTTAGGCTAAAATGGGAAGATGTGAATTTTGAGAAAAGAGAGATTCGCCTTTGGACTCGCAAGACGAGAGACGGAAGCATGGAAGGCGAATGGCTCCCGATGACCAATCAGCTCTATGATTCCCTCTGGTGGTGCTGGCAGAACAGGCTTTTCAAAGATTCACCCTATGTGTGGATATGCGAGGAAGGGCCCCATGCGGGGCAGCCTTTCAATTACCGAAGGCGCTTCTTGAATGGCCTCTGCAAGAGGGCAGGGATTCGCTCCTTTGGCTTTCATTCCCTCAGGCGCTATGTTGCATCGATGCTTGCCGACACACACAAGATATCGGCTAAGACCATCCAACGAATTCTCAGGCACAAGAGCTTGCAGACCACAGAAATGTACATTCAGAATTTGAACAAGGATCTTTCATCGGTAATGAACTTGCTTGATGTAAATTTGAACAGAAGTACCACCGAAAGTACCACCGAAAAGAAAAGTGAAATTCGATGATGTGTATCTTATTGAAATAATTGGCGTCCCCACGGGGAGTCGAACCCCGGTTACAGGCGTGAAAGGCCCGTGT
>CAZTNW010000011.1:0-16607 GCA_964614945.1 uncultured bacterium
AATAATACCTATAAGGCAGAGTTTATTTACGACAACATGGCAATTGCTTTGAATGCGATTCATGCCTCATATAAATACGGTGTAAAAAAGCTTCTTAATCTTGGCTCTTCTTGTATTTATCCAAAAAACTGTCCCCAGCCGATGAAGGAAGAATATTTATTAACCGGGCCTCTCGAACCAACTAATGAGCCATATGCTATAGCCAAGATTTCTGCTATAAAGTTATGCCGATATTATAACGAACAATATGGAACAAATTTTATCTCTGTAATGCCGACGAATCTTTATGGGCCCAATGATAATTTTAATCTTGAATCAGCGCATGTACTCCCTGCATTGATCAGGAAATTCCATCTGGCTAAGTTATTAGGGCAGGGCGATTTTGAGGGGATCAAAGAGAATTTCATTAGATACCCGGTAGGCTTCGGCTTGGACAGGCCCAATAAAGATTGGGATAAAGAGGCAATATTGGAAGTCCTTGAGAGGGTAGGCATATCATCTGAAAATTCAAGAGTTGTGGTAAAACTCTGGGGCACGGGCTCTCCTTATCGTGAATTTATGCATGTTGACGATCTCGCCGCAGCGTGCTTGTTTCTGATGGAAAGATATGATTTTAATTCTATAGGCGAATTTATAAATATTGGTACCGGTGAAGATATAATGATAAGAGATCTGGCTTACATGATAAAGGGTATTGTTGGGTTTGATGGAGATATAAAATGGGATCCGTCAAAGCCTGACGGTACGGCAAGGAAACTGTTAGACGTTAGCAGAATAAAACAGTTAAGTTGGTATCCAAAGGTTAGCTTAGATGAGGGGATTAGAATACTTTATAAAAAGAATATGAAATCTACAGGTTGAAAAAGGATAATAGGAAGACAAATAAAGCGTATAAAATTTATCTTTATGGAGAATTGATGACCCTCAAAAAGCTCCATCTGTTGGCTTATAAATACCCCTTTTTAAGAATCCCATTATGTCCGATGATAGCAACAAGGCGTTACTTTAAAAATAATAAGTTAAAATATGAGTTAAAAATATGCGAGAATGCTTCGCAAATGTTGGCTGAAGATCCAGTTTTTTATGTTCGTGAGTTCCAGGGAAAATTCGTTGTTGGCCGAAATTCTGATTTATTTAAAACACTACTCATCGCTCGAGAATATGAAGCTTCTTTAGCTGAACTTGTTTTGAGGTATCTGGATTGTAATCGTGACGCAATAGACGTTGGAGCGAACATGGGATTTTATACTATATTATTAGCCAAGAATGTGAATAATAAAAAAGTGTTGGCTGTCGAGCCGGCAAAGAAGGCATTTGAGCGGCTTGAAAAAAATTTAAAGCTAAATCAGGTAGAGCATAAGGTGATTCTTTTTGAGGGCGCTGTATCAAACAATTCTGGTGTGTTGAATTTAAAAACTGTCAACGGAAGGGAAGAGTATTCAACCCTAGGTAAATTAAATCACCCAGCTGTCCGTGACGAAAAATATCAAATACAAGAGGTAAATGTAACCACTATTGATAGCTTGGTAAAAAAATATTCACTAGATCCGGGATTTATGAAGATTGATGTTGAAGGTATGGAGCACTTTGTTTTAGATGGTTCCAGGGTAACATTGGAAACCGCAAAGCCTATAATCCTTATGGAATTATCTGATCCCTTATTGAAACAAAATGGTTCGTCTGCCGGAGAATTAATAGATTTTATCAAGCCATTTAAATACAAGATTTTAGATGCTGAAATGCCGGAAATCTCGCCATTATTAAAGCCGTTTACTAATATTCTTTGCTTACCGGAAGAATGAAAAATGATAGGAAAATGTGTTGAAACGACTCTGAACATTTTTACTAGATCTGGGTGTATATAATCCCGGATTGTCTGTTTTTTGTATCTGGGAGTGGAATCATAAGAGATTTTATGGCTTTGAAACTAGCTAAAGAATAAAAGCTAATAGGTCGAGATAAGAGAAACTTTAAAAACACTTCAGATCTGGTTGATGTGCCTTTACAATATTGAATTTATATAAAAATTAGAATAGAAATTAATTTTAAATAGTTCAAATAAAAAATCACCTTTTCATCGAAGTAGCTTTCAAATGGAATTCCTGGGTTCTCAAAATGTCCTAGTCGGCTATCCGTTAATAGTATTTTATATAATAGCGTTATTAGGAATCTCTGTTTCTATTTTCCGCCCTTATTGGGGCTTCCTTTTCTCATTGTTTTGTCTTTCGGCACGCAACTTTCATGCAGCTGTTCAGACAAGAACCGGAGCTTTTGGCCCCTACCTTAATCTCAACGATCTCTTGCTGTGGATAGCTGTCTTTGCCCTTATAATAGAATTCTTAAAAACGAAGCGGCGGTTTTCAATGCCAAAGATACTTATGCTGATGTTTATTTTAATATTTATAGGCGACATTCAGTCTTTAATAAAATATGGGTTTATTGAAGAAGTTGCTCGCAGGATTTGGGGTTCATCTATTTTCCCGATACTCTTTTTGGTTGGATCAAACTTCGTTAAGGATGAAAAAAGGGCTAAAGCCTTTTTTTGGACACTATATTGTGGTGCGGTTTTTGCCGCAATTCAGCATATAAGCTTTATGCGGGCCGCAAGCTCTGTTCAACTATATAGAGAAGCAACGGAAATCCGAATAATATCTTATATTTCTAGTGGTGGGCTTTTTTTGCTAGTGAGCGGTTTGCTACAAGTACCAAGCAGAAAGCTTGTTTCTTATAAATTAGCCTTATTTTATGGCGGACTTGCCCTTATCGCGATTAGCTATATTATGAGTCTTACCCGTGGCATATACGTTTATTTATTTGTTGCAATACCAGCTTTCTTATTTATGTTTCGGGGAAAGTTTAGACTAAACAGAATAATGCTTGTATTTATTGCTTTCATCGCATCAGGACTTATTTTAGCAAGAATAGTTTTACCAAACGTTGACATGAGAAGTGCTTTAGTTGATAGATTTAGTAGTTTTATTACTAGAGATACGTTTTCGAGTTCTTATAAGTCTCGATGGTTAGGAGCTCAAACTGAACTTGACCTTTGGCTAGACAAAACGACAATTTTTTTAGGCGCCGGTAGTTCGCTGCCTCCAAACATAGAAACTGCAGATCCAGAATTAACCGGTGCCTTGTACCACGTTGGGTTCAGCACCTACCTTGTTCATTATGGGATTTTTGGGCTTCTTCTTTATGGATTATTCCTTCCTTTATTTACAATAAAGATATCAAAAAGCTATTTTATTAATCATCGTGACCTTTACGGGGGTGCTATTGGTTTATTAGCCATAGCAAGTTCACTTTTTGATTTAGTTGGCTTATTTTGGAGTCAAAATCATCTTTTTGCTACCACTCATGTTCAAGGTCTAATTTATGGAGCGATATGGGGTCTGTATTGTAATATGTGTAAACAAAGGAATGTATATATACCTTTTAAAAATATTAAGAGTTGCCTGCCGGAAGCAAAATTGGGTTTAAATGAGAAATAAGATCGACTGGCCACGTATTACTGTTGTTACGCCTTCTTTTAATCAAGGAGAATTTCTTGAAGAAGCGATACTATCAGTTTTAAATCAAAATTACCCGAACTTAGAATATTTTATTATCGATGGTGGCAGCACTGATAATAGTGTAAACATAGTAAAAAAATATTCTGATAAAATAAGCTGGTGGGTGAGCGAAAAGGATGCGGGGCAATCAGACGCCATATGTAAGGGATTTGAAAGGGCGAACGGCGACTTGATAGGATGGCTAAACTCTGATGATGTTTATTTCCCCGGAGCCTTGATGGACATAGCTAGAGCTTATGTAAAAAATCAGACTGCCTCTCTGTATCTCGGGGCTATTGCAACTGGTGATAAAAATGGGAGGATAAGGCAGTGCTCTGTACCATCAAAACCATTGCCAATTTTTATTAGTTTCGGGCTCGTTGCATTTGGTCAGCCAAGCACTTTTTTTAATGCTGGACTTTATCGGAAGGTTGGAGGGTTGAATAAAGGTTTATATATGAGAATGGATGGAGATTTAATCTATAGACTATTAAGCCATTATCCGAGGGCGGTTGTTGTAAATAAAATGATAGCTTTTTTCCGTTGGCATGAGACATCGAAGAGTACAGTATCAGTTGACAGGTATTTAAAAGAGCAAAACGAGTTTACTCGGTCCCTTAATATATCACCATGTGAGCTTGCTATAGGCAGGCAGGCCTTTAGAATATACCGTCTGATAGAAGGAGGCTATTTTAAATCCATCATCGCCACAAAGCATTATAGGGGGAAGACGATAGATTATATTTGGCAAGACAACAAAATTAGGGGTCACCGACCAATTTGTTCTAACTTATAATAAGAAGAAAGAACAATTATTAGCCAAACTAATATGCCAAGGGTTAGTCTGATCTCAGCTCTTATGAATCGTAGGTATTATAAAATTACTCCGAGGTCGTTAACTTGATTGCCACTGACTTACCAGCTCATCATTATGGCCTGATGAATTTGATTTTTCTAACCTGTAGTGCTTCTGGTTGATCAAGACTTTAAAATCGATGCGTCCGACCTTTTGCAGCGTTAGAAAATATGGGTTAATAACCTGAGGGAATAACGTTAGACTAAAAGTTCCATAAAAACTTTCAGATTAAGTGGCCAGATTATAAATGAATGAAAAAACGGAAATAAGCATAGTCATATTATATTCGACCATCGTACATTATGTTATAGGTATGCTTAAGGTATTAAGAGAAACAGGGCTAATTGGGACCATCAATGTCGTTTATTGGGATAAAAAGGGAGACGATAGGAACAGTTATAAAGTCGAGGAAGTTGATGGCGTAACTTTTTACCCGCGATCTTCTCTCGATGATAAAGGGATCTTTAATTTATTATATTCAAGAAAACCAATAATCGTATATGTGTCAGGTTGGATGGATAAAGGCTATTTGAGGGCAATTCGAAAATATAGGAAAGAGGGCGGTAAGTTTCAAGTTGTGTGTGGAATTGATGACCAGTGGAAAGGTTCGCTTCGGCAGCGATTTGGGCAGATTTACTTTTATTTATTTTATAAACAATTGTTTGACTTCATGTGGGTAGCAGGAAAAGAGCAATACCATTATGCTCAACGCTTTGGATATACTCAAGAGAAAATAATTTGCAATCTCTTATCAGCTGACACGGCCCGTTTTAGAAGTGGTTCATCGATCTCAGGAATTGCGAAGCGCTTTGTTTATGTTGGGAGATTCGTTCCAGTAAAAGGAATTGATTTATTGTTAGATGCTTATAATTCTTTGCCAGAAGAAATAAAGTCCGCATGGCCTCTGGTATTAATTGGTGATGGGTCGCTAAAAAATTCAATTGAAAAAAGAGCATCAAAGAATATTTCTATTATGCCATATTTACAGCCGGAAGACTTAGTTAATGAATTAGCGAAAGGTGGTATAGCTTGCATTCCAAGCTATCAGGAACAGTGGGGAGTAGCAATTCATGAAATGGCTTTGATGGGATTTCCTCTTATTCTTAGTTCAGCTTGTGGAGCGGCGAGCGAATTCCTGATTTCAGGCTATAACGGCTATATGTTTAAGAGTGGCGATAGCTCATCTTTACGTGAAGCTTTATTGCGAATTAGTTGTCTCACATCAGAAAATCTAGAAATGTTTTCAAAAAGAAGCTGCACGCTGGCCCAGAGGATAACTTCAGAGCATGCAGCCTACTCGCTATTATCTACTTTATATTTAGGTAACATGTAGGCCTTATAATTCGATACTATAATCTGTTCTATCATCGGCGATAGTGACACATGAAAACTTAAAGTGGATGTCTATTAGATTGATTGCGTCTTTTATATTCATATTGTTGTGCTCAAAAAAGCAATAAATTTAAACTTATTAAAAGTCTTAAATGTCAAAAGGTAATTATATTTTAGGCATAAACGCCTCGCGGGCCCGTTCTGGAGGTGCTCGCGCACACCTCAGAGGTATTTTGGCTGCGACTGATCCAATATCTTATGGATTCAGGGAAGTTCATATCTGGAGTTACCCGCAACTTTTACGGTCGTTGCCTGACAAGCCTTGGCTGATAAAACACAGTCCCAGGGCACTATCAAAATCAATTTGGTCCCAGCTAATTTGGGAGAGAGTGATTTTATCTAATGAGCTAAGGCAAAAAGGTTGTTCGATTTTGCTTAATGTCGATGCGGGTTCAATATCAAAGTTTAGGCCTGCTGTAACAATGAGCGGGGATTTACTTCCCTATGAGCCAGGAGAGAGGGCTCGCTATAAGATTGGTATTTCAAGGTTGCGTTTAGAAATATTGCGATATGTGCATACTTTATCTCTGAGAAGAGCAGCTGGCGTAATATTTTTAAGTCGTTATGCGTCTGAAATAACGCAAAAAGCATGCGGAAGGTTAAAAAATTACAAGATAATTTATCATGGTGTGGATAGGGCGTTTAAAGAAGTATCTTTAAAAAGCCCATGGCCAGTTCACAATGAGCGTCCCATTAATTGTCTCTACGTTTCTCCAATTGGCCCCTACAAACATCAATCAAAAGTTATAGAGGCCATTGCCAAGCTCAGGGAAAGGGGATTTGATATAAGTCTTACTCTTATAGGAGCCGGAGAAAACCGAGCCAGACGCCGTCTCCTTGACCATATATATAAACTCGATCCGAGCGGTGCATATATAAAATGGGCAGGCGCAGTCGAACATAGTAAATTGCCTTCCGTATTTTCCAAGGCTGATCTTTTTATTTTTGCTTCAAGTTGTGAAGCATTTGGGATTACTTTAGTCGAAGCTATGTCGGTGGGTTTACCGATTGCTTGTTCTTGTAAGAGCAGTCTTCCGGAAGTCTTAGGGAGTACAGGTGTCTATTTTAATCCCGAGGACTCTAATTCTATCAAGTCAGCCATCGAGAAAATCTTAAATAATTCAGAACTTCGGCTAGCGTTATCGGAAAAAGCAAAAAGACGATCGGAAGAATTTACGTGGAAGAGGTGTGCAGAAGAAACATTTAAATTCTTAATGGAAATACAAGATGAGTACGAGGAAGCATAGGTTAATATGGTTTTGACTATATTTTTGCGTAGCCGCTTAATGGGAGCTTTTATTTGATATATATGAGTAAGAATCTAGGGGTGGTTATCCAAAAGACCGGGAGACGAGTTGCGTATCAAAATCTGAGATGACTATTTTGTTGCCTCCTCTCACAATAAGTTATAAAAAACAGGGTAAAGCATTATAATCCAGTTTTCAAACCATAATAATCAGGAAATTCAGGAGGGAAGATAAAACTATGAACAAATCGAGCCTTTATATAGGAAAAAGCTATAGATCGTGCTCGAATTGCGTTATGGATTCGTCCGATCCTAACATAAAGCTTGATAAAAATGGAGTATGCGATAGGTGTAACATATATTATAGGCAAATATTGCCAAAATGGAATCATGGACGCGGAAAGGAACGACAACTAAGCCAAATAATAGAAACGATTAAGAAGAGCGGGAAAGGCAAACCATATGATTGTATTCTGGGTTTAAGTGGAGGGATGGACAGCTCCTATCTTCTGCATCTTGCCGTTAAAGAGTTTGGACTGCGGCCTTTAGTTTTTCATATAGATTCGGGATGGGATGCAGATTTCACGAAACGTAACATAGGCAATTTAACAAATAAACTTGGCGTCGACCTGAAAATTGAGGTCTTAGATTGGGAAGAGATGAGAGACTTTCAATTGGCAATGTTCAAGTCAGGCGTGCCACATCTTGATATACCTCAAGACATGGCTTTTGTTTCAGTCTTGGACAGATATGCGTTAGATAACCGTATAAAGTTCATACTTAATGGTGAGAATATAGCGACCGAAGTAGTCAGTAATCCGAGTTCTTGGGGTTATTGGGGAACAGACATGATTCAGATTAGAGACATCTTAAAAAGATTTGGAACGGTTCCAATGGAAACATACCCTTTCACAAACATTTTCATTAGAAAACTAGTTTTGCCATATATAAAAGGGGTAAGAGTGGTTAAACTGCTTAACTATGTTCCATATAATAAAAAAGAAGCAGAGGAAATCCTTAAAGGACAATACGGCTTTGAACCATATCCACAAAAGCATTTTGAGTCGTTATTAACGAAATTCATAGAAGGGTATTGGCTCCCAAAAAGATTTGGTTATGACATTAGGCGAGCGCAATTTTCAAGTCTTATCTTAACTGGGCAGATGAAGAGGGAAGAAGCCTTAAAGAGGTTGAAAAATGGTCCAATCTCTAAAGAAGAAGCGAATGAATTGATGAGATTGGTTGCAGGCAAGTTGGAAATTTCTGAAGATGAGCTAATGAGTTATATGAGGGGACCTTTAAAAAGCTACAAGGACTATAAGAATATAAAGGTGATTTTCGATATAGGCTCCAAAATTTTATTTTATCTTGGCATATATAATCGCGTGCGAAAATAGCTGTAAGGGGAAAATAAATATGGAGAATGGCATATTTGATAATATGGTACGGTTTATAACTGGTGTTAATTAATGATCCTGTTTGTTTCAAGAATCTGGTTCATGTATTAAACAGCCTCGCAGGGAACTACGGCAAAAGAATAATTGTTTCAACTCTCCCCCAGAACAAGAAAGAAGATCGAATCAGAGAATATTACGCTAAGCAATTTGGTTGAAATAATGAAGCCATTCTCTTTTACTGACTATGTACGATTAGAACTTGATGCAATTGCAGTTTTATCCGATAGAGGCACAATAACTGAAGAATCGTCAATCTCGAATTTCCCTGCCTTGAATATAAGGAGGATGACCGCCTGATTGAGAGTTCATGGGGTCAGGAGGTAAATGTGAAGCGAGTCAAGAAGCTTTTCAGATGTCTGGGACTTCAGGCCATTTATCCCCATAAGAGGAGATGTTTTTCCTCTCCCGGCCATAAGCTTTACCCCTGCTCGTATAAATATCTTACAGTCAGTGGAGCCAGGCAGAGCCTTAGTATTTACTTTTATTTCTACAACATAGAGCGGCTTCGTCAGGGCTTAGGCTATCGGACACCATCTGAGGTCTGTTTTGGAGCTTCACATCAAGATGAAAAAGATTTATCAATTTGTTAATAATAAGTCGAAACAGGAAGGTCATAAGTGCACCTTATATGAACCCTTTTTCTATCCAAACCAAGGGGAGTACCTGATCTCCTTTTGTTTAAGAATTTGATATTTTTATATATGCCTGTTCTCACACTTGTCCAAAATAAGTTTCAGAAAAACTCCGACCTCGGTAAGATAAGATGTTATCTAAATTTACCTTAGGAGGTCGGAGGACAGACATGATTAAGTATGGCAGCCTTTTCGGCCAATTGCTATCACTTTTCCCGCGTCTGGAGTTTGAGCGTCTTGTCAAGCAGACTGATACCGAATACGCTGCCAAAGGGTTCTCCAGTTGGGGGCATTATGTGGCGATGCTTTTTTGTCAACTGGGGCAAGCCCATTCTCTGCAGGAGATCTGTAACAGTCTGGCCAGTTGTTTTGGCAAGCTGCGGCATTTAGGGATTAGTCACGGTCCGAAGCGATCTACCTTAGCCCATGCCAATGAGCACCGCTCCTGGGAACTGTTTGAGAAGGTGTTTTATGGGCTGTTGGCGAGATACCGGGGAGAATTCATCGGGAAGACCAAATTTCGCTTCAAGAACAAGCTCCTGAGGTTTGATGCGACGGTCATCGAACTATGGGCCAGTCTTTTTGACTGGGCCAAGTTTCGGAGGACCAAAGGGGCGGTGAAACTGCATTTGCTCCTGGATTATCAAGGTTATCTTCCTAAGTATGCCCACATCACTGAGGGCAGGGGTCATGAGGAAGCTTGCTTTTTCCCCGTGGAGCGGTAGTGGTTATTGACCGGGGAGCCGTAGATTATAAGCTCTTTGGCGATTGGACTGAAGATGGGGTGTATTTTGTGACCCGGCTGAAAGATAAGGCCAGCTACCGGGTGGTCAAGCGGCTTCGGGTGCCGGAGAATCGCCACATCCTGAAAGACCAGATTATTCGATTCACGGGTTTTTATGCTGAGAGGGACTGTCCTTATCTGTTGAGGAAGATCGAGGCTTGGGATAGAAAAAAAAGAACTGATCATCCTTTTAACCAATCATCTGGAGTTTGGAGCGACTACCATCTCGGCAATTTACAAGGACAGATGGCAAATAGAAATCTTTTTTAAGATCCTGAAACAGAACCTGCGGATCAAAACATTTGTGGGGACATCAACCAATGCACTCAAGATTCAGATTTGGACAGCATTGATCGCCATCCTGCTTTTGAAGTATCTTAAGTTCTGCTCCCAGTAAAACTGCTCCTTAAGCAATCTGGTGGCGTTTTCGAGGCTAAATCTCTTCACTTACAGAGATTTATGGGAATGGATTGACCGGCCAACTGAGCCGCCACCTCTAGCGCAGGGAGCTGAGCAATTAGCTTCGAGTTTTGTTTAATTGGACAGCAGATGAATACAAAGAATGACAACCTGGTTTTGGAAATGGGGACAATCTTGTCGAATTGCCCTGTAAAAAAGGAGAATAACCTATGATTTCATTTTATTTTGGACAGCAGTGATTTGTTCTCTTCCTTTAAGGCATTATGGTTGGTTATCTTTTGATACCATTTTTCAATCTAATAGAACAGGAGATACTATATAAATTATGAAACAACTCATCCAGTCCTTTAAAACAGGAGAAACCATATTAGAAGAAGTTCCGGTGCCACAGGTGAGACGTGGATATCTATTGATACAAACTACGCGGAGTCTGGTTTCGTCGGGCACGGAACGTATGCTAGTGGAATTCGGGAAATCAAACTATCTGCAAAAAGCCAAGCAACAGCCGGACAAAGTTAAACAAGTATTGGATAAATTGAAGACCGATGGACTGATGCCGACCATCCGGTCCGTTTTTAATAAACTTGATGAACCAGTGCCGCTTGGTTATTGTAATGTGGGCAAGGTAATTGCCGTTGGCGAAGGCGTGAGTGGGTATGAGGTTGGCGACCGGGTTGTTTCCAACGGTGCCCATGCGGAATATGTTTGTGTGCCGAAAAATCTAGTTGCTCATGTGCCTGACAATGTAAGTGATGAAGAAGCTGCATTTACGGTTGTAGGTTCTATCGGTCTACAAGGTGTTCGGCTACTAAATCCTGCCTTTGGAGAAATGATTGTGGTAATCGGATTGGGATTAATCGGACTTCTCACGGCACAATTTCTGAAAGCGAACGGTTGCAAAGTGATCGGTTGCGATTTAAACGAAGAAAAACTTGCTTTGGCCGAAAAATGGGGGATTATTGCCTTTAATTCCGGTAAAGGTGACGTAGTGAAGTTTGTAGAGGAACACAACAGCAACGTTGGCGCAGATGGTGTAATCATTACCGCTTCGGCTCATACTAACACCATTATATCTCAAGCAGCACGAATGAGCCGCAAACGAGGGAAAATAGTTTTGGTGGGAGTTGTCGGGCTGAATATCAATAGGGCAGACTTTTATGAAAAGGAACTCACGTTTCAGGTTTCTTGTTCATATGGACCCGGCAGATACGACGATAATTATGAAAACAAAGGAAATGATTACCCTTTGCCGTATGTAAGATGGACAGTACAACGCAATTTTAATGCTGTGCTTTATGCTCTTTCTAAAGAGATGTTGCAGGTAAAGGAGATGATTACGGAAACTGTCCCCCTGAATGAATACAAGCGGATTTATGAAGATATTGGATCTCATAAGTCGATTGCTTATATTCTGAAATATAACGAAAAAGAATTGCGCCAGCCTACTCACTCCGTAAAGCTTGCATCAAACAATTTTAAAGGCTCAAAAGGGGTGGTTGGCATTATCGGAGCTGGCAATTTTACAAAAATGACCTTGTTACCGGCTTTAAAGAAAAGTGGCGCACGTCTTAAATATATTGCTAGTCAGGGAGGATTAAGCAGCACGTTACTGGCAAAAAAATATGGAATTATGATTTCCACAACTGATTATAAAGAGATAATCAAGGACGAGGATGTAGATTTGGTATTTATTACCACGCGCCATAATCTTCATGCTGAAATGGTTATTGAATCCCTGAACGCTGGGAAAAATGTATTTGTAGAAAAGCCGTTGGCATTGAATGAGAAAGAATTAGAAAGAATAATAATATCATACCAGAAGTCCGGCAAAACATTAACAGTAGGTTTCAACCGAAGATTTTCACCCCATATCGAGAAAATAAAAAGCATCGTTGGTAATGCACAGATGAACGTAATTGTTACGATAAATGCTGGATATATTCCTTCCAATGCATGGGTTCATGATATGAAGGTTGGCGGTGGGCGTATCATTGGTGAAGCATGCCACCACATAGATCTTATCAGTTATCTGATAGGTAGCAGGGTGGAAGCCCTATGCATGAATGCAATGGGTACAAATCCTGAGGAGAACACAGACAATGCAAATATTTTATTGAAATATGAAAATGGCTCCACGGGCGTTGTAAATTATTTTTCCAATGGATCTAAAGCCTATTGTAAGGAAAGAATAGAGATATTTTCGCAGGGACGTACATTCATTGTGGATAATTTCCGTAAAACTAAAGCTTTTGGCGTAAAAGGCTTTAAGAAAATGAAAACGACCATTGATAAAGGCCACAAAAACCTGTTCTGTCGGCTGATAAAGGCCGTGCAATCGGGAGGTGACGCGTTAATTCCTTTTGAAAGCATCGTAAATACAACCGAGGCCACCATTGCTGTCATAAAAAGCCTGAAGGAAAACAAGTGGATTAATATTTAGCGATGATTAAACAAGTTTTCGGCATTCTACGTAATATGGGAGTTCGATATGCTCTATACCGTTTTCGACATGAATTGGAAAAGCGGACAGGATTTTTAAAAACACGACATCCTCTAAACCCACTAGTAAAAGCTTTTATTTCTCTTTCAGAATGGCAAAAATATCCGACCTCATTTGTAATTCCGGAGAGAGAAAAGCTCTCTATCCCAAAACAACCCAACAACAGGCTTAGATTGCAAACAGAACGAATTTTAAATGGCGAAATTTGCTTTTTCAGCTGGGATTGGAAAAAGTTAGGTATGGGGTATGATTGGGTTACCAATCCAGATTCTGGATTTCGATACGATATAAATAAGCATTGGTCTGAAATTCCTGATTTCTCTTATGAAGCAGGTGATATAAAATATGTGTGGGAAAAATCGCGTTTTACTTATCTGCTGACAATCATACGAAACGATTATCATAATGATGATGATCACTCCGAGTTTGTCTTTTCAGAAATAGAAAGCTGGATAGATGCAAATCCGGTGAATCAAGGACCAAATTGGCGATGCAGTCAGGAAATATCGTTACGCATTTTTAACTGGTGCTATGCTCTATCTTTTTATAAACATTCCCCCGCTCTTACCGAACGGCGCTGGTATAAAATACAACATGTGATTTATTGGTCACTTCATCACGTATATCATCACATCGATTTTTCCCGCATTGCTGTGCGTAACAATCATGCCCTCACCGAAACACTTTTTTTAGCATTAAGCAATTTGCTTTTCCCTTTTATTCCAGAGACACTGAAATGGGCAAGAAAAGGGCGCAAATGGTTTGAAGAGGAAGTTGATTGTCAGATTTATGAGGACGGAACTTACCTGCAGTTTTCCATGAACTATCACCGTGTGGTTATTCAACTATTGACTTTAGGTATATCCATGACAGAAAAACATCAAAAGTTTTTTTCGCGTAAAACATATGACAAAGCATATAAAAGTCTGAATTTTTTGTATCAATGTCTACAAGAAGAAAATGGTTTTTTACCTAATTACGGAGCCAATGACAGCGCATGGTTCTTCCCCTTATCGGACACGGATTATGGCGACTTTCGTCCTCAGTTGAACTCACTCCATAGAATGTTGACTGGGAAATACCTTTATGAGAATAGAAATATCAAAGAAGAAGCTTTGTGGATGGGTGCCGAAAATTATATTAGAAAACATTATTACTCTGTTTTGAAAAAGCAAAGAGGTGCTTTGGAATTTCCAGCTGGTGGATATTATATAATCCGAGAAGAAAATACGTTCACTTTTATAAAATGTGGAAAATATAAAGACAGACCTTCTCACGCCGATAATTTGCACATAGATATTTGGCACAAAGGAAGAAACATTTTGTGTGATGGGGGTTCTTATAAGTATAATACGGAAGAGAAACTCGTAAAGTATTTTTCTGGTACTGAATCTCATAATACGGTGATGCTGGAAGACTGCAGCCAAATGATGAAAGGCCCTCATTTTACCTGGTTTAATTGGACACAAGCTTTATTTGCCGAACTCATTGAAAACGAAGAGGAATATATATTCATAGGAAAGGTGAAATGCTTTACTTATTTAAACAACAACATAGTTCATAAACGAACCATAAAGAAAATAAAAAATCAAAACATTTGGTGTATAAGAGATGAAATTATTGAAAAACCTTCTAGAATGACTATGAGACAACTCTGGCATGTACCTGAAGAAAATATTTGTCTTTATTCGAAAGGGAATCAGTACTTTGTTCAGCAAGGATGCAGATCGGTCTGCTACGGGCAAAAAGAAGAAATCAAGCAAGTTGAATATCGAACGCGAAGCAATGTCATTGAAACCAAGATAAGCTTGATATGAATGTATTATACTTTCATCAACATTTCACTACCCCCTATATTGGCGGGGGTACACGTTCGTATGAGTTTTCAAAGAAACTAATAGAACGTGGTCACCAAGTTACAGTTGTATGCGGAGAAACTGCAAAACTGAGTCTGTTGCCTATGCAGACAAAAGGAATATCACGGGGTGATGTAGACGGAATAGACGTAATCCAGATTAATTTGCCTTATTCGAATATTGACAGGATTACCAAGAGAAGTCTGATTTTTGTGAAATATGCGTGTAAGGGGATAGATATTGCACTGAAAGAGAATTATGATCTGCTTTTTGCAACTTCGACCCCCCTTACTGCAGGAATCCCGGGGGTATGGATGAAATGGTTTAGCAGAAAAAAGCTAAAATTTGTTTTTGAGGTCCGTGATCTTTGGCCTGAACTGCCAAAGGCGTTAGGGATGAAAAATCCATTTTTGTTGGGGGCTATGGGTTTCCTGGAAAAACAGAATTACAGGCAAGCAGACGGATGTATCGGGCTTTCACCCGGTATTTGTGAAGGTATCCGAAAAAGATCACAGAAAAATCAAATTATCGAAATGATCCCAAATGGTTGTGATTTGGATATTTTCCATCCGAGCCATAGAGCAGAATTACAGCTGAAGGGAGTATTACCTACTGATACAGTTGCTGTTTTCACCGGTACACATGGCAGGGCAAACGGATTGAATGCTGTATTAGATATGGCTGGAGAATTAAAAAAGCGTAAAAGAAAAGATATAAAAATAATTTTTATTGGAGATGGAAAAGAAAAGCCCCACCTGAAAGAACAGTCAAAAAAAATGGGACTTGATAATTGCCTATTCTTTGATCCCATGCCTAAATCGAAACTGAAAAATATTGTAGCTTCAGCTGATATAGGGCTGATGGTATTAAAAAATGTTCCTGCGTTTTATTATGGGACATCTCCAAATAAATTTTTTGATTATATAGCATCAGGGTTACCCGTTATAAATAATTATCCCGGCTGGTTGGCCGACATGATACACGAAAACAAATGTGGGGAGGTAGTACCTCCTGATAATCCTGTTGCTTTTGCTGATGCTATGGAAAAACTTGCCGACGATCCGCATTTGCGGCAGACATATGGGTTCAATGCGCGAATACTGGCAGAAAAGAGTTTTTCGAGAGAGAATTTAGCAAATAAATTTGTCGATTTTCTTGAAAAAATTTACAATAAAAGCTAATGTTAGCGGGATGTACAAACGTTTTTTCAAACGTATTCCCGATTATTTTATATCATTAATCGGTTTAATCGTTCTTAGTTCATTTTTTAAGCCATACGGGTTTTGCTTTCGATAGCCAACAACGGACCTGTTTTAAGGTAAGCGGGATGACTGGCTGGCTGAGAGCTTGGGGCTACGAACTAAATGTGAAGCGAATGGAGAAACTCTATTAGATGGCTGCGACGTTAGGTTATCTAACCCATAAGAGGAGAAGTTGCTCCTTTTCTGGTCACAAGCTTTACCCTATTTCATAATAATATATCAGGGTTAGCAAAGGTAGGCAGAGTATGGGTACTTGTTTTTATTTCAACAACTCAGAGCGGTTCCCTTAGGCCATTGGATAGGACTTGAGGCCTTGCTCGGAGATTCACTTTAATGGTCTAGGATTTTCAGACCAAAAGTGGTCGCAAAATAAGGTGTGTTTCCTTAGAATATGATAGGAGGAAACACAGATGAAAAAAGGGAAGACTTACAATGACCAGTTCAAAGCCAGGGTGGCTCTGAAGGCGGTCAAATGGGAGAAGACTACTCCTGCGATAAGAGCTCAGTTTGAGGTACATTCTAACCAGACAATGAAGTGGAAGAAGCAGCTTTTAGAGAACGTAGCGGGTGTGTTTTCGAGGAAGCAGGGGCCGGAGGTAGAAGAGATGAAGGAGTTGATAGATAAGCTGTACAAGAAGATTGGGGAGCAGG
>CAZTNW010000012.1:0-13817 GCA_964614945.1 uncultured bacterium
TATCGTATAAGTTAAATATAACTCTCTGTCAACACAATTCTCTCCAGGAATCCTCGGCAGGCTTTTCCATGCTTTCGGGCGGTAAAGCGATCATGGCGCCGCCGTAAGCAACGCGGCAAAGAATTTCTTGCGGCTGTCCTCCGATAATAAAATAGCGCCTCTATGAGGCTATAACCGACGCACGATTATCTCCATTTGTATTAGGTTATTTTGGGACAAGCAGCACTCTGAAAAGTAAAGAATTAAATATAAAGTACCACACATAATAGTTTGCAATATCAAAATGATTCACGTATAAAACGTGCTAATTACGAACCGAGTCTTCAGCGGTTCAGATCGCAAATTCGCAGGATTAATGATACGAAACATGTCGGTTGATTCTGAATGATAGCAGTGCCGAACATAGCCGTCATTGGTACGGGTTACTGGGGCAGGAATCTGGTCAGGAATTACGCCTCACTCAACGCCTTAAGTGTGATCTGCGACCGGAGTGCGGATGTTCTTGGAGAACTCAAGGCTCGATATCCGCACGTGGAGACCTGCCTGACCTTGAAAGATGTATTGGACCGACGGGATATTCAAGGCGTCGCCATTGCAACACCGGCAGAAACCCATTATGACATCGCGCGGAAAGCCCTGCTGGCCGGAAAGCATGTGTTCGTTGAGAAGCCTCTTGTTCTCCACGAAAAAGAGGGGGAAGAACTGATTCAACTGGCGGCGGACTATCATCTGATTATCATGGTGGGCCACTTGATCCAGTATCACCCGTCCTTTATTAAATTGAAGCAACTCGCTTCTTCGGGAGAATTGGGCCGCAAGAACTACATTTACTCCCACCGGCTCAACCTGGGTAAAATCAGGCGTGAGGAAAACATCCTCTGGTCTTTCGCTCCACACGACATTTCGATGATCCTTTCTCTGGCCGGGGAGGAGCCGGAAACGGTCTTGGCAACCGGTGGGAACTACCTTCACAAGAGGGTGGCCGATGTGACCACGACGCACCTTGATTTCGCCTCCGGTCTGAAGGCCCATGTTTTTGTCTCCTGGCTTCATCCCTTTAAAGAGCAGAAGCTTGTTGTTGTGGGCGACCGGAAAATGGCGGTGTTTGACGACACAAAACCGTGGCCGGACAAGCTGCTCCTTTATCCCCATGTTATCAAGTGGGAGAATAATCTGCCCGTACCGACAAAAGTAGATCCGGAACGGATTGAAACATTGCAGGAGGAGCCTCTTTCGGTGGAGTGCCGGCAGTTCCTTCACTCCATTGAAACCGGACAAAATCCGGTAACGGACGGAAGGGAGGGCCTGCGCATATTGAAGGTGCTGAATGCGGCCCAGCAATCCCTGGAGATGAACAGCCAGATCATTCATTTGAAGAAATGGCGAACAGAAGCCTATGAGCCGGGCCAACAATCATTATACGATCGCCATGAAACAGCAATCGTCGATGACAACAGCGTCATCGGCAAGGGGTCAAAGATCTGGCATTTCTCGCACGTCCTGCACGGCTGCGTGATCGGAGAAACCTGCAACATCGGGCAGAACGTGGTGATCGGACCGGATGTGACCATTGGGAACGGATGCAAGATACAAAACAATGTATCCATTTACAAAGGTGTTACCCTGGAAGACGACGTCTTCTGCGGACCCAGCATGGTTTTCACAAATGTCATCAATCCCCGGGCGCATATCAGAAGAATGGACGAAGCGAGACCGACCCTCGTTAAAAAGGGTGCCACCCTGGGTGCCAATTGCACTATCATCTGCGGCCATGAAATCGGCAGGTACGCTTTCATCGGGGCCGGATCGGTCGTGACCCGTGATGTACCCGATCACGCCCTGATGGTGGGAAATCCGGCGAAACAGGCGGGCTGGATATGCGCGTGCGGAAACAGACTCGACAAAAAGAGGCACTGCAAGGTATGCGGTACCACCTATCGCAAGGAAGCTTCCGGGTTGACCTCCCATGCTGAATGATAAAACCGTCGCTGTCGTCATCCCCGCTTATAACGAAGAGAATCAGATCGTACAGGTGTTGGAAGGCATTCCCGCATTTGTGGATCGAATCGTCGTAGTGGACGACTGCTCGACGGACAACACGGCATTGCTGGTATCGAATTTCATTTCAAGGGAAAATACTAAGAATGCAGGCATCTCCATAATCAAAAAAAAGGTGACGCAAACGAAGTACAACCGGGCAGAAATGGTGCTTGATGACATGGTCCGGAAGGAATCTGAATATTTTACCCCGGCGATAATCATGAACGAACAACCGGAACGAGACCGCATCATATTCATTAAGCATAAAAAAAATGAAGGCGTCGGTGCGGCCATCGCCAGCGGCTACAAATGGTGCCTGGATCATCAAATGGATTGCACGGCCGTTATGGCCGGGGACGGCCAGATGGACCCCGCTGAGCTGGAATCCATCTGCATGCCCATTGTACGGGACGGCATCGATTACGTGAAAGGCAACCGCCTGATTCACCGAAGTGCTTGGCTTGTCATCCCCAGAACCCGCTACGTCGGCAATTCCATATTGTCCATTCTAACCAAAATCGCATCCGGATACTGGCATGTTTCCGACACCCAATCAGGATATACGGCCATATCGCTACAAGCCCTCCAGTCCATCAAAATACACAAGATTTATAAAAAGTACGGTATGCCCAACGATTTGCTGGTAAAGCTGAACATCGCATTTTGCACGATCAAGGAAGTCGGAATCAAACCCGTGTACAACATCGGCGAGCAATCCAAAATGAAGGTATTCAAAGTCGTCCCGCGCATTTCCTGGTTGTTGCTGAAGCTTTTTTTCGTGCGATTGTGGATTAAATATCTGATTCGGGATTTTCACCCTCTCTTCTTGCTCTATCATTTTTCCCTGATACTGGGCTTTTTCTCGATCCCTTATGTGCTGAAAATTCTTAAAATCATGATTTTTACAGACCATAACGTTCCCACGCTGACCATGCTGGCCGTCGCCTTTCTGTTCATCACCGCTTTTCAATCCCTGCTGTTTGCGATGTGGATGGATATACAGGACAATGAGAGGTTGTATAAGTAACATTCTTTGAACATCTTTACGGAGCCAATCGGGCCGAATATTGTCATTTGAAAATTCTTATAATAACTAGTAGTTACCCGAGGTCAGGCAGAATAGCAGGGCTTTGGATACCCGAATTGATACGTGAATTGAACGAGCTCGGCTGTAATATTCACGTCCTGACGCAAAATTGCGAAAGTCAGAAAGCGGAAACTGAAGATGTATGGTCAGGTTGCAGGGTAACTTATTTTCCTTGGGAAGGTGGGACCCTTCCGCTGATTAGCGTGCTTGAAACCGGCATGTCAGGTATTCCCTTGGCGTTCCAGTTCATAGCTAATGGAATCCACGAAGCAGTGAGGATCTGCCGGGAGTGGAAACCGGACTTTTTGTTCGCGGAATGGCTCATTCCATCCGGATTTATAGCGTACATTGTGGCCAAACGGTTGAATATCCCCTATGCTGTTCGAACATTGGGATCAGATGTTGTAAAGGCAGAGCAAAGCATCCTCATCCGCTCCGTTGCACGCGTAATTGCAAAGAACAGTGCTGTCCTTTTTGCCGATGGCTTTGATCTATGCAAAAAAACATCCTCGCTAGGCGGGGGTAATGCGTGCAAGTTTGCAGCAACAGGTAGGACTCTTGGATCGACAAGATCGAGATTCAGATTGCCTGCTGATAACGGAATATTTACAACATGTACCGTGGGTCGTTTACATCATGTAAAAGGGCAGGATGTCTTGGTCGACGCATCTGAAATTCTGTCAAATAAATCCCTTCTCTTCCGATGCTACATCGTCGGTGAAGGTCCTGAATCCGGGCAACTGCAGCAGAAGATTGACAAAGCAGGATTGGGTGATCGGGTTTTTTTGACCGGCAGGCTTGAAGACGGTGATGTAACAGAGCTCCTTCGTCTTGCAAATTGCGTGGTCATACCCTCGCGCAGTGAAAGCATCCCCTTGTCATTTGGTGAAGCGGTTTCTGCAAAAAAACCGCTGATCGTAACGGATGTCGGAGACTTGTCATATCTGGTAAAGAAATATGGCCTTGGCTACGTCGTTCCACCGGATGATACCGTGGCCTTAGCCGATGCTTTGGAAAGGATGATCCGACTTCCGGGCAACCACGCATTTGCGGAAGAAAAGAACTATTGGGAATTGGAAACCATGTTTGGATCAGAAGGGGCAGCACGAACGATTTATCAATCGATTCTGGACTGCCAGAAAGCACGACTCGGATGAGCAAAGTATTGGTAACAGGAGCAGGCGGTTTTATCGGCAGTCATCTTGCAGAAAGGCTTCTGCAATGCGGCCATGTTGTCCGGGCCTTTATTCATTACCACTCCCGAGGAGACTGGGGTTGGCTCGAACAGTCGCCTTGCCGGAACCAATTAGAGATCGTAGCGGGTGATATCCGTGATTTCGACTCTGTCTTTCTCGCAGCAAGAGGTTGCTCCAAGATTTTCCACCTGGCTGCCCTGATCGGCATTCCTTACTCGTATGACTCGCCTTTATCCTATATCAAGACGAATATTGAAGGCACCTACAACATTTTGGAAAGTGCCCGCATGCTGGAATGTGAGAAAGTCGTCGTCACATCCACCAGTGAAACATACGGCACGGCGCAATTTGTACCGATTACGGAAGAGCACCCTCTTGTCGGACAATCACCCTATGCAGCAACCAAAATTGCAGCCGATCAGCTTGCCATCAGCTACCATCGTTCTTTCGGAATGCCTGTAACCATTGTCCGGCCTTTCAATACCTACGGACCAAGACAGTCCGCCCGCGCCATTATCCCGACCATTGCCATGCAGATCCTATCCGGCAATAAAACCTTGAGGCTCGGAAACATTACACCGACCCGCGACCTGACTTTTGTGCATGATACGATTGAGGGCTTTATTAAAATCTCAGATGCGGATCAACTGACCGGCCAGGTAACAAATATCGGAAGCAATTCGGAGATATCCATCGGAGATCTTGCCCGAAAAATTGCTGAAATATGCAGCAGGGAAGTTGAAATCACGATAGAAGCTGACCGAATACGGCCCGACCGAAGCGAAGTGGAAAGGCTCTGCTGCGATAACCGAAAAATAATGCAGTACACGGATTGGCGGCCTGCCTTCAGTCTCGATCAGGGCCTTCGCGCCACCATGGGATGGATCGGGGAACACCTCGACCAGTATAAAACAGATTTATATCAAAAGTAGGAGTTGACATGCAGGCGGTGATTCTGGCGGGTGGGCGCGGTAAACGTCTGCGACCTTATACGACGGTCTTACCGAAACCATTGATGCCTATCGGTGATTTCCCGATTCTCGAGATTGTGGTCCGGCAGTTAAAGAAATGCGGATTCAACCGGATCATCATGGCGATCGGGCACCAACATCAGCTTTTCAAAGCTTTTTTCGGTAACGGCAAACCATGGGGACTCCGCATCGATTACTTCATTGAGAAAGAGCCCTTGGGGACGGCGGGAGCTCTTCGCCACATTTCAGGCCTGGACGAAAATTTCCTGATGATGAACGGCGATATACTCACGGATTTAAATTATACCACGTTCATGGAATTTCACCGTTCACGAGATAGCCTTCTGACCATCGCCACCCATGAGCGTATCCAGCATGTCGATTATGGGACCCTGAAATACAACGATGATAACATTTTGCAGTCATTTTCCGAAAAACCGGTTTTGTCTTTCAATGTCAGCATGGGCATATACGCCTTTTCCAGGGCAATTGCGGGTTTCCTGACTGCAGAAGGGCGGCTGGACTTCCCCGACCTCGTAGTCAGGCTGCTGGAATTGAATCGTCCTGTCCACTGTTATCATTATAAAGGTTATTGGATGGACATCGGCCGACCCGACGATTACGAGACAGCCATTGACGATTTCGAGAAAATGAAAGATCACCTTTTATGACCGGCACATCGCCAACAATCCCTCTTTTCGACCTTGATTTCGGCGAGGAAGAAAAAGCCGCTGTTATTCGCGTCCTCAACAGCAAATGGCTGACCATGGGACCGGAGACGGATCTGTTTGAACAGGAATTTGCAGAATACATTGGCGTTCGAAACGCGATTGCCATCAGCAACTGCACAAACGCACTCCACCTGGCCAATATTGCTTGCGGCGTGAAGACGGGCGATGAAGTCATCTGTCCGTCCCTCACTTTTGTAGCAACGGTCAATTCCATTCTTTATGCCGGCGGAAAACCTGTCTTTGCCGATGTCTCCTCAATGACCGACTGGACACTCTCTCCTGCGGACATCGTCAACAAGATCACATCCCGGACAAAAGCTATTCTGGTCATGCATTACGGCGGCTTTGCCTGTGATATGGATACAATCAACGAAATTGCTCATGCCCGCGGAATCAGGGTCATCGAGGATGCCGCACATGGCCCCGGCGCCTGCTACCGGGGCAAGAAAATCGGGAACCTTGGGGACGTTTCCTGCTTTTCGTTCTTCACGAACAAAAACATATCCACGGGAGAAGGGGGGATGATCTGTACCGATGACGATGCAATAGCCAAGGATATCCGGTTGCTCCGGTCTCACGGAATGACCAGTGCCACATTGGATAGGCACTTTGGCCATTCTTTCACTTACGATGTCGTCTGTCGGGGATACAATTACCGGATAGACGAAATTCGCGCGGCTCTGGGCCGCGAACAACTCAAAAAACTCGACACAGGGAACCAAAAAAGACTTGCCGCAGCCGCTCATTACCGGGGTCTACTCTCCCTTATGGATCAGGTCCGGATCCCTTTTCCGGAATACTTCCATGTCCCAAATTACCACATTTTCCCCGTGATGCTGGACAAAAGCGTTTCCCGGAAGGCCTTCATGAAGTTCCTGCGGGACAGGGGCATCCAGACCAGCATTCACTACCCGCCGGTTCACAAATTTCTCTATTACCGAAAATATTACCGTCATGTCAGGCTTCCCATCACAGGGGAAATCGCAAGACGTGAAGTGACCCTGCCCATGTTTCCATCACTGTCACATGAACAGATCAATCTCATCTGCACGGTGATGCAGGAGTATTTCACCAACCCCTGATCCATGGCCAAATCACGAATCTCAACACCGGAGAGGAACTCCGCGGATTGGGAAAAAAGGAGCCGGAAATACGGCGCTTCTCTTAAAAGCGTTCTATTCAAGGGCATGCCCGATGTCGTCAATGAACACTTTCACCGTAGCCATCTCGACTTCATTTTCGGCTGTCTGGCAGAGACAAAAAAAAATATCCGGATTCTCGATTCGGGGTGTGGCTACGGAAGACTGTCTTTGCCGTTGATCAAGGCTTTTCCCGAAGCGGACATATCGGGGATGGACGTAAGCCACCATTATGTGAAGCTTTACCAGAAGATCACGGGACGAAAGGCCTTCGTCGGTAGGCTGGAGTTCATGCCGGAAGGGGTCGGAAAGTTCGATTGCATTGTGGCCATGGCCGTCCTAATGTATATCGAAAGAGAACTGACGGCAAAGGCCATCTCCAATCTTCTGGATCATTTGAATTCGGGAGGTAAACTCATCATCATTGAGCCAAGTGCATCGGGAACGCCATATCAAACCGCTTTTGGTCTGTTAAAAATCCTTCACATGCCCAGTAGCGCGACTGATGTAAACACGGGTGGTTATTGTTTTCAGACAGGAGAAATCGATCGACTGATCGAACGTGGGGGGGCAACGATCGTAAAAGAAGAGCGGATTCCTGCGACGACATTGGCTTTTCTTCCGATCTACCTGCTGGGGAAAATGCTTCCCGCAAAAGGTGCAAGGTTGTGCCTCCGCTGCATCTCAACTCTCGATCGTCTCTTAAAAGACAGAAAGCTCCCGACACTCTGGACCTATCACCTGGCGATAAAGAGATAAAATGCATGCCAAATTGACAAAGTACCGAATCCGTTGTGCCAAAGAACTCTTTGGTCGCATCCTCGACATCGGTGCCGGTGAAGGTGGATACACGACCTACCTCGGTCCGAACGTCGTCAGCCTCGATGTGGACTTCGAGAACCTGAACCGGCTCCCCGGAGGTAGGGTGCTGGCCAGCGCCGCTAGTCTGCCGTTTCATGACAATGCTTTTGATTGCGCCTGGTCGTGCGCCGTTCTGGAGCACGTGGAAACCAATTACATCCCCGAGGTGATCCGTGTAACAAGGCCCGGCGGGATCATCTATATCCTCACACCCAACCGTCATTCTCCCTATGATCCGTTAAAGAGACTCCTTGGTTATGGCGACTGGTGGAGCAACGAGGGGCATGTTCGCCTCTATTCAGTATCCGAACTTAAAACATTCGGCACGGTGTGGGGAGAGGTCTGGTGGGCTCCCGGACTGGATCAGGTTGCCAGGATTATCCCCGCACTCGGCCATACATTGATGCTCAGAATCAATGTAACGGATGACATGAAAAGCCTTCACGTTTATTAATGATGAAGTCTTCCAACATCGAGGTATCATCCCGACGGAAGACCTGGTACAGCCGTCTGCTATTCACGGTGGTGCTGATCAGTGTACTGTACTATATCTTTGATACCGTCAAGGACGTATCCCGATACCATTACCCCATACATTGGGGATATCTGGTACTGAGTTTTATCTTTACAGTCCTCGCCTATTTAATGCAGCTTGTCATCTGGATCAGGTTGGCGGAAGCTTTCGATCTCCGTGCATCGTTGCTGTCCTCCGCAAAGGCATGGAGCCTTTCCCAGTTGGGGAAATATGTCCCCGGTAAGGCAGGTCTCTTTCTCGTCCGCTTCGATGTCTATGCTGGCGCATCGAAACGGAAGATCGCAGTGGCGACAGGAATAGAATTTATGGCTTCGATGGCTGCCGCATGCATTCTTGTCCTTCTGGCTATCATTTTTCTCCCTCACGAGATACCACAGGTCATACGCTGGACAGCAGCTATCTCCACCACGATCTTTCTCATCGCGCTGTATCCCCCCGTTTTCAAAATGTTCACTAATTGGGCTTTTCGCTTGATCAAACGGGAACCGCTGAGAGATGCGCCTACATTCGGCCTGCTCCTGGGGCTTGTCGGCGCCAATATGCTTGTTGCCCTCCCCTACGGCCTAGGTCTCTTTTTTGCGTTCAAGTGCTTCTACCCCATAAGCTGGCAATATTTCATGACCATTACGAGTGTTTATTACGCGGCAGCTCTTGTCGGCGTGGCGGCAATCTTCGCACCCGCCGGTATCGGTGTCAGAGAAGGAATCGTGTTTCTTATTCTCCCTTCTCTCATTCCAAAAACAGCTGTCGTTTTTTCAACAATCGTTACACGCATTATCATTACGGTTGCAGAGATATGCTTGGCTGTGCTCTTCACTGTCATGGGAAAAAAAGCAACGAATCGATCTGGTTGAATATTTGGTTGTGGACCATTTTTCCGTAGACGCTGAAGAAATTGAATGGTTGGCTTGCGATGACCGTCTTTTATAACATACCCTTCCCGGCCTCGGTGAATGGCTAATTTGCATGGGTTGGCTTCAACTCCTCGAAATAAGGCCATGAAGCCAACGCTGTATTTGAGTCCGCATCGGTCGGATCCCCCGTCATCCTGCCGATCGTTCGAAAATGCTTTTCGGCATACCCATTGTTTTTCTGTTTGTATGCCATCGCGATGAAGCGATATGGCCATGGTGAATCCAGATTCAATCTCAAAGCTTTTTGCGCTTCCTTAATTGCCGCGTCAGGCCTGTTTTGCTTGACCAGTATCGCGCTGTACGTTAAATAGAAATTCCCTTCCCGGGGTTGCAGAGAGATTGCTTTACGGGCCATCGCTTCTGCCTGATCCAGCAACCCTTTCCTCATGTATATGATGGCGGCTCTGTCAAAACTTAGCGGAATATACGAATGAGGCGGATACAGATTTATCGATTTCAATAAATAATCGAGGGCCCTGTCATCATCCCCGGTAACCAAATAATACTCTCCAAGACAACCGTATGTTAAACTTTTTTTCGTGACGAGGCCCGATTCATAGGAATCAACTGCTTTTGTTAATTCAATAAACGCTTCCGGCAACCGACCGGATAAAAACAAGGCAACCGCCAAACACTGGCGGGGATGATGCAAACGAGGGGATTTCTGCACATTGTCGCTCCACAGGGAGATCTCGTCTTTCATGATGTCATTCTGAATGTAAGACGTAACGGATAGCAATACAATCAGAAAGGTGGTTGCCCCGACTATTAAGAAAAACAACATTTTCTGCTTGACAAAATAATCCAACCCTTTAGTGATCGCCACGGCCAATGGAACAAACAGGAGCATGGAAGGCAGATAATTTCGATGCTCGTAAACAAGTTCCAGGGACAGGAGGGATCCTTCAATCACATGATTCAAAAAGAAAAACAAAATGCAATAAGCGATTAACGGCCACTTTCGTGCCTTAAATAGAGAGACAGCAATAATTAAGAAAATGATTAGAATCGCTGCCAGCGTCGTCCACGGGTCGATTAAACTCTTGGATATTTGAAAGTCATGTATCAGGGTTAAACGGGACGTAATCGGATAAAACAAGAGTGTAATGTAAAATAGGACGACCCTAGGCTCGGTCAAGAGCCTTTCTTTCATCGTGAAAGGTCGAAACTCGTAATCCTTGACAACGGACGAGAAATCATAAAACAATAAACCTGCCAAAAGGATGATGAGAATTGGACCAACCGCAATCTTTAAATTTCTCTTCAGCGTTTCATTTGACAATCCTTGAATAAAAAATAAATCATAAATGAAAATGATGAACGGCAGCATGACCGCATTTTCTTTTGATCCTACCGCCAGCAAAGCACATACAATGGAAGATACGATAAAGAGAAGCGACCTCGAACGATTTCCAGACGTACGGAACTTCAGGAAAAAATACATGGACATGATGTAAAAAAGGGCTGCCATGCTGGCCATACGTTGGACTATGTATGTCACGGCCGATACATGAACGGGATTTACTGACCAGAATACTGTACTCAAGAGAGCAATGGAATATGCATGTTTTTCATATCGCTCTTTAAGGAGGGGTAAATTTAAAGTATGATAAATGAAAAGAAACAGAAAGAGTGTTGTCAAATAATGAATCAAAAAATTGACAACATGGTACCCATAGACATTCAAACCATGCAAATAGTAATTCAATGCGAAACTGAGAAAAGCAATGGGACGAGAAATACGGCTATTATCTACAATACCAAAAATGGTATTTTTTAAACTGCCCCAGTTCAGTTGATCAATATGAATGTTTGAATTTTTTGTTATGTTAACATAGTCATCGAAATGCCATGAGGAATGAAAACTGTTGCTATAGATAATAATCAAGAGGAGAAAAAAAAACAGATAAGATAAAAAATGTCTCTTGCCGAATCCAACATTCCACACGATAGACCATTCTTTTTCTTTTTGTAGTTTCAAAATGCTAAATCCATAATAACTTCAAAAGATAACCTGACGTTCATTCATTGAACAAATTGATCCGGAATCTTGGAAATGTTCATTAAGTTCAACTCACGGATAGCCAATCTATTAAAATGATCGGACATGTTTTCATTTCCTTTTAATTTAAAAGAATCAGATAGTATTCTGTAAGCTTGCGGTAAATTATGTCGCATGATCAAGGCCATTCGGGCTGCGGACATGGCCGAATCCGGGTTTTGCATGATCAACTCAATCTTGCCGTAGGTGATGGCAAATTCTGGCCTTGGCTGGATCATTATGGCTTTTTTAACCATAGCCAGAGCCTTTGCGATATCCTTATTTTGCCATACTAAAATCTGCCCTTTGAGGTTGTACAACGCAGCCGAATACGGATCATATTCCAATGCTTTATCCACGTAAGACAGAGCTTCTTCATACTCTGCTTTATAAAAATGATATTGGGCCAATGCAATATAGATGCGAAAGCCGTTTTTGATATTTTCAATGAGTTCAAAGTCCATCGATTTTGTTAATTCTCTATATGCTTCCGGTAAAGAACCCTTCTCCAGGAAAGCCACACCAAGATTGTGATGCGCACGCCTTGACGATGGCATTTTCAAAACATGATCGCTCCAGAGAGAAATCTCGTCCCGGAAAACAATATTTTGAAGATAGACCGTAATTCCCTGAATGGCCAGCATAGACGTGACCGCAATGACGATGGTGTAAAATAGGATCCTCTTCAACGAGTAATAATCCATGGCATACATGATCAACACGGAAAGAGGCAGGAAGAAAAGCATGGATGGAATATAGTTACGATGTTCATAAACAAGTTCAAGCGATAGGAACGATCCCTCAATTAGATGGTTTAAAAAGAAAAATATGATGCAGTAAGCTATGAGAGGATTCTTTTTTATTTTTATTAAAGCTATAACCAATATGATGATGATCAAAGCAATCGCGGCAAAGGTCGACCACGGATTAAAAAGGGAACTCGAAATGATGAAATCGTGAAGCAGAGCCAAGCGCGATGATACCGGATATAACAGTAAAGAAACGTAATAAAGGAGGACCCTGGGCTGGGTTAGCAGCCTTTCCCACATAGAGTATGATCTGTGTTCATAACCACCGACCAATGATGAAAAATCGACGTAAATCAGGGCCATTAGGATTACAATCAAAACCGAAAATATCGCCCATTGTAGATTCTTTTTGATATGCTGTCTCGCAACGCCTTGAATCAATATGAGATCATAAAAAAAGACAGTAATGGGCAGCATCGCGGCGTTCTCTTTTGTCCCGAATGCAAATAGAGCTGACAAAACAAATAATGAATAATGAAAAATTTTTCTTGACTTGCCGTCCGCTGTTCTCCCTTTGAGGAAAAAATACATGGCCATGATATAGAACAGCCCTGCCATGCTCGCCATTCTCTGCACGATATATGTCACTGCTGTTACCTGCAGGGGACTGCTTGCCCACAGGAATGTGGAAAGAATGGCGATTGAGTATGCATATTTTTCATATTTTTGTTTAATGAGGGGTAATTTGAGCGTATTGAAAACAAAAAGGAAGAGGAAAATTGCCGTGGCATAGTGAATTAAGAAATTTACGACATGGTAGCTGTATACATCAAGACCGCCAACATAATAGTTCAAAGCAAAACTCAAATATGAAAAGGGCCTTGACCATCGCCCCGAGTTTATGATGCCGTAAAAACTCTGGTATAATTCCTTCCAGGACAACGATTGCACATGAATCGCTCTGTTTTTGACAATGTTTTCCGTATCATCGAAATGCCACGAGCAGAAGAAACTATTATTATAAATCAGAAGCAGAAAAACAAAAAGCGCCAGGAGAAAGAAGATGTGCGGTCGAATGCTTGAAATTTTGAGACGACTGTAAATGTTCAGATGATCATCGATCGCAATCATATTTTGCTGCCTATCATGAAAATGAAAAAGGGGACAAGTAAAGTTCCTTGCCCCCTTTAAATATACCACTACGTTTATGCTCTTTTAACTCCGCGTAATGGCGCCAGTCGAATCAACAGTAAAAGTTGACCCCCCGGCGCCATGCACGAAGGATGCATTGAAATTGGGTCCTGCTGTAGTATTGAGCGTTGGATTATTGAGACTATCAGTTTTTCTATAGCCGTACTGTGATAGCAATGCAAGAGATACGGTACCCGTTGGCGAATCACTAAAGAATGCCTGCGCTGCCGTATAAGCATTCTTTGCATCAGAATTAGCGGTGGCATTCCACCCTCTCACTCTGTAAGCTGTGAACTGCGGGATGGCGATCGCCGCCAGGATGCCGATGATCGCGATGACGATCATGAGTTCGATCAGGGTGA
>CAZTNW010000013.1:0-10326 GCA_964614945.1 uncultured bacterium
CATGCGGTATACCAGTGACAGAGCTTGCAGACACTACCATAGGCAGGAAGTGTAGGATTACTTCCAGTCATTATGCGTCGCGCAAGTTCGAGAACTTCCTGATACTCATCCCATAATGTCTCAGTATTTCTAGCTCCCTGCGGTGCGCTTAAATCATAGATAACTTCTTCTCCGTGGACATCCCATACAAAGGGTCTGCGACCACCCGAATAACCTCTGCGCTCGAGTATATCGGTATATAAGGCAAGCTGAACGGCATAGTGCTTCTTGGGTTTGCCGTCGGTGTCCTCGTTCCCACCTTCTTCTCCTGCCCCACTTTTTATATCCCCAGCGACATATTTCGTTCCGAAACGCCTGAGGATATCCGGCTCTCCAACAAGATCGCCTGCACTTATACGTCCGCCGTATATTACATCATCGCCACGATTCATTGCTTCATATGTCTGGGTTTCTTTTTCTTCAGGCGGTAAGTGCTTTAAATTCGTGAAAGGTATATCGAGTTTCTCTATAACCTCCTGCTCGTAATCATTACCCCTCTCCCAGAGAAGCTGCACGAATGGATTAATCGGGTCTCTCAGAGCCACATCGCCAAATAGGTCCATCGAGACGCGGTGAGGACACTGAACGAGATTATACAGAATTGAAGCAGTTATGATTTTTTCCATTTCCAAAGTCACCAGAGGTTACATAAAGAAATGGCAGTCCTATTGTCAAGACAGCCTGTATCTGTCGAAGCAGTATGGATGGAGTAAACCCTAGGGTTCAGTGTTCAGCAAGTTCCGCTATAGTAGGCAGCCTTCCCGTTCTCTGCACAAACTGCAGTATTTTATCTTCGCTGCATCCCTTTCATCATGGTAGTTCCGCTTGTACCTGACAGTAGTGGGTTTCTTATCGAAAAATTTACAGAGCAATGTCGATATTTCGAGGTCGAAAAATCCAGCGATTTCCTCGAGTGCCTCTCGTTCCTCCTCGATTCGCTCCGAAATAGCCGAAAGCGTAAATTTATCCGGTGCGCCTCCCAGCAACTCCCATATTTTCAGGGGATTTCCGGGATATAGCTCAAATATGTCTCGGAGAGCCATCAATGTCTCTTGATTGTAAAAGGATCCGATGTGACTTGATATTATCTCGAGGTCTTCCTCGTCGAGCTGAACGATCGTCTTAACCACGTCCTCGAAGCCGAGCTCTTCCTGGTTAACGCTTGAGAGCACTAGGAGCTCCGACTGCCAGCCGCTTATCCCTCGTGCGTAGACGTTTTTTAAACCACTGCATTCACATCCAATCCATCCTTCTTCGAACGAAAGCATCTCCAGACATGCCGTTCTCCAGTTAAGGGGTCGACTGCTCTTGATGTGCCTGGTAAAACGTTCCTCGCCGGAGATCCAAACTGAGAAGCCATGCGAGAGTTCTCGGAATCCCAGTTCAGAATTCCATCCGCCGCCGCATCCGCCTCCCGTCGCTGCCAACAAGTATTTGAATTTCATCTGCCCTCATCTCCATTGCGACAATCTGGTTGCCGTGATGGCGTAGCGACAACAAGAAGCCTCTGCATAAAGCGAAGCTAGGCCTGGTCAGGGGTTACTTCTTGTCCTTCGGGTGCCCCCTTGCCAGCCGTCCATCATTAAATCGTTGTTGATTCTCTCTCCCAGTGGACCTGCAATGTTGACCCGCAGCCCCCGCATTCTGAGCGCTTTCACCAGTTCTGCCGGGCAATGAGGCGGTTCTACATTCTCTGTGTTATCAGGGGTAGAAGCTAGCTCCGAACTATCCGAGTTAATATTTCCCATCTCTGTTGCTGCTGTTGATTCCTCCTCCTTTCGCGTTCTTTCCTCAGTCATCTTCATCTCCTCCGTATCTGATTCAACGTGCCAAGTCGTAATAACCAAGTTTTGCACCTGGCCCAGACGAGCAGGTCGTCCTTTCTTCAGGGTAGTTTGTATACGCTAGAGAAGAAGCCTAATTGGGTATAGAGCCACATAATTTTTCTGATTTGTAACTATGTTTACGATGAGGATAGTCGCACCATTTCATTAAGTTACATTTTTCGCATAAGGGCTTTCTCGGTCTGCACATCATTGCACCAAAATCTAGTAATCCATAATTAAATTCTCGATGATATTTGGACGGCAGCATCTTTTCAGCTAAGCTCTGGAAATGTGAGTATGATGGTCTTACTGGCATGTCGTCATGAAATATCCTCATAAATATTCTTTCAACATTTGAGTCCACAATGGCACTTGGAACATCAAAGGCAAATGACATAATCGCTCTAGCAGTATAGGGTCCAATGGCAGGTAGAGATTCTAATTTAACTAAATCATGTGGAATATTACCTGCTTCATTATAAATAATTGCTGAGGCAAGTTTCTTGAGTGCTGTTGCTCGTTGCCATTGAAGCCCTATGTTTGAAAGAGATTCTGCTATTTGCTGATTCGTAGCTTTGTTTAAGGCATCTACGGAAGGAAAACGAGTTATAAAGTGGTCATAAAGGCGAGAAACTGCAACTGCTGTTGTTCTCTTCAAAAGAATTTCAGCAATTAAAATTTCAAAGGCGCTTCTTCCTTCACTTCGCCAAGGGTAATTCCGCGCACAGCTCAATGAATATGATAATATTTTCCGTGCAACTATCCTTAACTTGGCCCTAGGCACTCCCTTTGCACAACGATCATTAAGTTGTGGGTCAATATACACGCCAGCAGTTGCTTTCCTCTTCATGTATAGATTACTGTGGGATTTCAATGATTGTATCATCATTATAAGAAAATAATCCGCCAACATGAGGGGATTTCCCATTTAAGGCAGTCTTAAGCGACCATGCTATGGCCCTTGCCATTAAGGGTGGAACTGCATTACCAATTAGCGCATTTCGTTGATCTTGGGAACTGTAGGAGAGTTCAAAGTGATCAGGGATAGATTGAAATCGCATGGCTTCGCGTGGTGTAATTAATCTTGGTTCCGAATAGTGAAAATTACAGCCGACATTTGGTCTGCGAAAATAAGTATTTATTGTGTATGCAGGACGGTCTGGGTGAAGTCTTCCATAGGTTGTCGTCCTGCCCCCCGTTTGCTTAAACTTTAATACGCGGCCTGGCGAGATATCATCAGGGATGTCCATATAATTACCGCCTGGTGGTATATGCTTCACTAATAACTTATCTGTATCCGACATGCGTGGGCATTCATGAAGAGAAACATCTTTTACTCCTTTTTCTCGCATTAGATTGGCAAATAGAGACGCATCACCTTCTTTATAAGTGGACCTTTCCCCACGTACAGTGCAATTACCCAAGTCACCGATAGCTGCCTTTGCACTTAAGTCAAAAGCATTAATTTTGAGACCATAGCAAAAATTGACATAATCCTCACTATTAGGATAAAAGACTGGTGAATCCTTGCAACCAACCAAAATTATCCTGTGCCGTAGTTGAGGCACTAAATAGTCAGTAGCTTTAAGTTTCATCCGAATTACTTTATAGCCTAAATCGCTGAACTCTTCGCTTATTGTATCAAGAAGCGGCATTCCTTTTATCCTAGATGCAGTTATACCGGGTACATTTTCCATGACAAATGCGCGTGGCTGTTTTGCTCTTACTATCTCGACGAACTTAAAGACCAATTTGCCTCTAGGATCATTGGGCTGCCTCTGCCCTACCAATGAAAATGATTGGCAGGGAGGCCCACCTATTATGACATCAGAATCAGGTATTTCTTCTATCGGTATTTCATTAATATCACCTTGAAATGGTTTGATGCCGAAATTGATCGTGTAACTTTTGCATGCATCCTGAGAGAAATCATTAGCCCATATGATTTTATAGCCCTCCCACTCGAAACCCAGGTCCAGACCTCCCAGGCCGCAAAAAAGGGAAACTACTGTATATGGTTTATAATCATTGTTCATGGCTGTCTCGCATCTATCCATTCATCTAAGGCGTTATGTACTTCTACCAATAATTGGTCAGCCTGCATCTCAGGATGTCGAGCACATATTGCCTCAGTGAAAAGTGCATCCAATCTGTTTCTTTCTGGTTGACTCGGTGAAAGACGGTCCGTCAATATTGGATACGGTAATTGATGAAATGCCTCTATTATAGATTGACGAAGCTCAGGTGAAATCCATCGTGGATCAAATATGTGAATCTTTTGGAGGTGCTCATCCTCGACCGAAAGAACTCCCTCCCTATTATAACCCTCCATTTCGAACTGGAGTTGACCATAACTTGAAATTAAATATGCAGCAATTAACCGAACAGCAGTAAGACGATCGAGCCCATTTTCATCATCATATGCCTGACAGTCCATGAATGTGATAAAATTACTTGAGATTCTGATCTGTCGATCAGCAGGATTAAAATAATGCTGGTTAATGTGCACTCTATGACCGGCTCTCATTTTTCTGGGGATTATCAATTCACCGGCAATTGGTTCACATAATCCATGCCATAACTCTTCTCGTGAGAGAACACCCTCTCTTAATCCAATGATATTATCGACGCCATCTGCGTATCTGCGTACAAGAGGATTTGTATATATCTCTTCTAAGGCTAAATCGTGATGCACAGTCCAGTCGCTGCGCCCATTTAAAAAAAGTTCTCTGTGCTCTCTTAGGGTTGGGGGTTCCAGAGTTTGATCTAAATTGACATCCCCTTCCGTTAATTCATAATTATTAATTCTATCTGCATTCTTAATTGCGTATCCACGATACTCTGCTGGGATTCCTGCAGCATATTCACGTAATAGTATATTCTCACTATTTGTTAGGGCTCTTCCTTTCTCTGTTTGGAATCTTCTGCGGTTCTCAGTGATTGCGATTCGCTGGTTTCCGAATTTTCGACGATTAAACGGAAATTGGAATACCGATGTTCCACCACCCTCCTTTTCGAGGCTTCCCCTTCGACTTTGTCTAAACAAGGTACCCAATTTGGGCCATTTTAAGCTACGATAATTATTATCTAAATCTCTTGTAAAATAAGATTTCCATCCTATTTTGGGATCTAAGTCCGCCTGACGCACTTCTCGGCAAGACCAGTCTGTCGGCCAAGTGTCTCTTCCGTGAATGCATGCTGAAAGCACATTAAAATCGACCCCGCGTGGGTCAACTTTGCATCTAATAAATTTCACCCGATGATCTTCCAGCAGGATATCTGACTTCCGCATAATTACTATAGACGTAGCAATTGTTAAGCCCGCAAAAAAAACACTATGCGGGTATTCAACTATTCCGATAATCAAAAAACCATTTTTTATAAATGTTCTCAGTGATTCTCCATAACGATTGTGATACCATCTGTTATCTAATATGATTCCTAATACTGTATTATCTGTTACAGATTTACCGACATATTCGACATAGTAATTGAATAAATTAGCTTGCCCTCCAATTGTCAAGCTTGCTTCCCCATCCACATTCTCAATAGCATTTGCATAATGTTGTCTTAATTCTATTGGAACGGGTCGTTCATCCTGGGCCTCATACCTTTTAAAGGGTGGATTCATTAGGATGACGTTTGCCTGTCCTATTTCATCCGATGAACAAAACAAGTCACCTTGCACGATAGATAAGGCATTTGCTGGTGACACACTTGCAGGTTGTTTAAGAGATATTTGTAATGATGATAAACGAACTGAGATTGGGTCTACTTCTATACCTCTTAGTGACGAACATGCCGCAGATCCTTCTATACCTAGCTGTATCAGACGATCATACGCAGCAGACAATAGAACACCATCACCACAGCATGGATCCATAATATGATTAACAGGGCCATTAATTGTTAAGCATGCGAGAATAGCCGCTAACTCCGGATCTGTCTGGACCTTACCATATATTGCTTGAGTTTCTACTGGGTGTAGAGCTGTAAATATTGAGTCGACTAGTTCTGTTGAATCAAGTCTAGTTCTTGCAAAATCTACTATTTTTCGCCCTGGTTCAGTCATTAGATTTATATAATTCATCAATGCTGAGACCAAGATAGGGTCATCTAGGGATCGGTATATATTCGCAGAAAAATCTTCAAATATTACTTTGAAATCAATCGTCCTGAGAGCGTCAATTGTATTTCCAACCCGTGCCTTATCAGGCAGTACAGGTGGAATACTATCGCCTTGAGGATGACCATATCTAATTAATGTGCCTCTAAGATACTCTGCAATTAAACATCGAAGTAAAAATATTCTCGCAGAATCAATATAAATGGACTCTGAAAAATAATCTCTTACGGCTGTCCAATTAGGAGTCGTTGGCTCCGGTATAGCTATGCTACCACGTGTTGGAATTGATGCTGAGCAACTCAACCAGTCGGAAAGGACGCCGGGCCACACTGTATCAAATAAAGGAATTGAGGAACTCGTTACCCTATTAATAATTTGTATCCAGTCTTGAATAAACTTGTTCCGGTGAGTCATTGACGTGCCCTGAATGAAATCACCAGAATTAAATAGACCTTCTTGCAGACGACATTCGTTAACCGGACGCCCTTCATTAATAGCAAATAAAAGAGTTGATTCCAAATTTGTGATAGCAAAGTAACGTGGTGAAGTTGCTGGAAATGCGCTTCTATTTTCTTCTGCATAACTTTTCGCTTGGATCTGATAGCGTGTTGAAAACACATCGGCTCTTGTACGTTTAATTTCAACGGCAATAATCCATTGTCTTGCTGAATTCAATAAAACGTAGTCTGGTACGAGGCTATTTCCGACGGTTTTATAATGGTGTATCCATCTGTAGCTTTCTTGGAGACCCATTTCGCGGAGCGTCTCATTCACAGCACTTTCAAATTCAGGATGGAAAATATTAACTTCGTCGCTTGTGTGTCTCAGCCAAGGCATTCTTATATTCTCCTTGGATTTCTTGCTGCCTTATCTACTCTTTCGAACAAATCTATTAACTTCGATGGTTCTAATCTCGGGTCAGGAAAAAATAAAGCCAACAAGTCGTCGATATACTTTAGGGCATTTTTACTACTTGGTGATTCAGAAATTAACTGAAGACCTGCTTTCATGAGGAGATCTATTTGTTCATCGGTGCATGATCGAATATCGGGAACACATATCTCTCTGTACTCAAACAATTGAATTTTTGCGAGACCACTGCCTTGATTGCGAGAATGCGCCATAATTTCGGCGCATACTGCAGTAGAATTCAGAACAGCCAACCAGGCAAGAGGGGATACTTCAGTTAATGGTGTTAGGCCATAGAAATTATCGGAGTAGGCTCTTGAAGGGTTGTAAATATGGCGTGGACGGTTCCTTAAGTAGTAATTGAATAATAATGGTGCATGGGGTGGTTTTCTATGAAGCATCCAAGTGTCAGGGCGTTCAGCATACCAAGTAAGAATTGATATATTCTTGTCTGCATTTAGCTTTGCGAGATCGATTCTATTATGCAACTCGCACAGAACTTCGGGATATTCTCCTGAATTCGCTATTAGCAAAGCAGCTTCCTGATGCTCATCCGGCACGCGGTAACCGTTTAACCGGCCGACTTTTTTGATAAACGGCGTTGCACCGATACGCTTATATTCTTCAAGATTACACATGAAGAAATCAGCCTGCTTCAGACGCAACCCTCTTTTAGAATCAAAAGCATCGTTTATCGTACAGAACCTCTCCGCTCCAGAGAAAATGCTATGCCCACGACCTAAATTCTTAGTATTAGCAGCACTTGACTTGCTTTTTGATTTAGTTCCAACTTTGGCACCGTATATGATTGTCGCGTCGATTAGTCGGTCCTTAAATGGTTGTCCTGGAATAGTTTCAAATTTCAATTCATCGCAATTTGATTTGAGGAAATCGACGAGCCAGTAACCGAATTTTGTTGATTGCCAAGAATCATACACAATGCAAGCAAAAGAACCTCCAGGTTTCAAATCAAATAGAGTTTTTACAATGAAATAAACATACAAATTCGATGTACCCGGAATATTCACATTATACTGTTCACGAAAAAGCCGTTGATATTTGTATTTATCGTCTATCCATTCCTGTCTAACATAAGGTGGATTAAGAATAGCATAGTCAAATGAGTCTATAAGCCATGATTGCAAAAGATAATCTGTACAAATACTTTTTGATGTTATTTTTTTTGCTGATGCATGAGATCGAGTTTCGTCAATCATGTCAGTATCGATATCGATAAAAAGCAGTGTGTCGTCTATCTTTACTAAACCTTCCTCAATAATTGCTTGAGGAAAAGTAAATGGACCAACACATGGATCGAGAATTTTAACTGCTCCTGATGGTCTATTGTTTAGTAATCCCCTCGCCATATGTCGTGCTATGCGTTCTGGAGTAAACACTTGGCCTAAGAGTTCAGATCTTTTATCAGGTCGACCTGCAAGTGATTTTGGATCACCCTTTTTCACGTCTAAATCCTCTTAATGGCTATTATTTTTGAGGTAACTTTTAAAATCACCTGGGAAAAGTTTGAAATCGCGACTAATTTGTCTGCAATTATCTGAAACAAATCACTATTTAGTGATTTAACGGGATTATGCTACCTATTCGGGGTATCTTCTTGTTGCCTGCTTTGAGTCAACATTATCATCATAAATTACCGCCAGACAATAGCGCTGCGACAACTATATGTCGGGGAATTATATTTCTTACGTTCGAAATATCAAATCTCCCGAATTAGTTTCTACCCAGATGCTCAATAATTTATAGAACTCTCATGCTGCATACCTCTAGAATGCAGCTAGTGAAGCCTCGGTTCTCATCTAGTAGTTGTCCATAAACAGGGGAGAGTTATCGATACTGGTAAGGTCGTATTCATCATCTTTTTTTAATGATGATTTCATGGAATTCAGTAAATTCGACAGTGAATTTTTGGTCCAATGAGCTTTTTACAAACAACGAGAATTCAATATTGCCAAGTTTCTTTTCGATTTCGGAATGTTTGCCGTCATAGAAACCTGCAAAACTTACCGGAACTCCATCGATTTTGACTGCATATCCTTGTGCTTCCAGCTCACCACAGATGATGCCAAGAGCTGAATTTTGGCTATCTTCTTCCAGTGCCTCAAATATCTTCTGGACGTTCATATTGACCCTCAAATATGATTGACTGACAATATGATAAAGCATCAATAAATTCAACATATTTGTCATGTAAATCAATATATTATCCCGGTATCCTAGCCATTGGGGATACCTGGGTAATAAAAGTATTCACCATTCAAGCTGGTGACTTTGAAATATTTTTCATGGGCTTTACCTGAACAAACTCGAATAGGAACGGACCACCGTTTTCGCTTTTCTTAACCATGCCGAATTCAGGCAGCTTGCAGGCAGCGAGGAACAGGTAAAGTGCCCAGAAATGAAACTCCATGGACACACATGTCTTTCTTATCTCTTCAATTGCAATACCCTCCCTCAACGGGCAGGGCACTATCGCCTGGTTTTGGTAATCATCGAGGACCGATTCGTTCAAGTCCTTATATAAACTAAATATTTCGTCTCTTTTTCGACCGGCTATGGACCCTGAGATTGCCAGAAACTCGCACTGGTGAACCATCCACTCGTTCGTCGGGGCATGGACCCTTTCAAAAGCAATCCCCGCGATCATTTCCGCTGTGATCTGTTTCGCCAGCAATCCGTGGACGGAACCGTTATCTATCTCAAACTCGATCCAGCATTTGGGAAACGGCAACTTCACGCGGATCTGGTCCGTTCTGAACATTGCCTGCGCCGGAGCATGTTCCTTCCAGAGGATTTCCTCCATGAGCCTGCCGCTTTCTTTACCGATATGGATCTTGGGGGAAGATTCCAGGTCTGAGGCAAGTTCCTTGAAATATACGGCTAGTTGGGTGCCCTTCCTTAGCGCTGCAGTCTCCCGAAGCCATTGAATTGCACTGTCAGCATGAAAACCCATTGGATACTCCTTTATCGTCGGTCATATTTTCCTATTTTCAATTTTCTGTCAATTGATTCGATTTCAGGTTTGGATAGGGTCAGCGTACCCCTATTTCAGCAAGCACACTGACCCTTCTTCTCAACTCATCATCCCCAATATCGCCCCACCCACCTTCTGAAGCCTGAACCTGCTCTCCGCTGACAGCAGCTCATGTTGGGATGCCTTGGTGTAGGAATTGATGATCGAGAACATCGTGAACCCGTACTCCTGTGCGAGGGCCCACTCCACAGCTTCCTTCTCCTCCTTACGAAGCTCGAACTGCCGATTGAAGCTCTCAATGGTCGTTTCGGGATTGTCCACCTTGCTCTCCAACGAGATTTGGAATTGCTCTCTCTGCTGTCCAAATCCTGCCCTCAGATCGTTCAAGACTCCTGGGAGGTTTGAAAGGAGCTTGTCGGAGACGTGCCTGTAGG
>CAZTNW010000014.1:0-9742 GCA_964614945.1 uncultured bacterium
TCTTATGGCGGGATTATGCGGACGATAACCGCCAAAAGAACATGACGCTCAAGGCCGGCGAGTTCATCAGAAGATTCCTTCTTCATGTCTTGCCCGCCCGCTATGTAAGGATCCGTCACTTCGGCCTCTTGGCAAACCGAAACCGTAACAAAGATATCGCGTCATGCCGTAAGTTTCTCGGAACCGGCAAAACCGTAACAAAAGTAAAGATCAAACCGGAAACCTGGCAGAAACAGTTGCTCAGGATTTGCGGGATCGATGTCACGGTCTGTCCCGTATGTCAGAAAGGAAGGATGCTCAGGACGGCGCAGCTGCTTCCCTATCGATGTAACAGCCCGCCGTGGCTATCCAGATGTGCCCTGTGAATAATGCAAAAACAAAATGTCCGGTTTCCTGCGAAAAGAACGTCCTGCTTCGCCATGTCCTCCTGTTGCCAAAAATCACTCGTCCCCGTACTTCTCGGCCATCCGTATGCCTGTCTGTAAAATCTGTAAAAATCGTGGCACCTGCAACTGGCCCGTACCGGGCAAAAGGCGCAACAAGACTCCTTATTCACCTGTTTCTCAATAGAAAAAGCAAAGACCGGATAATTGAATCGCCATAGGCCCGACGCAGCGGCTAAGTTCTTCAAGCGTCATTCTGCAACTGCGCAACAGAATGACGCTTATTCGAAAGGGTGGATGTCTGTCGAAAAAAACCGGTCATTCTCTTTCTATGAATCGTATATTACAAAATTTCGTCGGAATTCTTTACAGGTCTGAAATGACGGAACTAATTATATTTCTTATACAACCATTTTAAAACACATATTTTCCACATTCCAAGTGTCGGAATCTTTTACAATTTTATAGAAAGTGATTCTGTGGGGTAATTCTGTAAGTGTCTATTTATTTTGGGGATTGTCGGCAAATGATGCTTGTTTTTGCCGTCTGATGAGTGTCGGAATTCTTTACAATTACAGACTTTTCATATAAGATACATTCATGAATACTGCATCATATCAATAGCTTGTACTTTTGGCACGGAACTTGATTAAGCTCCATGTGAATAATCACGTCTTTTTTATCTGCCACATCGTTCAGGAGTGACGCTCTATGGGGAACAGAGCATTTCTGCTTGTCCTGTCAATTGCATTCCTGTTTTTTTACACGCCTCAAAGTTTCGCAGATACATCACTCACATACCAGTACGACGCCAACGGCAATCTGATCAGCGGCGACGGAAAGTACTATGAGTACAACGACGCAAACAAGCTGGTGAAGGTCCGGCACGGAAGCCAGAGCGGGCCGGTGATCGCCGAGTATGTGTACGAATATACGGGACAGAGGATAAAGAAAATCGAGAACGGCGTGACGACATACTACATCGGCAAGCATTACGAAGTGAATGAGTCTTCCGCCGGCGTCAGCAATACCAGCTATTACTTTGCCAATGGCGAACGGGTTGCCAAAAAGACCTCATCCGGGACGCTGCAATACTACCACTCCGACCACCTCGGCGGCACGAACATTTTGACGAATTCGAGCGGAAGCCTCGTCGAGAGGACAAAATATTATCCGTTTGGAGAAGTCCGGGAAGGCGGTAACGAGAAATATCTCTACACCGGTAAAGAAAAAGACAAAGTGACAGACTGGTATTACTATGAGGCACGGTATTACGGGCCTAAATTCAAGCACTTCACACAAGCGGACAATATAGCGCCTAATCTTTATGATCCTCAATCTTTAAACAGGTATGCGTATGTGAGTAATAATCCATTAAGATTTATTGATCCGACAGGCCATAAGGGTGAGGATCCGCATAAGGTGTTTGTCCTACAAAAAACGAATTTTGGCAAAGGTGCCGGTCATTCAGGAATACTAATTGAAAAAGGTGGAAGATATTATTATTTTTCAAAAACTACCTCTAGCACAGGGAAAATACTCGGAGGTGCAATAGGATGGACCCACATTGATAAGGGCAATTATGAAAAAGGAGATGTCAACAAAATAATAGCAAGGATCAACACTGAATATGAACTTGATGGCTCAGATATGTTTCATCAGCCATATGATGGTAAGGTAGAATTTGACGTAAGTAGGGAAGATGCGTTAGCTATGATTAATTTTGCAAATAGCAGTCAGAGAGAATTTTCTCCGTATGTATTGGTCGGGGGCCAAGCAAATTGCAAAGACTTTGTGCGTGACACGCTAAAGAGTGGGGGAATAAAAACAGAAAATGCCACTTTGCCCAATATCTATTTCACAAACTTGGTTGAAGGGAAGGGTGTTGAATACGGACAGCCACGAAATGGATCTGGAACATATTTGCAGCAAAGAAATTATTGGCTTGATGAAATCGACAGCAATAACTCTTATTAGTGTCTCCATAGAGAATTATTGAAACCATTCACTCGAGGTGAAGTGAAGTTCTGCCATATCTGAAAATATGAGCAATAATATCGATTTCACTAAATAAAGTGGATTTCCATCAAGACGTTCTTTTTAGGATGACTTAGAGTGTTAGAATGCAACTGAAAAAGATCTTTTTAATAACAGTAATGATATTGTTGTGGTCAAGCATTCCATGCTTTGCCGACAACCTCTCATCTTACTATAAATTCTCCGGGGTTAAGGCTCCTGATAGCCCCTACAAGAACACCTGGGGGGCTTTTCATACCGATCTGTTCTCCGGGAGTTTTGGGTACGAGTACAAGTTCAATCTCCCGCCCGGAACGAACGGGTTCGCGCCCAAACTGTCTCTCCGCTACAACAGCCATTCAGCCAAGGGGAAGGCCGGTTGGGTCGGTTTCGGTTGGGAAATCCCCGCGAATTACATCCAGAGAGACATCAATTACACCCGCAAAGACACTTCGGACGACAAGTTCGAGCTTTACCTCGATGGCGCAAAACACGATCTTGTTTATGTGGCCGCTGACGGTCGATATCACACGAAAAACGAATCGTATCTGAAGATAGAACAAATCACGAGTACCGCGGCGCCAAACACCGGCAAAAGATACTGGGTGGTCACATCGACCGACGGTACGCAATACCGGTTTGGCTATAACCCGGACTCCGAGAACATGGTCAACAAAAGCGACTCCACGATGACGGCCTACGTCTGGCGATGGAGCCTTGACCAGATAACGGACACGAACGGCAACCACATCTATTACACCTACCGGGAAAACCCGACGACCAATGACAAGGGCGCGGTCTATCTGAAAAGCATACAATACAACAACGACCAGAAGAGGGTTGTCGAGTTCGTCCTTGAGAGTTCGGACAAACCGGATATGTACCTGACCATCGATCAGGGCTCTGAGGTTCGGGAAGCGAGAAGGCTGAGCGAGATAAAAGTTTTACTCAATAGTTCTTCGGTTAGGAAATACAAATTTGCCTACGTGTCAAATGAGCCAAAGAATAAATCACTGCTTTCATCGATCACGGAATACGGGGCCGATGGCTCCTCATCCCTCCCACCAGTAAAATTTTCATATAAGATCCCAGATAAGAAATTCGCAACCGCGGTCAATTGGAGCACGCCTGGCGAAAGATGGATAAGGAAGATTGATTCAGATAACGATGTAATTGTCGATGTGTTGGATCTCAACGGAGACGGATTGCCCGACTTGGCCAGTTTTGATGAGGATCATTGGGACATATGGTTCAACAATAAAACAGGATTTAACTCGAGCAACGTAAAATGGACTGCACCGAAGGGAGGGGAAATTAGAAGTGTCGCAACATATATAAGCGGGCAACAGTCACCTGATACAGTCAGTAGCCCAATGGATATTAACAGGGATGGTTATCTTGATTTCTTGTACGCTGATGGCAGCAGTACGCTCTCAATTCAGAAAAATAAGAATGGCGCAGGTTTTTCCAGTGCTCAGTCATGGACTCTCCCGGTTAGTGCCAAAATAAGAAAAGTTCAGCTTCCGGATGGCCGGGCAGCAAACGTAACACAGGATTTTCTGGATATGAATGGCGATGGGCTGCCCGATCTCGTAAAAAAGGCGGATGATTCCCATTGGCGCATCTGGAGAAACACAGGCAGCGGTTTTGTCGATTACGGCACTTGGCCTGTGTCTGTGGCCTGGCTTGAAGACTATACGCGGGATGTTGCCAATCTGCAGGTAGGACGCTTTGATATGAATGGCGACGGATTGCCGGATATAGTTGATAGTGATGACGGAAATTGGAAGATTTATTTGAACACCGGGAGCAATTTTATCTATGGGGGAACGTGGGCGACCGAATATTCGGGCTTGATCACGGACATTGACAGTACCGGAAATGTCAAAAGAGACCTTATCGATATCAATGGTGACGGATTGCCGGATATTGTCAATCCTAGGGATGGGAGTGGTAGTTGGGAGGTGCAGTTCAATACGGGAAAAGGATTTATACCAATAGTCACTTGGTCATCATCCATCACAGACGGATATACCCGTGATGTAACGAGAGATGGTTATGTAGCTCGGGATTTAATTGATATAGATGGGGATGGTGTTGTTGATATTGTAAGGCATACCTCTGACGACTGGAAAGTATATTCGAATTTCTCTGGTACGGCTGATCTTCTCACTAAAGTCACCGATACGCTGGGAGGGTCAATTAGTGTCGCCTATGTTCCTTCAGTTAAATTTAACAACACCCGGCTCCCCTTCAATTATTGGGTCGTGTCTTCTATGACGACCAATAACGGCATGTCCGGGAGCCATGCCGTTACAGCCGCTACGAATTACACTTATTCGGGCGGGCTGTACGATTTTCCCACCCGCGAGTTCCGGGGGTTTGCGAAAGTGACGGAGGCACGGGCCGATGGATCTAAAGTCGTCCATTCCTACCATCAGGACGAAGCCAAGAAGGGAAAGGAATACAAGACGGAGACCCTGAACAGCTCGAGCGCAATCTTCGCGGCAATGTCAAACACATTCAGTGAGTCCTCTTCAAGCGGAGTCTACACAAGCAACCTGACCCGAACCGAGGAGGCGACTCATGACGGCGTCGCTTCAGGCCCAAAGCGGAAGGCTAAAGAATATCAGAATTATGACAGCTACGGAAATGTCCGGCTTGAGATCGATTATGGGGACGCGGATGTGGCTGGCGATGAAACTTATGAATACCGGGAGTTCTGGAGCCCCTGCACGCCGGCGACAAGCTGGCTGATGAACAGGTTGAAGCACAAATCCCTGTTGACGCAGGCAGGGGGCGCCAAGCTTCGGGAGAGCTGGTTCTGGTACGACAATTCAACCAGTTGCGTATCCAAAGGCAATTTGACGAGGGAGATGTCGTGGCTAAACAGTGGTGGCAATGCTGTTTCAACGTATCAATACGATGCCTATGGAAACCGAACAAGCTTGACGGATCCCCAGGGCCGGACGACCCGGATTGTCTACGATACCACATATCATGCCTTTCCGGAAGTGGTTTACAATCCGTTGAATCAGGCTTACCGAAAGACCTTCAACGCAGCTAACGGCCAGCCAACTGCGGAAACGGATCCTAACGGGTTCACCACCAGGTACGTCTATGACACGTTCCAAAGGAAGACCAAGGAGATCAAACCCTATGACAGCGAAGTTCTGCCGACCACTTTGATCCGGTACCTGATCGACGGGGTTCCGCCCGAGGGGGTGCTCGTTTCGAAAAGAGAGACCTCCGGAGGAAGCGGGACGCTGGATACGGTCCAGTATGTCGATGGATTCGGGAATCTCGTTCAGACGCGGTCTGAATACGAAAATTCAGCCAACAGGATTTTGCAGGACGTATTCTATGATCCCATGGGAAGGGTCAAAAAGACATCCAATTTTTATCTGGGCGGCAGCTCCAACAGCTACAGTGCGCCCAACACCGGCATAGCCGGAATACAATACGGCTATGATCCTGTCGGACGGCCTACCTTGATAACCAACACTGACGGCACGACAAAATCACGTGCTTTCTACCACTGGACCGTGAAGGAAACGGATGAAAATGGCCATGTCAAATCCTTTTATTTCAATTCAAGGAACAATCCGACAAGGGTTGTGGAAAACAACCAGGGCGTGCTCTACACGACGAATTATACCTATAACAGTCTCGGCGAATTGACCGGAATCAGAGACCATCTGGGCAATGTTTCCACTTATGTCTACGACTCTCTCGGACGAAAGACAAGGATGACGGATCCGGATCTCGGGACCTGGCAGTACGGATATGACCTCGTGGGGAATATGACTTCACAGACCGACGCCCGCGGCATAACGACCACCGTTCAATACGACGGCCTGAACCGGAAAAAGAGAATTGATTACCGCAACACCCCGGATGTGAGTTTTACTTATGACACCAACACGATCGGCGCCCTGGGAAGGGTGCAGGACGGCAATGGGGCCGTCGATTACAGATACGATCAGCGATTGAGGAAAATTGCGGAGAGCAGGATCATGGACGGGAAGACCTTTGCCACGCAATGGAATTATGACGCCCTCGATCGGGTGACCCGGATGATCTATCCCGACGGCAAACCGGTAAATTTCAGTTACAACCTCCAGGGCAGGCTGGATGCCATCCCGGGTATCGTGAGCAACATCAACTACAACGCCAATGGCCAAATGTCCCTTAAAAGCTTTGCCAGCGGAAAATCCACAACCTTGACCTATCACCCCGCCAATCACCGTTTGCTGTCCATGACGACTCCCGGCCTGCAGAATTTGAGCTACGGATATGACAATGTCGGCAACATTAAATCGATCGCCGACGGTATCGCGGGAAGAACGGAAAATTTCGTCTACGATGGACTGGACAGGCTCATCCAGGCCGGTGACAGCGGTTACAGCGTCAGTTATCAGTACGACGCCCTCGGGAACATGATCTCTATGGTCAAAGATGGAAAGACCACTACTTATAATTACGGAGGCGTGGGAGGTGTCGGCTCGAGGCCACATGCCGTCAGCGTCTCGACGGGACCCTTTCTTGAAGTTGGTTCCATAGTTCTGGACAATGGAAATGAATTTACTGTGCAAGGGACAGTGACCATCAACAATATTGCCTATGGAAACCCGACTCATTACATGGCTAGCGAGAACAAATCTTTTACGGGTGCTTCATGGAAGCCCTATTCCACAACGCCATCCTTTGCCTTGAGTGCCGGGTATGGCATCAAGACGGTTTATTTCAAAATCAGGAATGCGGATGGAGTGTCTGATGTAAAAAGCGACAGCATCGAGGTCGTTCAGCAACACCCGCCTGGTGTGGCAACCGAACAGGCATCCAATGTGAAGGCACACACAGCTATTTTGAACGGGACAGTCAATCCGAACGGGATGTTCACGAGCTATTATTTCGAGTGGGGAAAGACTACGTCTTACGGCAATCAAGCGCCCTCGGCACCGGCCTCGATTGGCAGTATATGGAGTGATGTTGCCGCTCAAGCAAAACTGACCGGCCTGACAGCCAATACGAAATATCATTACAGGCTGGTAGCCGCCAACGGTGCAGGAACCGTATTTGGCGCGGACAAAAGCTTTATGACGGCTGAAGATTTAGGTCTGCCATGGCTGATGTTGCTGTTGGAAGAATAGGAATCACATGGGGATTTCAGATGAAACATATTGAATTCAGGAATTTTTAGCCATGTCAAAAATTAAACATTGGATTTGTGTTGCTCTTGGCTTTTTATTATTCCTCACAACAATCGTCTATGCCGATGATCACGGAAACAGCTTTTCAACGGCAACCCAAGTTTCGATCGGCAGCATTACTCAAGGTTCAATTGAGACTCCCGGGGATTTGGATTACTTCAAGTTTACGATCAGCCAACCCGGGAAGTATGTGTTTTATACCCGTGGGACGACCTATACTTTAGGTCGTCTTTACGATTCCACGTATTCCCAACTGAGTTATAATTATGGGGGTGGGGAGGCCGATAACTTTCGCATCGTTTACGACTTTCTCTATGCCGGCACATACTATATAGAAGTAAGCATTTATCAGGCCTCCGTCTCCAAAACCGGAAGTTATGCCTTGCACATTGAAGGTCCGGGTCACCCGACTGTTAGCGACGACCACGGCTTCAGCCCCTGGTCGGCAACGGCCGTAAACATAGGATCGATCACCTCCGGGAATATCAACCTTCCCGGGGATTTGGATTACTTCAAGTTTACGATCAGCCAACCCGGGAAGTATGTGTTTTATACCCGTGGGACGACCTATACTTTAGGTCGTCTTTACGATTCCACGTATTCCCAACTGAGTTATAATTATGGGGGTGGGGAGGCCGATAACTTTCGCATCGTTTACGACTTTCTCTATGCCGGCACATACTATATAGAAGTAAGCATTTATCAGGCCTCCGTCTCCAAAACCGGAAGTTATGCCTTGCACATTGAAGGTCCGGGTCACCCGACTGTTAGCGACGACCATGGCTTCAGCCCCTGGTCGGCAACCGTCATAGGGGGTCCCGGATCATATCCGGGTGTGATCAACCTGCCAGGCGATCTGGATTATTTCAGGATCTATGTTTCACAAACCACAACGGTTACATGCTACACAACTGTCAACATAGAATCTGTTGACACTGTAGGTAGATTATTCGATGCTGAGTACAATCTGATCGCATATGATTATGGCTCCGGAGAATATAACAACTTCGGGATGCAGGTACAATTATATCCCGGCGTTTATTTTATCGAAGTATCCCTCAATTCACCTTCAGGAACTGGCAACTATGTTTTGCACATAGAAGGCATCGCCAATGCCTGCACCTACGCCATTTCCCCCAGTTCGGCCATCTTCTCGTCCACCAGCCATCAGGGTATCGTAACCGTCACCCCATCATCAGGCAGCTGTCCCTGGACGGCCGTTAGTAATGTTTCCTGGATTACAGTGACTTCGGGCAGCAGTGGAGTGGGGAATGGAACAGTTTCATACAAAGTCGCCGTCAATAATACCGGCAAGCACAGAACTGGGACCGTAAACATCGCCGGCAAAATATTCACTGTAACGCAGAAGGAGAAAATGGCTGGTCTTCCCTGGCTCATGTTGATGCTGGGGGAGTAGCGAATAATATCAACACCTAAATTCCCCTGAGTAATCCCCCGGCTGTGCCGGGGGACTCCGGGGGTTTGACAATTCCGGGAATATAAGAAAGCCTCCCGGCTGTGAACCGCTCAAAGTTTACAGCACAGGAGGCAAGTTGTGGAAGACGTACGGAGCTTAAACCATACGAAATGGGAATGCAAGTATCATGTGGTATGGATACCGAAGTGTCGGAAGAAGTCATTGTATGTGGAGCTGCGGAGATATTTGGGCTCAACGTTCAGGGACCTCGCCGTGCAGAGAGAGTGCCAAGTGATGGAAGGGCATCTTTTGCCCGATCATATTCACATGCTGATATCGATACCCCCGAAGTATTCGGTTTCTCAGGTCATCGGTTATTTGAAAGGCAAAAGTGCCATTCAGATAGCCAGAACGTACATGGGTCGGAAAAAGAATTTTACAGGTCAACATTTTTGGGCTCGCGGCTACTTTGTGTCTACAATTGGTGCGGATGAGAAAACGGTCCGCGATTATATCAGGCGACAGGAGGAAGAAGACCGTCGCCTCGATCAACTGAGTATGTTTGAGGAATAACCACCTTCAGGTGGTTCGTATTTGAAACCGCTTTGAGCGGTTCACATTTACAAGCCTCCGGCTTTGCCGGAGGTTATGACTCACTAAACCCTGGTGATAATCACGCGCATACAAGTGAATATCCCCATGCTTTGCGAATG
>CAZTNW010000015.1:0-9709 GCA_964614945.1 uncultured bacterium
TCAGCGTCTGCCAGACGATCAGCATGGCAATTACCAGGGTCTTGCCGCTGCCAGTGGCCATCTTGAATGCAATACGATAAAGTAAAGGATTGGCAGTCTGGTTCGCTTCTCTCAGACTGTTGTCAATCCAGGCATCACCGTACTTTCCGGCCACTTCGGCAATATAAATCGCGGTTTCCAGTGCTTCGATCTGACAAAAGAACAGTTTGTGCTCACGTTGTGGATTGGACCAATACTCCAGTAAGCGGCGTGTGACATTGGTAACCCCCTGATATTTTCCCAGTCGCCAGATGGACACCCGCTCTCGAACGCGATTGATGAACTTATTTTCCTCAAGCCGATCCGCAGTCCATTCTGTATCGAAAGAGAGTTGTTTGGGATTCTTCTTACAGGGTTGCGGAATAGGAACAAAATAAGAACTGATCCGGCGAGCTTCGATAATCTCGTCTGTGATTCCCTCTTCTGAAAATTTAAATTGTCGCTGTGGTTCCTGGAATGGCGAATTAATGACCGGATTTTCGATGACAACCTGTTTCATTGAGTAACGACCTTGTGATATTTAGCCCCCTGGTATTGGCGTAAAACCCCCGGGGATAGAAAATTTGATACTATAATTATAGTACAGCCCCTGAAAAACCATTTTCGAACTGGAGGGTAGTTAGGCTTCGCATCCATACCACTCTGGTTGGTTGGGGCTTATCCACTGGTGAGAATGGTCTTACTGAAATCATCTTTTTTCTCATTGTGAATGATATATAGTTATCCATGACCTATCAAAATTCTATTTCTACTAAAATCCGTGCCATCGATCTTTTCTGTGGGATCGGAGGAAACAGCCAGGCAGCAAAACAGGCTGGAATTGAAGTTGTTGCAGGCTTTGATAAATGGGAATTAGCCACGAAAGTTTATAAAGATAATTTTCCCAGCGCGATTGTATTCAATAAATGTCTTGAAAAAACAAGAATTCCCCCGGTCAAAAAGAAAGTTGGGGACATTGACCTTATTCTGGCGTCACCAGAATGTACCAGCCATTCCATTGCCCGAGGTAATCGCGCTCCAAACCAGGATAGTATGAGCCTGGCTTTTCAGGTGACCCGCTTTTCAGAGCAGTTCCAACCCAGATGGATCCTGATTGAAAATGTCACCCAGATGGCAGAATGGGATGAGTATGGGCAGTTCAAAAAAGGTCTGATTCGGCAGGGTTATCAGATCTCAGAACAGGAGCTCATAGCCAGTGATTTTGGAGTACCTCAATCGAGAAAACGATTGTTTCTTCTCTGCGATAAGGAAGCCAATCCTCCTGAAATTGTTCCATCCCCCGGGACAAGGAAAATGTGTGCCAGAGAAGTCATCAATCTTAATGGTACATATAAATGTACGCCCCTCTTCAAAGAAGGTCGGGCAGAAAAAACCATTGAACGCGCAAGGAGCGGGATGGCGGTTCTTAAAGAAGAACCTTTCTTGCTTGTGTATTATGGGTCCGGAGGTGCGGGAAACGGTGGCTTTCAATCTTTAGGTGTGCCTTTGAGAACCATTACCACTTTAGATCGATTTGCATTATTAAAACAGAGCGAAGAAGGTCCAGTAATGAGGATGCTTCAGGTTCCTGAGTTACAGGCTGCGATGGGGTTCCCTGTTGACTTCAAGATTAACCATGGAACCCGTCGTGACAGGATTCATATGTTGGGAAATGCCGTTTGCCCGCCGCTCATCAAAGCCATCCTGGAACAAATGCTTGGATTGATCAATAATGAAAATCCGGAAATATGATGGCTACCGGTACCTTCGCAGGAAGTAATAAATCTCATCCTCTCGATCACGAGTCTACCCTGGGTCAATTTCGTAAAAATCTGCTGACCTGGGGAAAATTGAATTTTCAACCGTTACCATGGCGATTAACTCATGATCCTTATGCCATTCTAATGGCCGAAATTATGTTACATCGCACACAGGTAAAACAGGTTGTTCCAATTTATATTGAATTTATTGCGAAATATCCAGAAATTAAAAATATTCGCGAGACAAATGAAGTGAATATTTTTGAAACAATGAAGGCGTTGGGACTTCAATGGAGAATAGCCTTAATCAAAGAAATGGCTGATGAGATCTGTAATCAATTTGGGTCAAACATTCCTCAAGAGAGAGATCAACTGTTATCTTTGCCTGGAATTAATGATTATATTGCCAGTGCTGTGCGTTGCTTCGCATGGAACTATCCTGATCCTATAATAGATACAAACACAGTACGCATCGTTGGTAGATTGTTTGGGATAGAGACGAAGGATTCGTCCAGAAGAAACCAGGGGATTCGTAAATTAATCAACAAACTGATTGATCCAAAGGATCCGGCAAATTTTAATTATGCATTACTTGACCTTGCTCATCTGGTATGCCAAAAAAAGCATGAACCAGAATGCGCAATCTGTCCTGTCAGGCCCTATTGTGTGTACGGGGGATCCATGAATATTGACATTGAAAAGTGAGGGCATATGTCTGAAAGAGACGAAATACTGATTTCGTTGGTTAAAGAGGTTTTAGGCCCACGGAATGGCCCAACCGAAGTCTTACCGGAAGAACGGGATCCAAGAAGCGAATTTATCACGGGGGTATTAGAACCAGCCAGCGCTCCTCGAATTATTGAGCCTGAAGATGACATTGATGAGGTGATAGAAGAAACAACGGCGGAAGAAGATCAGGATAATCAAGGATTTGTCGCCACGCCAGGTGTATTTTCACCTGCCCTTGATCCAAAGTCATTGCCCCGTTCGATCGGTTTGTCGTTTACGATTGCCAACGAAAATGGTACACCTGCAATTGAAATCTGTGCTACCTGGGCAAGATACACGCACGAAATCGATGGCTGGCATAGAAATCCAGCAGGTTTCCTGACGGGACCTGTTTCAATCGATAATCAAAACAGAAACTGGCCTGCTGGTGTTGGGGTTAATTTACAGCTTCGATCTAAAGAGTTATCTGCGGGTGTCTGGCGTGTCTCGGTTTTTCTCATAAATGTAACCAGTATAGAACCAGGAAATCGACCTGAAACGGGTGATTATTTATTTCAGCCTCAGATTCGGGTCAATTGCATAACTAATACTTTCCTTTTACCGGTACGACAGATGGATTCCACCTCCGACATGGAACCCGAATTGGGATCAATGGATTATGAGGATCGATCCCTTGAAATGTTATATCTGCACAGGACTGCGTTGGCTCGCGGTCACATGTGTGGAGTTATATGGAAGGAAATTGATCCAGAGCGATTTACGCCCGATTTCCAAAATCCTGGAGAAGCACCTTTTACCTGGACAGATCGAGACACCGTACCAGACGAGGCCCGATCCAGATTTTCCTCGGCAGATGTTCGCACTGAAATGGTTCCATGCTATCCCATTCAGTCTCCTGAAATGGCATGGAATTATTCTTATGGCACTCAACCGGTTTTAAATCCTGTTGAACTATCAGAATTATGGGATCCGACCGATATCCATAATGGGCTTCAACCATTGGTTGATGGCTATCGATCCTGGATTGAGACTCAGGAACGTCTGATACCATCTCTCCCAATGCAATATCGTGGAGTCGCTTCAGGCAACATTGCAAAGTGTCGTCAGATTGCTCAACGAATAGAGGAGGCTGTCTCACTTTTAGTCGAAGATGAGGATACGCGCCTTGCGTTTTGTTTTGCAAACAAAGCGATTGCAGTGCAATCTTCATGGAAGGGAGCGATCCTAAACTGGCGTCCTTTTCAGTTAGCATTCATCTTGCTGAATATCCCCGCTTTGTCCAACAGACTTCATCCAGACCGAAATATTTGTGACCTTCTCTGGTTTCCCACTGGCGGTGGTAAAACCGAAGCATACCTTGGCCTTTCAGCATTTGTACTGGCTTTACGACGCTTACAGGCAAAACAGAATGACATTGGACAAGATCGTACAGGAGCAGGAGTTGCTGTTATTTCTCGTTATACATTAAGATTGTTGACGATTCAGCAATTCCGTCGAGCTCTGGGTGTCATAACTGCTTGTGAGATGTTGCGCGTGCAAAATCTAGATCATCCCGGCACAGCAGTCGGCTGGCGTCCAATTGGATGCAATCGAAATGATGAGTTTTTATGGGGTGGAATAAGGTTTTCAACAGGTTTGTGGGTTGGTGGTGGGGTGACCCCAAATAACTTGTTAAGTATAGGTCCAATCCCATTAAATCCTGGTGGCGGTGGTGGAATGGTCCTTTACGCTGGCGCTTTAGATATACTCCAGGGTATCAGCAGAAATTATTCTGGGCCAAATCAAAATATTGTAAGAAAAGTCCGTTCGGCTACCAGACTTGAAGCAGATGGAGAACCTGCCCAGGTAATGACATGCCCATGCTGTAAATCAATATTGGCCGTTCCACGGGAGGGATTGGGGCCTGGAAATCATGTGCTGTATTTTGTCTATGAAGGTGGAAATGCTACAGTGCCTGGCTTGAATATGTTGAGGCCTGCCAATTCGTCCATCATCTTGAACTCAATTCAAACATACCATCATCCTAATCAAAATTATCATACGCTAGCAATTAATTTGACGATCCCCGATCGTGGTCATCTGACAGATTACCAGGTAGATGAATGGTGGAATAATATAATTTCCGCCAGGCTTGGCGCAACTGTCTCATTAATTTCTGCAAGACCATCTCGTCCTGGATACTATATTCTAACTTACGATAACTCTCAGAATACAGCCAAAGAATGTGACTTTAATATATACTGTCCTAATCCCGAATGTGATCTTAACCAGCATGCATGGGCCGAGCAAGTTCCCCTTTCACGAAGTATCACAAATACAACCAATTCTTTACTTGGACAGCCAGCTCTCGGCTTTCCTTCTACCACACAAACTAATCGTCTTCCTTTGATTTTCCAGGAACGTTTGGATTGGCAAATCATTCCAGCAGCTTTTCAAATTGACGATTCTTCCAGCGGGCAACGAATATCCAAGAGAATGGCAATTCCAGCCTACACAATTGATGATCAAGTTTATCATCGGTGTCCTTCACTTGTCATTGCTACAGTAGATAAATTTGCCAGACTTGCTTATGAACCAAAGGCTGCGAGCCTTTTTGGTAATGTCACCCATTACCATAGCAGATGGGGATATTACCGTATTGGGTGTCCGCCATCCCACGAAAGCCTATCCACCAGATTTTCTGAGCATCCACCTGTCAACACCAGGGTTGACATACCACAATTTGACCCACCCGATCTGATTTTACAGGATGAGCTTCACCTGATTGAAGGTCCCTTGGGCAGTATGGTAGGAGTGTATGAAACAGTTGTTGATGAACTGTGCCGTCGAACCATCAGTGATCAAATTTCCATCCCAAAATATATAGCCAGTACTGCTACCGTGCGTCAGGCAGAAACCCAAGTTCAATCACTTTTTGATCGGCGGCTGGTTCAATTTCCTCCTTCCGCAATATCTTCAGATGAGAGGTTTTTTGCGACTGATCAGGAAGTTCACCCACTAGATAATCGGCGAAGTGGACGTTTATATGTCGCTATCTGTGCTCCGGGGAAAGGTGCTCAAACCCCAATCGTCCGTATCTGGTCATCGCTTTTACAAAGTGGCCAAGATATTATTCGTAATAATCCAGATGCAGCAATTGATCCTTTCTGGTCTTTGGTAGGTTACTTCAATGCAATGCGGGAATTAGCCGGTGCGTTATCTTTATATCGTCAAGATATTCCACAAAGGTTAGATTCTATCGCAGGTGTAAACCAGCGTAATCTTGATGAAAGTAAGCGATTGGAATTATCCAGTCGTGCCAGTTCCCAAAATCTACCCGCATTATTGAGTAAATTGGATATAGAGTTTCCAAATGCACAGGATTCCGTGTTTGCCACTTCAATGTTCGGAACTGGTGTTGATATCAACAGATTAAGTTTGATGGTTGTTCATGGGCAACCCAAGACTACAGCTTCATACATCCAGGCAACTGGACGTGTGGGACGTCTTAGTAGTGGTTTGGTGGTTTCCTTTTTTAGAGCCAGTCGACCACGGGACCTGGATCATTATGAGTTTTTCACAGGCTACCATAGAGCCCTTTATCGTTATGTTGAGCCTATCACAGTAGCGCCATTTTCCCCTCGGGCACGTGAGCGTACTCTTGGCCCATTGAGCGTGGTTTTATTACGGCAGGCCGACGTAATCAGAGGCAATTCAGTTGATCCACAATGGAGAATTCAGCAGAGATTAAGTGGCGGTTATCATTCGGAAGCGAGAATTATGCGTGACAGGCGGCATAATTCAGAAGTAGAGGTGATTCCGGATGTGTTTGAAGAACGTGCCAATCACCAGCCATCGGGCAGAAGACCTGAACAAGGGATAACCAACCAGGAAGCCAGTTCAGAACTTGATCGCTGGCAATCAATTGCGCATTCACATCATAACCCAGATGAATTTGTGTATAGCGAACCGACTTTATTGCGAAGACCATCCAGGCATGTTGTATTGGGTGATTCTGGACATCACGGAAACTTCAGAGAAGCATTTGAGAATGCTCCGCAGTCTTTACGTGAAGTGGAAGAAACAACAGGTTTTAAGGATTAATCTATGACCCAATCCATCCGAAGATCACAATTCATAACCACTTATGGTCCGGGGGCAATTCTTGAAGGGCCAAACGGACCTCGAATTATTCCTGTGATAGAACAATCTGACCTTTTTAATCAACAAAGGCAGGTACAGGATTTTGAGATTAGAGAGGAACGCTTACCCAGGGCTTTGCTTAATGGTTCAGGTATTTTTAGAATCCCATCGAATGCTGAATTGGGTGAGATTGATTCTCTTTCGTTATACAACACGAAACGATTCCCCACATGGTCTTTATGCCCCCGACATCAAATCTTATACAGAAAAACACAGAGCGACAATGTTGCATGTCCCAGGTGTGGAGCATTATCATCTCCGGCAGAAGCATGGAATCAGTCAAATCGCCAAGCCATTCGTTTTGTTACAGCTTGTCCCGATGGGCATCTAGATGATGTCGATTGGGTGAAAGTTGCTCATAATAGAAACCATAACTGCCATCCTTCGTATTTAATTTGGCGAGGTGGAGGTGGCGCATTAAAAAATATCTCCATCGAATGTCCTTTATGTAGAGATTCCGGAAACTTTGGCTTCGCATACACCAGAGATTGGGAGTGTACGGGACGGTATCCCGAAAGAGAGACAACAGGTGCCGGACAGCCTATTCGATCTGGTTGTACAAAAGTCGCGAAAATCATCCAAAGGGGAGCTGCAAATTTAAGAATATCTGAAATAAAAACTGCTTTAACTATTCCTCCATGGGATTCGCCTATTCATCATCTCTTAGGAATGAACTCAATCAAGATTCGAATATTGGGTATTCAATTTCAATCCAAATCACAATTAATGCAGTCTCTTTTACCTCTCGTTCAGGGGAACTTGCTAAACCAAGCCATATATGACGAAATTAATACCTACACAGAGCATGAAATCCTGGAAGCGATTAACGTTATCCAGGCCGCAAATCCTATTCAATCTTCTAGACAATTAAGGTTAGATGAATTTGAAGCTCTTCAACGAGCTGCATCGACTGGGCATCCTCCGGTTCCATCTTCAACTCCTGGCGGTCCCCCTCAATTTGAAATTATCTATCAACAAGTCAGAACAATTCCAGGGCCAGGAAATCATTATCTTCGAATTACTCCGGTCAACCGCTTACGTGTCGTAATGGTACAGACAGGTTATAGGCGAGTACCTGGAGGAGATCCTACATTATCATCGGTTGTCGATTGTAGATATCATGATGGAAATCGTTATTGGTATCCAGGTGTGGAACTTTTCGGCGAAGGGATTTTTATTGATCTTGATCCCTCCACCAATCCCACTAGTCATTTTCCACTTACGGGACATCCGGCGAACGTTTGGATGGATGCATGGTCAAATCCAGAATCTTTTTCTCAAAATTTACTCACTCCAGAGGATAGAGATCAATTACATCCTGTATTTGTGTGGTGGCATACTATTTCACATCGACTTATCAATGCCCTTTCTGTCGATTCTGGCTATTCTTCTGCTGCGGTCCGAGAAAGGGTTTATGTTCGAATAGATGAAAATTCAGGTCAGGCATTAGGGGGGGTTCTACTTTACACAACCCAACCCGGAGGTGATGGAACACTCGGTGGAATGGTCGCTCTCGCACCTGCTTTTGACCGGGTTCTCAATTCAGCCTTGAGAACAATCGATGCCTGCTCGAATGATCCTCTATGCGGCGAGGAGCAGTTTGGTGCAGGTAAATATAATGGTGCAGCCTGCTATGCGTGTTCCCTTATATCTGAAACATCATGTGAGCATAGAAATATGCGACTGGATCGGAATCTGGTTTTGGAAAATCTCCCATGAGTTCTATTCAGAACAAGGTAAATGTTGTTGTAACTGGAACTGAGTGGATGGGTAGCGGAGTCGGTTCCATTGAAACTGTTATAGCTGATCTATTTAAGACAGTAATAAGCGAACTATATATTTCAGCTTATGCTATAAGTAACTCCTCCGATCTGTTTTTTGAATGGTTAGAAAAAGCGTTACAAAGAGGTATAAAGGTAAAAATTTTGATTAATCGACTTGACGAACAGCCATTCGAAGTTAGAGGTAGATTAAAGAATTTATTAATAAATTATCCCCACTTTTTCCTATACGAGTTCAAATCCACAGAAAATGTTGATTTACATGCAAAGGTAATTGCAATTGATCGTAAGAAAGCATTGGTCGGCTCCTCGAATCTTTCCAAAAGGGGTTTGATATCCAATTTTGAGATGGGTCTTTTGGCCGAAGGTCCAGTTGCAGATACAATAACAAATACCTTAGACAAGTTGGTCTTAAAATCTCTGAGAATTATGGCCCATGATTTGTGAGATTAGTTGTTGGTGGCGATCAAATAATTAACCAGATGAACGAGGAAATTTTTATCGGTAATATCCTCAATATGAGGGTCAATTTAAATTTGGGAAATTCTAGACCAAATTGACCTGCATGAACCGTTCCCCCTTAAGACTCTACGGGAACGACCTGCCAAGAACATCCTGCCAGGGCGTTCCCGTACTAATTCCTGGTAGAGAAATATAATTAGAGGATGGTTACCAACAACACACTCGAAATCACTCTCGATACCTGGATTATTTCCGACACGCATTTCTTCCATGAGAATATCGGAAGGTATTGCAGCCGTCCTGAAAACTGGCAGGAATTGATCATTAAGAATTGGAATGATCTGGTTTCCCCAGACGAAACCATTCTGCACCTGGGTGACTTTGCGTTAGGCAACAAAACCAAGATTGATCTCCTTACTGGCATGTTAAAAGGCAGATTTTTTTGATCCAAGGCAACCATGACCGGATCAGCAAATCTTATTGCGAAACCCGTGGCGTAATTTTGATTAAGAATTCCTTGAACGTCGAGTTATCCGATCAAATGAAATTGATCTTTTCACATCGCCCGATCGTTCCTCTTGAAGATGGTTGGATCAACCTACATGGTCATATTCATAATGTTCCACCGCCGGCTGAAGGTTGTAATCTGGAACCGAACCATATCAATATGAGTGTTGAGGTCAGGAAGTATCGTCCCTGGCGATTGGGTGATATTCTCAAAACCATCAAAGACCATCCAACAGAGAACGATGTGTCACTCCGTTGACCCGTTCCCCC
>CAZTNW010000016.1:0-7458 GCA_964614945.1 uncultured bacterium
CCCACGTTGAGGTGGGGCTTGGTCCTTTCAAACTTCTGTTTGGCCATTTTTATTCATTCACTCCCTCTTTACTTTTGAAAAAATTCTATCATACAAGGAAAAAAGATGGAGCCCAGAGCCAGGATTGAACTGGCGACCTTATCCTTACCAAGGATACGCTCTACCGACTGAGCTATCTGGGCCCGGATTTGGAGCGGGAAACGGGATTCGAACCCGCGACCCCCAGCTTGGAAGGCTAGTGCTCTAGCCAACTGAGCTATTCCCGCTTCGTATCATTATATTAAGAATAGAAGCTGGTGGCGAGGGAGAGATTCGAACTCCCGAAGGCATTACACCAGCTGATCTACAGTCAGCCCCCTTTAGCCACTTGGGTACCTCGCCGACAGGGAGGAAGTATAACAATTATAGCCTGGCTCTGCAAGCTCTGAAACCATCTTAGCTGGCCTGAGCTGAGCTAAGTTAATTTCATCCAATCCGGCGTTAAAGCAAGCCTCCATTTGCAAACTTCTACTTTATCCCTACTACAATAGATGATGCTCAGTTTAAGGGAAGTTGAGAAAAGCTTCGGCGGCAGAGTCATCTTCCAGCGGGCCCAGATGCAGCTGAACCAAGGAGAGCGGGTTGCTGTCGTCGGTCCCAACGGAAGCGGGAAGACCACCCTCCTGCGTCTCCTCGCAGGAGAGGAAAGTCCGGATGCCGGAGAAATATCGCTTCCCTCCCGTCTGAAAATCGGTTACCTGAAGCAGGACGTGACTGAAACGAGCGCCCTCACGGTACTTGAAGAGGTCCTCTCCGCATCTCCTGGATTATGCGAGTTGGAAAGAAGGCTGGCCTTCCTGGAGGACGAGGTTTCAGCGAGGCCGGGTGATCGCTCTCTTCTTGAAGAATACGGAAAATTGAGGGATGAATTCGAAGCCCTCGGCGGCCCGCAAAGGGAATTGAAAGCAAGGAAAATACTCTCCGGGCTCGGCTTCAAAAGAGATGAGCACGAGAAGCCCATCCGCACATTCTCCGGCGGCTGGATGATGCGGGTCTCCCTCGCCAAGCTCCTCTACCGTGAACCCGAACTCCTGCTCCTCGACGAGCCGACGAACCACCTCGACCTCGATTCCCTGCTTTTCCTTGAGGAGTACCTGCTTAATTACCCGGGAGCGCTTCTGTTCGTTTCCCACGACAGGATCTTCCTCGATCGCCTTGCTCAGAGAATTATCGAGATCAGAGAAAATCGCCTGCAAAGTTATACTGGAAACTACAACTCCTACCTGGAAAAGAAAGAGAGGGAGGGGGAAGAGTTGGAAAAGAGGCTCGAAATCGAGAAGCGGTATGTGGAAAAGAGCACCCGTTTTATCGAACGTTTCCGCTACAAGGCGAAAAAGGCAAGCCAAGTTCAAAGCAGGATCAAGAGCCTGGAGAAGATGGAGCAAGTAGAATTGCCCAAGGAAAACCGGAAGGACCTGCACCTGCAATTCACTCCCTCCAGAAGGTCGAACTTGATTGTAGCCCGTCTCGACCGTGTGAGCAAAAGCTACGGAGAAAACGAGATCTATGCCGATCTCGACCTGACGATTTACCGCGGTCAGAGGATCGCCCTCGTCGGTCCTAACGGAGCGGGAAAATCCACCCTTCTCAAGATCCTGGCCCAGGTGGAGCCGATTCAATCTGGCAGGGTCACGATCGGAGGCAATGTGAGCACCGCATATTACGCGCAACATCAGCTTGATCTCCTGCATCGGGAGCACAATGTCCTCGAGGAAATCAGCGAGGCAGCACCTGATCTTCTGCCTCAGGAAGTACGCCGCATTGCAGGAATTTTTCTTTTCCCAGGAGACGATGCCTTGAAGCCGATCTCTGTCCTGAGCGGCGGAGAGAGAGCGCGCGTCGCCTTAGCCCGAATGCTCGCCCGCCCGGCGAACTTCCTGATCATGGACGAGCCCACCAATCACCTCGATATCCAGGCCAGGGAAGTGCTGGAAAATGCTCTCTCCTCCTACGATGGTACCCTCATCTTTGTCAGTCACGATCGCCATTTCATGAATTCCCTGGCAACTCAAGTCTGGGAAGTGCAGGATAAGAAAATCAAACAATACGAGGGAAATTACGATTACTACGCCTGGAAGAAAGATCAGAAAATTCAAAAAGAAAATGAAAGGGAAGACTCCCCTACCCCGAGGACAAATGCTCTTTTGAACCAAAAGGAACTGAGGCAAAAGCGCGCACGGGAAATCCAGGCCAGAAGCCGTGCCCTCCGGCCACTGCTTGAAGAGTCCGGGCGGCTTGAAAGGGAAATCACCGCCCTCGAGGAAGAGCAGAAAGCGCTCACGGACGAGGTATGCAAGGTGGAAATCCAATCTAATCCGATCCTCTATCCGGAAAAGCTGAAGCAGCTCAAGAAAACTGAAGAAGAGTTAGAGGTAAAACTGGAGCGCTGGGCAACAGTATCAGATGAACTGAAAAGGCTCGAGAATAAAAAGACTTAGCCTCCAAACCTTTAAGGGGAGAGAACCCCCCCCCCGGTTTTTGGAGCCGGCGGAGGGATTTGAACCCCCGACCCGCTGATTACGATTCAGCAGCTCTACCGCTGAGCTACGCCGGCTGTCCTATTTGGCTCCTGATGACATTTAGAAACTATTGAAAGTAATTAAAGTTTATCAAAATCATCAGGCCGTGGGATGGATTGATAAGTTCATTAATGATCGAGAATTTCTAAGGGGCAATCGTCCCGCGACAATTAAATTCTATCGCGATAAACTGGATGTATTCAAGAACTTTCTGAAGAACAGGGAACCAACTCGTCAGGTAATAGAGGAATTTATAGTCTGGCTCAATAAAAGCAATAGGCCAGGATCAATCAATTGCTATCTCCGCGCCCTGAAAGTCTTCTTTCGTTGGGCCGTGGAGGAGGAATATCTTCGAGCCGATCCGTGCAAGAAAATCAAATTACTCAAGCAGGAACGGGCTCTCATGCCGGAACTCGAGGAGAGCGATCTGAATAGAATCGTCTCAAGGCTCAAGTCGGCCATCAGGATAAGGGGTAATGAAAAGCACGGGCGTAGGAACTTGGCTATCTTTCTCCTGATGCTCGACACGGGAATCAGGCCCGGGGAATTATGCAATCTAAGAATCGGGGATCTGAACCTGGCCGCAAACGTGATCGTGGTGGGCGGAAAAACCGGAGAGCGAATGCTCCCATTCGGCCCAACGGTGCGCCAGGCATTGGTTGGCTACTTAAAAAAGCGCAAGCGGATAGAGAAAGGCGATCCATTGTTTGCGGCTAAAAGCGATGATCATCTCAATCCAGCCGCCCTGCGAACGGCATTTAAGAGACTCTCCGGAAGAGCGGGCATTAAGCTGTATCCTTATCTCCTTCGCCACACTGCGGCCACTTCGTATCTCAGAAACGGAGCGAGCCTCGAGGCGGTGCGAAAGCTCCTGGGCCATTCTACCTATACCATTACGCAACGCTACCTAAGCCTGAATATAAATGATCTGGCGCGGGCTCAGAGCGATTTCTCCCCCATCCGAAAACTTAAAATCAAATAAAAAAAAATCGAGAAAAAATAATGATTATAAGGTTGTGAGAGGCGGTTAACAGCTACGCTTTCTTGACATTTCCCTCAAGGCTGAGCTACATTCATTTCAAGAATTCGAGAGTAAAGGGAGGGGAAAATGTTGAAGACAGTGTTCCGCTGGTCAGTGGTAGTGGCTCTGTTTTTTTTAATCATTCTGGGAGTTAATTCAAGAGAGTTAGCACAGGTAGAGAGGCCCTCTCGAGAAACAAATCCAACAATAGAATTCGGCCCTAATTGGATAATCTATCCGATAGAATTCAGCCCTAATCGGATAAGCTCTAATTGGTCTAATTGGATGAGCTATCCGATAAATCCAGAAATTCGGTTATTACTAAGACCCAACGGCATCATACAAATAACCTCGATTTGTGCTCCGTTGTCAATATCCTACGAGGAACGTAAACAATATGGAAAAATTATCTCTGTTGAGCAACTCAACCAACTTCTTAAATTAGTTAACCTGTCGGGTTGGATCGAAGAAGAGGCGGCCATCTCTCCTTACTTTTAATCATTTTATCGTAGATCGAGGAATAGGGCCTGGGGGGAATTCATAGTAAAGCTGTACCGTTACATCATAATAACCCGTTCTGTGGTAATCTGGGTTCTTAATCATTAAATACCAGCCAGGGCCAAAAGGAAACTCCTCTCCGCCATAGACTGTCCCAATTTTTAAGAAACGGCTTGTGCCAGGGTTTTTAAATGCCCTGCACCGATCGGCATCTCCGAGATACCAGCCACCTTCACAGCGAGGTGGGATATCCCCTGCATAACGATCTATGATAATGTAATCCTGAGTCATAGCTGGCGGCCTTGCCTCTATTGGGATTATCGGCAAAACCAACACTGAAATTAATACCACCGAAACTACTAACGCAATTCTTTTCAAAATTTTATACTTCATTTCCTACTCCCTTCCTGTTTTTTCTACGCTTTCTCTTTTTGCAGCAGCTTCAGCAGATCGTGCCATCCACCCGATCCACCGCCCACCGCGATCCCGACAATGACATAGTTGATCCATGGAACCAGGGTCGGCACCACGATTAAGTCAAGCCCAGGCCAACAGTCCACCGAGAACTGCGCTTGCCGCCTGGTAAGGAATTTTTACCCTATCCAACAGGGGCTTGATTAGCTCGACAATCTTCTCCACAACCCAGATAATCGCTAAGCCGGTTGCTATCAGATCCATTATTTGCCTCCTTTCTCCAAGATGATCTCTTCTCTCACAGAATCCCAGGAAACTAAATAGCCCTGTGCCTCGAAATACGCACGGAGTGGAACCGCTCCGTCCTTGGTGATGATGTAGGCCCTACCTCCGATGATGTCGATCGTGCCGGCCGGGAGTTGCACTGGACCGCCGGAGACTTCGATTGTCCCCTCGGTGAGCGAAATACGGATGGAGATGTGCTTATCCGTGAAGATCAGGATCGTCAGCACTGCACCGAGAGCGAGTCCGCTCACCAAGGCTACCAGCCAGGGAAACCATTTCTTCTGCCAGATCGCTCTAGTCATGGCAGCACTCTCTCCAGGACCGCGAAGGCTTCATCTCTTTCGAGCTTCTGCTCGGGCTTGAAGGTTCCGTCAGGATAGCCGGCGACCAAACCCGCAGCATGACAGGAAGCGATCGGCATTGAAGCCCAGTGCCAGGTTCCCACATCGGGAAAGAGGGATATGGGGAGCGGGAAAGGATCCTCGTATTTAAAAACCACTTCTGCCATCTCCGCTCGCGTGATGGGCTTGTCTGGTCGAAAGAAGCCGTCCGGATATCCCCGGATCAGGCCCTGCCCGTTCGCCCAGGTGACGGCCTGATTCGCCCAGTGGCCCCAGGTGTCGATGTACCCCCCCGCTGTCTGCTCCGGGGATCCGCTCATTCTCCAGAGCGTGTGCACGAACTCAGCGCGGGTGATCGGATCGTCGGGCTTGAGTGATCCGTCCGGGTAACCTATGACGATGTCCCTTTTACTAAGCTCCACGACCGCCGGATGAGCCCAGTGGTTGAAATCAAAATCGTTGTAGAGCCCAGCTTGGCGGCGGCAATCACGGATCATCCGAACTAAAGGAAAAGCATAACCAGGGCAGTCAGTGCTTCGCCCAGCGAGCAGGGCCGTGTAGCGATGCGGCAGGATCTCTGTGATTCGGTGCTGGACCATAAGCTTGGAGACCAAGTCGACCGTTGCCCAGTATTGTTTCTGGTTGGGCTCTTGGGCGGAGAAGCAGCCGACAACACAAACCCCGATTGAAATCAGGTTGTACTCCCAGTTCGAGGAGTGCCAGCCCACCGTCCAGAGATCCCTACCTCGATAGACCAAGCCATCCGTTCCAACAAGGTAGTGATAGTCGATGTCGTTGTAATTAAAACCTGCCGGAATTCCGGCACTCGTTCCGTCAGGAAAGCCCTCCTGGGCAGGCATCTGATACCACTCTCCGGTGTAGGCGTCCTGATGCCAAGCCCAGGTCGACTTGTCGGCGTAAGTTCCCGGGTGCACCGCGTGCATGTGATAGTTCCGGTACCCCTGAATTTTCGCAGCATTGGCTTCGGGCGAGTCGCTGGCGGGGAAGCTCCCTGAATGGTGCAGCACGACTGCCTTCAGCTGGCGGGGTTGGTAGAAGCCCTCGGCCAGAGGAGGAGAGGGCGGAATATCGGCAGCGATGGCCCGGTCCGTAGTGGCGATGCTCGTGCTCACGTCCTGTGCCGTTGCATTCGGGACCGAAACCAGGGTCAGAGCTAGTACTACGAACAGGAATAAGGTCTTCTTCAGCATCTCAGGGCAGTTTCTCCGGCAGATCAGAGAGCCCGGGTAGGTCGATGGTCGGGTCGACATGGGGAATGGGAAGCACGAAGAGAGCGGATAAGATCACTGCTGCGACCATCAACGCAGCGCCGGCCAGACATAAAAAAAGCCGGTATTGCAGTCGGCTCAATGGAAATATATTCATTTAACCTCCAAAAATTACCTTGCCCAGGTTCGCCAGGAGAACCGGCAGATCCCGGGAAGAGTAAGCATCGAAGAGGAAGCTCGAGGTCTTCCGGATCGGGTCTATATCCATCCCTACCGTCAAGGGGGTAAAGGGGACGCCGCCCAGGGAGAAGGACACCGTCTGATAAGGGGTAAAGTTATATATCGATTTAGCGCAGACCCGGAAGGCGTATACTGGCTCCTTCCCCTTCAGAAGGAGCGCAGAGGCATAGCTATCTACTTCGGGAGAGGAGGGTTAGCGAGAAATGAGAGCATGGAGAAGAAAGAAGATCAGCTGGCTTGGCTGGACCCTGATCGGAATTGTGATCGTCTTAGTCGTTATATTCGCGATCGTCGGAACCGGAAAGAAATCGGATGATTCCACCGCGAATCATGGCTATCTTGAGGTGAAGAACTACACCGCATTCGGTTTCGAGCTATGGGTTAACGGAAAGAGCCAGGGCTTTTTGCCGTCGGGCGAGACTTGGAAACCCCCGGAAGGTTACGACGATGGGACTAAGCTACACGTGGTGGCCAAGAATATAAGTATAGATTTCCACCAGGAGCATGATGTTGTGATCAAGAGGGGGAAGACGATAATACTAACTATCAGATAGGAGAGGGGGTAACAACGTCTTCCTATGATCTTCTTGATTCTTCCTTTTTGCATAAATTAGGTCAAATCAGTAGGTCTTGGAAGATTCAAAAAGGTAAAAAAGACCCGAAAGGAGGCATCGGGAGTTGTCTAACGGATTTTGCTTCCCGACCCGCTGATTACGATTCAGCAGCTCTACCGCTGAGCTACGCCGGCCTTTGAAATATTTTACCGAATTTTCCGATGAGCATCAAATGCCAAATCCTAAGCAGGAGGCGATTTGCGCTACCGCTGAGCTACGCCGGCTTTTAAAAATAGCTTCCAGTAGGGAACTGGAAGC
>CAZTNW010000017.1:0-6929 GCA_964614945.1 uncultured bacterium
ATCTAAAGTCCTCGATGTCCAATATTATACATTGGTGTTTAAAAAGATTGTCCTTCATTTTATAAATTATTCATATATTTTTTTGTATGGCAATTTATGTTACAAGATGGATTAAAACAGACCCTATTTGAGGTATCAATTATATTTGGTTTAAAAAAAATCTTTTCTTTTTGCCTTTTAACCATATTTAGTTTATTAAAATTAATTTTTAATTATTGCTAATCAATATTGGATAAATTTATATACTGACAATGTTTTTCAATAATATCTATTATGGTTTAGGTGGTTAAAATGAAAAGAAAATCAGGAATATTATTAATGGCCTTACTTATTTTTTCCATCGTTCCCTCATTTGGGGATGATACAAACTGGAAAAAAATGGACGAAATTGTAAAAGAAAAAGTTGAAAACGGGGAAGACAGTATTGATGTAATAGTGCAATTCACGATTCTTAATGAAGTCGCAGAAAAAATAATTAATAAAACTGGCAAACAAATAAAATACAAATATCCTTCAATCAATTCCGTAGCAATGACATTAGATTCTAAAGATATTATCTCAATGATCGAAAATCCTCAGGTTGTAAAGATATGGCATGATGATATGGTTGCAATAACTAGTGATATTTTAACATCAAATGCAGGCGAAGTTACGATACAAGGATTTATTGCAAATGATACGATAAAAGCTACATCTGTTAGGAATCTAGGCTTTACGGGAAAAGGGGTAACAGTGGCTGTCTTAGATACTGGACTTAGAAAGACTCACTTAGAGTTTCAAGGAAAAGTTGTAGCTGAATACGACTTTGTCAATGACGATTCAGACGCAACTGATGACCATGGTCATGGAACAGCAGTTTCCTCACTGATATGTGGAAATTACATGACTGCTTCTAAATGGGCATCTTTTTGGCCTAATGATCAAATGGGGGCAACCTCAAGCAACTATTTGGGTGTAGCTCCCGATGCAAAATTAATTCCTCTCAAAGTACTTAATGAAGCGGGTATGGGGCTTTCGTCCCAAGTAATGGCTGGAATGCAGTGGTGTATAGATAACAAAAATAAATATGGAATTAAAGTTGTTAACATGAGCCTCGGCGGGAATGGGCAGAATGATGGTTCAAGTCCACAAAGTCAGTTGGCAAACACTATGGTGGACGCAGGTATTGTTGTCTGCATAGCCGCTGGCAATGACGGCCCAGAGTATAAGACCGTTGATATTCCGGGTGATGCGTCAAAGGCAATTACAGTGGGAGGGATAAAAGATAGAACTTTCACCAATCCAGGAGATAACTGGATATTCACCCTTGCCTACCCATGCCAAATGTACTGCGTTACACCAGGATCAAGTTGCTCATCAAGGGGGCCAACATTAGATGGGAGAGCAAAGCCGGATGTTGTCGCATCCGCTGAAGACATGTTTACAGCCTCATACATATCAGATAATATGTATCAGCCAGGAGTTGATGGAACAAGTTTCGCATCTCCGATAGTGGCAGGAGCATGTGCAGTAATAGTGCAAAGGCATCCCAACTGGACACCTTACCAAGTAAAAGAAGCTTTGATGAGAACTGCAACTCCAATATCAAACGCAGGGATATACGATCAGGGCGCAGGGTTAATAAACGTTCAAAAAGCAATATCGTACAGACAAGCATCCGATAGGAGCTCAGTGATACCAAAAATATTAGAAATATTGAAAAAGAATAAAGAAAAGAATAAGTAAATTTTTTTTAATTTTATATCTTTTTTCAATTGTTTAGTCCGGCCGTACCTCTAAGGCCAAAGAACTATAACGCTTTAAAAATAAAAAATTTATATTTGAGTCTCATTTACCTTTTTTGTGTGTAGTCCCAGCATATCTTCCATATTGGTAAATCTGCACACGTAGGGTCAAATATCTTGTAGTGAACTGGCGTTCTTGGATGGTCTGTTCCTATGTCAAATTTTGGATCTTTTGATACCTTTGTTTCGGGAACTATTAATGCAACAACACCTGTTGTTGTATAACCAAACATAGTTACAGGCTTTGATGCTCTCCTTTGAATGGCTACCTTTGTCTTCTGAGATATCACTCCATTGTCAGGTCTTGCCTTTATAGTGGTCTTGAACCCCTTGCCGCTTGGATCCCTTTCCCTGTCCATGATGTAATTAGGATTTCCCAATTCAAAGAAAATCCTTTCGCTCATATATATCTTGTCAAACTGGTCAAGGTACTTTATGTCTTCAAGTTTTATCTGACCACTTTCAGGCATTGGCACTATGACGTAATCTTCGCCCTGTATCCTGCTTTTTACATTGTCATTTGGGGTATCAAGTACAAGCGTCTTTGCAGACACAAACGATGCCGAACACAATATAACCAATATAGCCACTAGGGCAATAGAAAATATCTTTCTCATTTTTTTCCTCCATATTATATTCAATTAGAATATTTCTTTTCCATATATATAAAGATATGGAAAAAAATAGGGAAAATAGGGAAAAATTTGTTTTCCACATTAATAAGTGTCGCTAAAAATTAAGGTTTCTCAAATTAAGTGTCAAGGGCTAACTGAAGGAATAAAAAGAAGCAAATAAGAATCGTTTACATTTAGGGCCACATATACTATGGCAAAACTACATTTCTCAAAATTGGGTCTATTTTCAAAGAAGGATCTAATTGCTCAGCTTTGTCAAAATATTGTTGAGCTTCTATACGCGCCCCAAGGTTAAAAAACGCCCATCCTTTTCTATACCAAGCCTCTGCATAATTAGGATCTATTTCAATTGCCTTGTCAAAACAATCAATAGCTTCGTAGTATTTATCTTGAGACCAACCAAGCAGAATTCCTTTGTTGTACCATAAAGGTGCATACTCCGGATATATCTCAATACCTTTATCATAATACATTAGAGCTTCTGAGATATCAAGTTGGGTATTTCTCTGAACTAATTTTCCTTTTTCATTCCATATAATGCCCAAAACATTAGACACCTTATCCAGATCTGCTTTGTCTATTTCGATTTGAGAGGCGTATTCCAAAGCCTTATCTAATTTTGATATTGCATTATCATATTTTTTCTCGTTATAGAAAGATACCCCTTCATTGTAGTATGTCCAAAAATAAGATTTAGTTATGTATTCTTGAGCACCAACATCATTTCCACCTAAAATTAGATATTTTTCTAAGTATATTATTGATGCATCATATTTTTTCAAATTGAATAATGAAACTCCTTTGTTGTACCAAGCCTCCACATAATTAGGATCTATTTCAATTACTTTATCATAACAGGTTATTGCGTCAGAGTGCCTCCCAAGTTGTTGAAGCGTAACTCCTTTGTTGTACCATGCTTCTTTGTAGTTCGGGTCTATGGCAATAGCCTTGTCATAAGCCTGTATAGCTTCGGTGTACCTTCCTAGTTCGTCAAGTGTAACTCCTTTGTTGTTCCATGCTTCTTTGTAGTTCGGGTCTATGGCAATAGCCTTATCATAACAAGCTATAGCTTCTTGGTACTTTTTAAGGTAGTAAAGTGCATATCCTTTGTTGTACCATGCACCTGCATAATTTGGATCTATACCAATTGCCTTGTCAAAGCAGGTTATTGCATTGGAATAATTTCCTTGCTCCCCAAGTGCAATTCCTTTGTGATTCCATGCATGTGTCAAATATTCCTTGGATTTGGCATAATTAGAATCAATTTCTAAAGCCTTGTCAAAACTAGCTATCGCCTCGTCATACTTTTCTTGATTGTAAAATGCGACACCTTCGTTGTAGTACTTGTCTGCGTTGGGCATCATTGCAAATACTGCTGCAATTAGTATAATGACTCCAACTACCGCTACTGCAGCTATCTTGCCCTTGTTATTTTGAGGCACAGGCGTTTCGGGATTCAAATTCGTTTTTCCCACATCGCTATATATCTGGGTCTTAGTCTCTTTTGGCGTAAAATCTGAATATATCTGTGTCTTATAATCCTCAAATATAACATTAGTAATTTCAGTACCACAATAAGGACAAGTCTTCCAACTTTTTCCTATTTCTTCCCCACATTTAGGGCATTTAAGTGAAGACATAAAAATCATTTCAAACTTGATTTTAGTATATATAAATATTTGGAAATAATGGGGCAAATATCAAAGATCTAGAATCCAAAAATAAACTACTCTTTCTTCCAGTTCCAGAACTTGTTATTGGGCATCACGTGCCACTCCGTATCCCTGCATTCCGTCCTCACCGGCAGCCAAGTGCCCTTGATCTTTTTCATGGGACATATGTAGCAGGGGGCTGGGCTTTGTTTTTTCGGATTGTCTTGATAGTTGCACCTGATGTATGAAAATGATCTGCTGACATGCGATCTCTTGACGTGTGGGCAGACTATAGTGCCACAACGATCCCATGTCGATACTATTCTTATGCACCTGTCGTGCACCTTCATCTTCCTGATGCTCACATACTCAGGTATAGTCTTCTGGATCTGCATCCTATAAAAAAGTTCAAGTCTAGTTTGCGTCAAGTTGTTGCTCATGGCCTTAATTTTAGGGCCAGGAATATTATCGCTATCCTAGCGTGAAAATGTATTTAGGGTTTATTTTAGGGCCAGAATAATTCGTGAAATAAAAAAGAGAAATAAATCATCTCTCCTTTTAGTTCATTTTAATTTGGCCTTTCATTTTTAAATTGATAATCAAAACATCGCTCTATGACAATATACGTTACAAGATGGATTAAAACAGACCCCATTGAGGGCGTCAATAGAATCTATGGATTAAATTACCTTATGGCAAATGATATGGTGAAATGCCTGGGCTATAACGCCAAAGTGCTTAAGTATAAGGACAATGAGAACTCAGGATACAAATATTGTGTGGAAGTTCCAAGCGGCCTTTTCATGATATTCGGGAGGGGGGATAAAATAGAGATATTTCTTAACTACCCCAATCAACAACTCGTATATATGATCGAGAAGGTCTGATTCAATATTAACATTAGTATAATCATTCAGTTTTACTTAAAAAACTATAATCTTATAATTATAAATTAGATTAAATTTTAGAATTTTCTTTGAACCTTTAACCATACTATTGCTGGTTTGTCTGTATCGTTAAATGCCACAAAATACCATTGCCCGTTGTGTGGTGTTTCTAATATGATAGGAAGCTCTTTAGCACTTTGAAGGTCCGAATATTCATATCTTTCATATAAACTAATTTTGTTATAGTTTATGCTGTCTATCATCATCACTTTTGGATTGCCTGTTACAGTAAAATCAATCTTGAATAAATCTCCTTTGTCTGCGTTATAATAAAATCCCTTAATCTCCCCTGGTTGAAGTGTATATGTTTCCTCTTTTCCTTGAAGTTCAAATATTGTGTCAAATATTAATGGAGAGGATATTAAAAATATCGATATGATGATTCCTACAACTAAAATCTTTTTTATAATTCCCATGCTTGCTAGAGGATTTCCATATTTATAAGAATATGGAAAAAAATAGGGAAAAGAATAGATTTTCCATATTTTAAGGCCAGAAACCATTAAACGAATTGGCCCTATCTTTTAATAGAAGTTGGGAATGTTAAAGGATCCTTTAATAAGAAAATAAATTTATTTCTTCTTTATGCTATTGTTTACAAGAGATGCTATCTCTGGATTTGATTTTACAAGCTCTATGAATTTTAATGCGGTCTTTAGGTCTTTTAGCATTTCAACATTTTCTGTTGAGATGTCGATGAACTCTTCCCTAAGTTTCTTTATGTTCGATTCCATCTCGTAAACTTTTTCTTCTTTTAAGGGCATGCCGCAACGATAGCAGAACTCTGAAGTCGGACCGCAGTTCTCCTTGCACCGGGGGCATATTACTGGATGAATCTTATCGACCTCGTTTAGCTCTTCAGTTTCTAGGCCGTAGACCTTGTTGTAGATGGCCTTGTCGATGTCCCTCCCAGAAAGATGGACATAGACCCTTGGCATGTCTGAGCCCATCTGCCAGCCAAGGTAGTGGCACATCTCGGACTCTGTGAGTTTTGAAGCCAGGTGTGTTGCTCTAGAGTGCCTTAGTGTGTGGGGTGAAATTTTCTTATCTATTTCTGCAATTTTTACTACGTTTTTCAAGATAAGATTAAATCTCTCATAAAGAAGGGGTTTCCCATAACTTGTAGGACCAAGACTGATAAAGAGGTGAGAATTTTCATTTCTCCTTGGGTGCATCTGCATCCAGTTTTTCAAATAGGATTCTGAGAATACAAAAGGCACAAGGCGCTCCCCGGTTTTTCCCCTGACCCTTACTTTTCCTCCAAATTTGTTGAACTCTATGTCCTTAAACTTTATTGACGCAAGTTCCCCAATCCTAAATCCGCCTTCATAGAGAAGGGCTATCATTGCCTTGTCCCTAGGATGGTTTGCAGCTTCAATAAGTTTTAGTATTTCTTCCTTGGTCACTATCTCTGGTTTCTTGTATATTTTTCTATTTCCCTTGATATACCTTAAGCCTTCCCAATCATCCCCCTTTAGCCACCTGAAGAACTTCTTCAGCGTCTTTTGATACTCATTTTTTGAACTTGCGGCAATGTCAGTCATTTCGACCTTTTCAAGGACTTCTATTACATCTTTGGATGTCCAATCAGGAAATGGCGTATCTTTATGCCTCTCGCATACCAGTCTAAGATCAAGCACATATCTGTTAGTTCTGAGAATTCCAATTCTTGTGGCAATAAGATAGCTTTTGAATTCATTGATTATGCTTTTGTTAGTTTCGCATATGAAAGAATTTTCAAGGAGGGCCAAATTATTTTCAAGCCTTCTTTTTTCATTATATATACCCATGAAATACGATACATGTAACGAATTTAAATACATTTTCCGTGGGATTTTGTCCTTTAAGAAGACTTACTTCCTCGGCGCTTTCCTACAAGAACAAATCCAAGGCTAAATAACTAAAAAGTTT
>CAZTNW010000018.1:0-6770 GCA_964614945.1 uncultured bacterium
GAATTTATTCGCGCCCAGCAGGATTCGAACCTGCAAGCCTTTGGATTCGTAGTCCTATTTATGGTGTTTTTCATAGTATTCACTAAAATTCACTTGACATCATTTTTATAATCATTATAATGTACTTATAAGCCAATGACACTTTTTAACCTTCACTCAGAATCACCATTATTCACAAAAAATGTTAACCATATGTTAACCAAAATTGGGTTTGGATTGTTAGGTTTTACAATAAATCCTGTTAGGGGGTAAGCCATGACCATGAAAAATGGTAACACGAAAAAGAAGAAAAGGGAACCGGAAAAGTTTATCGGTGTGCAGGAACGCCCTTCAAATAAAAGGACGCATAATGGTGAACCGGATGTCTGCTACTTCATATATTATCGCAATAAGGATCAGAAACTAATCGGTGAGAAGGTAGGGTGGGCCTCAGAAGGGTATACCCCGAAACTGGCCTCCATCGTTCGTGGCGAGAGGTTGCGTTCTCTTCGCCACAGTGAAGAATTACCAAGTGAAAGGCCCAGAGCCCCATACTTCAAAAATGTGGCAAAGAAGTATCTGGAATGGGCAGTTGATAACAAAGCGGGTGGGGGGTTTGACGACGAGAACCGATATAAAAACCACCTTGCCCCGCGATTCGACGAGAAAAGACTTTCTGAGATATCTCCCTTAGACCTTGAGCGCATGAAAAGTGAACTCATAAAGGAAAAGAAGGCTCCGGCAACTATAACGCATTGCTTGAAACTCTATCGCCAGATTTTTAATAAAGCAGTAGCATGGGGATTACACCAGGGGAACAACCCTGTTAAATCTGTGAAAATGCCTACGCTTGAAAATCAGCGCGAAAGATTCCTGTCACATGACGAGGCTCGTTTACTTCTGGATGAATTGAAAAAGGTTTCTGAAACAATCCATGATATAGCATTGCTTGGCTTATACTGTGGAATGAGAGCAGGGGAGATATTCGACCTAAGAGGAAATGATATTGATTTCACCAATGGTATTATCACGATCCTGAACCCAAAGAATAAGACGACGCGAAAGGTAGACACGAACAACACGGTTCAAGAAATGCTACTCCGACGGAAACCAGATAAGCCCACGGATTATGTCTTCACAAAAAAGAACCATAAAAAAGAAGGTACTAATGACAGGATCACCGAAGTCAGCCAGACTTTCGCGAAGGTAGCAGATAAACTTTTTAATGTTGGTGTGAAGGACAGGCGACAACGGGTTGTGTTCCATACGCTGAGACACACTTTTGCTTCATGGCTTGCATTGAACGGGGAAAGTCTGCTTACCATCAAGGAATTGCTTGGACATAAGACATTGGCCATGACTCAGCGCTATGCTCACCTTATGCCGAGCGAGAAACGGCGTGCAATACTAAGGCTTGAAGAAGCGTTTCAGGAGAAGGTTAACGGCAACGTGATACATTTACAGGACGCATGATGAACTTTCGAGAGGATAGGGTAGCTCCCGACAAGCCTGTCACTCCTGCCAGGTTTCCTCTCACTAACTTGCAGGGGAATGTCAGAGCAGGAGATGACAATGGACGAGAAAAAATTATCAGTTGATGAACTTATCCTTGGCCTTGAGAGGAAGGAAGATTTCACCGAAGAAGAACTCAATATTATCTTCAACACCCAGGCAAACGCTGCAAAGATATGGTTGAAAAATCATGGCTTTATTCCTGATGTGTCGAGGGCCACAGTTAAAGCGGACTTAGCCAGATTTGAAAAAGATATTGAGGGATTGACCATAGACCCTACATATCCAGGTGCTTTGTTTTGGAGTATCGCATATAGCGGAATCGCTGCATATGTATTATCGAGTAAGAAAAAAGAATCACAGAAACGTAATCCAAAAGATCGTCAGAAGTACATAATGGATAAACTTGTCAAAACTTATAAAGATATTTGGGGATTGATGAAGATGGGAGTGTTAGAAAGGGTTGATCTCCGGACAATTCTACCGCTTAAGAGTGGCCTTTTTTCAGAAAATACAAACCCAGGTAAACCTATCAATGCACTTGCTACCGTTATGGCGTTAGATTTAGTTGATTTTCATATTCCTAAGAAAGCAGCAAGCAGTTTGGTTTTCGACTTCATAAAACTCTACTTTCCGGATGAAAAAATATCAGATGAAGAAATCATCCGGCGCAACCTTTATAGAAAGCAGTATCCTTCCTCAGTTTTAAATTTCCCTGTGCAAAAGGGTACACCAAAAAAATAACCTTTCTGCACATCCTTAACTAATGATTCGTGCCGTATGCTAATGACATGGCAGGCGCGAACATTATAAAACTTCTTCGAGTTCTCAACGGTTTAACCCCAACAAAATTATCTGAAAAAACAGGCATACCGCGTTTCGTGCTTTACGAGTATGAACAAGGGTGGAGGCCTATCCCGGCGAAAGATGCTGTGAAACTTTCAGCAGCCTTTGGAATACCGCTTGTCGTGGACGAAGAAACGCCCGCTAACGAACCGCAATCTAATGGAGGTAATGATGGAAAATGAATTGGCAGTTCAGGAACCAACAAACATTTTTAAAATGGATAAAGCAAAATTAAAAGGAGGCAAAGAGTGAGTAACAAGATAATCCCTGTGGCCCAAACGCCGCAACAAGTTTCGGTTAACTATGGCATTTCAACGGGAACATTGGCAAATTGGAGAACACAGAAAAAGGGGCCGAAATACTTCAAGGTTGGCTCCGGAAAAATCCTTTATAGAACCGTGGACGTGGAAGCTTTTTTGTTCTCTTGTCCTGTTCTAACGTCGGATAGCATGGAGCGTTAAGTATGGACATTTACCAAACGCTCGACGTATACCAGGCTTCCTATCTGCAACATTTCGGTTTCCAAATTAGCATGAAGGAAAATTTGAGGGGCCGGATCGTTTTTTCAGCACCTCTTACGGCTGAGTTGGAAACGGCCTTGACTGAATATCCTACCGCTTTTGTGCCTGCCAAACAATACGCAGATACAATCAAAGAATTGAAGCGCCGGATGTATTCGGCAAAAGACAACACTGAGGGGGAAAGATTAGGGAAAGATGCCAAACGAGAATAATCTAAAACCACCGCTTTATCCTGAAAACATTCCGTCACCACTCAAACAGTGGCCTAATTGGGTATGCTGGACTGAAGAAATTAAAAACGGTGAACCAACAAAGCCTCCGTTTGATGTAAGGACAGGCAAGAAAGCGAAATCTGATAATGCGAATACATGGACGACTTTTGAAAATGCTTTTGAGTATTACCAGGAGCATTCTAATAACGGTATCCGTGGAATAGGCTTCGAGTTAGGCCCCCCGAAGTCTACTGTCTATGTCGGTATCGATCTTGACCATTGCAGAAATCCTAAAACGGGTGAGATCGCAGCCTGGGCGCAAAAGATCATTGACAAACTGGCTTCATATACTGAAGTAAGCCCTTCAGGAGAAGGGATACGAATCTGGGTGATTGCCGTCTTACCGGAGCATGGGCGTAAGAAAGGCAACATTGAACTGTATGACGGTGATCGGTATCTAACGGTTACAGGCAATCATCTTAAAGGAACACCACTCACAATTGAATGCAGACATGATGAGATCGAGGAACTGCATAAGTCTGTGTTCGGAGAAAAGAAACCTGAAGAGCAACCTCAGACCGAGACTATCAAACCCACTTTACAAATAGAAGATAACGAACTTCTCCAGAGGATGTTCGACGCTGACAACGGGGCCAAGGTTAAAAAGCTATTCGAAGGTGATTGCAGCGGGTATCCATCGAGATCAGAGGCTCACATGGCTTTGTGCTGTCATCTTGCATTTTGGACGGGTAAAGACCCTGCTATGATGGACAGGCTCTTCCGTCAATCGAAACTCTTTTCTGACTATGCCGGGAAGTGGGATAAGAAACACTTTTCAAATGGACTTACCTATGGGCAGGCAACAATCAAGAAAGCCATAGAAACCACGTCGGAAGTCTACGAAGGGCCAAAAGAGAAGAAGGAAGAACCGACGGAATCTAAGAAACCCAAAGCTACACTTGTGATGGAGCATTTTGAGGAATTTCCGTCGTCGTGGTTTACCAACTTCGAGGTACGGGAAGCAACCGGATTGTCAGCGGATGATGTGCGCGACATTCTGAGGAGAAAACGGGATGCCGGCCTGCTTATAACCGACGGGAAGAGGCATAGACTCACCCCACCTTCACGGATCGTTGACCCCTTCGAGATTATGGCAGGAGCCTTTGAGTTGGAGTTTCCGTTATCACTGCATGAGTATGCAATTATTTCACAGGGAGATGTTGCCGTTGTCAGCGGTTGGAAGAACTGTGGAAAGACGGGATTTCTCATGGAGACAGCACTCTTGAACTCGAAGAGGGGCTTAGATGTCAACTATTGTGTCACCGAGAATGTGGCAAAGATCGGAAGAAGGTATTTGCAATGGGGCTACACTCCTGAAGAGATACGGGAACAAATCACATTCAGGGATTGCCGCGACCGTGACTACATAAACATTATCAAACGTGACTGTCTCAATATTCTCGACTATTACAACCCCCCGAATGGAGAGTATCACAGGACGGCAGCAGACATAGAGGACATGGCAAAGTCACTGGGAAATGGTGTTCTTATCATGGGCATCCAACACGCCAGAGATGCGAAAATGCCGAGGGGTGGAGAATTATCGCAGGAACTATCACAGATGAGTGTTGTTTTGTCTGAGGTTGAAACCATCAACATAGGGGGGATAGATGAGCGGAAGGTGGGGAAGGCGCGGATACTCACCATAAAAGAACCTGGCATGAGAAAGGGCGGGGAAGGCAGGGTTTGCCAGTATGAAGTTACTGAAAAGGGTGGGCGATTAGTCCAGGTTGGTGATTGGGACTACCCCAGAAAGGATAAAAAGTGATGCCACGGTTTGCCTTAAAATACCACGCAAATGCCACGGGTTGCCATGAAATGCCACGATTTTTGATAATTTACCCCTTCTTTGATGCCTCAAAATGCCACGAAATGCCACGATTTGCCACGCCGTGGTATGACCGAAAAATCTTGTATCTTATTGATATCACAAGAAGAGAGGCATTTTTACCAGTTTTGAGAAAACCCCGTAGTTCACTAATAGATATATATAGAAAATATTCTCTCTTTTCTTTGTGTTGGAAAAAGAATGAGGAGGAGCTATGGACTTGATTGAGGTGTGGGTTGTTGAGTTCAGCCCAGGTCACAGAGATGCCGGAGGATATCCCTGGCATGTTGATAAATTAACCTTCGAGGTGGAGCGAAACAGGAAACTGCTTTGCTCTTACGGACAGGAGAACTGGGTTCCTGTGTTTGTCGGAACACGGGATGATTGCCTCAACTTCGTTGAGCGTAACAGGAATTTACCTCAGTATTTACAGAGAGGATATGCGGGTATTCCACGAGAAAAGGGTTGTATCTACGGCGAAAAAGGGCAAAAAACAGGCAAAAAAGATATGGGAAATGAAGGGATTATTTGAAGATGAGACAACAAAGAGAACTAATGCTTAATAGAAAGGATTCGGTAATGATTTTAGATGGATATATACCAATAGAGGGTTTATGGGGTGTCTTTAAGTTGACTTCGGGGTGTTCCCAAATAAGACATTCCGCTGAAACGGTCGTCAGGAAACCTTTTACAGGGGGTGAGTGTTAGTATGGCAATGCCAGAAGCCCTTAAGAGGATAAGTAGACGAAAAAACGTAACTCCACAACGGAGAAAGTTACTAAAAGCAATGGTCAAACTTCCTGGGGCCAGTATACCTGAGATATGCAAGGAAGCAGGGGTAAGCGAAAAGACCTATTACCGTATGGTGTCAGAGCCGGATTTTGCAGCGGTATTACCTGATATTCTTGATTTTCTTATCAGTCAACAGCTTGTTCCATTGGTTCAAAGTACATTTAAGAGGGCGTTAGCCGGATCAGCAAAACATTCTGAACTGATATTCAAAATATCAAAATTAATAGGTGCAGAGGAAGGAACACGGATATTACAAGTTTTTAATAAAGATGGAGAACAGCAAACACGGTTCTTATCTGATAGCGAGATTGAAGCATTATTGGAGGTTAAGCAATATGGACATAAAGGAATTAAAGATGGAAATCCTTCGCAACGTGCCATTTCAAAGCGAGGAGCCTCAGAAGATTAACTTTAAGGTGTGCTTTGAACTGTACGGGAATATGGAGTTATTGGGAACTCTTAACTTCCTTCTTGAGCCAAGTGATTCAAACGCCCTTTTGGTTATCGAAGCCAGATTGGAAGATGAAAGAATGAGATATTTTACCCAGGGCATTCCTCAAGAGATGTGGCCGGAAGCATTACGATCCGAGAACTGGCATCCTGGCTTTCTGCCATTTACGGCATTATCGAAGCTTGGAAAGCTTAAAAAAGAGGATGAATGTTAACTGTATGTTAACCGTTATAAAATTAACAGTTCTATCTATTCAATTTGATAAGAGATTATCATTCAAACAATTGGATTGTAAATCCTTTATACGTGAAAAAGGGGGAAACTATGACAAGCAATAGCAATATCTGTGGCTCAGAGGACTTGAAACAAAAGATAGGATCGTTCATCAGTTCATGGGGTGGTGGTGTCAGTTTTGTTGAACTGGAACAACATATCCCTGGCTTCAGGGGTGACTATTCCATCGGGTTTGAAGACAAAAACATATGGTTCTGGTTTCATTGCTCATCGGAATCCATTGATGCAATCGATGAACTTCTCAAAGAAGGCCGAATCTCAATAAAGACTACAAC
>CAZTNW010000019.1:0-6490 GCA_964614945.1 uncultured bacterium
TGACCTCTGTCTCTTTCTCAGTGAAGGGTTTGCGGGGGCGACCAACTTTTTCGCCCAAGACTGGTTCATGCCCGATATCCTTATACTCTCTAATGATCTGCTGGACTCTTCTTTGTGAGAACTTGACATCTCGCGCAATCTCTTCTGTGGCTACCCCATTGCGGTTATGACGAAGGATATAGCGAACTTCGTCTTGTTTGATTTCATATCCTGGACTATGCGTCCAAGCTTAGATGATAGGCGAAATAATTTAGGACACTACAGTAGAGTTCGCAGACGGAAACGGTCAGAGATAAAAATGGTTACTGCAAGGGGCGGAGTTAGGATTGATAGCTTCTGCATTCAACTACCATTGGAAGAGAAACCGAAAATGATATGAAACAAGAGACTTTATAGTACTGCCTTATTGTCGATAGCAGAAATTAGAGATAATCTCAACTCAGATATTTCTGAGAGAAAATTCGTCTCAATCCAGGTTAGCCTTGAGTCCGATTTAAAGGAACCTCAGATCCCGGGCGAACGTATTACATGGAAAGTAGAGGTTTTAGATCCTATAACGGATATCATTTATTATAAATTTTGGTTAAAGAGTATATCAACAAAGAACGAGTGGCGTCCAATTACTAGCTGGAGAAAATCCAATGAATGGACATGGGTACCTACCAGAGCCGACATAGGTGTTTGCCAAATAAAGGCTGAAATAAGCTATGAATCTAAGAACAAAGTTGAGGGCAGTTCAATAAAAGAGTTCAATATAATCAAGCAAATATCAAATCTAATACAAGAAAAACCTCTTATGTTCCCCTCACTGGATTCTCCAAGCCAGCCACGATATATTTTGTCCGAAATCAAATTGAAAGAAAGACAAAGAATCGAATCAAATAACAATCACTTCAATAATAAGAGCTACGAATCCAGAGATTCCAAGAAAACGAGTTGTAGACCCCCAAATCCATCCCTCCGGCTGCATAGTCTCAAACCAGACCATTTTAGCCCCCAAGAAGAAGGAACACTAATAATCTGGAGCGTAAAAGCATCAAATCTAGATGGAGGAGAACTTTTTTATAAATTTTTGCTAAAATCTCCTGATAAGAACTTTTGGGAAGAAATGACTGGATGGATCCAAGAAAGCACATGGACTTGGATACCTAATTTATCAAATATTGGTAATAATCAAATTAAAGCTCAAATAAATGATAGTTGTGATGCGGACCAAGATAGTCATGCTCGAGAGGTCATTACAGGGTATAATATATTACCAAAAGTCCATATATCTCTTGATCTCTGCAGCAGAGAAACGGAAATCGGCGATGAAAATCAATGTCAATCCCAAAATAAAGCTCTCGAGATAATTGCTACCAATGCATTAGACTATTTTAAAAACGATATTTTATCTGCATTCCAGATTTTTACTCCGTTACCCGATACCAAGCAATTAGACACTATAGAAATATCCGCCGATGGAAAGCAATTTATTGAGATGTATGAGAAGAAAGCTAAGGAAAATGGTCTTTTTATTCATCAAATTGATTTTATTAAAGCATGCATGACCCAAGAATCTACAAAAAACTTCATCATGACAACCAACACTGGATCCGGCAAGAGCCTATGTTTTTGGTTTTGGGTCTTTCATCACTTGACAAAAAACGAATTATCCACTGCTCTATTATGCTTTCCCATTCAAGCTCTTGTTTTTGGTCAAGCTTACAGATTGGGGAAAATATCCGATCCAAATTCGCTCGTATCCTATGATAAGGAATCTCCTCCTTATGCTGGGACAATAAAGATTAATGGTAAATCGATATCTTGGACTATTTGGCTAGGGACTACGAAAGATCGTATTATGAAAAAGCACGAAAAGAGCGAGGCATTTAGGAATGCTCGAATTCGCATATCTACAACAGATAAAGCTCATTGGAGCCTGATGTCCGAAAGCAGCAGAGATTTTTTGGGTAATTTAGAGTGCCTAGTTCTTGACGAATCACATTTATATAGCGGAGTCTTTGGGGCGAATGTTCATCATTTTCTAAAACGCTTGTATGCAAAAAAAGAGATTATTGGAAAGCCGAAACCAGGCATATTTCTCGCTTCTGCAACACTCCCATCAGCAAAGGAATTTGCAAAGAAACTATTATTTCTAACCAGTATCGATGAAATTCAGCATTTCCAAGACTCTGTTAAGACGCAAATTAAACGCATTCCTATTCAAGAGTTTATAGGGTGCTTGAAAAATCCTCTAACCAATGGATTGCTCCGTTATGTATTGTTTATTAATGGTCAAGGAAGAAAATCACTAATACCCTTCGTAATAGATGACAATTTGATGGGAAAAGATGTGAATGCTATATTTTTCACTCAAAATAAAAGTTTTAGCAGAAAAATTAAACGACAAACATCTGAATGTACCAGGAATGTTCAAATATATGACGCTAATTTAACCTCTGCAAAAAGAAGACAAAGAGAAAAAGAAATTTCAAGTGATAAATCTAAAGGTCTTACTCTCTTAGCAACCAATGCCCTTGAACTGGGGATTGATATTCCAGGACTAGATCTCTGCATCATGGAAGATATTCCATTAAATAGAGCTGCAATGATGCAGCGTATCGGCAGAGTCGGAAGACGAGACGGCAAACCAGGCTTAATAATTATGAGGATAACATCTTCCCCCAATGATGAGAGTATTCTTGCGGATCCAGAAGCAGCCTTCCAAATTTCTAAATGTCATCCAATACCCATACCAAATCATCTTGAAATTATTAAATGGAAACATGAAATAGCTGCTTGCGACGAATTGCTTACCAGCGAACTAGAAAGGGGTCTTGACATTTTTTTATTTGAAAAAATATTTAATAAATATTTCGATGATATTCCTATTTCAAAAGAAGAATTAGTAAACCGTTTAGAGAACAGATATGGTGCGTTGATTAATACTAAAGAAAATTATTGGGAATACGATAATTTTCGACCCAAAATTGGAGAAGGATTAATTTCGGTAAAAAAAGGCTCCAAAGAAATCGGTGTCATCAATACGATCGATATTTTTAGAGATGCTCATCCGGAAGCTATTTATATTGATGAGGAAGGCAAAAAGTATCGAGTATCAGATTATCATATTAATACGAAAAATGAAAAGAAAAAATATTGGCTTGAGACGTCAGAATGCGATGAAAATCTGAGTTCAATTTCAGAGATACAGGTAGTAGAAGATCAAAGCTATTCTATTACACGTGGCAGCTGGGACAATGTCATAAGCTATGAGATTTCTACAGATTATCCGGATCAAGCGAACTATCCAAAAATCGGATCTATAAAATTCGGAATTTGGAAAAACACGCGGACTTGGCGTGGCTACAATAAAACCGAAAGAATCGAGATTCAAAATATAAAAAGAAATACAGACGATTTGAATCAAACATCTAGGAACGAACCGAGATTCAGAGAAATTACACATTTTGTATCTCGAGATCGAATCGCCTCTAAGAACATTCTAAATAAGTTCCCACAATGTTATTCTTATAGAACAATGGGATGGGAATGGGATTTCAAACAAAAGGATCATCTTGAGTTTTATTCTTCTGATTTGGATAATTTAACAAAAAATATCCTTAGGCATTTCATTGCTAATTCAATAGAATCTGAAATAAATGGCATTGATGTCAAGTTAGATTCATGGGAAGGCAAATTTCGGGTTATGGATGCATCTCTGGGGGGATACGGCTTGTCTGAGTCATTGCTACTTGATGGTCGTATAATAAAGGCATTCCACGACTGCAGCGAAAAATTAATAAAATACTCAGAGCTTAAAGAAAAAAAGTTCGAATTATATATAAAACATTTAATACAAGAAAAACCTACATTCTCTGCAGTTGATATCCTAGTCATAGTTCAAAAACTTCTTGAAATGTGGGGGGATTTAGATGCAAAATCCCTAAATGCAATAGGTGAATCCTATCTGAAGAGAGAATCTTATGAAAAAGCAATTGAATTCTTTGATAACGCAATTGCCGCAGATCCAAAGAACGTAAAAGCGCAATTAAATAAAGGAAAATCGTTAAAAATTTTAGGGTATAATAGAGAAGCTATTGACTGTTATGATTTAGCTATTAATGTGAACTCAAGCCTCGAAACCAGTTGGAATGAAAAAGGTAAAGCACTTTACGAGATAAAAGAATACATACAATCAGCAGAATGTTTCGAAAAGGCCATAGAGCTAAAAGAGAGGAATGCGCCTGCATGGCATAATTTTGGTATTGTTCAGCTAGCACGGGCAAATTTCGATCAGGCAATCAAATGCTTTGATATGGCAATTAATATTCGCCCAAATTATGCTGAAGCCTGGGACTGCAAAGGTCGTGCCCTCCAAGCTCTAAATAGAAAAGCAGAAGCTAACAGTGCATTTCTTCAATCAAGGAAATTCGGATCTCATTCCTCAAAGCCTTGTATTGAAAAGCTAAATTACTTTGAAGCTGTTAGCAGCATCATCAAGTCAGTCATGGATCAAAAATCCATTCCAATTAATGATCAAAATTGGATTAATGATTTAAAAAATCAGGAAAAATTCCCGGAAATTTATTATAAAAATGAATATATAGATTATTCTAATTATTATTCTCAGCTTTTTTATATGTGCAAGTTTGTACCATGCCACGCAGATATCTTGAGGTATATTTTCGAAAATAACAGGTCTTCTTTAAATCAACATTTGATGAAAACACATTCTGACAATGATCACATCAAAGTCTCGATTCTAGGGTGTGGCCCTGGAACTGAGCTTCTAGGTTTGGCCAAATGGATTGAAAGAAAAGCAGGGGAAAGAATAAATCTAAAGGTATTTTTAGCAGACCAAAATCAAGATTGGGAGATCTATTGCCAAATGCTAACGAAGCATATCGAATTAAAATGTGATCTAAAATTGAATTTTTTAGAAATAAATTTCAACAAAATTGATATTGAGAATACAATAGAAAATGGAAATGGCTTAGGGCCAATTAAGGAAATTGATATTTTCATAATGAGCTATGTGTTTTCCGAAATCTGCAAAGATCAAATAAAACTAAATTCATTTCAAAAATTGTTTAATACGATAGCATTCAACGCCAAGAAGGGATCAAAGATTATTTTAATTGATCGTAATGAACCGATTGTTAAAAATGAATTGGTTGAGGTTCTAAGGAGAGCAAGAATTTCGGTAACAGAATTGAACTATCCATCTCAAAACCTAAAAAGAACATTCACAAGACATGATGCTGAAAAGGCGAATTTCAAGATGGATATAGATATCGGGCAAATCGATCAAGTCAACGACTTCTGGAAGCAAATTATTAATAATGGAATTGAACCCAGGCTAGATGGTGATGTCTTCTATCTTATTGGGACGGTAGGTCAATATGATCATTTCAGCTAGTTATAAAACAGATATACCAAGATTTTATGGGGAGTGGTTTGCCAACCGGCTTGATGCAGGCTATTGCATGATGGTGAATCCATATAACACGAAACAAGTGATCAAAATAAGCTTGAAGCGTGAAGATGTGGATGGATTTGTTTTCTGGACAAAAGATCTCGGCCCCTTCATGGATAAGTTAAATGTTATTCATCAGAAGGGTTACCCTTTTACAGTTCAATACACGATACATGATTATCCACGTGAACTTGAAACATTTGTTACAAAAAGAAAGAAATCTGTTAATTATATGAAGATGATTGCAGAAAGATTTGGCCCTCATGTGGCTGTTTGGCGCTATGATCCCATAATTCTTACCTCATTGACGTCATTTGATTTTCATTTAAATAATTTTGAGACATTGGCTCAAGAATTAGAAGGCACGACGAATGAGGTTGTAATTTCTTTTGCACAAATATACAAGAAAACTTTAATTAATTTGAACAAGGCTTCCGAATTAACCGGTTTCAAATGGGAAGATCCAGCAGATGAAAAGAAAATAGAAATTGCATCATTAATGGCTGAAATTGCACATAGTCATGAAATGCAATTAACTATGTGCTCCCAGAAGCAGTTTCTAGCTCAAGGAGTTAAAGAGGCTCGTTGTATCGATGCTCGTAGGTTATCAAAGATGGGTGGATCTCCAATTCGTGCTAAACTTAATGGAAATAGGCGTGATTGCGGTTGTTACGAGTCAAAAGATATCGGAGATTACGACACTTGCCCTCACGGATGCGTGTATTGCTATGCAGTTCGCAGTATAAAATTAGCTAAGGAGCGATTCAGACAGCATGATCCTAATGGTGAATTTTTATATACGCACAAAGAAAATAATAACACAAAATTTGAAATTGATAAAGGAGTAAACAAATCTCGACAAACAAAACTATTCTAAATTTTAAGCCACAGATGAAGAATGGATTAAATTGAGCATGTTCTTGGCCGCGTAAATAGGGCGAAAAGGCTGCGACCCATAGGATGAGTGGATCTCCTCTGGCCGCTTGGACCCTTTTGCTCTGATAGCTGGGCAATACAAGAGTTTGCCAC
>CAZTNW010000020.1:0-6278 GCA_964614945.1 uncultured bacterium
TTCAAATCGACCCCAATTAAACCCCTCGACTTATAGTCGAGGGTAGTTCAGTTGCCATATAATCCTCATGACATGATAAAATTTTTCTTATCCTGTTAGTCCAATTATAAATCACCTCAATTAGCATAGCCCTCACGAAGTAAAAAAATCACCAAAGGGGGAGCTATGCAAATCTTAATCACAGAAAAACAGCTTGCAGAACTCACAGGGCTGGCAATCCAAACCTTAAGAAACGCGAGGTTTTTGAGGAGAGGATTCCCTTATGTCCGGCTCGGCAGCGGGAAGCGGCCGACGATCCGTTACATTGTCGACGATGTTAAAAAGTATTTAGAACAACACCGCATCGATCCAGAAGGGAGGTCCACGAGATGAAGCGAATTGAGCTGTTTATTCTTAGCTGGATGCTGCGGAAGCGGGAAAGCATGATAGCAGTCGATTTCGACCCTAAACTTTCTCTGGAGATTGACCTGCTGCTGTCCCTCATCGAAAGGGTGTCCGAATGAATACTGTAGAAGATGCTGTGGTCGATTACTGCCGACGTGGTTTCTCTCTCGTGCCCTTCCGGGCAATCCCACCGAAACCTGGTAAGACGAAGTGGGGGAAGCGTCCACTTGTAAAATGGGAAGAACGTATGCGGCACGCAGCGGATGTAAAGACGATATTGGCTGAGTTTCGACAGTTTCCTGACGCATTGATTGGGTGCTGTACCGGTGATGTATCGGGATTCGTGAATCTTGATGTTGACGATGAGGAAGGCAGGGAGCGGATTGACGAGCTTGTGCCTGACAGCCTCATGGTCCCAACATATAAAACCATCAGCGGTGGACAGCAGATGATCTTCAAAGCCCCTTCCCCTTGCCCAGCTGGGGTTGTGCGATTCCTTCCCGGTCTGGATTTCCGGGGGGATAGATCATGCACCATCCTTCCGCCATCGGAACTTGGGTATAAATGGTTGCCGGGGCTTAGTCTGGCTGAAGTTAAAGCACCGCTAATGCCGGCTGCGCTTCTTGCTGCAGTCAATAATATAAATGATAGAATATATAAGGGGCGTAACAGTTGTAATGCGACTGCCGAAAAGATGTTCGATCTTGGCAGACGTGACAACGACCTATTTCATGTTGCCAACCATTTGACCAAGGGTGGCATGCCTGACGAAGAAATCGCACAAGTCCTTGAACATCTTATTATTTCATGGGGAGAGACACCCGATCCGAAGTGGATTTCAGATAAAATCGAAAGCGCAAAGAAGCGGGATTTGCGAAGATCTGGAGACATAACGAAGGCCATTGAAGAGTGGGTAAGCGTAACAGATGGTTACTTCAGCGTAACAGATTGCCGTCAAGCGTTACAATCCATAACAGATTCGGATCAGACCACCTTCCGAGTCATCCTGCATCGGCTGGCAAAGCGCGGAGTTATTGAGAAAAATGGGCACAAGGACGGTGTTTATCGCCGTATCGTCACTGAAATCGAACCGCTTGATTGGAAGAATGCAGACACGAATCCATTGCCTCTTCACTGGCCCTTTCTCATCGAGCGCTTAGTTTCGATATACCCTGGTAACATCGCCATCATTGCCGGATCTCCGAATGCGGGGAAAACGGCCTTCATCTTGAATTTCATCAAACTTAACCAGGACCACCAGGAGATCCACCTTTTCAGTTCCGAGGGGGGCAAGGAGGAACTGAATCAAAGGATAGCCAAGTTTGGACTGCCCTTTGACGATTGGACATTCCATGCTTGGGAACGGTCCGGTAACTTCCAGGACTGCGTCAAGCCGAACGCGATCAACATCATCGACTATCTGGAAATTCATGATGACTTCTACAAGGTTGGTGGACAGATCAAGGCCATCGCGGACCGGCTTAAAACCGGTTTTGCACTGATCGCACTGCAAAAGCCTACTGGCAGAGATGCAGGCTTGGGTGGGGAACGTGGGCTTGAAAAGCCACGCCTATATCTTGCTATGGACGGTGGTCGCCTGAAGATCGTGAAGGCAAAAAGCTGGGCGCGCTGCGATCAGAATCCGAACGGGCTGATCCACGATTTCAAAATCATTGACGGTTGCAAATTCCACACGACCGGGGACTGGAAAAAATGAGCTTTATGAGAAGGGCACTCTCGGGGAGAGGATTGATTCGGAAATTTTACGTTCATGAAAGGAGGAAACACAGAAAATGAGAGATGATGAGCAGCAAATATTCCAGCACAAACCTTTTTTCGGTCAACGCTTGGGCAGCGTGAAGCCCGCACGCTATCCAGACCGCCACCCGAAAACAGGTGACAGGTTTTTTCACCATCATCCAGATGGGAGTTTCACCAACCAAAATTCAGACAAGGAGGAAACAGAAATGCTTGATGCAAAAAAACTCGATGAAACATTAAGAATGGTAACGGGTGGAGATTTTGAATACCGGGTGATGAAGCTCCGCGAGCAGGGCGTCTCGCTGGCGGAGGCCATCGCCAAGGTTGCGGCGGAGTTTCCGGAGAAGCATGAAGACTACTTACGCAGAGCGCAGATCGGGCAAGCCGAGCCGCTGAAATAATGAGGAGGATCAATATATGAAAGAAACAATCTTAAGTTCATTGCCGGAGAGGTTTTCACAGCTTCAGCAGGAGCGCCAACAGGCAGATGAAAGAGTGGCAGTCCTCACCGGGAAACTGGAGGAGCATCGCCGAAGGATCGAGACCGCCGTAGCAGAGATCAAGCGGCTGGAAAGTGAGATTGCCAAAACCGTATCTTCCGGCGGCGATCCAGCAGGGCAACTGCGGAAGATTCGATCCCTGCGTGACGGCCTTGGGGATCTTCAAAATGTTGTTGATCTCGCGGACAACGCGGTTGAGGCGGCAAAGGATGTGTCGGCCAAGATCAGCAAGCAGATGCAGGAAGTTTTTCAGAAGGCCATCATGGAGGCCCGGAACGTGGTTTCCGAAGATTTGCAGGCCGAACTCCAGGATATTGAAAACCGGGTGAACGAATGGCGGACGGTGGTTTTTTCCACATCCGAGCAGTTGGGCCTGCCAACCCCTAACTCCGGGACGGAGATCATTTTGACGGGCTTGAAATAAACAATAGCGCCTGTGCCGCTACGTCATTGGCCCGGCATGGGGGCGATCCCCCCGCCGTCCTCCCGGTCACGGGGATCATTGGGGCTGCCTCGCTATGGGGCGGGGCGGTCCCATCCTAATCAATGGGTCCTTCCAGGCCACATGCAAGAACACGGGTGGCAAAACCTCCCAATCCAAGCAAAGGGTCGCTTAAATCAGCATCTTTCACTTCAAATTACATTGACAAGTGTAGGTCCATATAATAGTTGGCCTTTCCGAATGAATAATACTTTCTAAAAAATGGAAAAACAGATCAGGACCGAATTAGAATAGTTTAGGTATTTGTGTCTTTTAGAGAAGATGCATCTTGTTCAAAAAAATCATTTAGGTAGCGAATATGCTCACCACATTTATTATAATAATTCGCAAAAATCCTTAGAACAATTGAAAGAACAGAAACGCCGTTAATGAGAACATGCTGTATATTTTGATGTCCAAGCTGTAACTTAAGTTTAACCTTATCTATTTTACCAAAAGAACCGAGCAGCCCAGAATAATTTGGATAAGCATATTCAGTTATTAGATCATACATTTTACGGAATTTCGGAATAGTTTTATCCATTGCATCAACCAAAGTTAACACGTCAATTGACTGTGGAAATCGTGAGTCATTATGGAAGCCGAATAAGCATCTCATAAGAAAACTGTCCAGATCTACTTTATTTTTATCCTTTAAAAAATTCGTCAAATGTTCATGGAGTGCGTATATAAGCGTAACGGTTTCCACTGTAGAGTGAGTTAGTATGACTGCAGGTATAATTTGATCGCGTTCAAAAAGATCAATAGAAGAAGAGGCGAGTGCCGACACTCTATGAATTAACAATTCTCTAAAAGAAAGTGCCTTAAAAGGAATTTTTGAATTTGCTGTTAGTGCAGCAATCCTAATTTGATCAGGCAAAGATGCTGCAATATTATCGGCAAGTCGTCGTGCTTCTTTAATCATCACAATATGTTTTTCCTCTATATCTGAAACCTTCAAATCTTTCGGAATTTGCCACCATGATCCTTTCCGCCTCCTTACCTTTTGCGTGATCATCATAAAATCCGAACTATTAGAATCAAAATCGATCTCATCAGGAGACAAATGGCGTGATTTACTTTCCCTTTCAATAAGTTCGGCAAGCTTTTTTTCCGCTTCAGGGTCCATCCTCGGCGAATGGGATTCTTTCTTGCGCCAAGAACCAAAATGATGATCCCACAGCCTACTAACTAAAAAATCACCTTCTTGAGGTGGCGCCGATGCAAAGCTATTAATTCCCGCCACTTTTTCTTCTTCAGGAAAGTTGGAATAGTATTCATTTAAACGCCTCAAGTCTTCTTTGAGATCTAATCCCCACACGAATTCCTGATTTTTTCGCATGAAAAGGGGCGCGCACCGCCGGTGAAGCTTGTCTGAAGAAACAAAAATCGTACAAAAGGGAAGGTAAAAGAGATATGCAATGTCTGTCCGATTTGATGAACGCTGAGTTGAAATAAGATTTGATCCAAGTGCAATCTGGAAGAATATTTCAATTGTTAATACATGGGCTGCATAAGGAGCAAAAATTGGAAGAGGTCTAAAGTCTGCTTTACTCCATGCTTCTATAATAGACTTTTCATGTTCCAGTGAAAAACCGAAAAAGATGGATGCCATCTTTGTTATATCTGAAGGCTCCTGAGAACTAACGATCTCATCGGCGATTTTTTTTGCTTGCTCTAAAGATTTACATGTCTTTTCATTAATTCCCATTGCTCTAATACTGGAAGATGCTGCTAAGAGATCAAGATTTCCTAAAGATCTTCGCCAAGACTTCGCAAATTCGCGTTCCAACTCCAAAAATTTTCCATCTTGCCATCGTGAAAGAGCCTGTGCTTCGCTTGATTCTTCAAAAACCAATCCCTTTTTACCTTCATCAGTTTTAACATGATGCCCACCCGTTATGGGAATTTGTCCGTTCATTGGGACGTTGTGGCCCATGAGATTGCCTATGCAAAGTGACCGATGGTAACTGCAGGGGTTCCTATGGAATTCAGGCGTTTTGTCGGCTATATATCCCACTTCTTGTTCAGGTGTTCGCCCCTGCCGTACAGCTTTTTCAAGATCAGCTAACGTCTCAACATAAAATATTGGGCAGATGACTGAATAGAAAAAATTGTCGAACCATACAGATTCATCCACGTTTAGGGACTGAAGGAATGATTTATCGAACAAAGTTATTGGTCCCATTCGTCACCTCTCTTTAAAGATAACTATTCTGTAATATGGCTGACTACTATATAAAAGTGTTCAACCAGGCATTTAGAAAATTATTTGTCGATTACATGAGGCATATAATCTATCAAGCTCCTCCATTTTGAGGGCCTTATAGGCCTGATAAACGTTGCTGCAAACCCTTTACCCATAAAGATTCCAGGACGGAGAAAAAAGTACCGTCTGCAAATGCCCTACCCATCAAGTTTTCGTTAAATCCCTGCAAACGCTTATCCACAAAAGTTTTCCGGAGACGTTGTAAAACCCCACCAATTCAAGCTTTCCAGGTGCGAGCCCACATCTAAAAAAGCAAAATGTGGTTGAGGCCTAAAAAGGCCTAATTAAGGTTTTTATCGGATTGCGATTTAAGCCGATAAGTTCATATATCTACTTGTATTTATTCATTATTTACTTTATTTCGGCTTAACTAAATGATATTATAGCCTCACTTAAAGGAGGCTAAAATGAGATTAAAAACAAAGAGCGGCTACGACTTTTATGAAGCTGCCTCAGCGATGCAAAAAAGCATCCGCAGAAACGATCCGAAGATCGCCGGATTTTTTGCCCTGGAGCTTTTCCAATCAGGGTACAAGTATTACGTCTGGAAGCGCCTGTTGACCATATCCGCCGAGGATTGTTACGGGTCTACGATCACAACGGAGGTCTATAACCTGTATCGTTCCTTCATCCTGATTAATGAAGGCAAGCTGGAGGATGAAAAGCGGGGCCGCATCTTCTTGTCTAAGGCCATTTTGATCCTGTGCCGGGCAAAGAAATGCAGGGATGCGGACCATCTCCAAAACCTAATTTATGACAGTGATGCTCTGACGGAAGCCGAGATTCAGGCATTCATCAAGGTGGATCAAGGGGGGAGCATTGAGGTTCCCCCGGGTTCGACAGCGGTAGGCAAGCGATTTGGTGATAGGTGAGTAATTACATT
>CAZTNW010000021.1:0-5914 GCA_964614945.1 uncultured bacterium
GAGGGATTATATTTATTTAGGGGATAGGTTATTGGCAGAGTATCAGCCCCAGAGCGGTCAGATTTATTACTATACTTCAGACCAGGTGAACTCGACCAGGGTGGTGACAGATCAGAATGGGGTCAGAGTCTTTGCTGCTACATATGATCCTTATGGTGGCATTCAGAAGATCTGGGAGAACTCTTATTCACCAGCGATGAAGTTTTCGGGCAAGGAGAGGGATACGGAATCAAATCTTGACTACTTTGGAGCCCGCTACTATGGGAATTATTACTACCGCTGGTTGAGTCCCGACCCGGTAATAAACAAAGACGCTGCCTTAAAGAATCCCCAACTGTGGAATTTGTATGCATTCTGCCACGGTAATCCCGTGACCTACTGGGACCCGAATGGTCTAACAGAACTTATTTTTTATGTAGCGAGGGGCATACTCTATGTAGATCCGCAGAGACCGGGAGTAGAGCCATACGAAGTCCCTGCTACTTCTGGGCTCGGTAAAGGTATGAACAATCCAGAGATGGAAAAAGAGAAGAATATTGGACCTATTCCCAGAGGGGAGTATGAGATACATTCAGAAGATGTGAGCAATCGTGGAAAGATATGGGATTGGATAAGGAACCTCGCTGGAGATTGGGGAGATTGGAGAGTTCGCATAATTCCTTTGGAAGATACAGACACGTTTGGTAGAAAAGACTTCTTTCTTCATGGAGGTGAAGAGCCAGGATCAAGGGGCTGTATTGACATTGGCGGAGGCAAGTATGGTAATGAACTAACAAATATGGTTCTTTTAGACATTAAGAAAGACCCGGATAAAATCATTCCCCTTTCTGTACGATAGGGAGATAATCAATGAAGGTTGCTCCGACAAAAGTTAGGAAGACATTATTGATATCAATCTTATATGCAGTTGTTTGGATTTTGACTTATCATCTAATCTCTTGGATTTCTAATGGTAGCCCGAGCAGAAAAGCATATGGACTTTTATCTGCTTGGTGGAGTGCTCTTTATTTTAGCTCAATATTCGAGATCACAGTAAAGAATTTACCTGGAGTTGGAGCACTCTCAAGTTTTATAATGACTGTTTGTCTCATTGTTGATAAAAATATATTGTTTTACGTTAATGACTTGTCAGATCTAATTTCTGCGTTGATATTTTTCTTGAGCCCGATGATACTAAATTCTGTTTTATTATTATTAAAATCAAAATATTTTGATCGAAGAAAAACAGATTGATATTGTTAAGAAACATAAAGGCATTGATTAACGGTAACGGCAGTGCTGAATATAATGGGCTTGGTGAAGGCGTGAGGGATTATATTTATTTAGGGGATAGGTTATTGGCAGAGTATCAGCCCCAGACTGGCCAGATTTATTACTATACTTCAGACCAGGTGAACTCAAGCAGGGTGGTGACAGATCAAAATGGAGTCAGAGTATTTGCAGCGGTGTATGATCCGTATGGTGGCATTCAAAAGATATGGGAGAACTCCTATTCACCAGCGATGAAGTTTTCAGGTAAGGAGAGGGATACGGAATCAAATCTTGACTACTTTGGAGCCCGCTATTATGGGAATTATTACTACCGCTGGCTAAGTCCGGATCCGGTAATAAACAAAGACGCTGCCTTAAAGAATCCCCAACTGTGGAATTTGTATGCATTCTGCCACAACAACCCTGTAACCTATTGGGATCCTGATGGAGCTGTTGTTCGGACAGACCAGGCTGGTTATGAGGTGATTAAAGCGACGATGGGCGATGCGTTTCTAGCTCAGAATATTTCTTGGAACGCAGAGACTGGGCTAATTGATGTCAATCGGAATATCAAGACGGATAACACAAACTATATAGCGTTAATGCAATTAGTCGATTCGCCGCAGAAGATAATGGTTTCTGTAACCGACAAGGTCATCTATATTGACAGGCGAAACGAAATTAAAGCAGGTATCATTTTGCGACTACTAGAGGACCTAAAAGCGCCAGGTATAATGTTACCACCAAGGCATGGTCGGAAAGATGATATTATAGTTAATGTTAAAGACTATATACTTTGTGCAGTAGCTAACATGACTGATAAGTCGTTTCAAGCACAGACGTTAGCTGAAGAGCTATATGGTCATGCCTACTTATATGTTCAAGGTTTGCCTTACTTGCATGAACGCGGTTCTGGGGGAGAAGGATTAGATCTAGAGCGCTTCGTTAACAGATATACTATGTTAATCAGAGCGAGGAGGTATTAAAATGCCAGGGCGTTCATGGAGAGTTATAGTAATTTTGTTTGCAAGTTCGTTATTGTTTGTGACAAGCCCGATTTCAGGTGATGGAAATATACAACCTTCTTCGTTAGTTATGGAATGTCCGGAAGATTCTACTTGGCAGGGGACTATAAATGAAGCGGTGGTTCTAATAGATGAGAATAACAGTATTCAAAATGATCAGACTAAGGCGACGCAAAGTGTGAATGGTCTAGGTAAGTTCGATATCAAGTTTTCATTAGACTGCTTTAAGACACCAGAAATCTTACGCTTAGCAAGTGCTTATTTTACGATTTGCTATGTTATGAATATAGATTATGAAGGGCGTCCAAGGTTTGTTCAAGCTCTTTTCCCAACTGAAGATATGAAAAAGATATTAGGGGGAGAACTTGGTTCAGAAGAGGTCTACTCATGTATCAAGAACAACTGGAGATTTACCGGCCTCGATCCTGGTTCAGACATTACAGTGCTTTTGAGATGGCAACATCCAAAAGGATTTGAGACGATGATGATCTACAGCGATGAATTTAGGTATGTAATGAGACTCATTCCGACGGTTTGTGAAGATGAATAATGCCGGTTGGGGAAAGATGATTTATTAAGGTAATCTATGTTGATGGGCGAAACGAAATTAATGTGGATATCATTCTCGAATTGGCGAAGCAAGGAACGCAGGGCATAATGTTAGCACCGAGGCATGGTCAGAAAGAAGATATTATGGTTAATATTAAATACTATGGCGCTAACATAAGCGATGAGTCTATACAAGCACAGACGTTAGCTGAAGAGTTAGATGGCCGTGCTTGGTCGCATTACCTGTATGGACGCTGTGTTGGTCGCAAAGGATTGGACAGGAATGGCTTCTTAAAATGTATATTGGGTTAATTAAATAGAGGAGGTATTAAAATGTCAGGGCGTTCATGGAGAGTTATAGTAATTTTGTTTGCAAGTTCGTTATTGTTTGTGACAAGCCCGATTTCAGGTGATGGAAATGTACAACCTTCTTCGTTAGCTATGGAATGTCCAGAAGATTCTGCTTGGCAGGGGAATATGAGTGAAATAGCGAATTTAACAAATAAGAACGGTGTTATTCAAGATGGCCAAGCCAAACAGAGTGCGAATGATCAAAGTCAGTTTAATATTAAATTTTCATTGGAATGTTTCAATGTTAAGAGAATCTTACGCTTAGCAAGCGGGCATTTTACGATTTGCTATGTTATGAATATAGATCGTGAAGGGCGTCCAAGGTTTGTTCAAGCTCTTTTTCCAACTGAAAATATAAAAAAGACATTAAGGGTAGAACTTGGTTCCGATGAGGTTTTATCATGTATCCAGAACAACTGGAGGTTTGTGGGCTTTGATCCTGATTCAGCCATAACAGTGCTTTTGAGCTGGCAACATCAAAAAGGATATGAGACGATGATGATTTATAGTGATAAGTTTAGCTATATGATGAGACTTATTCCGACGGTTTATGAAGATAAATAAGGCAGGTAAGATAAGCAGTTGTCTCTTCTGAGGTGGGAACATATGAAGGGTTGGGTCACGATGATGATTTATAGCGATAAAATGAATCTTTGTATAAATCTTTTGCCGGAGAAGAATTAAGCTTAACTACAAGAATGTAGAAATATATGCCATCAAATCAGAGAGACCAGAAGAAGGATATGCAGCCATTGAAGAAGAAAATTTTTATTGGTCTGGGCTATCAGCTTTGGGGAGCCATAAATTTGGTAATTTGTGGGAAGATGATCAACAGCATTCGCCTATTTGAATTAGACTTGATAGGTCCCAGAATAAAGATTCTTGGAGAAGCGTTCAAAACCTGGAAATCAAGTAATATGACAGTTGATAATATTATTTTTCTGTCTCGAATAATAGGCATTTTAGGAACGCTGACGATTGGGCTAACACTTATAATAATAGGGAGCTTTTTTATCTGGCCAGGATACAAGCTGCCAAGAGTCCCCCTAATTTTTTCTGTGCTGTTTATTGTTCTATTATGTGATGGGATTTGGATAGCAATAAAATATGTTGCACCAAATGGAATTCTCAGCTCTATCGTTTACGCTTTGGTCCTGTACTATGCCTGGTATGCAGGAAGACAGAGAATCCAAGTAGGGCCAGAGGAAAAAAAGTCAGTTGTCGGGAAGGTAAGGATATGGCTCTTTTATTTTATTTTAGTGGCACTGATTATATGTTCTTTCATTCCAATTGTTTTGAATTTAGAACTACCGGAAGGAATGATGGTTGAGATTGATTGAGGAAATGTTTCCTCAACTAAATCGATGGATATTTATGGCTAAGAGCTGGTGGAGGCATATCCATGAATATTGGATTCGGCAAAGAGCAGATCAGGGATTAAAAAGATGAGAAAAAAGAGACCTTTTTGCTGCTGGGTATTGATAGTTTTGGTAACTATAGCCGTTGTTATATATGCAGTTCAATCTATTAAATTCAATGCCAGTATTAAAAGATTTGATCAAATTAAAATCGGATCAGAGGAAATAGAGGCTTATATATTGCTGGGGGAACCTTCAAGAACAATCTGCGGGGTAAAAGGCGAGACTCTTAGTGAATTTTGGAAGGTGAAGTTGCCTGAAAGTGATTTAAAGGGAAAGAAATTCATGGTACTTGTATATGATGGTTCAATTTATCTGCAGAAGGATTTATTTTTGTTCTATGATATAGACAGCGAGAAACTGGTATATAAACTTAAAAAAATGGAACATATCATCGGCGATGTTGTTTATGCAGACATTTTTGGGCACTGGCAAAAACCCGACATTTAATATTCAAGCCAGTAAATGATTATATATAGGAACTATAGGTGGAGAGGATATTAAAGCTTCGGACGGGGCGGTTTATAAAAGGGGAGAGAAGGGGAGCTGGGGGAAGTAGTACTTATGCACCTGTTCAGGGCAAAGTAAGCAGTTCAACCATTGAGATAAGTAAAGCTGGTGGAACAGCGGTTATTACCAATACAGGAGCCAGTATTCTGTCGGTGGGTTCGACCGGGACATACTATGTATATTCTTTTGACGGGAAACTTCTGGCTGAATACAATGGCCTTGGTGAATGCCTGAGGGATTATATTTATTTAGGAGATAGGTTATTGGCGGAGTATCAGCCCCAGACTGGCCAGATTTATTACTATACTTCAGACCAGGTGAACTCGACCAGGGTGGTGACAGATCAGAATGGGGTCAGAGTATTTGCAGCGGTGTATGATCCGTATGGTGGCATTCAGAAGATCTGGGAGAACTCCTATTAACTGCCGATTTCCTTCAAGACAAATTCCAGGCCTAAGGACTTGAGCTTTTCCAGGCCGGGCTTACTTGTTTTTATGTCCCAGCTTCTTTCTTTATAATAGTTGTCCATGATTTTTAAAAACTCATCCCGGTTTAAAACAGCCCCTTTTTTAGGACCAACAGTCAGCGGTTCTTCAAAAAATCTATCGGGCAAGCGATCATCCTCCCGTCTGAACCCTTCCCTGTAATTTATAGCTTTTTCCAGGTTATAAACCCGTTCTCCCGTCTTCTCATAGTCTTCTTCTGTCCAGACCTCACCGGTTATTGAACTCAGCAGCTCTCTGAGGAGACCAGCCCGGAAACCACCCTGAGCAAACATACACAGTCCGGTGCAGTCATTCATGGCCGTAT
>CAZTNW010000022.1:0-5867 GCA_964614945.1 uncultured bacterium
GACGTATTTATCCACGATACAACTTGTTTGAAAATAAGGGCATTAGAAATCCGAAAATAAGACACATCACTTCAGTTGACAATATAAACCAACATTGTACAATATGTGTACAAGGAAGTGGCAAATGGAAAGAGTCATAGAAGTTGAAGATGTTGGCATCTCAAATGCGAGATCGAGACTGACCAGGCTACCTGAAGAAGTCTCAAGAAGGAACTCGGTCATGCGCATAACAAGCAACAGGCAACCAGTGCTAGCCCTGCTCAGCTGGGAGCTATTTGATGCAATGGTTGAGACACTGGAACTGCTCGCTGATACCGAGTTGATGGCCATGCTTGCCAAGTCAGAGGATGAAATACAGAAAGGCAAAACCATCTCCTGGGAAGACGCAAAAGCAGAGTTGGCCAAATAGCCTCTCTGGTCCTTCCCGTATATGGAATACAAAATTATAATCACACCAACAGCCCTTGGTTGCCTAAGATCGATAAGGGATGCAAACCCAATCATTTTTGCAAGGATAAAGAAGACGATAGACAGACTTGGCCAGGACCCACAAAAGATTGGCTCAAAACTGACTGATCCTCTCTCAAGATACTGGCGGGTCCGTGTTGGAGATTATAGGGTCATCTACATAATCCAAAATGACATTGTCACGGTGACCATTCTATACGCAGGCCACCGCAAGGAAGTCTACAAGAAAATAAGCAGGTTTTTGAAAAGGTAGCAACAAGTAACTGTCATCCATCTCATAGTTGTATGATTCAAAATTCCAGTTACTTATTCGTCACCTATTTTCTACATCAACAAAACAGACTCAGAATATCTACTAGTCCATAACCTTGTTTTTGGGTTCATTTTCCAGTCAAATTGAAAGTTTTTTCACAAAAAAAGGCCTTGTTTGTTTCAAACAGGCTCTCAGATAAATTCAGCCAAAGCAGTCTTTGCCTATTTTAAGTGATACGATACAGGCAGTTGTACCGATACAAATGTATCACTATGGAAAACATTGATTTTTGACACAAATATGTTACTATTATCGTAAACGCTAGACCTAGCGTTTACAGTTTAAGGAGATAATATGACAACTAATAATCAGAAAGCTATTGGATACATAAGAGTCTCATCCGATGACCAGGCTAGAGAGGGTCTTTCACTTGAAGCCCAGGAGAGGAAGATAAGGGCATACTGTGACCTGAAGGGTCTGGAACTTGTCACCATTTTCAAAGACGAAGGCATCTCAGGGTTCAAACCTCTGGAGAAGAGACCAGGTGGGTTGTCTGCACTCGCATCCCTGGGTTTTGTACTCCAGTCACTCCCCAGTCACAATGGAAATGGCAAGAACTCCAAATTAACTCTTGAAAATGATCTTCAGAAAAGGCCCAAATTTGAACGTTCTGGTTCTCCTGAGGGCAATGAGTGGCAGAGGTCTGATAATGCCCCTAAAACAGCCCAGGATTACGGCATTCTGGAAGCTAACAAGTGCGTCATTGCCAATGATGTATCACAATCTAAAAATGGAACATTTCATTCTTGTCCTGGTGAACCAATTGCCTGTAACCTGGTTGCCATTAAGCTGGACAGGTTGTTCAGGAATACAGGGGATGCAATATCAAAATCACAGGAGTTCCAGAAGAGAGGGATCAATCTCCATCTGCTTGATGTGTCTGTTGATACCAGTACTGCAACAGGAAAGATGTTCTTTACTGTTCTTGCCATGCTGGCACAGTTTGAAAGGGATATTACAGGTGAGAGGACCAAGACCGTACTGGACATGAAGAGAAAGGACGGAAAGGTCTGGAACCATACACCATTTGGATACGACAGAATGGGTGATGTTCTCATACCTAACAAAAAGGAACAGAAAGGCATCCAGATGATGAAGAGGCTACATGACCAGGGATACAGCCTGAGGGAGATAGCAGGTGAGCTGGAGCTGGCTGGTATATCACCAAAGAGGGGTGGAGAGTGGCAAGCAGGAAGCGTAAGAAATGCTATGTTAAAAAACAAACAACTAAGGGTTGCAGATACTATCTTAGCTTAATTGTTTCAATCAAGTGTTTATCAGAGTAGTAGTCATCGCTAAGTGGAATATCGGCTGTATAGACTCCATTATCTGTAAATATGTAATACTCGTGAGGATATTTACCTAAACCTACTAATGCAAAATTAATACTATCTTTTAAGGGTTCAAACTCAAATACTCGAATCTCCTTAACGATACTACTAAACACCATTTGTGTTAGGATGCATTCGCCATTTTCATTATATCTTTTTAATAACCACTCTTTTCCAGTTGAACCTTCGCCAAATCCCAATACTGCCTTATAATGATAATCTGAGATTTTTCTCGAAATGTTATCATATAAAAAATAAAGTCCTTGATTGTAGGAAAATAGAACATAATCAAGGCTAGCTGACACACTGTCTAGATCTAACTTTGTTATCAAATCCATTTTTTCATCATTAAAAGAGAATATCGTTTTTCCATCATAGAGAGCGTACCAATAAAAATCATAATCTGGGAAATTGATTTGTCTTCTATAGATGCAATTATTTATATCACCATTTTGTCCAAGATTGATAATCTTTTTCAGAACAAGAGCCCCTTTTTCTATTTTATAAAAGTCAAAGTTTCTACCATCATAAACTTTAAGTGTACTATCGAACCAGTTACTTGGTATGAGCAGAGACTCTTTTTTAAGATTCTGTTTTTTGATCAATTTTCCATTTACATCATATATGTAGATGTCTTTTTGATTGGTTGATTGGCAAATGGCAAATACAGATTTATTTGCATCTTTAAGTGTGCATATCACTTTTGCATCAGGTATCTTGGTGGTCCAGAAAGAATCAATGCTAACGTTTGAAACACTAATCGACTGTTGATTTATTGAAATACTGATTTCTATTCTAAACCTAGTAAGATATGCGTTATTGGACGAGGTATAGGTCATCAGTATATCTGTACTAACAGCATCTGAAGTCTTTGAAGCGTTGTTCTCAGAGTCTGGGGACCAAATGAAATATGAGTCAGGTTTCTCTGGAATGACAAAATGCTTTATTGTTTTTTGTAAAGTGCAATCTTCACAAATATATATACTGTTTCCATCAAGAATGACCGGTAACTGCAAGTAATGGTAACTTATTATATCAATAATCTTTCCGCTAATATATTTATTATGTATCTTTTTTAGTTTTATTGGCTGCGATAGAAGAGTTGGAGTACCACAGCTACACGTGAAGGAAAAAAGCAAGAAAACAGCACCAAGGATGACATACGCATTTTTTCTCAATTTTACCCTCCAGTATTCGTAAATTGTGTCTCCAGCCTAACTTTCTTATGGTGAAGGTAGACAACCAGCAGCCTCGTATGAAGGAGCATTTTTCATATAGTATCCTCTAGATTTTTCATATTTATACCATTCATCTAGTTCTGGTTTTAACCCAGTTACCATAAACACATAATTTACTAGTTGTAATGAATCGGAAGAACCTTTACTTGCAGCCATATACCCCATGTACCAATTTAATGCTTTATAGGCATCTCCAGCTTGTAAGTCACTCATATGTCCGGTATTACGTAAACACATTGAGAAATAGCCTGATGATGTAGCAATTGTAGCAAACATATCTTTTATATTATACCACATATCAGGATTGATCAAACCTGCTGCTCTTTCAGTTTTATACATACCTACAGTAACACCACCAGAGTTATTTATATAACCATCACCTTTTGCATTGACAAACGAATCTATTATCAAAGACGCCGCTGTTAAACCAAGCGAAACAGCCAAGGCGACCCCGCCTGTCAATTCAGTAAAAATTGTTATTGCTACTTCAATGGCGGTTTCCAAACCATCCACAAGAGAGGACAAATCATTATTTTCTCCTCCCATATATTTTCCATTGGCACTTGATATCAACCAAAGTACCGAATTAATACGTATAATATCAACTAAGCCTATGTTGTCACTTAGGTTTTTAATTATTCCTTTGCTGCTAAAATCTATATCAAGTGTACGCGTGCCTAGCTTCCCAGCTACATGATCTCTTCCTTCAACATGAGAATTCCAATAAGCATTCCAAAAACCCTGCATAACAAGAAATTCTTCTGCACCAATGCCCCACTCACCATTTTGAAGAGCATTTTTTAACTTTTCAACAAGAGTATCATCTGCGTCTATATTCTCTTTTGATATTACAATTTTACATGCTGCCGCCCAACCAACAGCTGCAGACCAAAAGAAATCATAATAATCCTCTGCGTTACCATCATTTACACTTCCAGCAATCCCACAAAATTCATTAAAATGATTTTGAAATAGATGATCAAGCCAGAAAAATGCTCCTTTTGGATATTTTTGAAACATCTCAGCAACTTCTGGAATATTTAAGGCATCTTGAAGACCTTTAGCAATAGCTTCACCAATGCTTTTTTTGTATGGTTCATCTTTGCCACCGCTTGTATATGAAACATTTACTTTTGTGTCTTTTCCACTCCCAGTAACCGATATTTTGAATTCCATACCAGCAATTTCGACTGTATATTCCTTGCCTCCTGGTATATCTTTTTCTGAAATAACCTTTACATTTTTATCAGGTATGACTTCGCTCGTAGTTTTGGTAGGCATTTTGGGATAGGGAAATTGGCATCTATTACACAGAGGGATATTACAGACCAGATTCAGGCTCAAGACTCCAAGGAACAGGACATCCAGAATCACAAAACATGGTTTCTGGAGCACTGGTTGATTTTATAGCCAAAAACACCAGACCTGCAAACCAGCACATAACAGATTTGATAGATGTGAAAGCGGCTTGTCCAAAAACCAAGTCTGGCCTGCAAAATGCAGGTGCAGTAAAACCAAATATTCCCTCAGCAAAAAGCGATGCATTTGACAGCAGTTCTCTGCAGTATGTGCCAGAACCTGTAGTAAAGGCATTTGCAACATGCACAGGTTTTGATGATAATTATCTGACTACTTCTTCACCTTCTGGTGGTGGTTCATCCAAAACTTCCTTGAATGACAAAAAAGAAAAAACTGAAAGCCAGAAATATACGATGGTCATAAAGGATAAAAATGGTAATATTGTAGCATATACACCTCGTGATAATGACAGTCACCAAGATGGTATTATGGTAATTTATAACGTCTATACAAAAGATGATATACTTAAAGAAACAAACGGAAATCCCACTGAAGCTGATTTAGAAAAAATTGGTACACTTAAAATGGAAAATGGTAAACCCGTTGTAACTGCAGAGAAAGATAAAGTCACAAACTGGGAGGCTATTTGTACAAGTCTAGCTAAAAAAGAAAATGCTATTGATTCAGGGAACCCTGATAAATACCCTCAAATGTCTATAAAATTTTACGACAACATTCCAGATAAAAACGGCGAATATCACGAAACAGACGGCGCTGTATTTATGAGTACCACATCAAATGGGGGCCTTTGGATGGGTGTTTCAACTACTAAAGATGGCACCTTTGATGTTAAAGATAAAATACATGCTTACGACGTCGGTTATGAACAATACACTTATAAAAATCGTACAGAGCTGAAAGGAATATATAATTCATTAAGTTCTGAAGCTAAACCTGCTAAAGGTTTAATGCTCAGCTATAGAAACACAAGAGAAACAAATGGTTCTGGATCAATGTGGTCAAAAAACGTTTATATCTCAAATTCTTTTAGTGGCCATTACCCTATGTCAGATAATGATATGCAATCAAGATCTAAGGCTCTAAAAAATGATGGAACTGTTTTCAAAGATAAAAATGGAAATGAAATATATACAAGGAACGCCCTTTGGGATCCTGGAACTGGAGGTGAGAAACCCCACTGGAAAATAACTGAAACTG
>CAZTNW010000023.1:0-5304 GCA_964614945.1 uncultured bacterium
GGCCCTGATCCTTGCCACCCATGCAGCAGGAATTCCTTTTTCGTTCCGATCATAGAACATGGGAATCACCTGCTCCTCCAGCATCCGGTAGAGCAGTTCCGCCTCCCGGTCGTCCCGGTCGGATTCGCTGTGCTCTTGGTGATCTCCTATAGACCAGCCCACCTGCGTATTGTAGGCCTCATCCCACCATCCGTCAAGGGTTGAAAGGTTTAGCCCGCCGTTGGCCAGCACCTTCATGCCGCTGGTCCCGCAGGCTTCATTGGGACGTCGAGGCGTATTGATCCAAAGGTCCACACCAGGCTGAAGATGTTGTGACAGATCGATGTCATAGTCCTCAAGAAAAACCACCTTATCAGAGATGTCCAGACGCATTGCAAAGTTTGCCATTTGCTTTACCATCGCCTTTCCAAAAGTATCCCCGGGATGGGCCTTTGCCGCCATCACCAACTGCACTGGCCGCTCCTGATTGGTCAGAATTCGTATTAACCTTGCCTCGTCCTTCAAAAGGAAGTTTGTGCGCTTGTAGGCAGTGGCCCTTCTGGCAAAACCTATGGTGAGTATATCCGGATTCAGGGCATGTTTGGCTGCCTTTACGGCTTGTGGAGACGCTCCGCGTTCTTGAAGTTGGCGGGCGTGACGCTTTCGGACGTATTCCACCAAATCGCGGCGACCTTCTGCCCGAAAGCGCCATATGTCCTCATCGCAAAGCTTTGAGATTTTCTCTTCGGTGTAGTCGAGATAATAATTTCCAGAATCAATTTTACATCCTTTTATCCAGAGGCGCTGAGAGGCGGGAGAATCCCACGTGGGAATGTGTACTCCGTTTGTTACATACTCAACCGGAACCTCTCTCTCTGGCCAGTGTGGATAACGAGACTGAAATATACGTTTGCAGACCTGCCCATGAAGGCGGCTTACGCCATTAACGAAGTTGCATCCCTTCAGAGCCAAAAGAGCGGGGGCGAACGGTTCTCCTCCCTCCTCCCAGATCCCTTTTCCCATTTCGATCAGATCCAAATAGTGCATACCAATCTGGTCAGCATAGTAATTTGCATATTTTCTTACCAGTTCGGGATTGAACAGATCGAAGCCTCCCGTTCCCGGAGTGTGAACAGTGAAGATATTTCCGGCTCTGGTCGCCCATAACGCCTCCTGGAGAGAGCAGCCGAATTCCTGCATAAAGCTGTAAGCCCGGACAAGTACCACGAAAGCAGCATGACCTTCGTTCAAATGGCAGACCTCCGGCTCGATCCTCATCGCCTTCAGAGCCTGCCAGCCACCGATGCCTAATACTATCTCCTGGATCAACCGCAGCTCCTCTCCGGGGGCATATAGATTAGCTGTGATGCCCCTATCCCAGGAGCTGTTCAGGGGTTCATTGGAATCGAGGAGGTAAAGGTTCACCCGACAAACGTTAGCCTTCCAAACCCTTAGATATAGAGGCCTTCCAGGAAGGTTGATCTTGATTCTGAGCCGCCCTCCGTCCTCTTTCAGGACCGGCTCCAGGGGCAGAGTAGTCGGGTCGTTGTATGGAAAAGCCTCTATCTGCATTCCGTCCCTGCCCAGAACCTGGCGGAAGTAGCCCTGCTGGTATAGGAGGCCTAATCCGACGATAGGCACTCCGAGATCGCTGGCGGTCTTGAGATGATCTCCAGCCAGAATGCCCAGGCCACCGGAATAGATGGGCAGTGCCTCACTGAGGCCGAACTCCATGCTGAAGTAGGCAATGGAACGGACATCGTAATGCTGCTTTTCAAACCATCCAGGCTCATTGAGAAGCCTATGTCGTTGCTCCTTCCACCAACGGATCTCTTCTTTAAGGCTCTCGTCCAGTGCCATCTCCTCAAGACGGCTTCGAGAGACGTTCTGAAGTATCAGATAGGGATTCTTCGTCTTCTCCCATGCTTCTGCATCGAGCAACTCCCAAAATTCATCGGTGGTCTCTCTAACCGTCCAGCGCAGGTCCAAGGCCAGATCGACGAGGCTTTCCAACCCGGGAGGTAGTTTCATATCAGAAATAGGGTTCATTTAGCACCTCAAGCGTAACGTTACTTCGGCCAGCATCGAAGTTCATCTCTCATATCCTGACAGCGGCTGCAAAATGGACCATTCAACGTTTGCTTGCCGCACGCTTTGCATTTATTAACATGACTGTCATTTGATTTCCTGGAATTACATTTTTTCTTGCTCTCAAAGATCGCAATAAGCTCTTTTGGCGAATACTCGCCTATGAGATCTAAAATCCTGCTTATCTCCTCATAAAATTGTACGGCCTTAACTAAGGAAGCCTTTAATTCAGCATCTTTCACGTTGCTGCCCTTGAGATTCTTTTCAACCTGTTGGAGGGCTTGCAAGATCAGATGTATCCCCTCATTCGCGGCAGACAGAATAACCGGCCTCATGGCTTCCGCATCGTTTACAAGAGAATAGCGGTAATGCTTATATCGATGTGGCTTTCCCAAAGGAACTACCACGCGACGCACTATCCCGATATTCTCCAGGCAGTTCATATTGGAGCGTATTGTCGTTTTGCTGTAGCCTGTCTTTTCGGCCAGCGCATCGAGGGATACGGGCTCGCTCTCCAGGAATAGAATTCCCCTGAGCAATCCCATCGCATCGCGCCACCCAGCCATTTGGGCGGATTTGATGCATGCCTCAATTAGAGGCCTCTTTAGCTCCATGATCTCTTCATCCTTCACAAAACTCTATTCAAACACAAAGTTTAAGTATTTTGCGCTTTCACGGCGCATTCGGAGACATCCGAATAGAAGGTTTTATTGGCATGATCAGCTTGGAACGATTAGGGGCGTGGATTACCAGAAATCCTGCAATAATTATATCGCTAGCCGTTCTCTTGACCGTGTTCTCCGTCCACTATGCTCAGCAGGTAGAGAGCCAGGGTATGACTACAGAGAGCTTCGTGTCAAAAGACTCTATCCTATACCAACTATATGACCACCTTTACCAGGAAAACTTCGGCACAGATGGCAATGTGATCTTGATGGAGGGAGATGATGTGGCAAAGGCCGAGTTTCTATCGGCCAGCCTGCGCTTCTCAGATCACATCAAGCAGGTTCAACATGTTGTGGGTGTCCAGAGCATAGCCGACACCGTGGCTGATGCCGAATACCAAAGCAGCGGTATCCGCCGGATACCCTCCCAAGAGAAAATAGACGAGATCCTGGCCGCTGCCGGCCCCGAGGTGAAGGCGCTCATGCCGGATCGCAAGCATACCAGGATGATCGTGAGCATGCCTACCACCGCCACGCTGACAGAGTCTCAACGAAAAGAGCTCCTCATGGAAATAAATGATGCAGTTAATTTTGCAGAATTTCCTGCAGGCTACGGAATCACCGTCACAGGCGACCCATCTTTTCAGGAAGCAATTTTGGAGCTGATGAACAGCAGCAATGGATCGGTCCTTGCCCTGTGCGGAGTGCTGATGATTGTAGCCCTGCTATTGTTCTTCAGGCACGTCAGATGGTCCCTCCTTCCCCTTCCCGTAGTCTTACTGGGCATAATCTGGACCTTCGGGGCCATGGGTTTCTTCGGCATACCTATGAGCATGGTCTCGTTTGCCGCTTTTCCAATCATGATCGGAATCGGCATAGACTATGCTATCCAGTTCCACAACCGGATCTATGAGGAGCTGGACAAAGGATTACCTCTGATGAAGGCTGCCATCAATACGGTCAACCATGTGGCCATCCCGGTGGCCATCGCCCTAATTGTAACCGAGGCAGGCTTCATCTCACTTCTGAGCTCTACGGTCCCCTCGATAAACGATTTTGGAAAGGTCTGCATCATCGGCCTGGTCATGTGTTACCTCTCTGCCCTCTTCGTGAACGTGACCGTCCTTTATCTGTCGGAAAAAAAATCACCCAGAAAAAAGAAGGCAGAGGGACATTCCGACGGCAGTTCATCGATTGGCGTCTTCCTCGCAAAGACGGCAAATATCTGTGTCGAGCGATGGAAAGCGGTTCTAGCCGTGGCTCTGGTCCTGGCTATTGCCGGCAATTATGTCGATACTCTTGTTCCTATAGAAACGGATACGAAGAACTACATCCCCCAAGACCTGTCTCCTCTGATCGATCTGAAACACATGAAGGCCATCTTCGGTGGAACAGACTCGATTCAGTTCCTGGTTCAGGCCGATGACATTACCGATCCGGAAAATCTCAGGTGGATGGATGATTTCGGCAACTATCTGCTGAGTTCTAGAGAAGACAGGACGGAAAGCGCTACAAGCATAGCCACCTACATCAAAGCGGCCAATGACGGAGAGCTGCCTGATGATAAAACGAGAATAAGGGAGATAGTTGCCTCCCTGCCAAAGGCCGTGCAAGATGCTTACCTGAGCGGCCATAACCTGGCAGCTATCGACGTAAATATAGGCGATGCAGAGACTAACTTGGGTACGGAAGGCATGGACCGGCTAATCAAGTCGTATGAAGACGACTTGACCTGGATGACTCCACCCCCCGGAGTTTCAGTTAGGATAACGGGCCAGCCAGTGCTCATGACCACGGTCATGGATGCCCTTACCTCAGGCAGAATAGAGATGTCGCTACTGGGTCTGGTCTTGATTTTCTTCCTGCTCCTGCTGATCTACCGGGACCTGATCAAGGCCCTCTTGCCGGTGCTGCCCATGCTGGTGGTGATAGGTTGGATGGGGCTGGTCATGTATTACGGTGGGCTGAAGTACACCCCCCTCACCGCCACACTGGGTGCTCTGGTCCTGGGAATTGGCTCGGAGTATGCCATACTTATGATGGAACGCTTCTATGAGGAGCTGGACAATGTCGGCAATCCATATGAGGCGATGAACATCACCGCCAACCGCATAGGTTCGGCCCTGGTGGCATCGGGAATGACTGTGACCTTCGGCTTTGCCGCACTGATCTCATCGCCCTTCAACATAATCAGCAACTTCGGAGTGGTCACAGTGATGTCGGTCGTGCTCGCCCTGGTCACCACCTTCACCGTGTTCGTAGTCCTGGCCATTAGAATGGAAGTTCAGCGTGAAGTATTAGAGAATGCAAAACTGGAAATGAAGAGAGCAATTGCACTGATCAACAATCAAAGATGGAGAAGAATCAATGGAAATTAAGTATGCCATCGCCCTGGCCTCTATGTTCATCCTCCTGGCTCCGGTATTAGCCCAGAACACCTACATACCCCTGGAGCTTGGCGGGGACAATTACTATACCATGTACGGCAGTCCGGACATATCCGCAAGCATCTCCGGCACAGATGAGTTCAAGCGGGGGGATACCGTCACCCTCTATCTTGATCTGACCAACT
>CAZTNW010000024.1:0-5229 GCA_964614945.1 uncultured bacterium
AGTCATAAACCTTGTAATTGGGTACTTGCGGATATCCCAAATTTTGGTTTCTTATATTCCAGATACCTATATGGCAAGGACGGATCTGTTGAATTTGTGCTGATAGAGGAAGATTGTTTTAATGATCCACTTGGCACTTCAACAGAAAAAACATTTGATATGATAATAGTACAGGAGGTTTTTGAGCATTTGCAGAATCCGCGACAGACAGCTGAGTATCTTGTAGAACATTTGAAATCAGACGGGATTCTAGTATTCGACTATATTGAATCAAATGCAACCGGTCTTGATACACCTGCGGGGCTTAAAGAGAGAGAAAATACTTTAAAATACCTTTTTGAAACGTTAAAGTGTAACAGTGATAATGGGTTAATAGTTTGCAAAAAAGCTGACAAATAAGTCAGTATTGAATCGAATTCAATACATCTTTTCCCTATGATAAATTATCACCCAAATATAACTCAAGTTAATCACCGTATCGTAATACGCCCCAATCAACCTTGGTGGAGGATGGATTGGCGTTCTGTGCTGGATTACCGTGACCTGCTTTGGTTTTTGGTTGTCAGGGATTTCAGTGCTATTTACAAACAAAGTATATTGGGCCCTTTGTGGTTTATCATCCAACCCTTGGCTACAACCATTGTCTTTACAGTGATCTTTGGTCAGATCGCCAAAATCAGCACCGATGGCATACCCCCGCTCCTATTCTACATGGCGGGCATGGTTCTTTGGAGTTATTTCCAAGGTGTTATGAACGGAGTGGCGGGATCCTTGATTGGAAATGCAGGTGTCCTTGGTAAAGTATATTTCCCCAGACTTATCTTGCCATTATCCATGGTAATCAGCAATCTGGCTCAATTTGCTCTGAACTTGTTCGTATTTCTGGCTTTTTATATATATTTTTATGCGTATTCTATTACAAAAATTCACCTGACTTCCTGGATTGCTGCATTGCCATTTTTGATCCTGCAAACCGCAGTCGTCGGGCTGGGGGTTGGGTTGTGGATGTCCGCTATGACAACCAAATACCGAGACCTTCGCTTTGCCTTGCCATTTCTTTCACAGTTATGGATGTACGCCACACCGATAGTTTATCCGGCGAGCCTAGTCGTTTCACCAGGTTGGAATTTATGCATGGCCTTCAATCCCATGGCGGGACCAGTGGAAGCATTCCGTTTCATGTTCTTTGGAATCGGGCGTGCTGACTTGCTATACCTCGGTCTTGGCATCTCATCGGGTTGGGTATTACTTCTGACTGGATTGATCATGTTTAACCGGGTTCAACGAACTTTTGTAGATACCATCTAACAAGGAATCTTTTGCAAATGTCTGTACCAGCCATCGTTACTTCTTCACTGGCAAAATCATATCAACTTGGCGTTTTCGGCAGGAAAGCGCTAACAGAAGAGGTGACGTACTGGTGGCATCGCATACGTGGGCGGGATCCAGCCAAATACATGGGAAAGGTGACAGACGTGAGGCAACAAATGTTTGGACCCCATGCTTCACAATTCGATCCTGAACGCCCTGGAAGATTTTGGGCCTTAAAAGACGCAACCATAACAATCCGAAGCGGAGAGGTTGTTGGCATCATAGGACCCAACGGCGCTGGCAAATCGACTCTTCTGAAAATATTGTCGCGAATTACAGAACCAACCAAAGGAGAAGCAATCATCAATGGACGGATAGGATCCCTGTTGGAAGTTGGAACCGGTTTTCACCCAGAACTTACAGGTGAGGAGAACATTTTTCTAAATGGTACGATTCTTGGAATGAAAAAGGCCGAGATTGCAAGCAAACTAAATATGATTTTGGACTTCGCAGAATTGGGCGATTTCAAGGATACCCCTGTTAAACGCTACTCCAGCGGTATGTATGTTCGACTCGCCTTTGCTGTGGCAGCCCATCTGGAGCCTGAGATTCTTCTGGTTGACGAGGTTCTTGCTGTCGGGGATGCGGCATTTCAAAAAAAATGTCTGGGTAAAATGTCTGAAGTTGCAGGGCAGGGACGAACCATACTTTTTGTAAGCCACAACATGGCGGCTATCAATCGACTGTGTCCACGCTGCCTCTTGATAGATAAAGGGCGGATAACTCAAGACGGACCATCCGAAAAAGTTACAGACTCTTATTTGACAAGAACCATGGAATCAGAAGGTGAAAGAATATGGAATGATGAAAACGCCCCGGGATGCGATGAAATCAGGCTTATATCTGTAAAATTAAAAAAAAGAAATGGCCGTATCTCATCAGTCGTTTCCGTGGAAGATGCACTTGAACTCGAAATAAAATATCATGTTTACGAACCGGGCTTAAAGTTCAGGTGCTGTGCATTTTTTTCGACTCGTGGAACAATTGCATTTACAACTGTTGAGCCATTTGAGTTAACAAGGGAACAATCTGGTTGTTATGTGTCTATCTTAAAAATTCCTCATCATCTTCTTACAGAAGGTGAATATATTGTGGGGCTTGAGTTTTTTACTTCTCATGGTACAAGAAAGCACTTTCTAAATCTTCCTCAAGCAATGCTTTTTCAGGTGTATGATCCGATAACTGGAAATACTGCCCGTGGCGATTATACTCAACGATTGGTCGGAGTAGTTCGCCCAAAAATGGACTGGCGTTTGGAGCATAAACCTACTTCTTAATAAACTGATGCCTGATTCTGAATTGTCTCAGGTAGTTATATTTGCCTGGTAAATATCCATGATTCACTCCAATACATCTCACTTATGCGACAAGGAAGCTACTTTAAACTTTTATGAAAAAAGATATGCGCAGGGATACATGGATGAATGGCCTATCGAAAAGAAACTCAGAATCTATGAAGTTATTCGCAGTAGCAAACTCCCTGATAGGGGCGAGGCTCTGGATTTTGGATGTGGTAACGGCATACTTACCGATGTCATGCGTAGTGCATTGCCTCCCCGCTGGAAAGTGTATGGAACGGATATCAGTAAAACCGCGATAGAAAATGCACAAAAACGATATCCGGAATGTATCTTTTTCATATTGGACAATCATGAATTCAGGGACAAGAAATTTTCGTTTTTGTTCACACATCATGTACTTGAACATGTGTATAACCTGTCTGAAGTTATGAAGGAGATGTGTACTCGATTGCATAATGAATCAATGATGCTTCACATATTGCCTTGCGGTAATGAGGGAAGTTTTGAACACAACCTTTGCCTTTTACGAGACAACGGGATCGACAGGCAATTTGAAAATCGTTTCTTTTTTGAAGACGAAGGACATGTTCGAAGGTTGACGACAGAACAACTTACGAAATTGTGCCACAGTTATGGTTTCACATTGGACACAGAATATTACAGTAATCAATACCATGGCGCAATTGACTGGATTACACAGTCTGACCCGAATTTTCTTAGACTTCTTACCGAAACGAATCACGCTGTTAATAAAAAAGCAAAGAAAACACTAAAAAAAATACGACGCCACTTATTTTTGATTTGGTGCTTGAGATATCCAACAAGATTTGAAGAAGAAAAATTAAAAAAGACAACAAAAACAACCCGAGAAAAAATCTTACTGACACTGGCAATGCCTCTTTATTTGTTTTCTAAACCACTAGACAATTACTTCAAAAGAAAATCCATCAATGAGTGGACACAATATAAATATGACCGAAGTGGCAGTGAAATGTATCTCTTCTACACGAGGTGAACCTCGACAAGTAACCATCACCATAATAGTTCATCCAAAAAGGCGTTGATGCATTCATTGTAAACATAAATCTTCGAAAATACGATGTTTTGGCCTGAAATACAGAGTTGATTGTGTAAAACCTATGTCTTTTTTTAACTTGCCCATGAAAAAACCCCTCGCAACCATAGCCTTCAACATGAAGCCAGTCAAAGGGCCGTGGGGCGGTAGCAGCATCTATGTCACGCAGATGGAGAGATTCCTCCGCATCCGCGGATACAAAGTAACCTATAAGTTATCACCATCCGTCGATGTCATTATATTGATCGATCCCAGGGATGAATTGGAGAGCAAGGCCTTTGGCATGAGCGAAATTAGAAAACATAAGATCCGTTATCCGTCAGTTAAGATCATTCACAGAATCAACGAGTGCGATCGGCGAAAAAACACCAACGTTATAGATCTCCAGCTTGAAAAAGCCAATGAAATTGCTGATCACACGGTATTCATTTCTGAATGGGTTCGTGACTATCATGTAGAAAAATGGTTCGATCCTTCCCGGCCCCATACAGTCATTTACAATGGAGCCGATGCAAGAGACTTTCATCCCATAGGAAATACAGGCTATCAGAATGATCAACAAAGTGGGACATTTCGAATTGTTACCCATCATTGGTCAGCCAACCCTCTCAAAGGGTATGACATCTACGAACGAGTTGATAGCCTCATAGCAGAAGGCTCCTTGCCAAGTGTTGAATTCTGGGTAATTGGACGGTGGCCTGAAAATATTCGCTGGCACGGGGCAAAGACGTTTTCTCCATGCAATGGGCAGGTTTTAGCCGACAAGCTGAGAATGTGTCATGCCTACCTCACGGCAAGCCGTTGGGAGCCCTGCGGAATGCACCATGTTGAGGGTGCCCAATGCGGGTTGCCCTTGATTTACCACGAAGATGGAGGGGGTATTGTGGAAGCTGGTCTGAAATACGGCATCGGCTTTCGTGAAGATGTCGCTGCCGCCATATATGAAGCTCGGAGAGGCTACAATAACTTGAGGCGGAAGGTTTTCACCCATATGCCATCTGGTGACCGGATGTGCCTTTCCTACCTCGAAATCATACAGCGCGTCATATGCAATGCATAACTTATCGATTTTATCACTACTGTCCGGAATAACCGGCAATTAAGATTTGTAACAGTTTAAGATACTTCACGAAAGATGCCATTTATGTTTGTCCTCGACTTGAAAACGCATGGCGGATGCTGCAAGACTTCCCGAAGATTTTCTAAGGGAAGGAGCGCACATGTATTCAGGCCCGCTTGTGTTTACCCAGGTCATGGACTTCATGCCGTTGAAAACCTTTCAGCGCTGCGTGGAGAGGTACCGGGGCAACTTCAGCGTCAAACATTTCACCTGCATGGACCAGTTCCGTACGATGGCCTTCGCACAACTGGCGTATCGCGAGAGCCTGCGGGACATCGAAGCCTGCCTTCGGGCACAAAGCAACAAGCTCTATCACATGGGCATCCGCAGCAAGGTTTCCCGCAGCACCTTGGCGGAAGCGA
>CAZTNW010000025.1:0-4678 GCA_964614945.1 uncultured bacterium
GGGCCTTTATAACTTATTAAGACTTTTTTATCAGTCAATTATTAATAATACACCGCCTCCCATCCCTTATAATCAGATCCTTCTGTCTGCCAGAATAATGGCTGATATTGTATCTCAAATTTACCCTACTGAGCAGATGAATGAGGTTAAGAAAACCTAAATGAGGCGGGTTTTCCTATTTCATGCCGGACTTGTTCAACACTATAGAATTGGCGTCTATAATTACCTGTCTGCCTTTTTAAAAAAACATGGTTTTGAACTGACTATTATCTCGGAGGGAAACCAACCTGGTTTTGACCAACAAATTGAATTTCCAGAAAGCATTATCAAATTTTCGTTGTCTTCGCTTATCAAAATAGTCAAAAATCATAAGCCGTGGGCGACCATTTTATTTATTAATCATCGGGAGGAATACTTTTTCCCATTTCTGATTTATTTGCGTACTTCTGGTAACAAGGTTATAACCTGGACTCATGGCATTAATTTACAGGATAAGGCCAGCCTGACGAGCCGCCTCGCTCATCATCTGGAACATACGCTTTGTAACCGGATTATCTTATATTCAGATCCTTTAAAAGCCTATTTGCTTCAATCACATCGTCCAAAAGCTTATGTGGCTAACAATACGCTTAACCTGTTGGATTTTGAACCAAAAAGAATTGATCGCCGGGAAACCCTGTCAAAATATAATATTAAAACACGGGAAAACATAGTTTATTCGGGTAGGATAACAAGAAGAAAGAGAATCCAAGATCTGCTTTCTGCTTTTGAACTCATAAAAGATGAGAATATCGGCTTGATTTTATTGGGACCTGATGATGATAAGGTTTTAGCCCAGCAGCAGATCACTGGCAAGCCCCGGTTATATTACTTAGGACCTGTTTATGGCAGGAAAGCGCTGGAAATTCTGTCTGCTTCCGATGTCTGTTGTATCCCCGGAGCGATAGGGCTGGGGATAGTCGATGCCATGTATTGTGGTCTGCCTGTGGTGACAGAAAGGGTTCCACATGGGCCCGAATTTATGTATTTTAAAGATGGCCTAACTGGTTATATGGTTGCTGAAGGGGATATAGCTTCTCTGGCAGAGAAACTGAAATTGTTGCTGACTGATGACGATTTAAGGACTAAGATGGGTGAGAAAGCCAGAGAGGAAATTATGATTAACGGGCACATTGACCGGTTAGCCCGCGGTTTTTTAGAATGTCTTGAGTCCTTGGAAGGTAAGAGAAAAACTGGGGAGAGAATTCAATCCGTAAAAGTCCCAAAAGGTTAGAATGGAGCTTTAAGTTTATGCAAAGCATGGCAAATTACGATAAAAATTTTATAGTTGACCATAGTGAATCTGTTCTGATAACAGGTGCCCCTGGATTTATCGGCCGGCAGGTCGTTGGCCATTTGTTAGAAAAAGGCTTTAGTAATATAAGATGTCTCGTTAGAGAATCAAGTGATATCAGAGGATTGTCTGAAATAATTAAGCATAAAGGAGGGGAAGGGAAGGCAACGATCATTCAAGGAAACCTCCTTTCCGCTGATGATTGTCTGAGAGTTACTGAAGGAGTTAAGCTGATTTTTCATTCAGCAGCTGGAACAGGCACGAAATCTTTTTCGGAAGCCTATCTCAACTCAGTTATAACCACTAGAAACTTGATTGAGGCTGCCCTTCGTCATGGCAATCTTAAACGCCTGGTCAATGTCAGCAGTTTTGCTGTTTACACCAATCGAGGTAAAAAGACCGGGCGTGTTCTTGATGAAACCTGCCCGGTTGAAACTTCTCCAGAAGCCAGGGCTGAAGCTTATTGCTATGGAAAGGTAAAACAGGATGAGCTGGTGATTGATTATGGTAAGAAGAGGAGTCTCGGTTATGTAATTGTGCGCCCTGGGACCGTTTATGGCCCCGGCAAAAAATTCATTCCTGGAAGAGTAGGTATTGATACCTTCGGGACATTCTTACATTTTGGCGGGTCAAACCCTCTACCTCTTTCTTATGTCGAAAACTGTGCCGAAGCCATAGTTTTAGCAGGTTTAGTTCCAGGAATTGACGGCGAGGTTTTTAATATTGTCGATGACGATTTACCTACCTCGAGAAACTTTCTGAGGCAGTATAAAAACAATGTGGGTAATATTAAATCGATTTATGTGCCCAAAGTTATAAGCTTCTTATTTTGCTGGGCCTGGGAAAAACTATCTACATGGTCGCGTGGTCAGCTTCCTCCGGTTTTTACCAGGCGGGAATGGATTGCTTACTGGGAAAAAACTAAATTTACCAATAATAAGCTAAAGTCTATGACCGGTTGGGAGCCAGATATTTCAACAAGGGAAGGCCTTGAGCTTTTTTTTGATTACTGCCGCCAGGCAGGCGCAAAACAATAAAGTTCTACTGATTTAGATTAAAGCTACTCAGCTTGTGTTTCTCGTAGTCAACAATGTCTCCTCCCCTGAGAATTTTTACGGCTAAAGAGTAAGCCAAACTCTTTACTGGGTTGAGGTTATATTTCCACATATAGCCCATATAGAGTTTCCCCCCAAATCTCTCCTTATACTGGCTTAGCCCATCTTGCTTAGAACCTTTTTCAGGATTAATTCTTACCCCAACAAAATCATAAAATTTGACTCCAGCCTGTTTGAAATATAGCATAGCCTCCCAGTGGAGGAGGTTAGTTGCGCCTTGAACTGGTTCTGGTAGGCTGCCACCGTAAACGTAATAGGCTGAAAAGCAGCTAAAGGGAACAACCAGACAAGCTTGTATCTCTCCAGCTTGTTCAGCTACGAAGATTTTTACCTGATCACCAAGCCCATCAAGATATCTTTCAAAAGCATTATAATTCATGAAACCAAGATGTGATCTTTTAAAAGTGCCTCTTACCATCTCATAGGCGATGTCTGTATATTCAGGACCGGTCTTTATGGCTACCCGATTTTTCTGGGCAAGGCGGACCTTCCGCCGGTGGCTTGCACTCATTTTAGCCAGAATCTCGTCTTCTGGTTGAGTTAAATCAATCTTATAAGTTCCGTAAGGAGCGGCAGTGGCGCCGTCAGGATAAGTCGTAAAAATCGTATTGGTTGTAGCTGGAATAATTACATCACAGCGATATCTTTTGAAATGATCTACAACCAAATTCAGGAAGTTTTTTTCTTCTCCTGGGCCAAAATCGGCAGACAGTGGCATTGTTTCTACTCTAAACCTGACTAACTTAAAGAACGATGCTTTAATTATTATGGTAAAGGGCAGAAAACATCTCAAGTTGCCAGCTTCATCAAATCCACCCAGCCAGCCATATTCATCGCTAACGGCTTTTAAAAAGCCTTCGAAGGCAAATATAGAGAGGTCTTGATGCCAGTCAATCTTAATCGGTTTGACGATCATTCTGTTTCTCTTAAGGCTATGGTCTGAATAGCCTGCCTAAAAGTCGTAGTTTTTATACCTTTATCAGCCAGATAGGCCAGAAAAAGCTCAATCGTCTGATAATCTGGTCGATCTTTGGTATGCCCTATGAGCACTATGGGTTTATAATCAGAGGGAGAACAGGCGTCTATGGCTATTAATTCCTCTGTCATAGATTTTAGCTCTTCAAAACTTAACCGGCAAAAATCAAATTTCAAGGGAACTTTAAACCTAAGGAAGTCTCTATACCGGTTAGTAAATTTTGTTTTAAGGCTGACTGAAGAAGCTCCTCCTGCTTCAAGAGAAAGCCGTCTTTTGCTTAAAAATTTCCACGTCGGTATCATCTTGGTATAAATCGGAATTTCATATAATTGTCCGCCAGGATCGGGCTTGGTCACCTCATCGGAAAATCTCCAGTAAAAGAAGTCAATTGGTGCCTGTCTGTAATCAAGGTGGTAAAGATGCTGATATCCTCCTTTAAAGACTGATGAATCTATTTTTAAACCAGCCTGAGCTAAAATTGGGCTCAATTTTTTGGTAGAGGTCATTAGCCAGTTGCCGGCCCGGTAAGCCAACGGGGTAAAAGATGAATCATCAGTCAAGTATTTAAGATAATTGATGGCACGGCTTATCAGCTCTTTAATTCTTCCTTCAGGCAAGAGACAAAGGTCATATTCTGACTCTTCCAGAAACCATTTTCCTTCTTTGAACTCACCAGCATACCACTGGGGGTGAAGATGAAGGCCAAGTTCAAAGCCGAGCTCATATATTTTCTTGACCTGTTCCTTGATTAGATTGATCTCAGGATATTGCCCGCTTTTCTCCATCATTTCCAGTTCAGCTACTTCGATGAAAAACATTAGACTGGCCTGGTGTTTAAGGAATAAGTCTATTAGCCGACTGGCTGGTTCGAATATCAGTTTTTTTAATGAACCTTCGCCATTCCCATAGATCTCGTAATCGACAGTAAAGATAAACTCGATCAATACGTTCTTCCTCTAATCATTATATTATACATGGGTTTGACTCTTCTCACTCTTGAGTTTGAGAATCAATCCACTTAATCCGTCAGTAAACTGCTCAGCGCCAGAAGCATCCAGGCCTCGGTCCAGCGCATATAGGGAATCCGATTAGTGAAGAAGTGGTTTTTCTGATAATAAAAATAACCTTTGCTGCTCCACATATTCTCAAGTCCCCATTTGAGAACTGAGAGTAAGAGCTGGTGTGCTCCACTTTCCAGATCTCTAAAGGCTTCAAGCGTAATTATACTCTGAGCCAGGCAGTGGCTGTCAATTG
>CAZTNW010000026.1:0-3625 GCA_964614945.1 uncultured bacterium
CTGACATTTTCCCAAGCTAAATTTACGAAGCAAGAGGCAGGGTCCGATCGGCCCTGCCTCTTTTTTATTTATTCGAAAATTCCCGAGGATCTCTTCAAAAGCAGATAAAAAGTCAATCAAATATCCATAATCATAAAGATTTCTCAAAGGCGCTCTTATTTCCGGTGTCGGAATTCTTTACAAAAACCGCTTTTGAGATTTGTGCTGTAATTCATTGTAATATTTATACAACGACCGATTTTATGCCTTTTTTGGGCTCTGATAGGTGTCGGAATAGTTTACAATCCATTAGCGATGCTCATCAGGCATATGTTTTAGCTCGTTGAGGATTGATGCTTGCATCCCGGCAAATTCACATCTGTGGCGGGCTTGCAGGATAAATGTACTTATTGAAGTAGTCAAAGCTTCATGTGGTACGTTATTTGCTTTACTTAATTGTAAATCGAAAAAATAAACACAGGGAGGAAGAAAATGAAGCGAATCGTGATTTTTTTCAGTTCCATCATTCTGATTCTGGGGCTGTTCGGGGCGGCAAATGCCACCACCGTCAACTATCTTTATGCCGTTAACGGAAATGAATTCACATCGCCTTACAGCGGTGCGATCGTGGAAGATTTCGAGGGTGCGACAGAAATATGGAACTGGACGGGTGACGGGGCAATTTTACAAGGGAGCACCGGCATAAATGCAGCCCCGTTTGGTGTATCCTCCGCGGACGCGACATGGTACGTGACGGTTCCATTTGACCTGTATGACAATGAACCGAATCTCGCGACCGCTGAACTGGGGGGATACTACAACTACTTCGGCATTTGGTGGGGTTCAGTCGATACCTACAACACGCTCAGCTTTTACAACGACTCCACGCTGGTCGCATCCTTTACCGGTTCACAGATCGTGAGCAACGCAAACGGCAACCAAACCTCTTCCTTGACAAATCTTTATGTCAACTTCCTCTATCTGCCTACGTTCAATAAATTCGAAATGGCAAGCACGAACTACGCTTTCGAGGCTGACAACATCGCGGTTGGCGTCGTTCCCGAACCCGCCACCATGCTGCTTCTGGGACTTGGCTTGATCGGGTTGGCGGGAGCGAGAAGACTCAAAAAATAAAGCCCCCCAAAAGGTGGTTTTTCAAGAAAACTGTATTTGCTTCCAGTATTAAAGGCAGGGTCAAAAAGATCCTGCCTTTCACTTTCTGATGCGAATTCAGAACCCCCATCATGCTTCCGCTCCAGCCGTCAGGCCGGCTTTTAATCCACGGTGAATTAAGGAAACCAAACAGATTCTAAAATCATCCTTATTCGGCGGCACATCGAATCGGCAAAAGCGCAGTTCGCAAGTCATCCCGGCGATGTCGGAATCTTTTACAATTGTAAAACTTTTAAGGGAGGATATAAATTTATCGTTACCAGTTAATTGTCAAATTCAAGTTCTTAATATCTTAAAATCTTAAAATTAAAGGAGATAATCAAATACTGACTCCGTTCTTTTCAATCAGGCCTGAACCTTGCATTCACTATTGTAGAACACGCAATTCATTCAAAAGGAGGTATGGCATGAAGAAAAAGCATTTTTTATCGGCGTTTATCATTGCTCTCATTGCCGGTTGCTTGACGCTCGCAACCCCTGTCCAGTCGTATCAGGTCCAGGACTGGTCCGATGGCGCCAACACATACTACGGGGGGACGATTGTGGGGAGTTACAATGACGTGATCGGCGCCCCCAACTTCACAGTGGATCGGATGATCATAGATGACGCTGAATACAACGGCTACATCTCGGTCACGCTGATCGGCAATTATTTTACGACCAACTATGCCTTGGGGAACAGCAGCTATGGGAACCCCGGAGATCTGTACATCAGCACGGGAGGATGGATCGTCAACAATCCGGCCGATCATGCCCGCAATGATACTTTCGATCAAAACGAGGGTTGGGACTATGTTGTCTCCTTTGGAAACGCTGCTGCGGGTCCGTCGCTTTATAAGCTGGATTACGGTTCGATCACAATGACCGGCAACGAAGGTTACTGGGGCGGATATCGAACCGGTCAAGCCTACAGGGGCGGTTACGGCGATTTGGTATCCTCGGACGTCAGTGTGGATTTAAGGGCATGGAACTATGAATTGCAATTTATCTTCCCGGCCCTTTCTTCATGGAATATTGACAACATGGGTTTCCACTGGACCATGGCCTGCGGCAATGATGTTGTGGAAGGCGGCGGCGCCCCCGTGCCCGAGCCTGCGACCATGCTTCTCCTTGGCCTTGGCCTGCTCGGCCTGGGGATCACGCGGAGAAAATAACAATCTGGATCGAACAACCGTGAGACCTTCAAGCGCCCGCTGTAGCCAGCAGGCGCTTTTTTTCGTTTTCCCTGACAGCGCCCCGCAAAACGGCCCCATGCAGGGCGGGCGTTCAGCGCAAAGGGCCGGCACGACATGCCGCCGATAAAGGCCCAGGCGAGGCAAAGGCGGCCCTTCCGTTCAGTCCTTCCGTCTCAAGGCATGATGCAGCAGAATCCCCAGAATTGTCCCTGTGGCATTGCAGGCCACATCGATGAGTGACGAGTCCCGGGTGGGGAGCCAGGCCTGGGTCAGCTCGATGAACAGGCTGAGCCCCACGCCGAGAAGCGCGACGGTCAGATAAACGGCCGGTTTCTTCCTTCCAGTCTTCCTGAGCAGATAAGCGGTAAAGAAGAATCCAGCGGGGATGAAACCGAGGATATTGACCGACACATCCTGAAACAGGGAAAAATTCCAGCGGATCTCATGCCAGTGTGAGAGCAATATCTTCCGCTGGATGGGCTCGAATGTCTCCGGCATGGTCAGCGCCTCGTCCGGGTTGACCACGTTCCGGATCATCTCCCCCTGCTTCTCGTAGAAGGGGTACAGGGCGACGAGCCCGGCCTGCTGGCGGATCGCGAAGGAATCGTTCCGCAGCCACGCCTCGTAATCACGGGTTGCCTCCTCCGGCGGAAGGACACGGTTGTAGACGGCCAGGCCCGTGATGTCGCCGGTCCAGTGGCCCTCCCCGGAAGAGGAATTGCCGAGGACCAGGCGGGCGTCGCCCGCCGGCAGGGCGGCCAGCAGGGAGCGGCGGGGCCAGGCCTTCGCCGGGCCGCCGTTGACATAAATGGCGGTGCCGCTTCGGTCCGAGGAGATGACGAGGAACAAATCCTGCCCCTTGGGGAGTGCGTCACGGTGGCCGATCTCCTGGAACGTCATGCCTTTTTTCCGGGCGGCCGGATCGTCCGGCCGGCTCCAGATGACCAGGTGGCTGCGCCACTGCCGGATCGTGAACAAATCCGGCGTTTTGCCGTCGAACAGGGTGAGGATGCAGGGGGCGCCGGCCGTCTCCAGTTCGGGGCGGAGCCGGATCTCGATGGTGATCGCCCCTTCCCGGAAGAGTCTCTTCCATTGCTTCTGATCGATGACGGGGCCGGTGACGATGCCCTGGCCGTGGAAGCGGACGCCGTCCCGGTCAGGCAGCCATCCTACCTGGTTTTTCGGAAAGAAGTTGAACGGCCAGAGCCCGGCGACAAGGATGGAGAGGAGGACGGCAAAGCTGATGATCCCCGGGAATCCATTGACGAGGCTGTTCAGCAGGGCTCTGGGGTCTCTGG
>CAZTNW010000027.1:0-3254 GCA_964614945.1 uncultured bacterium
ATTATGAAACAAAACGCTTTCAATGGCCGCTCAAAGGGATATCGTTTGGGCAACAGGCTGTATGCAATTGACATTTTAAAAGCGGATTGCCTAGCCAGGAAATCTTTTGCTCCTGAATTACTTGATAAGTGCACCGCGTTTTTTTAGTTCATCCCGCAGGATTGAACGATGACAAAGTTTCTCGTTGTCGCAATAGCAGCCGATCGAAAAGTTTGCCATGTGTGACAACGCTGCCAGTGCATCCAATAAATGAGATTTATCCGGTTGTTTTAACTCAGCCCTGAAACGCTGCTCAAAGGCTTTCCAGTTGGCGCCGTCTTCTTTGACTAATTTCTTTTTAAGCAAGTCTTCGCTGGGAGATAGATTGGGCAACCAGACATCATAGAAATCAAGCTTTGCGTACTCTGATTTTTTTATGCCGCGTGGTGGACACCTGACGGTGCCGATACGAAGACCTTCGTCAGATTGTCTTGCACTACCCAGTTTGACTATCCTTATCGACACAGAACCACTTCCTTTTCAAAATGGTTATCATGAATGTAAATCAAATATTGAACTGCGGGCATGCCTAAAATTCCTGATATTCTGATATTGCCGAATGATGCGAGATGAATATTACAACTCATGAGAAACATTGCAAGAATAAATTGGCGGAAGTGCATGGGAATCGAATGCTCACGCCAATTTTTATGTATTTGTAATAACTAAATAAATCACAATCTGTTTTAAGTCTGGGCGGGTTTCGGGAGAGTCTAAATTTATAACTATCGCTCAAAACAAATAGGAAATCATATTCAAAATTATGAAAGTGAGTTGATCGGAAAATATTGTTATGAGGGCGGTCGTTTGCAATATTTCATTAAATTCTTTATATAATAATATCTCTGTAACAATCATTGTTTTGGATAGTAATATGTATTGCTCAAAATGTGGGAAAGAAGTTACACCTGAAGAGCGTTTTTGTCTCATGTGTGGTTCTCATGAAAGGCAAGAAACTCCACTCAGGTATGGAAGCGGATGGTATTACCTGACCGGGGGAAAGCATAATGGAACAAGAGGACCTTTTTCAGAAAGTTCAATGAGGGGAATGTTTATTGATGGCACAATAAGCGGTGATACATATATTAGATTTGGAATAAATTCATTTTGGTCTAAAGCATCAGAGATTCCCCTTTTTGAAAGCGTTGCTAAAACTTCTAAGCTATCATTAAAGACTTCGACAAAACAAAAGACATTGTTGCTATGTATTGTTGGGGGAATATTATTAGGCATATTTATAATTTATTCAAATTTCTTAGATCGACCTGTAACAGCCGTTCCAACATCAATTGATCAATATCGAATAAACTCACCCGCATTATCTCATAAGCCACTTGCTAATCGCAGACTTGCTAATGGCACGATATTGTCGAGTTCAGAATTAAATGGACGTTGCTTATTGACTGTGAAGAATGGATTATTAAGAGATGCTGTTGTTAAATTAATAGATGTAAAAGATAATGCATGCAAAGCTTATTATTATGTATCGGCTGGAAGTGAATTTAAAATAGAAGGTATTCATGCCGGAGCATATAGATTGAAATTTGGTATTGGAGAAGATTGGGATTCAACCAAACAACGCTTTAGCCGAAACCAAAGATTTTCAGAATTTGATAGACCTCTGGTTTTTATAGAAAACGAGATGAAGCATGAAGATAAAATAAACTATAATTTTACCACTATGGTTGTGACTTTAAATCCTATCATAGATGGAAATGCACCCACCCATACAATAACGGAGAATGATTTCAAATAAGCAGTGAATCGAATGCTCACGCCGATTTATAAGTGTTTATAATAACCAATAAAATCAATGTCTATTTTAACCTGGGTGGCTTTCGGGAGGGCTTAAGTTTCTATACAATGTGACGCAGGATTTTTTATGTGTCTCCAAAATAACTCAACACTGCCAATGTTTATAAATTTTACAAACTTTCTAAATCCAATTTCTCAATGCTTCTATGAGACTGCCCATTGCATATATTTCCATCTCGCATTGTATCAAAATGCTTCGAAAAGACTGCTTTAGCCTCAGCATCAGTTATACCAACGATGTTATAATGACATGAATCACCAGACAAACTATTTACTTGTTCCATACAAGCATTATTTGGGAGAATGCTTGTATTAAATATCCAAAATATATGCGGTGGGTTTTTCTCTACGGATCCATAATATGCTTCTAGGTGGCTGCATATTGTAGTGTTTTGCCTGGAGATGCAATATTCTTGAATAACCGAGATGCCTCCTCTATAATTTTTAAATGCTTGACTAGAGAACCTTCCAAGACTTGGGTAGTAATGGTGTTTTGATAATATTCTGATAAATCTCTGCATTTTAATATCTCTTCCCAAAAATTATCAATTTTTGATTTAATACCATTAATAGAATCTATCTGATTATCTTCGGCAATTATCCAAGTGTTATCTATACAATGATATTTAGTGACATTAAATATATTGGAGGGTTCGAAATCTATTTCTAGATAATTTTTATGTTTTGTATTCTCATCATAAATAGCAAGTTGTATTCCACCAGAGTACCCTGGAACGGAATCAACAGATAAAAACTTATTTCTGGCAAATTGAACGATTTCTTTTGCCAATTCTATTTCTTTCATTTGTGGTGGAATGCCTTCACCATGATGCCAACCAAGAGGTAAATTAGCATATTTTTCTATTTTTTCTAAAATTGGGAAATCTGGCACATCTAATATCTCGTATTCGTATCCATTAGAACGTATTTGATTCACTGAAGCACCTCTTCTTTTTTCATCATATTTTCTATCTCTGTAGAGGTCATAATTTTTGTTTTACTTTTATTTTCCAAAAAGGATATTATATCCTGTAATTTAAGTGATAAAGATTTAGCTGTTGTATATGATAAGTTAATAATTGCAATGTCTTTATTTGAATTCCTCAATAGTAATGATACATCTCCAGTTCCTAGGGCAATGAAAAAATTGTTTCCATATAGTTTAGGTGTATTTTCATCTTTCATTGCCTTATCCATTAAGGTTTGAATATTAGCATTTTTCTTGTCATCGGCGCTTTGAATATCCATAAATCCTCCCAAGTTTTTATAAAAAACTATATGTTATAAATTAACTCATTTATTCTATTCATGTTTTATATCATAAACTTTTAATTAATACCATAAATATGAATATCCTTCAGTTCGTTAAAATCGGTTCCGGCGAGAATGGGCTCTTACAA
>CAZTNW010000028.1:0-3133 GCA_964614945.1 uncultured bacterium
AAAATAACCAGTAACATAGCTATTTCCACTGGCATCTACCGCAATGCCATTGCCACATTCGTCACTTGTTCCTCCAGCATTGTTTGCCCAGAGCCAGTTACCACTGCTGTCCAGCTTAGCGACAAAAATATCGGCACCTCCGCTACTGGTTAAAGTAGTAGAACCGAAGGTGGCTGTACCTGAAAAATAACCAGTAACATAGCTATTTCCGCTGGCATCTACCGCAATGCCATGGCCATAATCGTAAGGACTTTCTCTAGCATTCTTTGCCCAGAGCCAGTTACCACTGCTGTCCAGCTTGGTGACAAAAATGTTGTTAATTCCGTTACCTGTTAAAGTAGTAGAACCGAATGTAGCAGTAGCACTGTAAAAACAACCGATAACATAGCTATTTCCACTGGCATCTACCGCTATACCATAGCCATAATCGGAATCTGTTCCTCCAGCTTTCTTTGCCCAGAGCCAGTTTCCACGGTTGTCCAGCTTGGCGACAAAAATGTCTTGAGATCCACTACTTTCTAAAGTAGTAGAACCGAAGGTAGCAGTAGCTTCAAAACCACCGGTAACATAGCTATTTCCACTGGCATCTACCGCAATACCTGAGCCATAATCGTAATTTGTTCCTCCAGCTTTCTTTGCCCACAGCCAAGGATTTAATTGGGCAAAGATAAAAATGTAGCTGAATAATAATAAAACGATAAGAAATGTCTTTTTCATAATAAAAACCTCGCTTTGGATTTTAAAGTTTTTGATATGTTAAGAAAATTGACTAAACTCGCTTGCTTACTCGGAAGAAACCTATTCATCCTCATTTTTTACCTCCTTTCTTCTTTTAATCTTTATTATTAGTTTTTTTATAACTCTATTTTCTATAAATAAATTTATTATTTATTTAGCTATATGTCGTCAAGGGGAAAATGCATTTTGGGAAGTTGGTAAAGGCAAAAAGTATGCCTACTTTATCTTCTTCACCTAAGAGGGATATAATGGTCAAGCATAATGAGTGGTATTAAGAGACAAGCAAATAGTCAATAAAGATAGCCGTAGCAGTAGATGATTTCTTATGGCTATAGGCAAGATAAGTAGCTAAAGTTTTATAATCTCTGCGGTAATAATATATTCGGGAAGATGGTGTTCCCCTCTCCAGATTTCGTATTCTGTTATATCTGTAAGATACTTTATATCCACCTGAAAACGACTAAATATCTTCTTCTGGTTCTTCACTTCTTGAATATTTTTCCTCTTTTTATAAGTTTTTATTCTTCAGCAAAATCAATCTTGCTTCCTTAATTGTTCAGGGGATACCTATTTCCTTTATTAACTATAATTTTTTTCTTGTGGAAGAATAAACCTTAGTATGAATCTTCAAATCCTTCTTGACGGAAAACGCTTTTATGAATTATGATACCTTTATATAAACATAAAAGGTATATCTTCTTTAAGCTAAATTAGCTCAGTTGGTAGAGCAGCTGATTCGTAATCAGCAGGTCGGGGGTTCAAGTCCCCCATTTAGCTCCAGAAGAATACATATTTTATGTCTAATTTATCCTAATAAATTATAAATATCATTTGTTATTCTTTAAAATACAAATACTCTTTCTTTATAAAGTTGTTAATGCCAAAGGAGGATCAAAAAATGAGACATTATCTTTATGTTCCGCTAATGTTACTTTTAACCTTTTTGATTTTAGGAGGATTATCATGTTCAAAAGAAGAAACTCCTACCACTCCCAATTTTGAAGAATATGGTATATCCTCGCATATATGGGATTATAATTATGTGGTCTGGTTTGATTTGGATTATACTGCTCAAAGCAAAAATATGGTTGCAGCAGATATATGGATGACTGCTAAAGGAAATGCTTCAGATGCTTCGTTAAAAATTGGAACAACTGATATTGTATTTAATACTATAGAATCCTATACAGATGGTAAAATTTATAGAGGTGCGACTATAAATTTAAGCACGGATCAGCCTATTTCATACAAAATAACAAACTTAGCTAATAACAAAACCTATACTGGCAGTATAAACTTTCTGCCTAAAAATATAGTGGTTGATCCCTGGCCCTCTTTTTCTCAAGACTATAATTATTCTCCACTCTGGTCTATTGCCGAAAATCCTGATTTTAATGTAATAGATGCTGGATGGGAGGGTAGTAGTCAGCATTGTGAATACATTCGTCAAATTGATGGTCATATTAATACTTATACCCTGGTGAAAACGGAATGGCAAAATCAAACTCCGATTGAGAATTTCTACTTTGGGATTAATGCTATTGGCTATCAGAGAAAACACGATAACAAAGTTCTAATTGTGGGAGTTAGCAATAATTATTACTGGTGGAATGCAAATGGTAAGGGTCAAAATGGATGGCAAGCTCATCGCTCTCCTTTAAAATTTATGGATTTGATTCAGGAGGATATCAATAGCAAATAAAGTAGAATTTATGCCGCAGCGTGCTATAGCACTGTTTTCTGGGGGACTGGATAGTGTTTTAGCTGTTTTTTGGATGCAAAAGCTCGGTTTTGAGGTTATTCCAGTCTTTTTTTCAGCTGCTTATATATTTCCCGATAAAGCATTAAAAGTGGCAGAAGAAAATGGACTTAAACTGGAAGTTAGAGATGTTTCGGAGAAGCATTTAGAGATGTTGAGACATCCCAAAAGAGGTTACGGGAAAAATCTTAATCCTTGTATAGATTGTCATTCGTTGATGATTCAAGAAGCAGCATTGATGTTACCAGAATTAGGAGCTGATTTTATTATTACTGGAGAAGTGCTTGGACAACGACCCATGTCCCAAAATCTGGATTCTCTTAAAGCAGTGGATAAAATGAGTGGAGCAGGAGATTTAGTTATCCGTCCTTTATCTCAAAAATTACTTCCTGATACAAAGCCCATAAGAGAAGGATGGGTAAATAAAGAGCAAATGCTGGATATTTCAGGAAGGGGGCGTTCTCGTCAGCTACAACTTGCTGAACAATTTGGTATATCTCATCTTCAACCTGCAGGAGGCTGTCTTCTTACCGATCATAATTATTCTCTGCGATTAAGAGATTTGATGATACATAATCAGGATAGCCTACCTAATGTAAAACTTCTACGCTGGGGCAGGCATTTTAGATTAACAGA
>CAZTNW010000029.1:0-1126 GCA_964614945.1 uncultured bacterium
TCAGGAGTAGTCATAATTTCAAAAACATATGGAGAAATTACTTTTGGATTGTATGATTCCAATCCACTCACTTTTGCAGGAGAACTTATTGCCTGTAAAAGTCGTACAGGTTCAACAACATCTTTATAGTTGTTACCTTCAAGGGATACCAAATTGAAAACCAATTCAAATGTTCTTCTTTCAGTATTTTTGTATACCAGAGGAGTATCAACACGCCAAGGTACAACTTCTTCACCTTTGATACTGGCATCTGCAAGTCTTGATATTTCATTCAAGGGATTTGAACCAAGAGAACTTACAGTAGATTTGAAAGCAGACCAGATTGCTCCAGCATTCAACTGTTGGACATCTTCTTCCTTCATTCCTGTTGCACGGCCCCAAGCTCGTATTTGTTCAAGTGCTCCAATACCAGTTTGTCCATATAGTGTTTGTATTGATGATGCCAAACTTTCATATGGTGCCCAATCATGGGATAATGTTTCCGCTAATTCCAAAGGGCCGAGAAATTTGAAAACATATTCAGGTCTTGCATTAGATCCACCTTCTGTTTGAAAGGAAGGTAAACCTTGCCTTATATTTCTTTGCTTTGATACTGGTATACCCCTTATTCTATACCAAATCAAACCTTCAGAAAAACTTGGCGTAACACTATTATTTCTTGGATTTGTATAACTGGTACTAAAATTTACCGGTTCCGATGTATAACTGGGCACAAATTCTACTGATGTTGCAGCTGTGGATACGGGAACTGCGTCTGCTTTTAGATCAGCATCGGAAAATGTTTCTGGTCCTATAACCGTTTCTGCCATTTCTCTCTCCTCTTATCCTATTGAATTCAGTATCACAGCTTGTTGTAAACCAAATAAATCCGATATACTTCTTGGAAGATCATCCATACCTTTACCTTTTGATCCTCCTTCACTTGAAACTGCTGTATTTGATACATTGGATGCAACCAATGTCGCTTTTGAGGCATTTTCTGCTTTACTTTTTTCAAGCACAGCATTCATACTTTCCATCAAGGTCAATGATTTTTCCTGTTTTTTCACTTCTGCAACATTTGCACCAGGTTCTTTTCCACCTTTTAATAATTCGGTCATTTTAGCGGTGGTTGTAGATGGAGATG
>CAZTNW010000029.1:1226-3118 GCA_964614945.1 uncultured bacterium
ATTTCTTCCGTTGGAAAAATAGCAAACCTACCATCTGATCCTACGGCTCCCAGGCTTTTTGTATATTCATTATATTCAAGATTTCCTGGATTATTATTTCTCCATGATCTGGATCCACCAACTTTACCAATTATATTAGATTCTGTGGATGAAGGTACATTTGATACTCCTGTGGATGAAGGTACATTTGATACTCCAGTAGATGGTGGTATAATTGATGCTGCGGCTTCTGTTGGACTAATAATCTTTTTAAAGAAATCAGAAATTTGTTCCAAATATCCCGTACTTTTTTCCAATACTTTTGTTTGTTTTTGAGATTCTTCATACTGATCAGCAGAAATCTCATTACCTTCTTTATCCACGGTAATTAGATTTCCGGTAGGATCAACAAATACATCACCAGCCTCTCTATTTTCTCTATCATCCATGGCCGCATATGTACTTCCTGCAGCTAATAAAGCAACCAATGTTGCAGGATTAGTTAAAAACCTAGCAACTCTGGCGAATTTACCAAGTTTTCCGCCTTTTCCTGTTAAAATATCTGTTACTGATCCTCCACCCAATTTTGCTGCTGCTGCGGTTAAAGCCACTGCTGACTTGGTAAGAGCAGCGGCAGAAATTTTTAAAGCAATTCCTGGAACTGCACCGGCTATAAGTTTCAATACTGATCCAAGTTTACTTACTCCCCAAATGGCAAAAAACCAAGATGCAACTTCAGCTCCAATTTTTGCAGTCGTATTGCCTTCGGTCCATGCTTTATGGAATGCTTCACCAATAGCTATAGGTATTTTAACAAATATTGACTCTCCTTTACCAATAGCAACCTTTTCACCAAGAAGAACATTCCAAAAACCAAGTAAACCGGAAGATATTTTTTCTTTCATATAGATAAAAACTTCACCTACTTTTTCAAATACAGTTGTCCAAGTAGCTGGATTACTTAAAAATTCTCCAACTTGAGGAAATATTTTATTGACAACTCCAAGAATTAACATACCACCAAGAATTTTGAAAAGTGGACTTGTAACTGTTTTTAAAATTTTCCATACTACATCCATAAAACCTTGTTTTTTTTCTTCTAGTGCTTTTTTTTCTCCTTCTTCTTTCTTTTTTCCAAAAAAACTTTTACCAAATGCAAGTGCTTTATGCATTCCAGATTTTGCTTTTTCCCATCTATCTCTTATCCTAAATTGTATAGGAAGCCATCTTCTCATCATTCTAAACCATTTGGTCATAAACTTTGGAGTTATCATATCTCCGCCATCTGCACCATACATCTTTCTTACTGCAGCATCTTCCATTTCCCGATAAGCCTTTTCTTTTCTTTTACCATGAATCTTTATAATCCATTTTTTAATATTTTCCAAAACACTTATCTTTTTTTCACTTGTAGATTCTATTTTATCCCCAATATCCTCAATATTACCAGAAGATAACTTATCTATTATTTTTAAAAAAACATTTGTGGCTAAACCTTTTGCAAAATTATATATTGCCATAATTGTACCGGTAATAGGACGGAAAGCTTCTGTAATTTGACCAAAAACTTTACCATATACATCAGACCATGCTCCTCGTAAATCCCGAAATAAATTAGCAGTATGACCTTGTAATGATTTAAATGTGAGATAAAAAGGCCTTATAATTTTATTTTCCATGACCTTTCCTATGAAAGTTTCTCTACGTTGTTGTATCTCCCAGTCAGCCAGTTTACCTTTTAAAAGCTGGTTTCTTATGTTTTTTTCTATTTTATCTAAAGCTTTATCCGATTCAGCTTTATTTGATCTGGATGAAGTATTAGTACCACTAACTGTACCAGTACCATTGGTACCTGTAACAGATACAACAAGTTTCTCCAAATGTGTAACCATGGATTTCATATATTTCAACAT
>CAZTNW010000030.1:0-2882 GCA_964614945.1 uncultured bacterium
GGCATCCGAGGCGTCGCCGCATAAAGATAGTACTACTCGGATCTGATTCAATCCCTAAGTTGGACACGGATGCCCTTTATCCCCGATGCAAGCATCGGGGTATTGCTTTAAAATAATATTATCTTTTCTCGACAGTATATTAGTGAGGAGCTTAGAGCCCAGGCTTTCCAGAGGTAGGGGAGGAGCACCTCATTCAAAGGGGCGGATTCAGGCCCTTCCTGGAGGACTGAGCAGAAATGTTAGGCTCTTCCTCCATTGTTATTTTAGATGCTTTACTTTCACTCCGTGCAATAGCTTTATTTGTTTTTAAAGAATACTATCATAGTATATGGATCTTAAAATTTGTAAAAGGTGTAGCTACAGATGGCATTCAAGGGTTGATAGGCCTAAGCGTTGCCCAGGTTGCAAATCTCAGTATTGGAATATAGAGAGAATCAGGATTAGGAGAAAGGATCTAGAGGAATAAGAATGGAAGGAGCTTATGACCGTATCTATTCCCATATGAATAGTAGTAGTGAGTCTTTCCAAGCGGCCCAGAAGCGGATTTTAAGATTAATTAAATATAAAGCAGAAATAAATAAGCTTAATATAAAATATTTATATAGGACTAATAACTTTTCCAGGAATACAAGTATAGCAGTGCGCCAAACCCTTTGCCCAAAATGCCCAGAGGATCAGGAACTCTGTGAGCATGATCGGGATCGCAGTAGGCGTTATCATTGTAAAGTTCTCTCGCGAACAATGGGGGAGAATGTTAAGCTTTACCTTCCTTCCCAGAACGACCTGGCAGCTAGGATAGAGCGGATTAAACGCGAGCTAAGACAAACAGCAGCGAGGAACCGTGGGATTACTCAGAACCAACTCCTAAATCTTGTGCGCGGCGATAGAAAACTTAAACGCGATTGCTTGAAAGAGCTTGTTGATTGCGGTTCGCTTCGATGCTCAGAGAGGATAGAGCGTAATCAGTTAGTTAAGAGGTATTCAATTGTCTATGATTGAATCCTCACAAGGTCTCTTCCACCTGGTTTCATTTTTGCCTATGTTATCTATGAGAGAGGTTTTCCCTCTCCTAAACGGTTCGGGCCGATATACCCGCGACATTTTGTATACCGTATCGATTTTCGAGGTGAATTTACTTTGAGGTATATTGAACTCCTTAAACAAATACCTCCGGGTAAAGAAGAATTACCTGAGGTATTACTGAAGAAATTAGATAGTGCTGCTTTTAGCCTTATAAATAATCAGGCTGGGCAATACGATCCTACCGATGAAGAACGGGAAGCATGCAACGCCGACAATCCGGATGATTTTCCTGAAATAAGTGACTGGCACGGGAAATGGGGGTTGCTTGATAGGTGGCCTCTCAAGTTAGGGGATCTAATACTTTACAAAAGCGATGAATCTGGGGTTTGGTATTTGGAGATCAACTCAGGTTCTAGCTGTAATCTGGTTTTAGAAAGCGGATCTAAACACGAGATGTTAACGGAAATGGAAAGCCTAGACGAATACCGCGAGGCTAAAGGTGAAGAGGCTTTTGAAGCTGAGATTATGAGACTTGTAGATCATTATCAGAGGGTAAAATATGACAGGTATGGGGAGTACAGATCTTAAGCGACATCTGGCCGGAATTGGCTTAACGGCAATGCAGGCAATCAGGGCTAAATGTGCTGATTGCACTGGGAACTATGCAGATGGTAGAGTATCATGTGAACTTCCAGAATGCCCTCTCTTCCCCTTCCATCCCTACAATGCTTCTAGACGCATTTCTAGGCGTGCAAAAACTCAGTTAGAGGTAATTAGACCTCAAAGAGAGGGGAACGCTGAGGGAGTGGCTGTAGAGAGTATACTGGAGTGCTAGGAGAGGTATAAATGAGCCATTCTATTACAGAAGCTCCTCCTGAGGAGATAGCAACAGAGCTTTACCAAATTGGATCTAGATTGAGGGTTCTCTCAGAGCTTTCTAGAATCCAAGCCCTCAAAGCCCAGGGCCAGAACAGAGCAGAGCTCTTCAATGGTTGCAATCTCCTGCTGGAAGCTTCCAAGATTTGCGAAGACTTAAGCAAAGGATTTTTAGAGATAGCGTAATTCTTTAATTTGAACTGGATTTTTGTCTGTCTAAAGCAATAGTGTACGGTTTTTAAAAAAAGTGATTGCCATGACTATGATTACGTTAAGAGATAAATATATTCTGCTCCAGGCAGAAAACGCGAGGCTAAAGAGGCAATTAAGCAACGCGGTAAACAGTATTTATTATTGGAAAGAGAATGCCCTTTTCTTCCAGGGAGAGCGGGATTATTACAAAGAGCAGGGGGAATAATTACGCTCTGTGAAGCCCATAAATCGAGGCTCTCTTTCCATTATGCAATAGATCCGGAGCGGCCAGAGATTCAGGACCTAGAGAAAACAGGACTCCTTAAGACCGTTAGCTCCCAGGAGATAGATGATCTCTCAGGCTGGAGAATTGACGGGCCAGGCATTTACATTGGATACCCTGGGAATGGGGCCTTCGTTATCAGGCCAGATACTCCTCTTCCTGACGGGCCTAAATATATCCATCCTAAGGGAGAGCCTAATCATGTTTACATTCCTCCTGGCCTTGATCTGATCAAAACCCAGGACCTCTGGATAACAGAGGGAGAGCTCAAGGCTCTTGCTGGCTTTCTCCAGGGCCTTCCCATAGTGGCCTTAGGAGGGGTTTGGAGCTGGAAGACAGCAGGAGAGGAGGCCTCTCTCTTGGCCAAAGGGGAGAAGCTGAAGGATAAGGAGAGTCTCCTCCCTGAGCTGGCCCAGGTGGACTGGAGCGGGAAGAAGATCAATCTCCTTTATGACAGCGATATAGTCCCAGGCCATAAGGCATATGATGCTTTCCCCAGGCTGGCAGA
>CAZTNW010000031.1:0-2830 GCA_964614945.1 uncultured bacterium
TTTTGCCGTCTTCTATATGAACTTCAAAATATTCAACATCCTCCAGGTTTTCCATTATTTTTTTAGGCAAAGTGATTTGATTTTTATAGGTTCTTTTGCAAAGCATTGTCAGCCTCCTTCTTAATATTAAGCTCTGGTAATGCGTCTGTCAAGTAATATTTCCTTACTTCCTTCTACGCTTGCCAATTCTTATGAACATAAGGATCACCAACTCCGCTTCTATTTATACCAAACTTATAACAAGCCCATTTCAGGCCAGAGACACTGATTCATAATTCAACTAGTTACCCAGATAGTGGCTGTGGTTAATATTCTGAGTTGAATTTAAGTATTAAGTCTGGAAGAAAGAACCTTAGACCTGCTCCCTGAGATGGCTAAGATGTGTCTAATTAGGCAGGTTAAGAATATTTTTATAGGAAACTTTTAACGATTCAGATAATTCGTTAATTTAAATCTCTTATTTTTGCAAAGTGTCATATAAACTTACTATTTTTTGCTCTAAGAGTTTTATTTCATTTTCTAAGCCATCTGGTACTTCTAAATACTTTTTTAAGGTTTCCAATCCAACCAGAGCTGCATATTTTATAAACCCTGACAATAGCAAAAGATTAGTTTTAACGACACTATCATCTACTATTGGCTCGATATGCCATCTGCCAGTTTCCATATTAACTAGATGGCCTATTGAATCCCAAGAAACCTTCATGTGTGATGCATATTCGTTTAAATGCTCTCGAAGTTCTTGGAATTTTCCGTCTATTATTTTTGCTATTTCCCCTGCAGAAGGCAATTTGTCATCTAAAAATAGTTGTATCCTCTTTTCGTCCTCGGTTAAGAATATTAATGCTTCCAAATACTCTATTGCCAGTCGGAGCAAAGCACCAGATTCTTGTCCTAACCCTTCCCATATCAAAATATATATGGCTTTAAATAAATATTTACATTTGACAAGTATCAATCCGCATACCCTTACGAATGTGCTGTCATTAACATGCTTGTTAAAAACTCGAATTTCCTTATCTAAGATATCAAAGCCACGGGTAACAATTTCTTTATATTGTTCTATCTGCTTTTGAAAATCTTCGTCATTTACTTGAAACATTTCAATATACCCTATCGGTTCTACCGCTAGAACATCTTCTGCCTCTGGCCTTCTGACCTCCTCGCTTCTTTTCTACCCTTCCCCTGATATTCTTTTATCATGCAAAATTGCCCAGATATAAGAAGGCCCGCGGACCTTATTGTTTATAGCTCCAGGCCCATCAACGGGCATAAGATCATAGGCAGTCGCGAAATCGCTTTTTGACAAATTATAATTCGTCCTTGACACTTTAATACTGGAACCATGTACCCAATAGCAAAACTGCTCTCCGTTTTTCGTATAGAATGTTTCACCCTGATGGCCCAGTACTTTTTGCCAAATAGCCTCAAAATTTGATTGGCTCATATCTTATCTTCAGTTTTATACTTTGGTCTGGCCAAGTAAATCCTGGCCTCACTTTTGCTATTAAACCTGACAGCATAAGGCTCTGCGATAACCTCAGCAACATTTACAATACGATTCATATGAATACTATTCCATAAATCGTCTTTTGTCTTATCTACAGGCATTGGGTAAACGATAAACATCACCAGTTGCTCGCAATCCTGGTTGGGACATTTTTTGAGTTTTTTTACATCATCAATCACATGTTGAACCTGATTTGTTATGGGTTTTCCAGGCAGATTATAGTTCGTTACGATAACTTCCAGTTCGCACCATATCTCTTTTTCATTTGTTTTAAACCAGATGTCACAGAACCCAGCTTTTGGTGCATATATTCTCTCTAAGTCTGCATCGACAACGGTCCCGATTTCCTTACACTCATTAAGATACCAGATAAACTCACCCTGTAACCACTTCTCACAGCTGGCTTGCCTATTTAAATATGGTATAAAGTAATCTTTTTGTTTGGAGAGAAACTCAAAGAACCCCGAAAATATTTCTATCACCTCCCCCCTCCTCTTAACAGGCACTGACCGCATCAGCCTATATTGCTCATTAGATGCCTACAAATAACGGGCAGCGTTGCTCTATCTTTGTACATTAAGGTTAAGATAACTAATAGATTACAGTCAAATTTGGCTATTTTCCCCAATTGAGCATACCCAACAATGAGAGGAGACAATTGCACGAAATGCGCCTTGCACGACAGACAGACAAGAGCCGGAACAGAGTTTATAAAGAATGATCAGATCCTTAAGCCTGCCCATTACAAGTGAAACCAATTAGCTCTGTTTTTTCTTTTTTTGTGGCGGGTTTTCTTCCTTTTTACTTGCCTTCAAAAGAGGAAGCGTAATGGGGGGGATATTCATGCGTGCTGTCATATTGTAAACAAATTCTCTAAAAAATGGCCAGGTATTAATGTGCAAGTTGGCCTTTTTAAACTCCTCAAAAAATTCTGGTGAGAAACAACTGGCGGGAGAATAATTCAAGCAAAAGGCACATTCTATCTTACCAACCGCTTTAACTTCAGCAGTCTTCAACATCATCTCCACACAATAGCGGTGAATTACATCAACTGTATCATTGTCCTTAACTGCCATAGACGGCTCGTCAATAATATTGATCAAGTGTTCTGCTTCCTTTCCTTGAAAAAAGGCGTCTCTATCTATTTCGCATGAAGAGCTCTTGAGGTAAATAACATTCAGCTTAATTTTCCCTATGATTTCTGCATATTTTTCTTTGGTCATAGGCTTCCTTTTATTCACTGTTTTCTCCTAACAGAGAGATTTTTCATTGACATATTCATTTTCATTAATAGTCCCTTGTGGTATAAAGTCAACACTT
>CAZTNW010000032.1:0-2824 GCA_964614945.1 uncultured bacterium
ACCTGCTTATACTCCTCCAACAGCTTGATCAGCCTCTGCTTAGCAAGGATGTAGCGGCGGATGCGGCGGTCCATGTGGTCGAGGAAGCGGACGATGGCGGATTGTTCGGCAAGTGACGGGATGAAAAAGGGGATCTCCTTCATTCGAACTTGTGATAGATCCCACTGACCAATTCGGACACCATCAGATGCCTGTGTGAATAAAGGAACATAAGCCTTGGAGCGGATTGCAGAATGAAAGTAAGAGCCTTCCACTAGGTGTATATCAAACACAAAATAGGCTGGGCTAACAATTCCATTATATCGTGAGACCCCATATGATCCCTGCCATGCTTTCATCTTGTTCATTACAAATTGCCCTTCCCGGACAACTTTATAATTTGAAAGATCGTCTGGAATAAAGTTGCGATTCTCACCCTTTTCTGTAATATCACGCAGAATAACACCCTTTTCACGCACAACTGATAGAAGGGGCAAATCGGGTCTATTCCGTTCAGTCACTCCTTTCATGATGATTCTAAGTTTTTGTACTTTCCAATTCTTGGGCACCTCGCCTAGCCATGGCACACCGGAGTCTCTGTATTCGAGATATGGTTTTAATACAGCCATCTCAGAGATCCTCGAAATATTTCCTTATCTTCTGCGCCATCAGCACCCGCCGCTCAGAGAGGAATGAAGAATAATCATCAGATGTCATCTCCTCCATGCCATTGGGAATGCAGTTCGCTCTGAAGTTATCTTTCAAGCTATCGAGATCAGTAATATTCCCATACAGTTTTGGCCCTCCCTGGCATTGATCAAGTAGCTGGCTAAAGTATATTTTTGGCTCTTTGCTGCCGATGGCAATGTTGATCTCGCTCTGGGCTACTGCGTAGTTGGCGATTTGATTGTATTGTTCTCTGCTCATCCCATTTTTCTTAAGGTAATTCCGTGGGAAGATATGATGGACATCCGATTGAACTTCGATCAGGTCTCTTACTATAATATCCCTGGACAGGAAGCCCGTATCAATCATCTTTACCTGTGCAGCCTCGAATAGGCGGAAGTAAGGGCTTGAAGCCACAGAGGTATTCAATGCCTGTGGTAGCACGGATTTCCAAAATGCATCGGATAGCTGGCCTCGAATTTGAATATCTGCATATTTTTCAACTCCAAGTTCATGAATCTGCCGGATATCTTGGTCAAAGGTCGATTCAGGAGAGGATGAATATCTACCAGTAAGTATAGACATAACGAACCAGCGCCTAACATAGAGATCAATATCTGCATTGGGAAATCCTTGATCGCGCAAAGTCAGATAGAGGATGTAAGCGAAGTTCAAAGAATTCTGAGATCTGATCATTGATGCATTGACGAAGCCTGCAGAGCGAATGATCATGATGAAGCGTTGGAAGTGATCTTCATTCATGAACTGGTTGATGCCCTTTTCCAATCGATTAAATGAGTCCTCAACGATAACATCTTCATATTGTCTTGTCTCGAAATTGCGTCCTGATAGCAATGCTACAAGGTCTTCCAAGCGACCACGTCGGAATTCAGAGGTGAATGCTACTCTTAACATATCTGTATAAGAAGGATCATAAAGGTCATCATTCTCTCTGCGGAGCCAAGACATTTGATGCATGAACTCGCTATTTGCAAAATCCTCATCGTTCTTCAATTCCTGGAAGAATTCTGGGGCTATGGCCAAGTGACAGAAATAATCTATAGCCTTGCGCAGCATATTGCCACCATAGATCTCATTGACAGCTATCTTCGACATAGCGAAGTCCGCCTGACTGAGAGGCACGCCCGCTGAGTTGACGCGAATAAATATCTCTGTTACAGTTTCGATATCAAGCTCTGAATCTAGGTCGATGAGGCCAATTTGATTATTTACTATCCCTCTTAACGATTCTATACTACTGAAGATTTCATCATTTGTTGCACCTGGATTCTTCTGGCAATAATCAGTCACGAGGTTGAAGAGACTGGTTTTCGAGTCAAAGACATCTGCTATATCCGGCAACCATGAGATATCTTTTTCGATGGCAGGATTCGATACTTCGAATTGTTGTTTGATCGGATGAAATGCAATCTTGATGCGTACCCTCTTGTAGTCTTTATTCACGACCTCAAATCCGAGGATAGCTGCCATGAGGGCAGTAATCCGCTGCTGGCCATCGATAATTATTCGCTTGCCAAAAGAAGTTGATCCATCCTTTAGCTTAACATTTGGATTACGCCATGCGATTAGATATCCTACGGGGTATCCCATGAACAAAGAATCAAGCATCTTGCGGACTTTGACCGCATCCCAAACGAAGGGCCTCTGAATTTCAGGTATAGCAATCTCGCCAGAATCAATCCATGCAAAAAGATTCCTAATTGGCACCTGAGTTACGGAGTAGCGTTGTGTAGGCATAGTCAATCCCTCCCTGCATCAATTAGAATAGACTGAATCAGCCCTTCCGTCTCCTTTTCCACGTCCACGATATCCGCCCTGATCTCCTCCAGCGTCCGCAGAGGCTTGGGCTTGTAGAAGTACCGGGTGAAGCTGATCTCGTATCCAGTTCGGACGCTATCTGGATCATACCAGGCATCAGGGGCGTAGGGCAGCACCTCCCGGCGCAGGAATGCCTCGATCCCGCCCTCCTCCTGCAGTGGCACCTGCTCTGTGTCCCTCAGCTCGGTATCCGGCTCATACTCAACCACCCGAGGCTTGCCCTTGATCATGACCTCAAAGAGGCCGTGAAATGAGTCGGGCACAGTGCCCGATTTGTGGATCTTTCTGATCACTGGCGGGGCACTCTCAGAACGCTCAGCGCTCTCTTTCAGCCTCTTGA
>CAZTNW010000033.1:0-2684 GCA_964614945.1 uncultured bacterium
TGTTCACAGTGAATGTCTTTAATAATAGAGGATTATTTTCCATTTTCATATAAAATTGTGTAAACTGTAAACGCATGTAAATATTAATTGATCTTATAGAATCATTTGTTGCTTCCGATATAATAATGGAGTGGTAAGGAGGACACGCTAATGGCGAAGGTTATGTCTGATCAATTCGTTACAAAGAAGCAAATAATTGATATGATTCAATCATACAATGAGCGATCTGGTTCATACTCCTTTTTATGTTACGAAAACCAATACTCGTCTGATGTGTATGAAAATACTCCATCTGTATTGGGAGTTACGAGAAGGATAGTTTTCGACAACCTCCATGAAAAAATTACTATAGTTGTCGAAGAACCTCGCTGTAACTTTTACAAGGCCGACGGAATAATAACCAACCCTGATGGTCAAGGCATCTGCGAAAACATTAGGTATCGAAGAATAAACCTTGGTAACCCTGCTTACTGTCCCAAAAGCAATGTATATATTTGCTTGGCGATAGGTGATCTGGGTTCTTAGGGCAGGAGTTTATAAGTGGGAAAGCGCTCCTGGTTGATGTTATGTTTATGCCGCAGGCTATCTCTGCGGCTGGTTGCTGAATTAATCATGAGAAATATTTGCATTTCCAGCAACATTCTACCCTCTCGAATTCACTTGTTGCCCGGCATATTCCCCACATGATGCGGTCTTCTTTTTTGTGATTATTAAATGGATCGAATTTAGGGCACATACCGGAGATTTTCCATTTCTCGTTTCCTACAATCTTGAGTAATTCTTGGCCATATTCGGTCGTGATTCCAAGGCTTGTACATTTGTCACAGCACATACGAAACCCTCATATAAGTCAATGTAATTTATAAATTATTTACGATATGTGATTGTTATTGTGTTGACAGTTCATGTAAAGTAGTCGCATAGTACACAGCACTCAACTTTTTCTAATTCCCTAGTTGTTCTACAAATTCCCCACTTGACTGGATATTTGAGATAGGGAGTTAGAGGTTTATCGCACATCTTGGGACAAGAGTCCTCCAATCGCCATCTCTCATAAGGATCGAACTCTTTATATAGTCTCTGACCATAAGATGTAGCCATGCCTCTCTTTGTACATTTTGTACAACACATCGCACTGTCTCCGTATAATCGGAATGTAACATACAATATTATCAGTGATCGTTTGCGCGAAACATATTTATTTGATTTTTCATACCGGATTGAGTCATTTATAAAACATAGGAATATTAAAATATTACAAACAATTAATCAAACAAATTAAATTTGAACTTGATCTATATCTTCTGGAAAATAAGGCAATACTCGTGTCTGATTTGTATTAGAAAAGGGTTGCTGGAATTATATTTTGTTTGGTCGCTTCTGCAGTTGTGCTGAATTTTGATAATAATGGCTTTAAGCTGACCGATTTTATCATTCATAAGAAGTGTCCTGAACAGGGCGTAATACTGTCCGCATTTACGCTTGTCACCAATAAGTATTGCCAAAATCCCACCACGCTTAACGACCGGACTAAGACGCTCAACAGATAAATTAAGCATAGCCTCAAATTCCTCAAAAGTTCTTGCGTTGCTCAAATCATGAGGATGTTCAGAGTATCGAATGATGTCCCAGTAAGCTGGGTGGTACCATACCAAATCATATTGCTTTTTGGGAAACTCGCTGATTAGAAGATTCCATCCTTGTTTTAAATCCCGGCCTTCATATTCAATTTCCCTCTTTAGATATTGGTTAATGCCGGCGACAACATCCCGGACAGTCCCCCCGCCTTCAGAAGGGTCAAATACACTCTGGCATTTGAACCTTAGAATAAGGTCTTTAACCAGATGCCCTGAGCAATTTCCACGATAGCCCGAATCTCCCCAGGGGCCACGGTCCGGGTATGAGACAACGCTGCATAGGTTCTCGTTTTCCTCATAGAGGCCATAGAAGCCATTGCCGAAGGATTCCAGGCGTTCTTCAAGATTATCGCTGTGGGATAATTCGGAAAGCCGAGCCCTGACGGTATGCTGAGGCACATCAGGCCTGAATTCAACCACTTGCAAATGAACCTCTTTGATATGGGCGGGACCATTGCTACCCACAATTTCCAATATCAATGTTTTTATGGTTTTTGTGATTTTTACCACCTCAGTCATATTTAAATAGTGAACCTTTCTCCATAGCGAAGCCGATGTTCGTATAGCTTTTGTCCATAAGTTGTTTTTCTGTGAGCTCTTGTTCAAAATCGTCGATGTAGTTGATGACGAAAAATCGTTTTTCATCTTCCTCCCAGACAATCCGTTTGCTGCTTCTTAGACAGTTGTTTAGCAGGATAAAGAATTCAGCATCCTGCTCGTCCTGCGCTTCTTTTTTCAGTTGAGCAAGGGATGTTATTTGCTTAGGCATGAATATCACCTCGTTCTTCTTTCTCGAGTAGGGCTGGCAACCGGGCTTTTGCATAAGAGGAAAATTCGTTTATCAGCATCTGTGTATTCATTTCGTTCCAGTCACTTTGCGAGAGACCAGCTTTGATGATGTTTTCATAGAGCCTGTAGAGCTCCAGTAGTCTGGACTCAATCTCAAGTGACTCTATTTCATGGTCGTAACGTATGCACATTTTATTCACCTCTTACTAATCAGAGCATAAAATAGATTGCATTTATATTTTTTTCATGCTATGCTTT
>CAZTNW010000034.1:0-2481 GCA_964614945.1 uncultured bacterium
GCTCTGGCGGGACGCCGCGATCATCTACCTGATAACGCAGCGTCTCTTCCCGGTCCGGCCGGGCGTTGCGGATGAGTTTTTTCCACGTGGTATCTAGCAACTGCGCGGTAGTGTTATCTATACTTTTTTCCCGTCTCCGGGTATAACTGCTTCTGGGCGCACCGGGTACTTCGCCCTTGGCGCGGCACTTCAAACAGTAGTAGTTGCCCCCGTCGAGGAAGATGCCACAGTGGCCACCTGTATCACCGCATTCCGGGCACTGTATCGATACCCTAAACTTTCCACTTTCGGGTTTTACTTCGGGTAATCTTCGCAATTCGAGCATGATGATCACCTCTTAGGGCAGAGATTCTCGGTGCCCCGCTCCTGATGTAGTCTGTAGCTGCCAGCTATACCCCCAAGCCGATAGACTATCCTTTTAATTAAATATATATTTAATAGCGTATCGGTCTGGGGGTATACCTGTAAGCCAGGAGATAGACCAGGAGGGGCAGAGCTCCATTCTCTGCCCATAAGCGTGCAACTCGACCTCGAATCGTGTTTTTCTATCGAGAAGGTGTCTAGCAACCTGGTATGCCGTGCGCAAGAACTGTCTTCCAGTGCAGGTTGTGGTATAATTGTGTTGTAGATTGATACTTCCTCTGGTACTTCCCCGGCCGTCTTGCAGGAGACGGCTGTTTCTTTTTTCATAATTCCCTCCTATTTCTGCAAGAAAGACCTTCCTCAGGTCTACTTATTGTCGTATTCGCCTAACAATGAGGTTTTCAATTCTTCCAGTTAACCAGGTTTTGGTCCCTCGTATTACAAGCATATACCCGGCGTGGGTACCCCTGCAGACGAGGGGTAGTTCCCTAGACCTCCGTTGGGGGACACTGCATGTATACTTATGTTTCGTGCCGATGGGACGGTTCCTACGGAAGGAATCGATCAGCTAAAAAGAAAACAGTGCCATTGAATCACCTCCACAGATTCGGTAAAAGAAAAATTTGAATGTTTCCACACTCGAAATTTTCCTTTTAGGGGTAACCCCTGTAGAAGTGCTCTAAGGCACTGTCGGTTAGTAGGAAATTAACGGGACAGTTACCGACCGGAAGGTTTCATATTTACAGGCACCTTACCTGATCGAGGTACACATCGGTGGCAACCACTTGTCCGCATATTCACTTGTATCTTTAATTATACCTCGTATTCGATTTTTTTGTAGTCATTCCCCGGAAGAAAGCGGGTGGTCACAGACCGTGGGTGTGTGAAAGGGTCACCCCTGCCTATCAGTTACTCTGAGGGTCCTGCTATCTAGTAGACTGACATACAACACTTCAGCACTGTTCACCAGCGGGGAGACATGGATGCCGTACACCATTCCATAATACTGCTGCGAAGGATGGCAGGTTATGACATACAACATCTTCAGTTTCCGTTTAATCCTGGGGTGTCTGTACAACAGACGCAGCAGTTCTTGTCGTACTGACCGTCCTGACACATCACTATGGAATAACGCATATCCCGTATGTTTTTCTCGCCACAAACAGGGTGAGAACACTTCCTTTTTTAACTCTCTACGCAACCTCAACCTCGCAAGGAGAGGCAGTCTCAACAAAATCACTTTCGACATCGGCACACCCCACTGGAATAATTTGGCGGGCTAACACACCCCGCTTGTATTATATACATCGCACCCCGGTTATCGTGCTTTCCCGTTTCCAGTACCTCTTCCCCCTGGAGGTGAATAGCTCCGTTGAGACTGCCGCGGACCTACATTCTCCACCCTTAACCCCTGGGCACGGTGGTTGTATATATCGAATGCGTCCATCTGGATGCAATTCCTCCTTTACCTGTCTGATACAATAGACATTTCTCGAAATGGAGGTGACCGGCTTCCCATGCACTGTACCTAAAACGGATCCGGGTGCCAGAACCAGACTGAATAGATATATATATACTAGGTTATCTGGTCCTGGCACCGGGGACCGTTTTACCCAGACCACTCTACAAGCCGCATACCATCAGTCGTCAGATCTGGTTAACCTCCAATTCATAACAGAGCGTGTACGGCTTGCAGGGCTTGTTACAGTTAAAATTTCAGTTTCTTCCTTCCACTACCTGCACCCACGGGTTTGCGCACAACTCTGGTGGAATTCCTGCCGGAGGGTGCCTGCCTGGGGGTAGATTCCTCACCGTCGCCGGTACCGTCCCCGGAGTTTCCATCCTTCTTGTCCGACAGAACGAAGTTGACCTCGTCTGCCCGGATATAGGTGTAGCTCGTGTAGGTGTCGTCGTCGTTCTTGACAGTATCGATGTGGAGACTGCCAACCACCTCGATCGGTTTTCCCTTCTGGAAGTACTGCGCGACGAAGTCGGCCCTACCGGCACCGTAAACCTTGACCTGAATGAAGTCCGCCGACTGCTGTCCCTCTTTCGCCCACCTGCGGTCGACGGCGACGCGGAACTCCGCCACCTTGTTGTCCTCGCCGATCTCCCTGA
>CAZTNW010000035.1:0-2379 GCA_964614945.1 uncultured bacterium
GCCATTAAGGAAATCTACAATTATTCACAAGGCATCCCCCGCTTGATCAATATTGTTTGCGATAATGCCCTGCTGACAGGATTTGCAACTGAACAGGGCAGAATTAATAAAGAAATCGTCCAAAACGTCATTAGCGACCTCGAAAGTGGTGCAAGAAGCCAACGGCGGAAGAATCAACATCGTTTGCCGGCTATCATTATATCCGTCATTTTTATTGCTGTCCTGATAGCTGCATTTATATGGTATATTCTGAACTGAATGGAGATAGAGCTGTATGGGTAAAATGTTTGATGTGCTGCAGAAACTGGAACGTGAAAAAAACGTTGATCTGAAGAAAGAAGAACCGGCAATCGTTGTTGATCCGGAGAATCAGGTCTTGGATAATAAAATTGTTTCGTTCTTTGCGCCGTCTTCGATGGTAACGGAGCAGTTCAGGCGGTTGAGAACACACATTATCAATCCTAATCAACAGAATTCTCCAAAAACAATCATGATCACCAGTACTTTATCGGGAGAGGGAAAAAGCCTTATCGCTATTAATCTGGCCATAATCATTGCTGTTGAGATGCAAAGTCATGCGCTACTCGTAGATTGTGATCTTCGAAATCCATCAGTATCGAGATTATTCGGTTTGCATGAAACGAAAGGCCTGTCAAATTATCTGCTTGGAGAAGCAGAAATTCCCGATTTGTTAATCAAAACATCCATTGACAAACTCAATATCATTGCTGGTGGCCCCCTCCAGGAAAACCCGGTGGAACTGATCGGATCAGAAAGAATGAAAAACCTTCTCCAGGAACTTAAAACCAGATATAAAGATCGTTATATTATTCTTGATTGTTCACCGCTTCTGGCAACCACCGAACCGACCGTTCTGACTGAAATGGCAGATGGGATTTTGCTGGTCATCAAATCCGGTAAGACACCTCGTGAATCGATCCAGCAGGCCTTAAAATTACTGAACAAAGATAAAATCATGGGCATTGTACTGAACAGTATGGAATACAGAACAAAGGCTTTAATTCAGAGGCATTTTGGAACAAACCGTTATTATCATGATTATCATTATTCCAAAACACACCCGGAACCGGATAACTGGGAAAAAGCAGCATTGATTCTCAAAGATATCAAGACGATGTTATTAAAACTTATTCCCGGGAAAAAAGGATGATCTCTGATAAGATTCAAGTTATGATGTATGGCAAGTGATTACACCAGCGGCACCTACAAAATTTGTAGATATGCCACCATTTTTTGTGATTAAAGATATAAATAAAAAGACACCCTCTCTCCCTTAATTTTTTTAAAACAGGTTATTAAATAAATAATTGATAGATATCATTATGATAGACTATCAAACGGCATATGTGCCCTTATCTGGCATGCAAATTGAATTTGTTAAAGCAAAATTGCAGTTATTTAGAATCATGGATTCAAGTTTTTATTTACAAGTTTTATCATAAACTTGAGTTTTCATAAGGAATGCCATAATGAGCATTATAAAACGAACAAAAAAGGATCAAAACTCTACAAGTTCGAAGTTGCTGTCGGCTTTACTGGAAAATAGATTTGACGGAATATCTCCATTTTATGATAAATCTCAATTCCATCATCTTCTGCACCTGGAAAAAAAGAGAACAGACCGCTCCCAAAAACCGTTTATACTTCTCCTGTTTGATGTTTCAGCCCTGATTAATGACCATTTTGAAGAAGAAATTCTGGGAAATATCCAGTTCGCCTTATCTTCTTCTTTAAGAGAGTCAGATCTTTACGGCTGGTTTGAATACAATAAAACCATTGGCGTCATTTGCGCTGACATAACCGTTATCAATGCAAAGACAATTGAAAGAATCATCAGCAAAATTCATTCACGATTTTGCGATAAGCTGAATCGGGAAGTGGTTCAGAAGATCAGCCTCACATTCCACACCTACCCTGACAATATCAACCAGTTCTCTATCAATTACCCCTTCAATGTGAACCGCTGCCCCGGAATTACAAATTTAGCCCCATATACAGAACTGGACTATCCGTCCAGAAAGGGACATTGACCTTTAGATGGAAACTTAATAAAATATAGTTTCTTTCTACGGAGCAAGAGCTTTTAAGATGGGGTCTGTGAATCTTTCAAGAAAGGGAAACTAACAAATGTTATAAATAATTATTGACATTATGGTTAATTGTTTCTATTAGATATTCCCTTTCTTCAAAATGTAAGATTTGTAAAAATTTTCAGAAGAGCGTTATTTATAAACGATGAATCATCTGAAAGCAATAAAAGAGGAAAAAGCCTCCCCGAACTATCCGGAATCTTCCCGGAAAGGCATGAAAATGTCTGAAGCGGGAGAATATCCTTTTTTCAGCACAACCCAGCTGCAC
>CAZTNW010000036.1:0-2278 GCA_964614945.1 uncultured bacterium
GAATGGGCTTCGGTCGGGGCTTCGGTCGGGGCTTCGGTCAGGGATTCGGTCAGGGCTTCGGTCTGGGCTTCGGTCGGGGCTTCGGTCAGGGCTTCGGTCGGGGATTCGGTCGGGGCTTATAATGGCACGTTCTTCATCATCCCCCGATCTGAATGGAAGTATACCGAGAATATCCCTGGCGAGGGATACCCATTCCAACCAGCCGTCACGTTATGGGAATTGGGGTTAGTGCCTTCATTTGACGGCACGAAATGGCGGCTGCATGGCGGGCCGGATGGTCGTGTCCTGTGGGAAGGGGTGATCTGATTATGAGTAAACCAGAGAACAGATGGAAACGATGGACTGAGGAGGAAGACGAGATCCTTGTAGGGTTGTATCATAATGGATATTCACTAGAAGATATTGGGATAATCACTAAGAGGACCCAGAAGGCCGTGCGGGTCCGGTTGAACCAGAAAGGACTGTTCATTCGTTACCGGGGGAAGGAGGGCAAGAAGACGCCTGTGGTGAAAGCGAAACGGATTGTTAAGAGGGATTCGTTCTGGAAGCGATGTCTACAGGTATTTGGAGGGTTATAACCCCTCAAACTGCTGTTTTTTGTCAGGGTATATCCCTACACCTAACCCAGATTAGTACTAATCTTTTTTAGGTACGTTGTTAAAAAAATGGAGAGTCCCTAGGTCTTTGGTTACTACAGGAGATGAACAGGTAGAGGGATCACGTTCGCCCTATGACGTGTCCCTGCTTATTATATACGATACAAGAGTATAAATAAGTTACTCGTAGCCCGGAACTTTTACCCCCGCCTCTTCTTCTAGTTCCTGTGCTGTAGGTTCCTGTGGTTTGTTCCTGGCGTATCCCCATAGGGCATACAGTATCCCAATTAATCCTAAGTACCAATACTGGCAGTAACCACACGCGCACCAGATCAGGAATACTATGCTGGCCCAGAAGAACCAGCTGAACCCGATTAAACGGTAGTCCCATCTGGGAGAAGTGATCATGAACATCGCGATTGCTAGCAACATCGCGGATAGTATCCATAAATAAGAGAAGATTAGTGTAAAATTTACAGGTGTTGCGCCTAACATACCCTACTCTATACTACTCAATCTTGAAAAGAATTATTGATTATTATACTTCTGTTCGTTGTATACGCCCCACCCAAACTGTTTCTCCTTTATATGTTCTATAACGTGACACCTCTTACAGAGTATCTTGAGATTTGGTTCTGAATTATCAGACCTATCCCGATTAACGTGGTGGACGCATATCTGTTCTGTTGATCCACATTCCATGCATACCTTCTCGAATCCAAGTTCCTCGAACGCGATCCTTCTCCGCGATCTTGAGGTGACGCCTCCCTCCCAGTTTGGCCTCTCATCCTTTCTTGGTATCTTCCAGTGTGATGTGTCTCTCCCAGTTAGTAATTTACTCATGTATACTCTTCGGTCGTCATCCCATCTCTCCCTGTTTATATTACTCCTTAACGTACTCTCACACTCTGGCGAACATGTTTTGCGGTAGAAGTTTCCCTTGCCGTTCTTTCTAGCCTCGAACTCCGCACCGCATATAACACACTTCCTCTTTACCATGCATATATGGTAGGTTACTGTATATTATAATGCTTTCTATCGCGTAGTTCTGCTCTCTTCCCTTCGCCCCATCCTTCAACTTCGGCAAGATATCCAGTAACCCGCGAGATACCAAAGTGGGTGTAATGGCTTCCGCACTGAGGACATACTACCTCACCACACACATCACAGAGTTGCACTGATGGTTGGATATCAACGTGCCCGCAGTGTATCACGTCTCGTTCGCACATTTTCTTTATATGAATATGATTATGACACTCGGGACATTTCTCACCGTCTTCCATATCCTCGGTGTTAATGATGATGCTGCAATGTAGACATTTATACCTCTCCATAGTATCAACTCCCTTCTAAAAAGACATCTATTCTATAAGCTCGCTGACATCAAAAAGGTTTATGAGAGTATAGATGAAATAATATTGCGTGATACTTTGGTGATGATACAGTGTACGAATTGTGGTCGGATGTTTAACCGGTCGCCATCAGAGGCCGCGAGGTCAGTACGGGGTGAATACTTCTGTTCATGGGAGTGTTGGAGCGCGTATAGGAGTAAACATTACGGGCAGTTCCCGTCCGGGTTAGTGCCGAACGAGAGGAGAGTAGGGATGGCGGTAGAGTCGCTTGAAGCGGGAGTAGAGTATAGTCTTGAACATATTGCTACTAAGGTGCCGCCAAGCAGGTAT
>CAZTNW010000037.1:0-2254 GCA_964614945.1 uncultured bacterium
TATTTACATGGTAGTCCCACGGAGAGTTGAACTCCGGTTTCCGGCGTGAGAGGCCATAATCATAATTTTACTCCTAATTACCCTCAATAAACCTTTCTTACTAAATTCAACCATATAAACAACAAATTATCAATCTATATTTTACCTTGACATACTTTTAAAACCCTGTATATCTATCATATCTGGTGGGAATACTGGTGGGAAGATATTTCCGGCTTTAAGACCAGTGGCAATTTCTATCTGTATGACAAAGAAGAAAATTAAGCCGATTAGGGGATAAGAACATGCCGGCAAAAGAGCGATTTAAAGCAGGGTATCCTGGCGTTTATTACATCCTTGGGAAGCGAGTAAAGGGAGCAAAGGGAAAGCCTCAAGAGAAAGTCTATTATATCTATTATCGGAAAGACGGAAAGAAGATCGAGGAGAAGGTAGGAAGAGAGTTTCAAGATGATATGACCCCGGCAAGGGCCGCCGTCATCCGAGCACAACGAATCGAAGGAGAAGAACTCTCGAATAAAGAGCGCCGGATTGAGGAGCAGAAAAGAAAACAGGCTGAATCGGACAAGTGGACGATCCGGAACCTATGGAAGGAATATAAGAGTCTGAAAGATGGATTTTCCAAGGGCATCCAGACTGATGGGTATCGTTACGTCAAGCATTTGGACAGTGTTCTTGGGGATAAGGAACCCTCCGAGATTGTTATAGAAGATGTAGACCGGCTATATGTTGGATTGTCTCAAACGCATTCATCACAGAGTGTCAAGCATGTCCTATCGCTGCTCAAACGGATCGTAAATTTCGGTATCAAGCGTAAGCTATGCCTTCCGATCCCCTTCAAGGTTGAAGTCCCTATGGTGGACAACGTTAAAACCGAGGATCTCACCACAGATCAGTTACGGAGTCTCCTGAAGGCCATTAAAGATAGTCCGGACCGGGAGGCCGCTGACTTAATGAGCCTCGCCCTTTTCACGGGAATGAGAAGGGGGGAGCTATTCAAACTGCAATGGAAAGACATTGATTTTGAGCGAGGATTTATAACCATTCGCAACCCAAAAGGTGGCCGTTCACAGACTATCCCAATGAATGCGAGAGCAATATCGATACTGAATGATCGCGCCCCGATTGAAAAAAATGGATCAGAATCTAAATATATTTTTACACCTGGAGATGGGAAACCTTTTAAGGATATTCGACGACGTGTCAATCCCATTGCGAAGGCTGCGGGCCTTCCTGCGGACTTCCGCCCGCTTCACGGTCTACGACATGTGTATGCCTCAATGCTGGCGTCATCTGGCAAGGTGGATATGTATACTTTGCAACGTTTACTCACTCATAAAAGCCCAATAATGACCCAAAGATATTCTCACCTTCGGGATGATTCATTGAGGAAAGCGACAGACCTGGCCGTAGACATTGTGAAGGATGTTGTCGCGCAAGGCACTAAATAGAAAGAAGATAGATGCAAAAGTCACGGACCTTGCCGAATTGCGGCGGCCATGGCTTACCCTTAAACCATAGGGACCACAAAAGGGGCGGGAGATGGAGCACAAAGAATTATGTCAACTCTGGATTAAATACCTCAGAGAATCGAACTTTCGGAAAGATAAGGGAGAAACCGCTTTTCAAGCATACGTTAATCGGATTAAGATTATTGCCAAGGAACAGCGATTAACACCCTTCCCGACTGTTCGCAAAATCTCTGACATTATCGAACAGATCATTGACCAAACATACTCAGAGACAAGCATGAACGCCGCCCCATCTTTTGATCTTTTCAGGAAGAAATTAATTCAAAATATTAAATTGCAAGAACGAACAAGTTTATTACTGCACATTCATTGTCCTGGAATCCCACCGAGAGGCGGACAAAAGGCCGTCCTTCAAGAAGTGGGAAAACTTATAAAAGAAAAATTGTCGGAAGTTAAAACCATTCGAGAATTTTATCTAACATGGACAGCACCTGGCGAACGTGTTGTGCCTGAGCTTCAAATGTATCTTGAACTTTATCAAAAGCGAAAACGGGGTGCGACTATTTCCAGTTTACAGGAGGTCGCTTATCAATTCGCTAAAAAAATCGGGAGTCAACGTCTAAGTCAGGATGAAGAACCGTACCTTGCAGAAAGTCAAATTTCTCGGGCCATTGGTTATGCCAAACAGATCTTGCGAAATGTAGAAAATGGCATATTCCCAGGTAATTATAATTAGTGTCCCTTTCGGGGATGGTTGAAACCCCTCGCCTTTAGGCGAAGAGAAG
>CAZTNW010000038.1:0-2209 GCA_964614945.1 uncultured bacterium
TGTCAATGGGCACCAAAATGTGTACCAATTATGGGAAAGTAAAAGTGTACCACCCTGCCCATTGAAGTTCCCTCACATCGAAGCTCCCGCCTGGTCTTCACCTCCTTGCTGGGGATACGGAGACTTGCCGAAGCCGTGATCCTTGAGCCGGTAGCTGTGGCCCTTGATGTTGATGACCTTGGAGTGATGGAGGAGACGGTCAAGGATGGCCGCGGCGATCACAGCGTCGCCGAACAGCTCCTGCCAGTCGCCGAAGCTCTTGTTCGAGGTCAGGATGATGGAGCTCTTCTCGTAGCGGTAGGAGATGAACTGGAAGAAGAGATAGGCTTCGCGGCTGTCGACCGGAAGATAGCCGGCCTCGTCGACGATGACGAGACTGGAGCTGAGGTAGGCCTTGCCCTTGCTCTGGGTCTCCTTGAGCTTCGCGATCAGCTGGTGCATGGTCGTGAACCAGACCTTGAAGCCGTGGCTGCAGGCCTTGATGGCCAAGGCCACCGCTAAATGCGTTTTTCCCACGCCGGGCGGCCCGAGGAAGACGACGTTCTCGTGGCGGGCGAGGAACGTCAGGTCGAAGAGCTCCATCACGGCCTTCTTGTCGAGATGGGGGTGGAAGCCGAAGTCGTACTCCTCGATCGTCTTGCCGAAGGGGAGTCCGGCGATCTTGAGCGCGGTCTGGATGCGGCGCTTCTCCTTGGCCGCCACCTCCTCCTCGAGCAGGTGGTCGAGAAACGCCAGGTAGGAGGTCTTCTGGGCTTCGGCTTGGCCGGCCACGGTGTCGAGCACTTCGGCGGCCCGGACGAGCTTGAGCCGGCGGAGGTTGTCCTGGAGCCGTTCGCAGGTCAGCTCTTCCATGCTGCGCCTCCGGCAAGCTCCTCGTACTCGGCGAGCGGCCGATGGTGGACGTCGATCCAGAGACTGCCTCGCGTCAGCCCCCGCGTCGCCTTGCCCTTCGTGCGGCCGTACTTGCGCCGCAGCTGCTCCTTATCGCGGCGGAGCTCCTCGTAGAACCGGGGCTGGGCCAGGAGGTTGTTCTTCGTCCGCGGCTCCTCGTAGGTCGCCAGCAGGTCCTGGTCGTGATAGATCCGGACAACGCCGTTCTTGACCTTGAGCATGACCCTCAGGCCCACCACGCGATGCGGGACGACGTAGCGGTTGGCGTTGAACGAGATCTGACAGTCCCGGTAAACCTTGCGGAAGACCTTGAGCGAGGTGTCGTAATCGGAAGCCGGCAATGGGCCCAGATACGGGCGCTCCTGTCTCAAGCGCTCATCGATACGCTGGTGGGTCGTGCCGTGGACGCGCTGGTTGGCCTTGGCCAGCCACACTTGCGCGTCCTCGTTCGCTCTCCCGATCGAGGTGAACCGGTAGCCCCGCCAGAAGCTCTCCCGGAAGTAGTCCACCGGACGTTCCACCTTGCCCTTGGTCCAGGGACCGTAGGGAGGGCAGAGCCGGGGCTGGAAGCCGTAGTGGTTGGCGAAATGCAGGAACTCCGAGTTCCAGACGGGCTTCCCGGCCTCGTCGCGGCCGATGACGACGAGCTTCATGTTGTCGTAGAGGATCTCGGCCGGAACACCCCCGAGCGCGTGGAAAGCGCGGATGTGGCCGTCCATGAACGTCTCGAGGGTGGTGCGCTCCATGAGCTCGACGTGATCGGCCCGGCTGAAGCCCAGAACGAGGAGGAAGGCGTAGATCGTCGTCGGCCGGCCCGCCGGCTCCTCGACCTGGAGGTCGGCCCAATCGAACTGCGCCTGGCGGCCGGGCTCGGTCTCAAACCGCGCGTAGGCCAGGCGGATCTTCCGCGCCTTGATCGTCCGGACGTGGCGCTTCACGGTGTCGTAGCCGCCGGCGTAGCCCTGGTTCTTCAGTAGCTCATAGATCTTCGTCGCCCGGTAATCGTCGTCCTCGAGCAAGTCCTCGATGGCCTGGATATAGGGCACCAAGATCGACTCGCGCCGGGGGCCCTTGTGGTAGCGCGGCAGCTCCTTCTCGGCAAGATGCTTCCGGACGGTCTGGCGATGCAGGCCCGTCGCCCTCGCGATCGCCCGTAGGCTCTGGCCTTCCCTGCGCATGGCATGCAGCTCCATGTATACCTCCTTGGAGATCATCCGGTACCACCTCCTCTCTCCGAGGAGACGATACCATGCCCCTATCCCCAGGGTGGTACACTTTTCGTGCCCATTACTGGTACATTTTTACATGCCCAGCGACA
>CAZTNW010000039.1:0-2067 GCA_964614945.1 uncultured bacterium
TGCGAGAGAGGGGGATACTTGCCTATCCCCCGGCGCGATGCAAGGGCGGGGGAGTAGGTAATAGTAGGGTACTATTTTTTCTTCATTGATAGAATGATTAAATCGGATAATTCGCCTGAAATTACAGTAGAAGCAATAATAATCTTCCCTTCTAGAGTGGGTACTTTAACCTCGTAATATGTAGTTGGGACATTTTCTGATGATAACCGGGGCTTTATGAGTTTATTCTTTTCTAAAATCAAATCAAGCGGATAATTAACTGATTCTGATTTTGAAAAATAAAAATCAAAATGATAAAACGCAGTTCCTTTATCTTCTCGAGCGTCGTTTGGAAATATTACATAATCGTCGCATTCTTTTCGTGATTCCGAAATAATTCCTTTTATTGAATCGAATATTGAAGTCGGACAATTATATTGTAATATGTTGGTTTTACATAAAGTTTCAAAAAAAACATCCTCACGGATATTCATCCCGAACCAATAATACAAATTTTCGGAAATTTCATTCGTGGGATAAGAAAATCTCGCAACCTGATTATTAGCATCCAATCCGGTAATATGCCATTTTTGATATTCTTTTAGTAAAGTGAAATGATTAATGAAAAATTTTGTTTTGTCGGCGATTTGAAATGTATCATCAAACTTAGTAAGATATTCGTATTCAAAGCCAGGGAAAAATATGATATGCCCACCAGGACTATAGCATAGACCGCCGAGAACCGAAATATTAGTCAAATCGTCTCTTTTATTATTAAGAAACAGATAGGATATTTTTCCAGGAGAGGTCCAGCTATCGAACACCTTTCCCCATGGTTTGAAAACAACACTTCTCTCATTTGAATTTACTTTTTCTTTACCGAGGTCAAATTTGATTTCAAGATTGTCTTTCTTAAAATCTTTTAATCGGACAGACATCGACAATTTTTGTTGATCTACCATTGATTGTTGATTTATCCAAAATTGACGTTCTTTAAGCCAAAAATTATTATTTGGCATATTGCCCAATTCCAATTCCATTGTTGAAGTTAATTTTTTGAAGTCATAAGGAGACGAGCCAATGCCTCCGCTTAATAGGTTTTTTATTCCTAAATGAGGATAGTTTGTCATTAAATTATCAAAATTAGAAGGAAATGATTCAAGTTCTCCTATTAAAACGATACTGGCGTTTCTCTCGATATGATTTATGTTCACATATGGAAGAATTTTCTCTATAGTGCTTTCATCCAGATTAAGCACTTCGAACAAGGAGAACATAAGACCTTTCAGGAGAAATTCGTTACATTTAGTGATTTCAGAAACAAATTCGGTATTTAATTCGTGGGTTCCATTGAACAACGGGTCTTTCAGTTCACGGTTTATCCGTAAAAATTCATCATAGTTTATTTTTTCACTGAATATTCGCTTTATTCCATCCCACTCGTCTAATTTCTCAGTGGGATCTCGTTTGGCATCAATAAGCGGTTTAATTGCTTCGAGACCAAGCCAAAATGAAAAAAATCTATCTACCCCATCCTCGTTCAATCCCTTCCGCAACCAAGTAAGTGTCCTCATTACTAGCTGTTGACAAGCCGATGCATCGTAGTGAGAAAATATTTCCCCAAACAAAGATGCATCGAATGGAATTTTAAATTCAAATGAACTTTCGTCTTCAAAAGGATGGACATAAAATGTCGATGCAAATCTGGCACCTTCAATATTATTTTCTGTCACATTTACCAATTTTGCAGGGTAGCAATAGCCCATTGAAGAAAAGCTAATAAGGTTAAGGAGCATTTCGAGGTTGTTTCTGGAGGTTTCAATAAAAATTTCTTTATTTTGAGATTCCCCTTCAATTATAAACTCTAAACCAATGTGTTTTATGTGGCCCTCTGCATATTGGAACGAATCTCGCATTCCAATTGTTAATGAAGGGTAATTGAACTTGTAAGAAGTGATGATTTTTTTATCATACTCTGATTTATTTCCAAGAATTACCGGGCTCTTTGAAATATATCGGGAGAAGTATTTCACTTGGGTATAGTGTCATTTCAGCCCCTGACTCCTATTATATGGGTGGGGTTTTATG
>CAZTNW010000040.1:0-1964 GCA_964614945.1 uncultured bacterium
GAAAGGAAAGATCGCCTTCCTTATTATCGGTGTACTGAATGATATTGGCATAGGGGGGGTGAGTGCAAATTAGGTCAATACTATCCGACTCCACCCACGATAAGTCACGGGCATCTCCGACCCTGAGTTCTGGCTCAAACATTTCTCTTATTTCATTATCAGGGAAGGGCAAAGTATTAATCTCCAAGTTGAGATTTTCTTCAGCCAGGGCAATGGCTTGTTCATTGATATCACAGGCCAGACATTTCCTGCCGAGCAATTTGGCTTCAATGGCCGTTGTCCCGCCACCACAAAAACAATCCAGCACAGTTTCCCCTGGTTTCGAGTAGCGTAGAATTATGTTTCGGGGAATGTAAGGTGAATAATTTCCCCTGTAGGTTCCATTGTGGGTAGCCCAGTCTCCCCGCTGCTTAAAACTCCAGATGGAGGTCGTTTCCAGGCTAAAATTCTTCGGCGATAGCGATTTGATTTTGTGCCTATTCTTTATCTCGCTGACATTTATGCCCTTATTTTTAGTAACAACTTTTTCAATATAGCGATAGGTAACACCATATTTTTTCCCTATTTCAAGGTCGGAGATCCCCAGCTTTTTTTCCCGGAGGATAGCTTCTTCGAGCTTTTCCCCGATTAGATTATTGTATCTGTTTTCTCTCATGATTATATTTCTTCAATTATCTTTTGTAGAAAGCCACGTTTGACAAAGGAAGCATTGAGCACGTAGTCCAGCTCGTCAAAAGCCCTTATCATCTGGTTTCTTTGCCCATTCCAACCAGAGCCATCAGTCACCCAGATAAAATAATAGCCACCTTGTCTGAGTTCTCGTTGCCGATCTATATAAGCACCAACTATTTCTTGAGGTTTTGAGCCCGTATCACTAAAAAAATTTACCTCTATGTTTATAATGGCACCATTGTCCTTAATAATAATAAAATCAGCTTTTCTTTCTTTGAGAGAATTGCTTATTTCAAACCCATAATTAGCCAGCACCTTGAAGTTTTTCTGCTTTAGAACTGCCTTAATTTTTACCCGGCTCTGGATCTCTACCATCAAATTCTCTATCAGTTCCTCCATCACCCGGCCACTCCTGTTTTTTCTGGCATTAGTATCAAGCCCGACTTCTACGCCGGACAGGTAATCTTCAAGGCTAACCTGGCAAAGATTTTGAAAAAAAGCTTTAAGGCCAGTCTTATCACAAAAAATGATAGTCTTATCTATTTCCTCTCGAGTCATCTCATGCTCTGAAAAGTTATATTCCATAAAGAGTGGGTCTGCCGCCATAAAATCATCTACTAATTTCATCTCAGTTTCTCTAACCGCCAGGAGCAGCGGGAAGCAGGGCAGCACTTCGGGGTATTTTTTAAGAATATATTCCAATTGAGAGTCAAAGTTCTGGTTTTTTATTAAAGAGTTTAGAATGTTCAAGCTAACTTTATATTTTTTCACATTTTGCTTAACTTTTTCCCAATTAACAAAGAATTTAAAATCACGATTGGTATAAAGGAGAGTCCGATGGAATTCTTCTATCACTTCCTCAGCAGTCCTGAGATTAAAAAAACCAAAATAGCTTTGTTCTTTCATTTTTTCTTTAATTATACCTGTCTACATAACGTTTAAGCAACAAAGTAAATCCAGAATACTTTTTCTCACTAAGATTCTCTCCTTAATAAGGACGCTCAGCCTGGCAATTTTTCTCTTTTGGTTGTAAATTTCATTCGGTTCATTGGGGTTTGGTTAAATTGAGGCCCGGCCTCAAGATATTATTGATAATAAATAAAATCGGCTGGGCCGGCCCATTTAAAAAAATATGATATAATCCGGATGGCAATAAAAGATAGAAACAGCTCTAAAGGCAAGTCAGGAGGACAGAATGCATCCCTGGCATGATGTTTATGTAGATGACACCCTGATCGAGCATGCTTTTCCGGTGGTCATTGAAGTTCCAATGGGCAGCAAAAACAAGTATG
>CAZTNW010000041.1:0-1900 GCA_964614945.1 uncultured bacterium
TCATGAATTTTATTACATTATGTTATGTATCCGGGCATCATAAGTCAATAGAATTGAGACGGGCAATGGGCGAGGGGCAATAGGCTGTCCTCTGCTTTTCTACAGATTCTGTCCGAATTTCAGGGAATTTTTAGGTACACTAACTTTCAACGATGGATTGAAATATTCGCCTTCCTGTTCCTGAAAAGGAACATACACAAGGTCGGCATGTAGTGGGCTTGTTGTTACCGACTCAAGGAACGGCCACATACGTTTCTTCATGGTGATAAGGCTTGCTATGATCACCGTGATACTGCGATTGGCATCATCCACAGGCAATGAAGCCGGTTGAGGAGCGTCGAGGGGCTCTTCGTGCTCTGCAAAATCCCCTGGTTGCTGAAGGGTCAAGAGGCGTGCAAGCCTGAGAAAAAGTGGTGCATGAACCCTGAATCCGGGAACCCAAAAAAAAAGACTGGTTGATTCCCATTCTTTTCGAACAACAACGGGCAAGTTTGCCAGCCTTGCGAGGTCAGCCATGGTCTGCACCTTAAGACCCTCAACGTGTGCCTTGATTCTCCAGAAAGGAAGGTAAGCCATATCGCCCTTGCTTCTTCCATTGAGCACCAGAAAGTTTTTCTGTTCCAGGCTGTTCTTCGTAAGGTACCATGCTTTATTGCAGTTCTTGCAGAAAAAAACAACGCTATCCCTCCCTCCCTCAAGGTCAGACCCGCATTCCGGGCACAGCGCCGGGATCACTTTCAGCGGGCGCCCGATGCTTCCCTGTGGAGGCACATTGCTCATCCCGTCCCTGATCGCCTTCAATGGCTTTCCGAGAATGCCATCATGCAGAGCCCTGTTTTTCAGAAAAAAGGGCGCATAGACAATGCTGACCTTCTCGCCAAGAAAAGACCTGTGAAATATGCGAACCGGTGAATTACCTATGTGGTACTGGGGCAATCCTCCCTCAACTTTTTCAAAGATGGTACTAAATGCCTGGGGTGGCTCAGGAAACAGCGTCCCCGATTCAGGACCGGCAAACCTGAGCTTAAGAGCCTGTGGTCTTAAGCCAAGGGACTCAGGATATGGCCCTCCCTGAAATCCGCAATATGTTGCATCAACGATTGAACTCTTTACCTCAAGCTCTTCATCGCACATAAACCATATCCCTCGTACCCTCCAGAATGGCACATAGAATATCTCTTCCGTGGGTTTGTCCATTGGCTGGAGGTAGTACCGGAAATGATCATCGGTGGTGAGGCAGATCCTTACCCTGCAGAAGGGACAGGCAAAATAGCGGTCTGCCTCTTCAAGCGTTATTGGGGCGCCACACTGGGTACAGCGATGTTCAACGATCCACGAACCGCTCATTATCGTTCGAGCTTTTCACCACACTGGTTGCAATAGACAGATGCTAGAAGATTTTCCGTGCCGCAATGGGGACATTTCTTTGCCTCTGGCTTCTTCCCTGTTTCCTGACCACACTTCGGACAAAAACGTGCGGTGGGGGGAAGGTTCTTCCCGCACCAGGGGCACTGGCTGATAACCAGTATCTGGTGACCACACGAGGGACAAAACTTGGCATCCTGGCCAACAGGGTTCCCGCAGTCAGGACACGCAGCTTGTGGGCCTGTTACCACTGTTTTCTGTGAAACCCTCATGGCGTCGGCAAACATAGAAGGCATCATGAACCCGAGGCCCATGCCCATGCCGGCTCCGGCCTCGCCCTGGGATTCTGCTGCCTTTTCCATAGCCATGGCACTTTTCATCTGCATGAGGCGGTTCATATCGTCAAATAGCCCCATGCGGCTCTTGTCGTCAATTGCCTTCTGGACGTCTGCCGGAGGCGTTACTGCATTAATGTAGAGCTCGGACAGGCAGAGACCGAATCGGGAGAAGTCTTCCTGGAGCGTCTTCGTCAATC
>CAZTNW010000042.1:0-1845 GCA_964614945.1 uncultured bacterium
CAATACACCTAGTCATGCATACTATTCTGTTTTTGTTTCAAATAATATTGCCTATATAGCAGATTATATGGCAGGTTTACGGATTATTGATGTTTCCAATCCTCAAGAACCATCTTTTTTGGGCTCATATTATTTTTGGGGCTATGGACTTTCTGTTTTTGTTTCTAATAATATTGCCTATGTAGCAGCAGACTATGGGGGTTTACAGATTATAGATGTTTCTAATCCTCAAAATCCGGCTCTTTTAGGCTTTTATTATACACCTGGTGAAGCACTTTCTGTTACTGTTTCAAATAATATTGCCTATGTAACAGATGTCACAGGCTTGCAGATTATAGATGTTACAAATCCTCAAAGTCCAGTACTACTAGGCTTTTATGATACACCCAATGAAGCACTTTTTGTTACTGTTTCTAATAATATTGCTTATGTAACATATAAATATTCGGGCTTGCTGATTATAGATGTTTCCAATCCTCAGAATCCGGCTCTTTTGGGATCTTATGATACGCCTGGTTGGGCATTATCTGTTTTTGTTTCTAATAATATTGCCTATGTAGCAGATGGTTGGCAAGGTTTGCAGATTATAGATGTTTCCAATCCTCAGAATCCAGCTATTTTGTGCTCGTATGATACATCTTATGTTGCAAATATTGTTTTTGTTTCAAATAATATTGCCTATGTAGCAGATGGGAATTCTGGTTTACAGATTATAGATGTTTCCAATCCTCAGAATCCAGTTCTACTTGGCTCTTATGATACACCAGGTATTGCATCATCTGTTGTTGTTTCAAATAACATTGCCTATGTAGCAGATGGTGAACGGGGTTTACAGATTATTGATGTTTCTTATCCTCAGAATCCAGTTCTTCTGGGCTCTTATTATACATATGGTTGGGCAAGGCATGTTACTGTTTCAAATAATGTTGCCTATGTAGCAGAGGGTGAATCGGGTATAGATGTTATAGATGTTTCCAATCCTCGTAATCCAGCTTATTTGTCCTTTTGTGATACACCTGGTTGGGTATTATCTGTTTTTGTTTCAAATAATATTGCCTATGTAGTAGATTCAGGTTCTGGCTTGAGGATTCTAGATGTTTCCAATCCTCAACATCCACATTTTTTGGGCTTTTATGATACACCTGGTGAAGAAGTTTCTGTTACTGTTTCAAATAATATTGCCTATGTAGCGGATTACTCTGCAGGTTTACAGATTATTGATGTTTCAAATCCTCAAAATCCAGTACTACTTGGCTCTTATGATACATCTGGTTATGCAGAATATGTTTTTGTTTCAAATAATATTGCCTATGTAACAGAGGGTGAATCGGGTCTAGAGATTATAGATGTTGCTAATCCTGCTGCTCCAGTATTATTAAATACTATAATTCTTCGTCCAACCAGTAATATTAAGAAATGCACTATCTCCAATAATCTATTGATTATTTCCGACATTAACTGGAATGAATTGAGTTTTTATGATGTTAACAATCCAGCTTCTCCTGAATTTGTTTGTAGATATACCTGGAATCTTACTATAGATAATATGGTAATAGAAGATGGATATTTGTATACCTGCAATGAATATTATGGTTTAAATATTCTGGACCTGAATCAGGTAATGGAGGCAGAAGATTCTATTCAGTTACCTTCTATTACCTTTAATTTAAAAAATTATCCCAATCCTTTCAATCCTGAAACTACTATTTCTTTTGAGTTATCCAAACCTGGAAATGTAGTTCTTAATATCTACAACCTCAAAGGAGAGCTGGTAAAGAGACTTATCAACAATCAAATGAGCAATGGTAAACATAGTATAGTCTGGGATGGTAAGGATAATAATGG
>CAZTNW010000043.1:0-1827 GCA_964614945.1 uncultured bacterium
TGACCTGTCCTGCAATCCATGATGTCCGGTAAATGGATTCAAGCTGAACATGATTTCTGCTGATCAGATTCCCAAGCGTATAGGTTGCTATGGAAGATAAGTTCTCTGTCTGAAGTCCGAGCTTTGCGGTGAAGTTATTATAGCCATCACCCATCAACTGATCTTCGACCAGATTCTTTGTATTTATAAGTTTCCTTTTTTTAATCATGTCAGTTTCTCACCTTGCTGGCCTCTGGCTTTCAATAATTGGTATATGGGGAGCTTCATAAAATCTTCCATGGTTCTCCCATTGCTCTTTAAGAAGGCAATAAATTCTGGACTGCCTAGTTTCATGTCACCAAAATCAAATGATGATTTAATCCAATCAGCGTTTGATAATTTGTCATCAATGTATTCTGTGCTATCACCATCCAATGCATCACCAATAAAAAGATCCTGTGGTACTTTGGAACTCAACTTATAAACATTTCCGAGCACAACAACTTCACGTTCATTATTACAGCCGACACCTGTTTTTGGAGTTGAAAAAATATCCTTTACCTTTACATCAATTTTCATTATCGTCCCATCATACTCAGCAAAACCAGCGGCGGTATTAAGACTGGTAGAAAATGATGACAAAGGTTGCAAAGCAACTTTCGATCCTTTTAAATTATAATCAACTCCACGATACAAAGAAACAGTATCAGTTGGTTTCAACCCTAAACCCTTCAAATACCGCTGAGTATCTTTATACTGCTGAGTAATAAATTTCTGCAATTTTGTCTTGTTACTCTCTAAAAATCTTTTTTTATCCTTACCACCTGAATAGAAATGTTTTGTTGATGCTTTGTTGAGTCCTAATATTTTTTTTGCCATCTCCTGTATGGCAAGGGAAGAAGGTGAATGGTCGGCCGACGTCTCTGCCCAACTATGAACCAAATGGTTAACCTCCTCATACGGAACGCCTATCTTACTGGCCAAATTAGTTACTACCTTATGTTTATGATTTGACCATGAACCACCAAACGACTTATCAATAAGTTGATTACGTTTTATATTGTCAATGTATTCTTTGGTAACCGTCATGCCTTTGATCTTTGCACCCAACAAATTATTGTTACTTAAAATAAGTTCATCAACATGCAGAGATGTCATGTCTTTAATACTTGTGAAGTCCGCATTTTGCATATTAGAATTTTCGATGCCCCTTAAATCATCAACACGGCCTCTCTCAAATTTTGTATTTTGAAAATTTACTTTCTTGTGATAGATGTCCACGTCAGAAAGATCCAGCTTCCTGTTAGAGTAATCCTTCTTATATTTGGTTGTGTCTTTCTTATATTTGGTTGTGTCTTTCTTCTCTTTCAATTTTTGAGACAGCTTCTTCAATTTCTCTTTATCGACCTTTTTCGTCAGCTTTGTCTCAGCCTTCTTTGGTTTGAGTACCTTCTCCTTTTTTGCGGGCTCTTGTTTGGTTTTCTTTGTCTTGTCTGGTTTACTCAGCTTCGATAGTGAAGAGAGTTTCTTGCCATGAGTCTTCTTGGGAACATCACCGCCAACAATCTTGCCTCCCTTCAACAATATTCTTCTGGCACCTTTACTCTCACTGCCCTCTTTCTTCAAAGTCACCCAATGGGCTTTTGTTTGTTTCTTATCGATAGTCAAGCCTTGTTGACCTTTCGTTGTCAACAATTCCTTGAACTCGTAAAAAGGCATTTCGGTTATTACTCCGATATAACCTTGACTCTGATAATGAGCTAAAAAAGCATCCCTTGCTTGTTCCTTATTACTAAACCCCAGCATCACTTTATCTTCATCAAAGTTCCTTTGGCCGTCTGTCTGATG
>CAZTNW010000044.1:0-1808 GCA_964614945.1 uncultured bacterium
CCCCTGCTGATTATCGTCCATGGCAAACCTCGTGAGACCGTAAAACCGTTGGTGGAGCAATGATGGGTTAATGAGAGAAAGACCGATACAATACCAGGAGCCTCTTTACTGCACTGCGAAGGGGCTCAGGGGCACACTTGTGTTTGCCCCTGAGCCGCGTTTCCTCAATCTGAAAGCCGCCGGAAGCCCCAATTTTATTTAAAAGCTTTGTGTAAATCGATGGGAAGTGCTCTATATCCGATCGTTGCACCAAGTCCCTTAAATCTAATCTCAACTTTTACGTCTTGGCTTCCATCTTGTATCTCGGTGATTATAGGTTCTGTGTTACCACTTTTAATTAGAAATTTGCCAAGACCAGCGGTTGCCGAGTAAATAAACATAGTATCTCTTTCCGGTTGATACTCTACGACTGAAGTGATCGGGCTATACCAGTCAAATCCTCTTTCCTTGCCATATTCCCAAGTTTGTTTAACAGTCATATTTTTTTCATCAACCACATACTCAACCGCACGGCTATATTTCATACTGGGAACTGCAGGTTGCTCCATACCACGGCTGTCACCATTATCAAACACAGTTACGGTTGAAAGACCTTTTTTTGATTTTTCAGGCACGACATAAGCAGTATGTTGAGTCCAGCTCCAGTCAAATCCGCCCTTTACATTCTCATAACCAGGACATCTTGAACCGCTTTCGCCACAACTAATCTTTTTGCCTTTGCTATCAACCGGAGTTAAAAGATATTTTTGGTACGCTTTGCTCCAGCCTTCCGGACTTCCTAAAATCCATTTCACCTTTTTATCTCTGCCTATTTTTATAACAGCCCCCTGGTGTCTGACAGATAAAATAATGCTGTCATCATTGGCATCGTAATTTACTGAATTTATATGCGCCCAGTTTCTTCCAACGCCCACGCCTGCAACATCGCCAAACGGCATCGAAGCATCTTCTAAATCTTCTTTGTTCACGGTTTGTCCGGCCTTAGAAGCATCAACATTCAGACAAACCGCACCCTGATCCATTGCTAAGATATTCACATCTCTGTATGGATCTAAAATATCATACGTTTTCCACTCATCAACAACTCTTCCGCTTTCATCCAACTCTACAATGACATCTCTGACCGTTCTTACGTTTTTACCATCTTTTCTTTTTTCATCAGATGACGCAACACGCATCAAATATGTGCCTTTTGCGGTTTGTTCTATATGATGAGAAAAATCAACATAACTTAATGGCAATCTTCTATCAAAAATTTCTCGGCCCATTAAATCATATTTCATATACCTTTGACCCATTCCCCACAGCATGGCACCATCTTTGGTTTGCTGAAATCCCATCATATTACCTTTTTTATAGATATTTGAAGGATCTCTTATCTCATCTGATTTCATATACCATCTGATATCGCCATGTGCATCAATAACCCAGTTATATGGTTCATTGTCCCACTCCATCGCTCCGCCAACTGGATGATTCCATGTAGCTTGACCAGAATTTGGCGTAGAAGCTCTAACGATATGATTCATGAAATAAAGTCTGTCTTTAAATTTAGAATCCATTTTTATAACTTCAGCTTTTGGAAGGGTTGACAATTGCCCGGCACCCGGACCTGGCATATAAATGGCCGGACCGTAAATTTTATAAGTTTCACTGACAGCTTCACCATTTCTTTTATAACTGACCTCAACGGTATTTTGGTATTCCGGATAAAGTCCCCATACAGGAATACCACCATGAAGTCTTACCGCATTATCCGATGGTGAGTATTTTATATCAATTCCGCCATCTTTTTTTCCTTTCACTAC
>CAZTNW010000045.1:0-1659 GCA_964614945.1 uncultured bacterium
AAATAGATTCTATCTCGTCAGTGTTTTTACCCTTTATTTTATTTAGTTCCTTGTCCGTGTAGTTTGTTATACCCTTGGCAAAGATCCCATCACCTGACTCTATTGCCACGATATCCCCAACATCAAAGTTCCCTTCGATGTCAATTACCCCCCGCGGAAGGAGGCTTTTGTGGTCAAGAAGCGCATTCCTGGCACCCATATCCACTATTATTTTCCCTTTTGGTTTTGCCAGGGTGATCCACCTTATTTTGTTACCTTCAATGTTCTTTTTTGGGAGGAAAAGGGTTCCAACTTCCTCTCCATTCATGACTTTTGAGATAAGGTCTTTCTCTTCACTTGAAGCAATGACCATATAGCAGCCTGACTTTTGGGCTATCTTCGCAGCCTCTAGCTTTGTTTTCATCCCCCCGGTGCCTTTTTCACTTGCACCGCCACCAAAGCTTTCAATCTCTGGCGTTATTTCTTCTACTACTGGGATTTTTATTGCATCTTTTGCCTTCTTTGGATTTTTGGTGTACAAACCGTCTATATCGGTCATTAATATTAATAGATCAGCTTCGACCTTGCTTGATACCATTGCCGATAGCGTGTCATTATCCCCAAATGTTTCCCCGATCTCATGGACACATACAGGGTCATTTTCATTTATGATTGGTATGACCCCTAGCTCTAAAAGGGATGACATGCTGTTTCTAAGATTCAGATACGTTTTCCTGTCTGAAAACGCATCATAAGTTAGAAGGATCTGGGCAACTTTAAGCCCATGCTTTTCAAAAACATTGCTCCACTCATGCATAAGCAGGCTCTGACCAACTGCAGCTGTTGCCTGTTTTAAAGGGATTGATTGTGGGCGCTCTTTAAAATCCAGGATCTCACAGCCAATTCCTACTGCCCCAGAGGAAACTAGTATCACGTCCTTTCCTTTTGATTTTAGCTTCGATACCTCTCTTGCGATATCATTTGCGAACTCTCTATTGAACTTCCCGTCCTTTGTGATGAGGCTTGAGGTGCCTATCTTCACAACTATTTTTTTTATGTCCTTGAAAAGTTCTTTTCTATCATTCATTTCAATCATCCCTCGTTTGACCTATAGTTTTTTATGAGTATATGGCCTTGCATTCTTTCCAACATAATCTGAAACTTTATGGCCGTTTCCTATTAGTTTGTATTTATAGATTAGCATCCCTTCCATGCCTGTCGGTCCTCTAGCGTGAATCTTCCCTGTGGATATGCCTATCTCAGCACCCTTGCCATACCTGAAACCATCTGCAAATCGTGTCGAGGCGTTTAGCATGACTGATGATGAGTCAACGAAGTTTAGGAAATACTCCCCCGCTTTTTTATCACTTGTTATTATGGCATCTGTGTGATGGGATCCGTATTCGTTTATGTGATCTAGAGCTTCTTCAATTGACTTAACAACTTTAATTGATATTATCAAATCATTGTACTCTGTTGACCAATCCTTTTCTTTTGCCTTTTTTACTTTGAGGTCCTTTAGTATTTCATAGCTAGTAGGACAGCACCTCATCTCAACCTTGGCTTCCTTGTACATCTTTCCGATTTTAGGGAGGAATTTCTTGGCCGATTTTTCATGAACTAGTAGAGTTTCAATGGCATTACACACTGCAGGGTATTGCACCTTGGCATCAAAGCACA
>CAZTNW010000046.1:0-1653 GCA_964614945.1 uncultured bacterium
ACTAGAAAAAAATCCTAATAAATTATTGGTATGTGATGAATTCTCCAGTTTCTTATAGAATGCAACTAAAATATATAATAATAATATGTTACAAAATTTTAATTCGATGTTCTGTAATAATGATATTATATATAGATCCTCAAAAAATAAAATCTATATTAAAAATCCAGCCCCTTCCATTTTAGGTGCAATTACTCCTGAGGGATATATGAAAACTTTAAATTCTAAGTATAAATTTAATGAAGGATTTAATCAACGCTTTTTATACGTTTACATAAATTCTGAAAATAATATAATAAATGAAAATGCCAGTGATAAAGAATTATAGTTTAAAGAATTACAGAAATATAATAAAATGCTATATACTTTTTATAATTTAAAAGCAGAACATAAATTAATAATCCCCGATGAAGCTTTTGATTACTACAATAATTATATAAAAAATATGGAATTAGATGGTAAAGAATGTGACAATTATATATTAGAAAGTTATAAGATAAATATATATAATGATTATTTTTATAAACTTCTTATAATTGTTTATTTAATAAAGAACTGGCAATCATTGGAAAAAGCATCTAAAAATAAAGATAATGAGGCTAAATGGTTCCAAAAAAATCAAGTTGACCTAGAAACTGTTCAGCAAGTTTTATATTTATGCGATTATTTTTTTGAAAACATAAAATTAAATATTGATGCTTTGTATGCACAGGACTTAAATCTACAAGTCAAGATTTATCAATATATAAAAAAGCAACCAGATCAGAAAATATTGCATACAATTTTAAGGAAACATTTCTCCAGTGTTCCTACAAATGAATTTAATTATGCAATTTAGAATTTAATCAAAGGTGGCTATTTAAAATATGGGCCTATACAGGTCGCAAAAAATAATAGAAAAGTCTTTATATATTAGATTCCATAATATTATTTTATTATCAAATTATCATCAGTTTATCAGAGCTTATTTGTCTCAAAATAAGCTATATTAAAGAGTTTGGGGGATATTTATTATCAAATTATCATATTAGTATATACATATATATTATGATATTGTATTATATATCAATTAGTTATAAGTCAAAATTATAATAAAAATATAAAAATAATGCATTTTATATATGTTAAGTAATACATATATATAGAGTTATAATAAATAATAGTAGAATAAATATAATGATAAGTTGATAACTTGATATATAACCTATTATCATACAGTAAGATATATCATATTGGGATAGATAATTTGATGATAATTTAAAAAATAATTATTAATTGTTATTAGTTTTCACTTACTTCCTTAGCTTTATCTTAGCTCTTTGTTATCTAATTAGCTAATATAGAGTAAAGTAAGAAACAGGGGTTATATATACATAATATTATTGTAGTAGAAAGTTATTGCAAATATATTATATATAAATATTATAAATGCACAATACGATAAAAGAATTATTATAGAATTAAAAAGAAAAGAGGTATAGAAACTTTTATACTTCAAAAAAGTACTATATAAAATGATACTTAAAGGATAAGTTATAATCATAATCTGAGAATAATAAAGAAAGTCTGATTAGGGGAGGAAGAATAAAAATTATATCTAGTTGTTTAGATTTAACAAGATAAAGAGTTGATTATATTTAATACTTCTTCCCC
>CAZTNW010000047.1:0-1609 GCA_964614945.1 uncultured bacterium
TTGATGCAATCGATGAACTTCTCAAAGAAGGCCGAATCTCAATAAAGACTACAACGCCCCTTGTCTATATTGCAGATGGAGGTATGCCAAACGTACCAATGGCGAAGGGAAATAGGACATACAAGACCCCCAGGTGGTTGCCGGTGGTGTTCAATCCTGTCAGGGGGAAAAAGGTATGAGGACGATCACGGGAAGCCAAACTATGACCGAACGAACATCTACAAGTCGGATATCGAGTGCCGTCCCGGGTGGTAGGCCATACCTTGTAATAAAGAGGGTGTCACGCTCACCCATGGTTAGGAATCTTCGGGTATGTTTTACCCCAATTAGAAAGTCTATCCTTTCTCTTCATTTCAATGAGTTACTTAACATTCTGTCCACGGTGGACAAAAAGTTTCCTTTACCGTTCGGCTTTTTCCTTTTTTATCAGTCTCTACCTACTTATCGTGGAGACAACACATCAAATCTCAGGAGTAACTTACCATGACAGAACAGGAAGCAATGATTCAGGGTATCAAGACACATGGCAAGAAAGTACGCGGGCAGGCAAGTTTTATCAAGTATCTTCAAGGCAAGCGGCTTACTCAACGGCAAGCTATCGAAGGCCATTGCTATCACTGCCAGGGATTCGGAGAGTTTACGGATTGCAATACTGATACATGCAGCCTCTTTCCGTTCTCAAGCTATGGGAAGAAATACCGTGAGAGTGCTTCTACATTTAGTAGAACAGGCATAAAATCGCATTTATCGCATGAGGCAATGGTTTAGTATGGCTCACGATGAGATAGCATCAAAATCAACGACTACAGACGTAGAAATTCAGGAGGTATGTCATGGCTCAGTTATTTTGTAAGCTGAAATCATTTTTCATTGAGGACAAACTTTTCACCATCTTCATAACAGCAGGCATTCTCTATTTGATAGTGCTTCTGGTTCTGTTCATACGATGTTGGTAAATGGCTACACCCTTTCCCATTGTGGAGAGGCAATATATACAACGGAGGATAGTATATGGGAACAAAGCGTTTTGCAAATGACACAGGAGAGCAAAGGCCTTTTGTCACAAATCGCATCGAAGAGATGGCAGAAGACGGGAGAATCAAAAGACGGACTCAGCGTATTGACTTAAACAGTCAAGTTGGCCAGGGCTGCAAGTTAGAGCCAGATCCGCCCGACCCCTTTGCAAAGAAAAAAGGAAAGTGAGGTGAAGATCATGAAGAAAGCAGCACCAGTTAAGAAACCGCCCGTCAAGGGCAAGGCTCCAGCACCAAAAGGCAAGAAGTAAAGGACGGGGGCCTGTACTGGCTCCCTTCTAATTAAACTATGGAGGTTTAAGCATTATGGCAACATTAAAAGTTGGAAAATGTAACTCATGTGGAATTTTGGTTGATTATGAAAAGCGGTATGAGAAAGGCGGGTGGGTGAATCCGTCAACGAATGAACGCCTTGCCCGTTGTCCAAGGTGCGACGAGGCAATGACCGAGGGTAAGGACACTGTAATAGTTGAAACAGTAGAAGAAACAGTGGAAGAAGAATAAAGGAAAGGGAGATTAATCGTCTCCCTTCTTATCTCAATTAAAGGAGTTATCATGGATGAAAAGTTAAAGAT
>CAZTNW010000048.1:0-1607 GCA_964614945.1 uncultured bacterium
CCCCGAGTGCAGTAATCATTCCTGGACCGAAAGTGATGACCTGGGATGATTGGGTAAGTCAGAAGACGGTGGTGATCAGGCGGACAAGGAGAAAGGAGGTAATACCGGAGGGTCAGATGGGATTTGGAATATAAATATTTATGTACTTAAGACCTTGAGCAGTCCTCAAGGTCTTAATATTTTGTGGGAAATTAAATACCTAAGCTCGTCACTATTCCAATAATTTCTGCATAGGCAGCTGCTAAATGTGCTACCATTGTTCGTTGTTCATTTGCCTTCAACGCTATGGCTTTTTTCCCGGTGCGCTTTTCGTATGGGTGGGCATTGGGAAGTGTGCTCCTTCGACTGTGAACTGCAATTAGGTGAGACGATAGAAGAGCATAGGCATTTTTAAAAGAATTATCATTTATTAATGCTCCATAATCTAATAGTCCCTTTACGTTGGAAGTGGGAATTGCCCCAGGGGCGCTTTTCGAAGCTAAGAATAGTTGAAAAGCTCGAAAAAGAGCATCATTGAACGCATCCTGTTGTGCAAGCCAGGCTGATCGATGGCCTTTATAATAAGCTTCTGCCAAATTAAGCATACTGTAAGCATGTTGATACTCACTTCCTAAAAGTGTTTGCCATTTATTCCATTTTGTTATCTTATATCTTTGTGAGAGCTTATTGCCTAAGACATCCAACCTAATTCTGCGACCATCATGAATAATTCTTGCTTTAAAATAAACATTGCGAGTAACTGGCAACAATGTATTGGGTTGTTGCCCAAGCTGGTCTATTGTCATTCGTGATTTTACTAATGGGTTGAGAAGCCCTAAGGATGGATCCGGTATTCGCCTCAATAAGATTTGAGAGGCGACTTCGACGCCCTTGTTTATATTAAGCTCAAGGTTATTTATGGATATGGCCTGAATTAGGGCTTGGTTTTCAAACATCATCCACTTACTATAAGAACCCAATCCTAATTCTTCACATCGAAGTAGGAACTTGTAAGCACCAATTTTGGTGGCTGGACAGTGTTGCGACTTTACTGCATTGATTGCTCTTGTTGCCAGTTGTCGACATTCATTGGGCGTACACATACGAGCCAAGATTTTCCAGGCTTCACCTCTGACGAAATCATATGGGCTTTGGTCAATATCTTGAATACATAAATTGATAATGTCCTCTACTCTATCGTAATTTTCCAAAAAAGATGCAAATGCATCAATCTGGTGTGGGTTTTGAGTCCAAAGAGTAATAATCATCTGTAATATATTGTCCGAAGGGCCTGTTCTAAACAAAATATATCGAAACTTAGATTTATCAATAATTTCTAAGGAGTTATCGCTCAAGGACAAAGCCTCTTTAATGGCTACTTCAGCTTCTTCTTCCACCATCTGCTTAGGACCGAGGGCTTCCTGGTAAAGTAAGATTGGTGGAATGTTTCGGACAAGTTCTTCTTCATCTTTTATTTTTAAAATTGTGGTTTTTTCAGAACTTGGGATTAATCCCCTCTCTCTACATAAAACATCCAAATCTACCAGTGCTTTACGAACTTCATATTCATTTTTCCCTAGAATCCGTATGTCATCAACATAACGGAGGTAAACACAAGTCTGATGCAT
>CAZTNW010000049.1:0-1569 GCA_964614945.1 uncultured bacterium
CTAACGGTTAGTATAAGAATAGTAGCCGACTGCGTGGCACCTTTCTGTCAAGTTACAAGAAAGCTGAAACGGGCTATAACCCTTGAATTTACTACTATCTCGGCTATTATTTTTATACATTGTTAGCATTTGTTGTTTTATTTCACTGTCATCTAATTATCTCATATATGTAATTGATAATTGAATCATCTTTGTCTGCAATTATGTAGTCTGGAATTACTCCTTTGTCATATTCTTCTCCACCATATTGAATGAATCGTTTCGGGGACACATGAAATTGTATCTTGCTATTAGGTGTACTTAAAAACCAAAAATCTCCGAAGTAAGATATTGTACCACCAGTCTCTTCACCAACTATCGTCCCAAGTTTCAATTCTTTAAATACTCCAGCGAATGTGGAAGCTGCGCTATATGTTGCCGAATTTGTCAATAAATACAAATTGCCATCAAAGCGTAAAGCTTTATTATGTGGCTGTTCCAGATTGTGGTCAAGAACAACCAAGTCATCAATGTTATAACTATTTATCCAATCTAATCTGTCTGAGTATTTTTTTTCATAGTATTCTTTTAAATCAGGACTAATACGGACTTCAATCTTTTTATATTGAGCATAAGTTTTATCCGTCAAGAAGTTCATTAAAGAATCAACTACAATGCTGCGCCCTCCTCCATTGCTTCGAATATCAATTACAAGATTTTTAATTTTGTTTTCTTTAAGTTTTGAAAAAGCACTGTCGGCAAATACACAAAACCTGTCTAAGTCGCCAAATGATTTAATCTTCATTATGGCAGTTTCTTTGCTCTGATTTATGTCGAGAGCATAGTATTCCTTATTAGTTTTGGGCATTCGCTTTATGTTTTGCATAAATTCGGCACTGGTAACGCCCGGAATTGTCATTTTTTTAATATCCCCCTTGTTGTTCTTTACAACCAATTCATAATCATCCTCAAATCCATATAATATCCAGACTAAAAATCTAAATTTATCGGATATTGCTTTTTGTTTGATTGCCGATGATTCACCCGAAATTAGTTGTCCCATGTCATGAACCATTTCTGTTGCATTAATCCCGTTTATTTCGAGTATTTGTTCTCCATTCCTAAAAAGAGAAGTATCGCTGCCACAATAAAATGAGGCATAAACCGAATCATCATCAATGTTTACAAAAAAAGGAAATGATTTTCCACCCGCTTTTGTGTATTCAAGGCGTTGATCTGTCGGAACCACAACTCCTGTATGTCCATCGTTTAATGATGCAAAGACAGGTGCTATAAGCAGGTAAATCTCATTTTGTGCCATACTGTCCTTTATCATTTTTTCTATTTCAGAAAATTGGGTTTGATAATGAATCAACTCGTTTTTGTCTAAAAACAATGGATGAATGTTAGTGAGTTTTTCAAATGCAAAATTCAAGTCTTGCTGAATCTCTGCTTTAGAATAATAGGTATAATTAACTTGTCCAAAAACAGAAATGGATAGAATGCTCAAGATTAATGTTGTTAGTTTTTTCATATTTACCGGGCTCTTTTACAATAAATGCTAACGGACACGTGTATAAGTAGTGGCGG
>CAZTNW010000050.1:0-1561 GCA_964614945.1 uncultured bacterium
TGACCGACTAAGGTTTATCGCGGAAGGGTTGGATAAGAGATTGATCAAGAAGGGTTGCGAATAGCTCGAAAAAACTTATAAAAAGTTGCTAAATCTTGTATAAAGCTTAATCTTCTTACTCTTGACACAAAGCGATTACGTGTGTATAATAAATGTATGAAAAGATTTCAAATATATATTCCTGAACCCATGATGGCGCAGCTTAAAAAGATATCGGCAGAGAAAGATATCCCTGTTGCAGATATTATTCGTCGTGCCTGCGATAAGTATCTGGAGGAACTTGTAAAAAGTGAAAATCCTTCGTAGTTCCAAATGTTCGACAAAATTTGCTCGACATGCAAAATTAGCAGAACTTAAAAAAGTTTTGTCAGAATATGGACGTGTAGCAAATATTTTTATTGAACATTTCTGGAATAATGGATTACCCTCAAAAGCTGAATTGCTTAAACCGATTGTTGACCTTCCTCGAACTTGGCTTTCGGCGCGATTACGCAAGGTTGCAGCTAGAGAAGCTATAGATATGATAAAAGCGTCTCGTGAACGATGGGGAGATAAAGCCAAAGTTCCAGTCCACAAAGGTAGAAGAATGAATGTTTCTTCTACCATAGCAGAGCTACAAAGTAAAAAGAATACAAAAGAGTTTGATGCTTGGTTGCATCTCGCCAGTATAGGCAAGGATGTTATTCTCAATATCCCTATTAAATATCATAAACATTTTTCTGGATTGGCAAATCAAGGAAAACGGCTCAATGCCTATATAATCACTGAAAATTACATCCAGTTCGCCTTTGAGATTGAAACGGGGGTTAAAATAACGTCAGGCAAACAAATAGGCATTGATTCGGGCATAAATGCTTTGGCAACCACTTCTGAGGGCAACCAATATGGTAAAGATATTAAGCCAATGGTTGAACGAGTAAAGCGATGCAAACACGGCTCTAATGGACAAAAGAAGGCTCGCAGGGCATTGAGGCAACGCATAGACGAGGTTGCGAAGGAAGTAGTTCGTGTTGAAAATCCACAAATGGTAGTAGTTGAGCGATTAAAGTCGCTTAATAAAAATACAAAACTCAAACGACGATTGAGTAAAAATATTCGTCGCTCGCTTGGTATTTGGACATACAGGTATTGGCTTGATAGACTCCAAAGGGAATGTGAACATAAGCGTCTTATGTTTCGTTCTGTCAATCCAGCTTATACTTCGCAAACATGTTCCAAATGTAGTCATGCCGAGCGGAGGAACCGAGTTGGTGAGATATTCAAGTGCTTATCCTGCGGCTACACGATAAATGCGGATTATAACGCTGCAATGAATATCTTGACTCGGCAACTTACAGGGCTATACGGTGCCTGTTGCAAACAAGTTTAAGTTTTTATAACTTTGCTTGAACGGTAAGAAGAAATAACTTGTGCTTTTCATGTGTTCGCGTCACTCGCAATGCGCTGGGTTAGCACACCCTCTCCTTGCCTCCTTGGAGCCCGACCAAGAGTATAATTGCGAGATCGGGCAAAGCTATTATTACCGTAACGATTCTAGTTGACACGGTGGTAATAATGTGAA
>CAZTNW010000051.1:0-1532 GCA_964614945.1 uncultured bacterium
CAAATCATGTTCCGGAAGGGCATCTGCTGACTCGAACTTACCTGGATCATATCCTTTGATTCTGACTTTCATCGAGAAGCTCTATTGATGAGACCTTGCATTTCTTAAGTGTTGCCGACACGGCAACATAAATATCAGACGCATCTTTACTGTTTGACATGAAACCGCGTCCGCATGCTTTGTATAAGAAATCATGATTGAATGTCAAGAATATCTTGGTTTCTGAAGAGGAAATATCGCCTTAATTTTGCAACATTTGTAAATGCCAGAAAATATTTGAATTTTTTAATCAACTACAACGATCATTGTTGAACATGTTTCAAATACGGCACATGCTCATTGCAACTGCTAACAGGTAGAGTTTTCATTTAATGTATTTGTCAGGCGACGGTGGTTGAAAAAAAACTTCAACCGCCGTCATAAAAACATGTTGCGATTAATTAAGTGTTATGTCCCCTGAATTTACCAAGAATAAACATAAGGGAAGCCGGAAGCCTTAGCGGACGATTAACGATTACTGTCGTATTAACATTTCAGGAAGACCCTTATCAGATAACCTGTTTGATACAAGTCCTCTTCCTGTTCCTGTGGGGCAGGTAATCCATAGGGCGAGCTTTGATTGTCGTTCAATATATCTTCGGAAGCAAGCCATGAGGAAAGATGCGAAAAGGAAAGCGTGGGTCTGTCTTCTGTTTTCACGTCGGATATTTTGATTTCAGGAGTTGATGGTTTCATGAAGTTATAATCTGTCCATCTGGTTCAACTCTAGCTGGTTCAATCTTGCACTTGAACTGAAACATTCTGAAGCAATCAGTATGATTGCCCAGCGGAGAAAACTTAAGGGCGTTCCCTTTGTCTTCTATTTGTATTCGCATATTGATTTTTCATAGTTCCAACGGCCACCATTGTCCAAACATTTATCTACAGCCATATAACCCTTAAACCAATAAGCAAAAACAAGTAACAATACAAGTAACAATACAATTATAAAAATTCTTTTCTTTTTCATAATCAATACCTCGGATTTAGACCATTTGGGCGTAACGACCCACAAACTTGTTTGCATGGTATGTTTGGATTACTGCTTCTCCCCTGATTATTAGCTGCTCTGTCGGCATTACAATCCTTTCGCGAATCACCTTTAATTTTTTCATCAAAAAGTTCACGACCTTCACCAATCAATTCTGATGCGTCTTTGCCACCATCTCCGCGTCTTGCTGCTTCACAATGTCCGAGACAATGGAAATACTTATCTGTACCAATCGTGTTAGCATCGCGCATATCATTGTAGTTACGATACAAGTCACCAGCACCACCAAAAAAATCGCGCCAGTATCTATATGGATTAAATTCCCCAAAAAGAGTCTGGTAGTGCCCCCACGGATCAATTCTATTCACTGGGTTGTTTGAAACATATGCGTATTGGTTTATCCCGCCGTCAAACCCAATCGGATCCCTTGTAATAAACCTCCCTGCCTTTGGATCATAATACCTTGCCCGGTAATAGTAAAGCCCGGTTTCGGTGTCGTATT
>CAZTNW010000052.1:0-1450 GCA_964614945.1 uncultured bacterium
GTGCTTCTTCCATAAGACCTTCTGGCTGCCAGTAGTCTTCCATCGATTCTTTCATCTGTTGGAAGTCTTCTATCTTCTCGAACTCTTCCATACCTGGAAGTACAACATCTCTGGATAGAAGACCATGGCTTACACGGTTCTTGCTCACAATGGCCTTACCTTCAGCAGTCACCGGTCCTGTTGATAGTTCCGCATTCCTTCTATTCGCTTCAAGTTGTTTATTAGAAACCATCTCAGCACTCCCTTCAATTACAGACGATTGGTTTTACGGTTGTAAAAACTGTTGTGTAGCTCTTCCAATGCCAATTATAGAAGAAAATACAACCAAAATACAACCGCTATACAACCAAAATACAACCACGGTAACTGGCTTCCAGTGCTTCACACACTGCAAAAACACACAGCGGTTGTATTGGTTGTATGTTTTTATACATAAAAAGAAAAAGCATGTCATGTCACATCACATACTTCTTTTGGAAGAAAAACCATACAACTAATACAACTACTATATATATATATATATAATACTGATAAATAGCTAATTATAGCGGTTGTATAGCAGTTGTATCCGGTTGTATTGGTTGTAAAAATGTTTAAGAGGTGCATCTGTTGTGACTTACACTCACTATTCACTGTAATCATCTCTCAGAAAAGGTTCTAGATAACTATAAGGAATAAGCACTGTGTATTTCGTAGATTTGTCTATCTTCTGGTATTCCTTTTTCGCTCCAACAATGTTTAGAAGCATGTCTTCGATGTTTTTGTGATGATAGCCTCTGTACTCTTGCATATCCTGCAGCATATAACGCTTTACCAATGGTGGATAGATGCTGATGTATTGGCTTTTGTCTTTCTTAGTAACTACCTTCACACCTTTTGCTTCAATGCTTCCACCATAAGATAGAATTTCATAAACAGGTCTTTTATGCACTTCCTTTTCTGATTCACCATCAGCAATAACATTAGATGTGAGAATAGCGGTTAATAAGTTCTCTTCATCGTTGATGATTTCTCTCTCTTCAACAAATTTAGGAAGTTCATCAACTTCCTTTTCTGAAATGATTTCTTGAATGGCCATGGCATATGCGATGTTTTCGGCTTCTCTTTTATTGTATTTGTCCACGTACTTGTTAGCATTTTCATCTATCACCTGCCAGTTCCTCAGCATTGAAGCCAACAGCTTTGCCAGAAGAAGTTCCGCCTTCTTTTCGGGTATGCTTTGAATAGATCGATCTGTAAATCTATTAAGGCCAAACTGAACTGTTCTGCTGTCAGAAGCACCAGAACTTTTGCTGGCTGGTGCAACGCCACTTAAGAAAAGCATGTGATGTAGATTGTGCCTTCTTGCTTTACCAGAAGGTGTTCCACGTACAACAACACCAGCTCCCCTGTTGGTTGACTGAAGGCCTTCAAGAATGTTGGAAGTCTTGTGTCCGGCTTCATAGTTATC
>CAZTNW010000053.1:0-1434 GCA_964614945.1 uncultured bacterium
AGCTCTTCGAAGAGCGGGCATTGCCAAGCCTGCATCTGAACATCAAGTGCGGGAATTCACTTATCGGGACCGACATCTATGCTGATGTTCAGGCGACCCTTGATGAACCAGAAGTAGTGAAAAGAATCAACGCCTTCGATTGGGACCGGGAATTTTTAGAGATTATACAAAAAGGTGGGTTCGATGCAGTGATTGGGAATCCACCATGGGGGGCAGAATTCTCCCTTTATGAACAAAATTACATTCGAACTCACTTTAAAATTGCTACTGGGAGGAATTTAGATTCGTATGCTCTGTTCATCGAATCTGGATTGAAAAAATTGAAAGAAAAAGGTATTCTCGGTTACATTACTCCTGATACATTTTTAAGAAAAGATGATCATTATCCGTTAAGATCCTTATTACTGCAAGATTACATCATTAAAGAATTGATAGAAACTGGACCGGTTTTTTCAAAAGTAAGGGATACTTGGGGATTAGTTTTCATCGTCCAGAAACAAAAACCAGATGACAATCAAAAGATTTCACACAAAAAGATTAGTCGTTTCATAGTGTCAACTGAGGAAAGACTTGAACGATTTGGAAGTGAAAAATGGGATAATAATTCAATTGTAGCTCAAAATATTTGGAAAAATCGGCCTTTTAAAATTATTGGTTATTTGTCCACAGAAGAAGATCAACAGATTATCCAAAAAATCGAAAAAATGCCGAAACTCGGTGAATTAAGCACTTTTTATAAAATATCAAGAGGCGAAGAGGGCAGTAAATTTTTATTGGAGGAAAAATCGGATGGGGATTTTATGATGGTTATTCCTAGGGATGTAGACCGATACTCCCTCCAACCCGGAATAAAAGTTATGAAAAAATCTTTGGATGCGAATAAAATCAAGAATTTTTACAGTTATCATAAGATTTGGATAATCAGAATTCAAAAAATGAGGTGGAGACAAAGACTTGTCTGCACTTATGATGAACGAAGCAATTCTGCCGGAATGAAAACGCTACAAATGATTGTTTCGTCAGAAAATAATGATAATCTGTTGAAATATCTTTTGGGTCTTCTCAATTCTTACCTTATGAATTATTATTGCATTAACTATCTTGCTGACGATATGAATAAATCCTATTTACAAAAAATCCCCATCCGTAATATCGACTTCTCCGATCCCAACGACAAAGCTCGCCACGATAAGATGGGCACTCTGGTCGAGCGGATGCTTGCCCTCCACAAGCAGAAGGCCGATGTGAAGACCGACCATGAGAAGAACCTAATCGAAAGGCAGATTGAGGCAACCGATAAGCAGATCGATGCCCTGGTCTATGAGCTGTACGGGCTAACGGAGGAGGAGATCAGGATTGTGGAGGGTGAAGGAAAGTGAAAGGGTATAGTGACAGACTAGCCCCCAACCTCCATCTCCAGTAACTCAAGGACGC
>CAZTNW010000054.1:0-1404 GCA_964614945.1 uncultured bacterium
CCCTACAACGACATTTACGCTCTGAGACCCAATTTCTTCTTTGCGTGAGAAACATAGGCACGATGGTTTTTCATCTGAACCCACTGAACCATTGCCAGCAGCTCTTCAATGGTGAAAACTCTCAGGGGCAAAACGCCCTGGATCAACATCCTAAGCTGCGATAGAGTAATGGACGGTGCTTTTTTCCCCCAACCTGACATTCAGGTGCCAGAGGAAGAAATGAGCCAGCATGCAAGTCAGCATGTGATGGTTCCATCCAGGAAATTTCCTCACCTCATAATGATCCATACCGAGTTCGTCTTTAGCTTCTTCAAAACACTGCTCAATGGCCCAGCGAACGCCGCTGAGCCACACAAAGAGTCCCAACCCGGCACTGACCGGGGCGTTACTAATATAGTAAGTGTACTTCCGTTCGGCGCCCAGTGTTCTTTTCATAAGCAACCAGACCGTCTTGCTTGGGAGTCCCTCTTTGCACAAGGTGACACGTCGCTTCGTAAATTCATATTCTATGGGTCCTTTGGTTCCCTCGGAAACCTTGCGCCGATACCAGAAGAAGGAATTTATGTTACCGGCCAATGTTGCGAAGTCGACGGGCTTTTTCTCGGTTTCAGGAACGACCGATTTGACTCTACTGCCTCCCTTCCCGCGAACCTGCCTCTCCTCAGTAGAAGGTCTTTGGAGCCAGCACCGGGTGTCGGATGGCATTGACACAAAATAGGTAGTGCCGACTTTTTCTTCGACGGCACCAATGAATTCGGGGTTGGTGCCATATATCGAATCAGCAACAACGTACTTGAACGGGAGGATCTCTTCGGTCCGTAGACCGCGATACATTTCAGCTGCCAACTGCGGTTTGGTCTTGAAACTCAAGTCCTCAGGCACCTTACATTTCTCACGCCGAGGCTGATAACTATCATCAAACCATTTCTCCGGAACATAGAGACGCTTGTCCAAGAAAGCATAGCCATGGCGAGAGGCATAGGCGGCGAAGACTCCCACCTGGCAGTTGTCAACCTTTCCGATGTTCCCGCAGTATTGCCTGGAAACTCCAACCGAGTCATCACCTTTCTTTGCAAATCCCGATTCGTCAAAGATCAAGATCCCTTCAGGATCTCCCAGATCTTCATTGACAAGGGTATGGTACACTCGAAGCATGGACTTTTCGTCCCAGACTACGTCACTTACAAAACGCTGCATCGCTCGAACGTTTCCATCCTCTACCTGAAGCGCTATGGGTTCGATCGATTTCCTCTCCAGCGGGCTAAACTGACCAGCCATGTAGAGAAGGAAATTCTCTCTGGGTTCACTCCTCATAAAACAATCCCGAAACTGCTCGTGAAATCCACGAAGCTCGTCCATGAAATCTTCGACGTCACTCCTGCCCAAAGAGAACTTCGGGATGGC
>CAZTNW010000055.1:0-1396 GCA_964614945.1 uncultured bacterium
TTGCAGTGTCCGTCATTGATAGTGCTGAATCCAGAGAAATTCTCTGTGAAAAGGAACGATACTGGATTCAGCACTACAATTGTAAAGCACCTAATGGATACAATCTTACTGATGGTGGTGATGGTTTGATAAATCCTTCAAAGGTTGTAAGGAAGAAAATTTCTAGAACCTTAAAGAAGAAACATATTGTCACCAAAGGATTTACTGGAAGAAAACATACCGAAGATTCAAAAAGGAAAACAAGTGAAACTCTGAAAAAGACTTTTTCATCTCCAAAGATGAGAAAGAAAATGAGTGATTCTCGCAAAGGTAGAGTGATTTCTGAAGAGCAAAAACAAAAGATCAGTAAGGCAAAAACAGGAGTAAAAAGAACAGATGTAGTTTGGAATAAAGGATTGAAGATGTCCTCAGTCACTGATTACGTCAATCCGATGAAAGGAAAGAAACGACCTGATTTATCCGAAAGAAATAGATTGGGCAAAGGCAAGCAAATGGTATTTTCTAATCCTGAAGAGAGAGCAAGAAAAATTAGTGAAGCTCGAAAAGGAAAGAAGTATCCAAGAGGACAGCAAATTTATTTGGCAGTGAGTAACTAAAAAAAAAGAGAAGGAGATTTTATTATGTTGATCGAAGTGGATGTGAAAAGACCTGTGGCAATTCCGAGTGACAAATCAAGGGTTGTTGATCTACGTCCTGGAATCAATCAGATTGATGATTCACTACTGGAGCATTGGTTTGTCAAGGGATTGGTGGAGAGCAAGATCATCGTTCCTGTGAACAGAAAAAAATATAAGTTCAAATCTCTTGAGCAGATCGCCGAAGAGAAAAAACTTGCAAAGCAGAAAGAGGATGAAAAGCCGATAGCAGTACCGGAAAAAGATCCTGTGGTGTTTGCCACCCATTCCATCCTGTCACCTGTCGGTACGGTTCTGCCTGATGAGGTCGGGGATAAAAAGGTCGTGGTTGTAAAACAGGCAAAGGCAAAAAAGGAAGAAGTAAGTATCAAGAGAAGAGCTAAAAAAGGATAAGCCATGAGCATAACAATGGACATATCAGCATTCAGGCTTGCGTTCCCAGAATTTGCGGACGAAGTAAGATATCCAGATGCCATGATAACTTTCTGGTCATCGGCAGGATTATTGCTTCTCAATGAAACCCGATGGGGTGATTTACTGACACATGGATTATGGCTTTACGTTGCCCATAACATCACACTTGGTTCTGCTGATATGGCTGCTGGTGATTCAGGAGTAGCTCCGGGCCGTGGGGTTGGAGGTGTTATGTCAAGTAAAGGAGTGGATGGGGTTTCAGTTGGTTATGATACTTCCTCCATGACTCTTGAAGGAGCTGGAAATTATAACACGACAAAGTACGGTCGTGAATTCTGGCAACTGGC
>CAZTNW010000056.1:0-1382 GCA_964614945.1 uncultured bacterium
TGGGGTCCTGCCCGGTACTCTAACACATTTTGTCCAACTCAAGGGGTGCAGTCCATACCCCGCGTTTGATGAAGGCGAACTTAGAGTCTGTTAACAACAGAAGGGAGGTTCAAATGGCACTATCCGATTCTGAATACAGTCGTCTCAAGCAGAAATGCAATACTTTAAAAGATGGCCCTGACTACAGATGCGATGATTACATCAGAAATCTAATCAACACAGTCATCGATTTTCAGATGAAAGAGGTTCCAGTACAAAAAGCCACAGAATATTTTTTTAGAAAGCACGGCGAAATAACCAGTCATAATCAGTTGAAAGAACTAATAGATTCTTTCCCGAACACATATGAGGGAAATCTAGCACTTGCAAGAGAACTTTGGGATTACGATTTCTGGTCAAGAGCCGAGTTCCTCAGAAAGATCGTTGAGGGTTTCGAGAAGAGAGGGATTAGAGATCACGAGAGTCTAAAAAAATGGGTGCATAATGCGGATTATCATCGAGATGTTGAAGGGCGATTTCGGACTAAATATCACAGCATCGGACCTGTGATATTTAAATGGTTAGAATTGCGGCTTGGGGTAGATACCGTCAAACCTGACGTTCGTGTCCTAAGCTTCATTGAAGACAGCATCGGGCGATCTGTGTCCCCTGATGAGGCGGTATCGGCCTTGACTAGGATTGCGAAGGGAACTAAGAGAGATGCCTTCAGACTAGATGCGGCAATCTGGAACCACCAACGAGGCAAAATGATCAAAACAGCCTCAAAGGATGGGGCTGCGTTACCCGAGACGAGGGCTGCATTTCGGCAAAAATTGGAACCTGCATCAAATAATAAATTGGCTGATCTGATTCCTGTGCCTAAGCCCGCTTCAAATAGACCGGGAGAGAAAAGCAAACGATACTATGACCTCGTTGAGAGATCACGGAGTAATCAGAAACCGAATACTTCTACTGAGCTCATGGAATTTATGATGATTCAAGGTGTGACCATGGAGCAGGCACTCAAAGAGGTTAACAAAATGCTAACAAAAAAAACTTATCACAGATCAGATTTCATGGGCTTTATAAAGCATCGCAGAGAGAAAATGGGATATGAAATTATTGAGGAGAACGGCGTATGGAGAATCCTTGATATAAGGTCATAAGATGCCTTTCTACAAAAAGTGCAATTAATATGATAATCGCCTTCGCTTGGTCCTGATGAGCAGTTCGTCCTTCTTGCAGGGCGGTTTGTGAACGATCGAGAAGCAGCCGAATTTGGTGTAGAGCCACATCGTTAAACTCCAGGATGGTCAATGTAAGGTCACCTTCTTTATCTTGTCGGGCATATATTTCGCATCGCCCAACCAGGTGTCATAATCCTCCTTTGTCTTAAATACACA
>CAZTNW010000057.1:0-1339 GCA_964614945.1 uncultured bacterium
ACCGATCTCGACTACAAGGCCAACCAAAGGGAGTGCCAGAAGAGCTGGAGTGCTCGCAATCCCGACTACTGGCAGAGGTGGAGGGCGCGCCACCCAGAATACGGCATTCGAAACCGCGCCCTGCAGAAAGTCCGAAGATCCCGTCGCCGCAGGCGGATTGCAAAGATGGACGCGTTAGAGCTGCATTCCAAAATAAAGACAGGCACTTACTACCTGATCCCAGTCACGGTTGAAGCAGTTGCAAAGATGGACGCGTCGGCACAAAAAGTCCTTTTGATTTCGAGTGCTTGAAGAGTAACCCCCAGCGTTGCAAAAGAGGACTCAATGGACCTGTCTTCCTGCTCCTCCTACACTGTCCCCGAAAGGAGGTAAAAGATCATGATCAACAAAATGATCCTGTGTCATGAGCGCGTCCGGAAGATCAGCGGAAGTTTTGCTTTTATCGAACACCGGTTCCTCCGGGACGGTTTTCTGGTGAGCCTCAACCATCATGAGATGCTCCTTTATTTCTTTCTGGTGCTGGCGGCTGACCGTTACGGGCTCTCTTTCTATGGTTACGACAAAATCTGCTCGCTCCTTCGGATTACCCTGGAAGATTATCTTGAGGCCAGGAATCGGCTCTTGGAAAAGGACCTCATCGCCTTTAACGGGCAGCTTTTCCAGGTGCTCTCCCTGCCCGGGCAACCGGTGATCAGCGTTCAGGAGCTCCCCAAATCCCAAGCGGACTCGAAAAGAGACCACCCGGCAGCAATCTACGATATCTTTGCCAGGGCCTTCGGAGGCAAGCCATGATCGAGCAGCGGACCATCTTCGAAATCCATCGCATGAAAGGGTTGGGGCTCTCCCTGAGAGCCATCGCCAGAAACCTTAAGGTCGCTCGAAAGACCGTCCTCAAATATCTTGAGAATCCCAACCCGGGCAAACCCACCATAAAGAGAGCCAGCAAGATTGACCCTTTCAAAGAGGAAATCGGCAGGATGCTCGATATGGATGCCACGGTCAGCGGCCAGGTGATTCGTCAGCGCCTTACTCCTCTCGGCTTCGATGGCGGCAAGTCCATTCTGAACCAGTACCTGCAAACGGTCCGTAAGCAGCATCAGAACCGACGTCCTTTCATCCGCTTTGAATCCCGCCCGGGAGAGCAGTTTCAAATTGACTGGGGACACTTCGGCGCTCTGGAATACGGCAAAACCAAACGGAAGCTCTACTGCATGGCCGTTATCGAGTGCTACAGCCGCCTGCTTTACCTCGAGTTCACCCATTCCCAGCGTCAAGAGACCCTTCATCGCTGTCTTCTCAATGCCTTCCATTTCTTTGGTGGAACAGCCAGGGAGCTGGT
>CAZTNW010000058.1:0-1321 GCA_964614945.1 uncultured bacterium
CGAATTGCCTCAAATAAAATGTTACCGAAGGGCATTGTAAAGAGGATACGTTGACTCATAAACCGATGTTACCGAAGATAAGTTCGGAAACGGAGGTTGAACGATGAGTCCTCAGGCGAAGGAAGAGTATTTTGAAGTTCTTTATAAGCGGTATAAAGAAGCATCTCGTAAAGAAAAAACGGTTATCATTAGTGAATGTTGCGCTGTTTGTGGTTGCCACCGGAAACATGCGATCCGGCGGTTAAGAGGGCATAAACGGTTTACAAAGCCAAAGGCTAAGAAAAGAGGAAAGCCTTCTGTTTACAATAAAGAGGCCATTATCCGGCCGCTGAAACAGATCTGGCTCGCGGCCAATCTTCCCTGTTCCAAAAGACTCAAAGCCATTTTACCCCTGTGGCTGCCCAAATACAGTGAACATTACGGCCAACTGGCAAAAGATGTGACCCATGCTCTTTTGACGATATCACCGGCCACGATTGACCGGCTTCTCAAACCAGCCCGTATACAGTATCGAGGAAGAGGAAAATCTACAACCAAACCGGGAACGCTGCTGCGAAAGCAAATCCCTATCAACACCAACCAGTGGGAGACATTCCGCCCAGGGTATCTGGAAGCCGACACGGTTGCCCATTGCGGTGATTCTCTTTTAGGAATGTTTGCCTATACGGTTGACTTTACCGATATTGCCACAGGATGGACGGAACAAAGGGCCGTCTGGGGCAAAGGAGAAAAAGGCGTTCTGGAACAAATCAAAGATGTCGAAAAAATGCTCCCGTTTCCCCTCTTGGGCTTTGATTCCGACAATGGCAGTGAGTTCCTCAATTACCATCTCCTACGTCATTTTCAGGACCGTAAACATCCCATAAATTTTACCCGCAGCAGAGCTTATCATAAAAACGACAACGCCCACATTGAACAAAAAAACTGGACGCATGTCCGGCAGTGGCTTGGCTATCAAAGATTAGATAATCCCAAAGTGGTCCCGCTCATGAACAATCTCTACCGCAACGAATGGCGTCTCTTCCACAACTTCTTTCTCCCCTCGGTCAAACTCATTGAAAAAGAACGCATCGGATCGAAAACCATTAAAAAGCACGACTCCCCCAAAACACCTTATCAACGAATGATAAACTCGGAATATATTCCTCAAACCACAAAAGACGCTCTCACAAAACAACTTGAAAACCTGAACCCTTTTGAACTAAACAATATCATGCAAATGAAACTCAAAAAGATTACCAGACTTCGGTAACATCTTTTGTGAGGCAACGTTTACTATCCACGCTCTTCTTTCGGTAACATTTATTAATGAGGCAATAGG
>CAZTNW010000059.1:0-1316 GCA_964614945.1 uncultured bacterium
CCCACTCCTCCGCCCTCGCGTCACGCCGGGGGATAGGCAAGTATCCCCCTCTCTCCGCACCCTTCAGGCCGGGCTCCTCCTCTCCCAGGGGAGAGGCAGTAATGGGGATGGGGGCCCTGTCGGTCTATACCACTACATAACAAACAGGAGAATTCCTGCGAGTGCAGGCAATTTATAACTCTCTTGCCGAGCTGTTACGATTGAGTCAACAATCCGTGTATCGCGGTGACGACCTCGTTGACCTTTCCAGGCGAGAGATGTCCCATAATTTTATCAACAATAGAATACTCGGCCGTGAATATCTTGTTTGGCCGTATGAAACTCTCCTTATGCAGTGATCCATGGACAAAATCACTTGACGGAAGAGGAATAGAATAGGGATCGCCATATGAGCTGCTCGTAATCTGGCACAGGATGAAATCATCGCCTCTCAAGGCGGCAATGACAAGGGCGGGTCGTTTTTTTGACCCGGAAAGGTCGGAAAAAGGAAATAATACGCTTACAACATCTCCCTTTACAGGTCTGCCCACGCCTCGTCCTCCTCAGGTCGCAGCCAGTCTTTTGCAAGCGATGCCTCGCTCATGAGGAGGATGTCCTGTCTTTTCTGCATTCTTGGTTCCTGTATGCCACATTCCATAGCCATATCTGATGCCTCTTCATCGGCCATAAAGGGACCGGATTCGGTCTCCTCAAGGTCATCCTCGCATAACTGGAAGAGATCGAGGGGGATGGTGTAGCCGGTGTCCACTTCGCGCCAGAGTCGGAACTGGTGTGAGAGCGCACTTATTGCAGTCGCAGAGTTTTTCCGCAGGACTTCGAGAACCTCATGGAAGATCCCTTTCTCCTCCCCTGTAAACAAACTCCGGTCGGCGTGCTTTAATGGTTCGAAGCGGTAGTGTACGACATTGTGTGATGGATGGATCCTGATGACCTCGATGAACTCATTCGAACAAGAAGTGAGGGCAAATGCGACAGGGGGAACGGGGCCGAACGGCATGCGGATGTATTCATCCTCGAGGAGAGTTTTTCCCCAACGATTGAAGATGATGAGATCAACGAAAAAGACAAACTTCATCAGCTTCGTCCGGCCTATTTCCGGATACTCTTCAATGGCGTAAAGAATAGCATTGACCTGCTTGTTTCTCTTCATACCTTCTTCATGGGTTATTTTGCAGAACTTATATATAAAATCCGGGTGGCAAAAGGCAGGAAAATGGGCAATTGTTCATTTTTCCTGGAAAGATCCGATGTTATCGTTGATGATACAGGCCGGCCGGTTGACCTCCGGGGCGAGAGTGCGACCGGCAGGGAGCACC
>CAZTNW010000060.1:0-1274 GCA_964614945.1 uncultured bacterium
ATTAAAAATAATTCTTGACAATATAATTATGTGAATGTATATTACATTCAAATATATTCTATGGGAGGATTTACGATGACAAGACTCAAGAAACAATATACGCTTCAGCTCGAAGACGATATTATTGAGAGGATTGATCGTTTAGCAAACAAGCTGGGGCATTCCAGAAGTCAAATGATGCGAACTTTCATGATACAAGGACTAGACGACGCTGAAATGATTGACAAGACGGGAATCTTTTCGGCGGTTACATTTAGCAAGGAAATTATCACAAAAGTAAAAGAGGCAGCTTTGAAGGGTAAAATATACTTAGATAAAAAAGGTGAATTAAAAATGGACAAATAGATTTACTTAAACGAAAGCCCAGCCATGTTGGAGCATAGCCGGACTTTCTAAATCACATTCCAGATAGGCAATTAGCGTTGCGGCGTCATGCACCAGAAGTGATCTGATGGAAGTATAGCATCATATCCAACTGTGTCAATAAAAGCCTTCTGGAACAATCTCAGAGGGCTTTTTATATGTTAAAAAATGATTTAAACGAATTTAGAATATTAAAGACTATTCATCAGCAATTTCCAGAAGCGGAAATATTAAGACCTGACGGTTCAAGAAAGAGACTAAGCGAAATATTTCACTGTGCAACTGAAAAAAAATCGACAAAAGAGATTTTTTTTCAGGGCAAGCAACCTATTTCACAGCTGTCATTTAGTTTTGTAGATGATTCATCTCAAGGGGGTGCCAAATGACTATCAGGCACCCCGCAAACGTGAAAAATATATTAGCATCAGGGATAGATTCTTTAGTAATATCAATGAGTATCGAGTGGATAGATGAATCTTTTTTTGTTGTCCTTGAAGAATACAAAAACAAGGCAGCAGAATTAAGTGCTGATTTTCCTGGAAACATTAAACATTTCAATCATGAAGAAATATATCCTTTCAATATAAAGCCTCATGGCACAAAGGGCTTTTCATGGATACTAAGTTGCTCTGACTTTACTTATAGAATAGCAAATTCAATAGCACCTAATTCAAGACCAAATGCAATGATTGAATTTAGATCAGAAGCATTATGGCGATTAGGTGTAGATGATGTTTTAAAAATTGCCCTTAGTATTATTGAAGCAAATGGGGGACACATAATTGAAACAAAGCTGAGTCGTGTGGATCTATGTCTTGATTTCTTGATGCCAGAAGGAAGGTGGTTACAAGAATTAAGCACTTATGCCGTCACAAGAGCAATAGATTTCACACCGCATTATAAAAGGTCGA
>CAZTNW010000061.1:0-1228 GCA_964614945.1 uncultured bacterium
ATTATTTTTGGTACAATTATAAAAAGCTGATGAAACCTCGTTAAAATCAATTCGTTATTGCCGTTTTTTTCTCTTTAAGAAAGTCATTTTTAATACGATAATGCCTTAAATAAAAGCATTTTTTCATTATATATAAGAGAATGATTAAATAAAGGTATTATCCAATATGAAAACTAACACGGCCACATTAAGAATTATGATGTTGGAGCAGCCCAACAAACAGGGATTATACCCCATCGTTATCCGTGCCCAATGGAATGGACGGGCAGAAAGACGTACTGGCATCGCCATTCCGAAGAGTGCATGGGCGGAAAAGACCTCGACTATCAAGCCGACCTATCCCAATGCACAACAACTCAACATTACCATTCAGAGAATGTATAACGAAATAATGCAACGCAAAGTGGAACTCGAAATGCATGGAAACCTCGAATCCGCCAAAGACCTCTTCGTGCATCATTCCGCAAAGAAATCAACTCTCGATTACCGTACATTAAAGGATGAAATTCAAATCAAACGTGCTTCCTCATACGGGACTAGCAAAACTTACGACGTGGCATACAACGCCATCTGCGATTTTCTTGGAGTAAAGGACTTCGATATTACGATATTGAATGCCGACAAATGCCGCTCTTTTGGCAAATACCTGCAACGGAAGGGACTGAAAAACGGGACAATATTCAATTATTTGTCCAGCATTGGCTCTGTATGGCATTATGCAATAAAGGAAGGGCTTGTTTTGGCAAACCTATACCCCTTCGACACCTTCAACTATCGTGTCGCATATCGTACGGAGATAACGAAAAAGGCAATCTCAAAGGAGGATTTCTATAACATTGAGGACATGCTTTTCGACAAAGTAATGCAACAGCGCAACGACCTCTCCAAGTTTTCCGATGTGAAAACCGATGAATTTGCATTGGCGATGTATGTCCTCGGATACCATTTCGGAGGCCTCGCCTTCGTGGATATGTCCAATCTTCGCAAAGACCAACTCACAATAAAGAAAGAGCATCACGAAACGGTTTACGTTTTCAAAGACGTATACCGCCAAAAGACCAATCAGCCTGTCCCTATTGCCCTTACGGGAAACATTGTTGTAAATGCCCTGCTTAAATGGTATATGTCGCAGCCTGGGGAATACCTTTTCCCCATCAATGACCATACGGGAAGCCCGAAGGAGCAGCATTTGAGAATGAATAATGTGGAGAAGTCACTCAACGCCCAT
>CAZTNW010000062.1:0-1214 GCA_964614945.1 uncultured bacterium
TCACTCTATAATCTTCGTCACCACACCCGCACCAATGGTCCGGCCACCTTCGCGGATGGCGAAACGGAGGCCCTCCTCCATGGCGATGGGGTAGATGAGGGCGACCTCCATGTTCACCGTATCCCCGGGCAGGGCCATCTCCACTCCTTCCGGAAGCTTGACGGCGCCGGTGACGTCGGTCGTGCGGAAGTAGAACTGGGGTCGGTAACCGGTAAAGAAGGAGGAGTGACGTCCACCCTCCTCCTTGGAGAGGATGTAGACCTCGGAGCGGAACTTGGTGTGGGGGTTGACCGAGGCGGGCTTGGCCACCACCATCCCGCGCTCCACCTCCTGCTTGTCGATGCCGCGCAGGAGGAGGCCGACATTATCGCCGGCCTGACCCTCATCGAGGAGCTTGCGGAACATCTCCACTCCGGTGATCACGGTCTTCTTGCGCTCGTGGGAGAGGCCGATCAGCTCCATCTCCTCCCCTAACTTGACCATCCCGCGCTCGATCCTGCCGGTGACGACGGTGCCACGGCCGGAGATAGTGAAGATGTCCTCGATCGGCATCAGGAAGGGTTTTTCGACTGGACGCTCGGGCAGGGGGATGTACCTGTCCACCTCCTCCATCAGCTTGAGGATGGGGGAACAGGCGGGGCAGTCGCTCTTGCCGCAGCCGCATTCCATCGCCTTGAGGGCGGAGCCGCGGACCACGGGGATCTCCTCGCCGGGAAACTGGTACTTCTTCAGGAGCTCGCGCACCTCCAACTCGACCAGGTCGAGCAGATCGGGATCATCCACCATGTCCACCTTGTTGAGGAAGACGACGAGGGCGGGGACGTTCACCTGACGGGCGAGGAGGACATGCTCACGGGTCTGGGGCATCGGGCCGTCGGCGGCGGAGACGACGAGGATTGCTCCGTCCATCTGGGCGGCGCCGGTGATCATGTTCTTGATGTAGTCGGCGTGGCCGGGACAGTCAATGTGGGCATAATGGCGGTTGGGGGTCTCGTACTCGGCGTGGTAGATGTTGATGGTGATACCGCGGGCCTTCTCCTCGGGAGCACGATCGATGTCGTAGAAATCGAGGGGCTTGGTTCCTGTACCGGAAGCGGCCAGGCAACGGGTGATGGCGGAGGTGAGGGTGGTCTTGCCGTGGTCGATGTGGCCGATAGTGCCCACGTTGAGGTGGGGCTTGGTCCTTTCAAACTTCTGTTTGGCCATTTTTATTC
>CAZTNW010000063.1:0-1199 GCA_964614945.1 uncultured bacterium
TTTTTGAAGCTTTTTATAACATAGGTTGCGCGTCGTTTGATCGGCACATGAAAGCGCAATCAGAAAATTACAAAACGCACTTTTGCCTGTGCCATAGGGACCAGTAAGGGACCATGCATTGATGGATTCGCCTTCGATCGCATCGGCAAGTCGGCATAATGTGCTGCATGCTACGGGTGTAATCTGGAAACGATTCAAAAGAGATGTATCATCGGCATCTCGGTCAAGATTGACGGAACGGGCAACCGATCGATCAATTTTTATTAATTGTAAAAGATCAAGATGCTTCATCTCTTACCTCCATAGTACTTCACCAGGCATTCCTTATTTAATTCGTCAGGCGTTCTGACAAATTGCACCTGACGGATGCCATTTGTTTCCGTAAATGTGACACCATGAATTTGGCGACACACGCTTTCTATCCTTTGCCCGCATTCGGACTCCGAAAGCCGGAATGCCATACCTGGCGACATGGGACCAAATGTTATGTGCGAAAGTGGCAAACTGTTTTGACCTGGATACCATTGCGACGTATAATCAAATACAGCGGCCATAAAGACTAAATCAGGTAAATTTGGTTTAGGCATAGATGAATAGCGGTATCGATCTTTTTCGGGCGATTCAATTGCCGGCACAATCAATCCAAGATCCGTAAAAGGGCAGCGAATTTCTACTTGCTCACGGTTGTCAGGCACATACATTCGCAGAATGCATGAAACATCTTTTTCAAAAGAGCTTTTAGCGATATTGCACAGTCCCTCGATTTCTCTGGCTTTAGCATCGATGGCATTGGTTAGTTCACGTGCTGTGAACGTTTGCAACATGATGTACGAGAAGGCCAGATTCCAAGAAACAGCCATAAAAGGGGCGCGAAATATCTGCCAATGTAACAACCAGAGGCTTGTGGGATCTTCTAAATAAGGGTCCCATCCGTTTTCTGTATCCAATAATTGTTTCCCAAAATCAGAGGGCTTTAAACAACCCGGATTTTCATCATTCTCCAATAGACGAAAAAGGAGACACCAAAAGCGGATTGAACGAACCATATTCTTACCCACACCCAGTTGTTCTATAGCGTTTTCATCGTTGAAAACGTGTGGATTGGCAAGACATCGGTCGTATCCCTTTTTCAGCCAACCATATCGCGGTGTAAACGTCTCATGTCGACCTGCACTACCTTTAATAAGTTCCTGCTCTGT
>CAZTNW010000064.1:0-1197 GCA_964614945.1 uncultured bacterium
TCTCTTTCATGGCGCCGGTGGATTTGTTTTTGAGAATAAAAAATCCTGCCTCTTTGTTGTCCATGAGCAAGTATAATGTCATCTGTGAGGGATAAGACCGGACATAATGATACTTGTGGTTGAGCATATCCTGTACCGTGTTGATCTTTTCAAAAACAAACGGAGACATTGACTTGATCTCAAGAGGATAAATAGTCTGGCCTATCTGTAATTTAGCATCTATGTGGCCGGTTATATCGTATTCTTTCCACTCAAACGATCGTTGCTGTTCAAATATTTCAAACCCTGCATCGTGCAGATCCCGGAGGACCCGGTCTTCAATGTCATTGCCAAGATCAAAGATCATCTGGAGAGAAGGTCCGTGAAGAACCTTCTCATTCCATTTGGTACGCTCAAAGACAAGATAGCGTGTGCAGGGATGACCGAGAGATGAGGCCCGGTTTGATCTCACGGGCCATTGTTTTATTCCACGGGCCTTGTTGTCTATTACTCGCTCTACTATCATTATCCGTCCTCCCCTGGCTGTCTCTCTCTTGTCTCAGCCCACTTGCAAGCATCTTCATATTTGTCCGTAGGAATGTCTTTCGAGGATTCCACGCCTATTGTCTTGAGGTAGTCCTTAATTTCATCGTCAGACCATCCTGCTTTCTTTGCTATGGCATAGAACCGCTTCCTTTGTGCTTCACTAATGTTTCCTGTCCGTTCTGTCTTTGAGGACCCATAGTCAACCGTCGTAGATTTACCCTTTGATATGCCGGCAGCCTCGAGTTCTTCCCAGGTGAGATTGCGGATACCGAGAAGGCGCGTAATACCATTCCCGATAAGGTTGGTGTATGCTGCTTTTTTAACATCGGTTTTATCTATTTCTGACGGTGGGAGTTCTTTCCGTTCTCCGTTTGATTCCTTGCCGTACTTTTTAAAGAAACCATCTTTGCTTGATCTTGCCCCTACGCTTTCGATAGTTGCCCCTCCAAGCGTGAAATAACCCTTGTAGGTATATGAATAATGCCCACCCTCTAAGGATTCGTATTCAGGTTCAGATATGCGCCATGATATGCCGAACAGACGGGCAATCTTTTCTGCTCCTGATGCCCACAGATATGGCTTGCCCTGTTGGTCTATCCAATCATGCTGGTTGGTAACTTTAAATACCAAAGACTTTATCTTCTTAACTGCTTCAATCCTTTTTTCTGCCTG
>CAZTNW010000065.1:0-1195 GCA_964614945.1 uncultured bacterium
GAAATGTGTTATGATGTAGGTGGAGTTACTCCACCCGGGTGGAGTTACCACACCCGATTGTTCAAAGCGAGGCGAGCTTATGTTTTTCTCCATCAGCCCGAAGACAAAACGGAGCGAACTTTTTGACCGTGAAAGAGAAATGAATGAATTGAAAAGGGCCACAGATAATGATCGACTGATCGTGCTCGACGGCCTAAGACGCACTGGAAAAACTTCACTTCTAAAGGTCTTTTTGAATGATACCGAAAACTTCAAAGCCTTTATCGACTGCCGCCATTTCGTCAGAGGCAATGTTATCGATTCCGTTGAATTCAATAATGCCCTGATCGACTCTATCGAAAAGGAAACAAAGACTGGAAAGTTCAGGAAACTTCTGGAATCGATCTCTTCAATGACAATACGAGACGTGCAGTTGAGTTTCGAAAAGAGCCGTAGACAAAGGAACCTCGCTTCAGTGCTCAAGAAACTCGATACAACTCTAGAAAGAAAAAGCGTAAAATTTATCGTGGCGCTGGATGAAGCACAGAACCTGAGATTTTACGGCAAAGGCGGCAGGGATTTCCTCAACTTGCTCGCCTATACTTTCGATAATCTCAAGAACATTATCTTCATTCTTACAGGCTCGGAAGTGGGCTTGCTCTTTGACTTTCTCAAACTAGAAGACCCCGATGAACCCCTCTACGCACGCTACATCACTGAAATCACTCTTAAAAGGTTCTCTCGCGAAGAATCCATGCAATTCCTGATAGCCGGACTGGATGAGATCGGGGTCAACTTCAACAAAAGCGATCTTGAAAAAGTAATAACAACTCTCGATGGCGTAGTCGGCTACCTCGCAATTTTTGGATATGAAGTCTACAAGAACGGACCTGATTTCGAGACGGCTCTCGAAAGGGCCGGAGTTATGGCGAAAGGGCTGGTTAAAAAGGAAATCGACAGTTTGCTCGCCAGATCAATAAATTACGGCTATGCCCTGAAAGCGGTAGCGTTCGGTATGGAGAGGTATTCTCAAATAAAAAAATACATAGAAGCGAACTTCGGGCCTATTCACGACTCCACACTCAGCAATATTTTGAACGGACTCGTGAAGCAAAGTTTTCTGGAGATTTCCTTCTCAAAATCGATGAAGAGCTACTCTATACCCGATCCGATAACTAGCAGCTTCTGCGCTTCGATGAATCTGAAACAATAACAG
>CAZTNW010000066.1:0-1087 GCA_964614945.1 uncultured bacterium
GGGTGTAATGGCAAAAAATGTGTGCTGTTTTTCATTTTTTCAGATAAAAGAACCAGTTGAAAAATGCTTTTCGTTTTCGGGAAGAAAGTCCTCGATGATCACGATAACGCGTTTTCATAAAACTGAAATAGCCTTCCGCAAGATTGGTCGTTTTTACAATCCTGGCGTCTTGTAAATAATGAAACGCATTGGGGAGAGCATTTAAAAGCATGCTCCTTGCTCTCTTGAGATCGCTAAAAACTTTTCCTCTTTCCAGTCTTTCTTTTATCTTACACCCGTAATGCTCCTCCCATTCTTTTACCGATAATAGAAAATTGTCTCTTTCCGCAAAGGTGCCAATATTCATCATGGCTAAAAATAATAAACGTAATTTCTTCGCCTCTGTCGTTTTGGGATAACTTCTGCACCACTGCAACCCTTGTCGCTGAATATGAAATAAACACCGCTGAATAATGATGTCCGGCCAAACACAGACTAATGCCCTGATAACCGCCGGAAGCCCGTCTACCGTGCAGCTTCGGGGCGATACGCCAGCCATCTTTAATCCCTGAAAAAGATCCAGTAACGCCCTAAACGAATTCTCTTTAAAATCATATAAACCATAAACCAGCTTGTTGGTTTCCGCATCTAATAGAATAACCGTGCTTGTTTTTCTCTTCCAAATAAATGACCCGTCAAATACTAAATATTTTGACCGGGCTAAGTTATCATAAGACAGTCGCGGGGAATGACTCAACCAGTCATCAATAATTAATCTTATTTTCCTTTCACTCTTTTTACTGATCCTTGATAACTGACTAACGGTGTAACCTTCACAAAGCCATTCTTTAAACCAAATAAATTCATTGCTCCTCTTCACGCCTTTATTATGGATCGAATAAGAATGCCTGCACTCTTTACAGTAAAATCTCTGACGTCCGTTTGCATATAGACCATTTAATTTCGTCTTACTCGACCCGCATAACGGACAACTTTTTTTTCATCTTTTTGACCCCTTATTCAAACTACTTTGAATGATCACCCTTTATGTCTTCATTTTTATATAACTTTTAACCTCTTTCAGCACACATTTTTTGCCATTACACCC
>CAZTNW010000067.1:0-1065 GCA_964614945.1 uncultured bacterium
CGGAAAGCCTGGGTATGGTCCCGGAAGAATACCTGAAAAACAATGACTCTTATAATTTCCTCAAAGCCACGGGCGATCTCTTCATCACAGGCCCCACAGGCACCAATGTGATGGATCTTCAAATAATCTTGCTTGACAGTGAATCTTGCACGAGTTGATTCCGGCCACAAGATTTTACTGCCGCCAGCCGCAAGGTGTCAAACCCGTCTGGCCGATTCACTGACTCTACTGGACCGGTTCAATGCGATCCATGATGAGAAGCGCTTGGATGACAGCAGTCCCGATGACCTCTTCCATTTCCTGGAAAGCGTGACACAGAATCAGTCGAAATCCACCCGGAGGCTCCCGTATGCCCGGTCGGAAGCCTTTTAAAACATATGTCTCACACAGAATATTATTTGATGGGAGCTAAAAACGGTAAACGGTTTTGATCTGGAAGAAGTGCCCTTTCGTTGAATTTTCGACATGGGCATCATAAAGATATGTCGCTGTTACGCTGATTTTTGAGAAGCGATAATAGACGTCCGCGCCCACGGAGATCGTTTCTCTCCCGCTGTCGTTAACTTCCGCTCCATATTGCTTTTTGTTCCTGCTGATCATCCAGCTGACCGAAGGTCCGAATTTGAATCGATCCGTTACATTGTATCCCAGAAGACCCTGCAGGTGAAATTCGTCTCCGGGCGACAAATCGGCAGTACTGTTTTTCAGTCGAATGAAATATTTCGCGACCGCATCCACACTGAAATCCCCAAAGGCCTTGTAGAAGAAGACCATTGGTCGGATGTCGTACTGGTGCGATCCAATGTTGACCGATTTTGAAGAATCATATTCTCCCGTCGGAAATTTGACGAACAGCATCGGGAGAATATCCACCTGTTTGACCGGAAGGAAATAGCCGGCACCGAGATTTATGTCGCCCAGTCCAAAAGCGTCCTGGTTCGAAGACCGCACATCCATATATCCCACTGGGACCAGGGCGGTTGCGACAAAATCCGGCGAGTAATAGCATGAGCGGAGAAGTTCATCGACTTTTGCAAGCCCGTAATCACTTTTTTTTGTGTCACC
>CAZTNW010000068.1:0-1060 GCA_964614945.1 uncultured bacterium
AGGACAGGAAAGATTTTAAATGGTGGCTTAAGCAAAAACAATACTATTTACCATCGCCACGTAACAGATGGTGCACTGAGGTGCTAAAGTTAATCCCTTATTCAAAATGGCTACAAAAAGAATGTGGAGATGCAATAGTATACAGCTATGTTGGATTACGTGCAGACGAAAAACGTGAAAGAACGGGCTTCACTAAATGCCATGACAAATTGGTGCAAAATCACCCATTTGTTAGCGATGGCTTGGTGTATAATGACATACAGATACTTCTCGAAAACTCTGGGATAGGCTTTCCCGACTACTATGAATGGCGCTCACGTTCAGGCTGCTATTTCTGTTTTTATCAAACTAAACGGGAATGGATTTCCTTATATCGCCGCTACCCTGATCTTTTTTATTCCGCCGCAGCAATGGAAAAAACAAATGAAAAGACAGGGAAAAGGTATTTGTGGAATGAAGGAATCTCATTGATTGAATTAATTGATAAGGCAGAGGATATTGAATGCAATCAGGTTGATTTTGTGCATGGTCAGAATAAGAACCCAAAATTATTATCATTACTCGAATCTGTAAATAGGACTGTGGAATCTTTAAGGCCTTGTGACTTCTTTAAGGAGGTTATCGAATGAGTTACTTGTCATTTGTAAAAGAAATACAAGATCTGGGCTTTTCACTTGGAAAATATAAACCTCATAAACATATAGCATTACTAGCTGCCATTCGGTTGCTCAAATTCAAACCCAAAAATGAATTTCGCATATATTATAATGATGAATTCAGACAACTATTCTCTGAATTGTTTACAAAATATGCGTGCGATGACGATAGAAACCGTCCATACACACCTTTTTTTCATCTAAAAAGTGCTTCTTTTTGGAAATTGATACCTCTAAATGGCAAGGAAAATGATCTCATTTCTCTAAGCAGTGTTGGTGGACCTGGCCAGTTACTGGAAGTAGTATCACATGCTGAAATCAGCGATGATTTCCTTAAAGCAATTAATGATGATAGTATATGCAGCATAATTGAATCTCTTATTATCGATTGTTTAGAAAATAAC